>CP129018.1:2400000-3000000 GCA_020524525.2 Bacillus tianshenii | reverse complement strand
TAGTAATATGGGTAAATCCTATTTTCGACCAGTATGTTTATTTTAAAAAAAGCTGAAAAATCAAAAAGTAAGGAGAATATATATGGTTAAAGAAAATGGTAAGTTATATGGTGAATCAATATTTATTACTGGTGGAGCAGGGTTTATAGGATCAGCATTAATTGAAAGTCTTATCGAAAATAATCAAATAATTGTGTATGATAATTTTTCAAGGGACTCCATAAGGGATAAGACTTTTTATAATCATAAAAACCTTAAAATTATAAAGGGAGATATCTTAGATATTGAATTACTAAATAGATCAATACAAGGTTCAACTTATGTAGTACATGCTGCTGGGATTGCTGGCGTAGATACGGTTATTAAAAGTCCAATTACAACGATGAAAGTTAATATGGCTGGTTCTTTAAATGTTTTGGAGGCTGCAAGCTCTTTATCCAATTGTAAAAGAGTTATTTGTTTTAGCACCAGTGAGGTGTTTGGACAGATTGCATTTCGCTCAGAAGAAACTAGTCCCACGGTATTAGGGGCTGTGGGAGAAGCTAGGTGGACTTATGCGGTGAGTAAATTATCAGAAGAACATTTAGCTTATGCTTATTTTAAAGAAAGAGGGTTGCCAACGGTAACAGTCCGCCCTTTTAATGTATATGGACCAGGTCAAGTTGGGGAGGGAGCAATTCGTACATTTATAAAGAAAGCCCTAAAAGATAAGGAAATTGAAATTCATGGTGATGGTACACAAATTAGAGCATGGTGCTTTATAGATGATATGGTTGAGGGGATTATCCGCTGTATGAATTCTACCAATGCTATAGGTGAATCATTTAATATTGGAAACTCGCGAACAGTAACAACAATATATGGTTTGGCTAACACTATTATAAGAGTACTTGGCTCAAATTCTAAAATCAATTTCATACAAAAAAATGGAGCGGATATAGAGCTTAGAATACCTACAATTGAAAAAGCGAAAAGGTTAATTGGTTTTGAGGCAAAGGTTGATTTGGAAGAAGGGATAAAAAGTACGGCAGATTTCTATAGGGAGAAAGCATAATGATACGTTTAACTCAACCTAATATTAGTGAGAAGGCTATTAATGAAGTAAATAAAGTTTTGAGGTCCGGTATGTTAGTGCAGGGTAAAAATGTTGAGAGTTTAGAAACTGCTTTAAAAGAATACATGCATATATCTTATGCTTTAGCAACAACTAGTGGAACGGCAGCACTACATTTAGCTTTAATGGCTTTAGAAATAAAAAAGGGTGATGCGGTTTTTATACCTGCATTTACATTTCCGGCAACTGCAAATGTTGTAGAAGTAGTGGGGGCCCGTCCTTATTTAATTGATGTTGAGTTAGGCACTTATAATATAGATGTCGATATATTGGAGGAAGCACTCAATGTATTTAAAGGTGAAGAAAAACCAAAAGCGATAATTGTTGTTCATGAGTTTGGGGCACCATCAAACATGACAGAAATTATGAAGATTGCATATAAATATGGGTTATATGTAATTGAAGATGCAGCCTGTGCTCTTGGAACAGAATGGAACGGAAAGCATGTTGGTACATTTGGTGATGTAGGGTGCTTTTCATGGCATCCAAGAAAAGCGATAACTACTGGAGAAGGGGGAGCGGTAGTAACTAAAGATCAAAAGCTATTTAAGAAGTTATCTTTATTAAGAAATCATGGGATAGAAAATAATGAAGGTGAAATTGACTTTATTATTCCAGGGCTGAACTATCGCATGACAGAATTTCAAGCAGTAATAGGGATTGATCAACTAAATGACTATGAGAAGTTAATTCAAAAGCGTAGATTAATTGTAGAACAATACTTAGCAGGATTAAATAATTTGGAAAATATTTTTCTTCCTCAGAAAGTAGAAGGACATGCTTGGCAAACCTTTATGATTTTGCTTAGTGATATCTTTGAACGAAGTAAAATCATTTCTGAGCTTAAGGACAAAGGGATTGAATCAAATCTTGGGGCACAGGCTGTTCATTTGATGTATCACTATAAAAATAAATACAGTTATATACCTAGAGACTTCCCTAATGCCTCAAGGTTATATCAAAATGGTTTAGCATTACCTTTACATCCACAATTAAGTGAAGAAGATGTAAATTATATTACCACATCTTTTAAGGAGATAATATCAAAATATGAATAAAAAGTTTGTTGTAATAGGTTGTTTGGAGGAAACTGTTGATACATTAAATGCCTTAATAATGTATGGGTGTAAGCCTGACCATATTATTACTTTAAAACAAGAAAATGTGAATATAAATAAGGTTACAAATTATGTTGATTTAACAAATTGGTCAAAAGAAAATAACATTCCATGCTCGTACGTAGAATACTATGACCTCAAAGATGTTAATGATCAAGAAACTATACGCAATATTAATCCCGATATATTAATGGTTATTGGTTGGCAAAGATTGATTCCTGAATCGATATTAGAATGTATAAATATTGGTACTATCGGATTTCATGGTTCTAGTAATTTTCTTCCATGGGGGAGAGGTAGGTCACCAATAAATTGGAGTATTTTGGAAAACAAAACCCGTTTTATTTTACATATGTTTTTTATTAATCCCGGTATTGATGATGGTGATATTATTGGTATGGAGGCGTATGATATTAATCAATGGGATACTTGTCGTTCACTCTATTATAAAACAAGTATTGCACAAGCTAAATTAATTAGAAAGTTTTTGCCTCTACTTTTTCAAGGGAAATTTCCGACCTTTCCTCAGATAGGTGAACCGTTTTATTATCAAAAAAGAACTCCAGAAGATGGACATATAAATTGGAAGTTAGAAGCAAATAGCATATGCAGGCTTGTTAGAGCAGTAACATCCCCATATCCAGGGGCTTTTTGTTATTATAAGGAAGATAAAGGGAAGGTTATGGTGTGGGAAGCACAACCATTTACTAATGACTTGTTTAATTCGGCAAAAAAAGGCGAAGTTGTTTTTATTTCTTATAATGAAAAGGAATTTGTGGTGAAAACATTAAATGGTTCTCTTTTAATTACAAAATATTCTGCGGAACGTCCTCCAAAAGTAGGTGAATTGTTAGAATGAATAGTTATAACCAAATAGATTTTTCAGAGCAAAGGTTAAGAAATTTATATAGATATTCAAAAAAAAATGGGTACCTGGATATATTTTTTGGGGAAGAAAAAAAAGTAAATAAACCTTTCATTTTATGGAGACATGATGTTGATATAGAGTTACCTGCAGTCAAAAAAATGGCTAAGATCGAGTATGAAGAAGGTATTAAATCTACTTATTTTTTTATGACTAATAGTTGGTTTTATAATATTTTTTCAATAGAAGGTAGAGAGACTATTAATTTGGTGAAGAGATTAGGACATAGGGTTGGACTTCATTGTGATTTAGAGGTTATAAGAGATAAAAAAGTAAAAAATGATTATGTTATTGACAAAGTTGAAAAAGACTTCTCCTTATTAAGTGTAATGTACCCTGATACCTTTGATAAGGTGGTCTCATTCCATAACCCACCAAGTTCAATATTGGGAAAAAACTACAAAGGATTTTATTCAACATATAATGAATCTTTTTTTAAAGAAATAAAGTACCTCTCTGACTCTAATAGAATTTGGCGTGAAGGAAGTCCGGAGAGTTGGTTTAATATTGACAGCAACTCTAAACTTTCAATATTATTGCATCCTATTATTTGGGCTTATCCTGGGGTAACAATGGCGGATGCTATGAATGCCTTTATTAAGAGTAAAAATAATAAAATATTTAAAAAATTAGAAGAAGATGATATATATATTTAATAATGCATTTTAATAGAGAGGGAGTGTTATACTTTGGTATCCATTGTTCAAATAAAAAGTGATAAGGATTTTTCTGAATGGGAAAGAACAATTGAAAAGTGGATAATTAAACAAAAAAGTATAATCCCACAGATAAGTCCAGTTTGGTTTAAGGTTTTTCAATCTTTCAAGCATTTTAATTGCAACCTTCTAATTGCCCATGAAAAAGGAAAAATTAAAAACTTTTTCTTTTTTGTTAAATATAATGGAATATATGGAAGTGTTATACACTGTAATCCCTTTATTGTGTATGGAGGTTTTCCAGTAGTTGATTTTTTAGTATGGCGCAAATTGATAGATAAGCTATTTCAAATTGCTATAAATGAAGATTGTATAACAGTAACACTTTGTACACCTCCATTTCAAGAAGTTAATCTTGAAATGTATAAGGAGGTTTTTAAACCTGATTACTGTTATAGTAATTTTTATCAATATAGTTTGTTAAATGACCATCCAGTTAAAAAATTAAGAGCCAAAAGGAGAGCTGCTTTTAAGAATGAAATAAGGAGAGGTAACCTCAGTGGAATTACAATAAGTATAGAAAATTCTATGGATAAATGGAATGAATGGTATAAAATCTACTTTGAAAGGTATAAGGAAGTAGGAGCAAACCCATATCCAAAAGAATTATTTTTAAAAATTTATGAAGAGCTTGTTTCACAAGATAAGGCAAAGCTTTTTTGTGGGTATAATAAAGGAGAAATGATAGGCGGTACTTTAATCCTTTTAGGTAACAAAATTGCTGATTACTTTGCTTCTGCATATACAGGAGGAAATTTAAATGTTTTTTCAAATACGGTAGTTCTAGACAGTATTTTTAATTGGTTAATACAAAATAAGTATGAACTATACAATTGGGAATCAAGCCCTGAAAAATCAGGGGTATATAATTATAAAGCACGTTGGGGAGCTAAAGAGGGAAAACATATATATATGACTAAAGTTATAGGTGACGCTTCCAATATTTTATCTAAAGATGTTAATAAAGTGAAGAAGGAATATAAAGGGATTTATATATTACCTTATAATTTATGGGGAGAGTAAAAAATGAGTATAGTATTTCTTGTCGGGAATAACAGGGAATTATGCCTATATAGGTGTTGCGGAGCAGGTATAAAAATTGATCATGTGATTGCATTTGCCGGACAAAAAAGTAGACTAGATTCATGGGAAGAAGCATGCAAAAAATTAAATGTTCCTTTATCAATTATAGATAAAGGAACGTTAGTTCCATTACTACAAAAGCTTAATCCCCAACTTGCTGTAACGATAGGTTTTCCTTTATTAATACATAAAGAAGGATTAAATTCGGCAGAAAATTTTATTAACGTGCATCCTACGTTGCTTCCTAAGTATAGAGGAGCGCACTCCGGATGGTATATATTGGCTAATAATGAAAAAGAAAGTGGCGTAACTATTCATTTTTTATCATCTGAAATAGATGAAGGAGATATTATTTCACAAGGAAAATTCAAGTTATCTTCCTTTGATACTCCAAGATCAATGTACAAAAAAAGTCGAGAGTTGGAAGCAGAGTTGCTTTTAAAAGTGGTAACTGACTTTAAAGACGGGGTAAACTTCCAAAGGATAAAACAAAATGAAAAAGAGGCAACACTTTATAAAGGGTTAAGAACTCCAGAAGATTCTAAAATTGACCCATCGAAGCCAATTTTAGAATTATTTCATCAAATTCGTGCTTGTGATCCAAATTTATATCCTGCATTTTTTGAATATGAAGGACAAAGGGTTTGTATTAAATTATGGAGACCCGAAAAACCTGAAGGAGAAAAGGATTTATTATAATGACTAGTGTAATACCACATTCAAAGCCATGTTATTCAGTTGAAGATTATAATGCTGTTGCGCAATGTTTGGACAGTTATTATACTGCTTCAGGAGGCCCTGCTTCAAAATTTTTAATAATGAAGCTTGAAAAATATTATAATTCTGATTTAGTTATGTTAACTTCTTCTGGAACCACCGCATTAATATTGGCTTTAATAGCAATAGGAATAAAGCCAGGTGAATCAGTTATACTTCCAAACTATATTTGTAGAGAGGTATATGATGCAGTCAAGTTTCTGGGAATTACCCCTGTTTTAGCAGATGTAGAAAGCAACACGTACACTTTAAACAATTTAACAGTTGAAGAAAAAATTAATTCAAAAGTAAAAGGGATTATTTTTCCTCATATGTTTGGCTTTCCGGGTATGATTAAAGGTTTAAATAAGTTTAACCTCCCAATTATAGAAGATTTATCACAAGGATTAGGGGTAAAAATAGGTAATAAAAATGCTGGGGAATTTGGCGATGTTTCACTCTTATCTTTTAAATCTATAAAAATGTTGGGAGGAGGGGAAGGAGGAGCTTTAATTTTAAATACTCCAAAATCAAAGGAAAATATCAAAAACTTCCTTAGTGGTGCCGACAAATTTTATCCTCCTTTATTATTTAGTATGTCTGATTTAACAGCCTCTTTAGTGTTGAGTCAATGGGATAAAATGGATGTTTTTGTGTGTAAGCGAAAAAGTATAGCTATCAACTATTTGAACTCATTTAAAAATTTAAATTTTGATTTACCCTTATTCTTAGAAGAAAACTCATGGCATAGATTTCCGATAAAATTAGTCGGGGATGTATCATTTGAAAATATACAAAAAAAGTATTATGAAAATGGAGTTGTTATTCGAAAGCCTGTTGATAACTTACTAAATGAATTACTTTCAATAGAAGGGGAATTCCCCACATCAAGGGAAATTTTTGAAAAAACTATCTCGATTCCTTTATATCCAGCCTTGAAAGAGGATGAAATAGATAAGATAATAAAGGTAACGAATAAAATATTTGGATAATATAGGTGGGTTAGGATGAAAATAATACATGGACCTATTGAAATAGCAGGACAAGTAGGTATTACTGCTAGAGCTCAAAGAGCGGTGGGATATGCTAGCGTTTCTGCAGTTCATTCTAAAAATCGATATAATTATAAAAATGATATTTATATCCATAGAAAAGAAGAAGGTCATATTTCTAGATGGTTTAAAAAAGGCATTTTCTTAAAAAGTTATTTAACAGATTATGATGTTTATCATTTTCATTTTGCAGAACCATTTTATAGATATAAAGGTTATTATTTTGATACAAAACTCTTAAAAAAAATGAATAAAAAGTTATTTATAGAATTTTGGGGGAATGATATAAGATTACCTAAATTAGAAAAAAAGAGAAATCCTTTTTATGTAGATCCATATAATTTATCTGATGAAATTAATATTGAAAAAATGAAAAAATGGGCTGATATTACTGAAGGGAAAGTTATTGTTGCTGACCACTCTTTTAATATATTTTTAGAGAAATATTTTGATGATATTAACATTGTGGGTCAAAGAATAGAAATAGAAAATTTCTCTCCTTCATTTCCGAATCCTGACAATAAAGTTCCGTTAGTAGTTCATGCACCAAGTTTAAAAGCCTTTAAAGGCACAAGTTTTCTTCAAAAGGCTGTAGAGAATCTTAAAAAGAAAGGCTTAGAGTTTGAATATTTAGAAATTACAAACAAGCCAAATGAAGAAGCACTCCAACTATATAGCAAAGCAGATATTATTGTTGATCAATTATGTGCAGGTTCGCATGGGATATTTGCTTGCGAAGCAATGGCTTTGGGGAAACCAGTCATTTGTTATATACTTCCAGAACTTATAAATACATATAATAAAGGGTTCCCTATTATTAACGCTAATCCAGATACAATAGAGCTGATCCTTGAAGAATGGATTTTAAAGCATGAAGAACGTTATAAACTAGGTGTTAAAAGTAGGGAATATGTTGAAAGAGTCCACGATGCAAAAATAGTTGCAAATAAATTAATAGATATATATATAGGATAATTTGCTTCATAAAACAGAGAATAAGCCTATATAAAAAATTATTCACCAAAAGCAATACGTCTGTACAAAGCAAGCAACAAGCATTGAAACGTAAGTGGCAATGGGTCTTGCAAATTAAATCGCTAAACCAAACAAGCCATTGCCTAAACCTCACATATTTGAATTGCGAACTGTTATAAGGGATCTTGAAAATGGCATGGAACTTACTTCAAAATGAATAGGTTCTCCGCCGGTTTAGTAGTGGAATAGCCTAATTACATAATTTAAAATTGTATGCACCCCATCTACCAAACAATTGTATTAGCAGGGTTTAACGGCATTTTTGTTTCTATTGAATATTTAATATTAATTTGTGGAGTAGTACAAAGAGCAAATGTCGGTTACACTATTTTTTATTATTTACTCATCAACCAATTATATGTCTTCAATCGTTTTTCCTCTGTTTATCATCTTCATTTTATTGATATAGTTCTAATACATTTCACTTATTATAGTACATTTTTAAAAGCTTAATAAAAATATCAATATGTCGATAATAGTTATTAGAAGAGAAAAATAAAAAATTTATATTGCGATTTTGAGATTATAAGCTATAACTTCATAACAATTAAGGAGTTTATCTCATGAAAAAAGTTTGCATGCTAACATCTGGTCATTTATATAATGACAACCGGATTTTTTATAAGGAAGCAAGAACTTTACAAGAGAATGGTTATAACGTATCGGTTATCGCTCCAGTTAATAAAGATGGTTATTTTTTGAATAATTCCAATCAACCGACGTTTAAACCACAAAGTAATAAGATTATTGAAAAACAAATTGAGGTTTATGGATATCATAAAACTTTTAGAAAAGATGTAAATAAAAACATAGATGAACTGAGATATGACATTCATATGGATTTTATTTCAAATATTAATAATGAAAATATAGATGATTTAGAGATAAACTTAATAAATCTCGGAATGGAAATAGATGCAGATATTTACCATGCTCATGAAATATCTTCTGTTTATGCTGCTGTTAAAATTAAACAATTGAAAGCTGTACAAGGGAAAAAAATAAAGGTCGTTTATGATGTTCACGAATTTTTCCCAAGTATATATAGAGATACAGTAGCAAAAACTGATTTTTATAAAAAGAAATATGAAGAAATGATTATTGAATTTGAAAAAACAGTTTTACCGTATTGTGATTTAGTAGTAACGGTATCTAATTCAATAAAAGAATATTTGGAGTCATTAAATAAAAATACTTACATTGATTTGATTAGAAATGTTCCTACTAAACTTGGTCCAAGCTATGAGAAAATTGAAAATGATATGCCAATTATATGCTATGAAGGGTATATACGATTTGAACGTGGTTTGAGAGAAATTATGGAAAGTTGTTCTGTACTAAAAACTATATATCCAGAGTTTAAGCTGGTATTCATAGGTGGGGCAGTTGGGGATGAAAAGTCCTATTTAGATAGAGAAATAGAAGAAAGAGATTTACATAATAACATTATCCAAACAGGATGGCTAACACCAGATAAAGCCCATGAAGAAATATGCAAGTGTGATATAGGATTGCAGCTACTGAATAATATTCCAAACTGTCAGGTTGCGCTTCCCAATAAGCTATTTAATTATATGAGAGCAGGATTAGCAGTCATTGGAATGAACTATAAAGAAATTTCTAGTGTGATGAAAAATGCAAATTGTGGGCTTCTCATTAATAAGTTAGATTCAAACCTTTTAACAAATGCAATGATAAATTTAATTGAACAATCTCGTTTATTAAATTATTTTAAAAAGAATTCTAGAATCGCATTTGAATCAAGTTATAACTGGGAAAAGGAAGGGGAAAAGTTATTGAAATTATATACTGAATTCTGCTAGATAATTTGAAAGCAAATTAGATATGTAAATAACTTAGTAAAGGAGTATGCATTTTGAAAGGTGTAATTTTAGCTGGAGGAAAAGGTACACGGTTGTATCCATTAACGAAGGTTACAAATAAACATTTACTTCCGGTTGGGATGGAACCTATGATATTCAACCCAATAAAACAATTAATATCAGCCGATATTAGAGATATTCTAATAGTGACAAGTACGGAGCATATGGGGGATGTTGTTAACTTATTAGGTAGCGGTACAAGTATGGGGTGTAGCTTTACGTACAAAGTTCAAGATGAAGCGAAAGGTATAGCAGATGCTCTTCTATTAGCAGAAAACTTTTCCAATGGGGAGAAAATAGTAGTTATTCTAGGTGATAATATTTCTGACACGTCTATCAAACCATTTGTAGAGAGCTTTAACAAACAAGAAAAAGGAGCTCGTGTACTATTAAAAAAAGTAGGTGATCCTGAAAGGTATGGTGTAGCAGCAATTGATGAAAGGAAAGTTATTCAGATTGAAGAAAAGCCGAAACAGCCTAAATCAGATTTTGCAGTAATTGGTTATTATATGTACGATAATAAAGTGTTTGATTTTATTCGAGATATAGACTTTTCAGAACGTGGTGAACTTGAAATTACTTCTGTTAATAATATATATATACAAAAAAATGAATTGAAATACGGTATTCATGATGGAAGCTGGACAGATGCTGGGACAATTCAGTCGTTACAATTAGCCAATGAAATAATGCTTAGAGTAAAAAACCAAATTCAGGTGGGTTAAATTATGGAAAAAACAGTATTAGTTACAGGTGCAGGTGGGTATATTGGGAGTGTGCTTGTTCATAAACTATTAGAACATGGCTACTGTGTAAAAGCAGTGGATCGATATTTTTTTGGTAAGGATAAAGTAAAGCCACATCCAAAACTTGAAATGGTACAAGAAGATTGCCGTCGTATGAAAGAAGTAGTCTTTGAGAATGTTGATGCAGTAATCGACCTAGTAGCGATTTCGAATGATCCTATTGGGGAATTGTTTAAAGATATTACATATGAAATTAATTATTTATCAAGAGTGAATACTGCAAAAATGGCTAAAGAACAAGGTGTTAAACAATATATACTGCCATCTTCATGTAGCATTTACGGTTTTCAAGAAAAACATGTTATTGTGGACGAGAAATTTTCAACAAACCCTTTAACGACTTATGCAAAAGCCAATGAAAAAGCTGAGCAAGAAATTCTTCCTTTAGCAGATGATAATTATATTGTAACGATATTGCGTCAAGCAACTGTTTTTGGGGTTTCACCAAGGATGAGATTTGATTTAGCTGTAAATGGGATGACACATGGTGCATGGAAGAATGGTGTTATTCCATTAATGAGAGACGGTTTTCAATGGAGACCCATGGCTCATGTGCAAGATGTAACAGATGTTATGGTTCTTCTGCTTAATACCCATGCTCAATTAATTAATGGGGAAATCTTTAATGTAGGTGCCAATGAAAACAACTACCAACTTGAACAACTTGCAAAAGAAATAATAGAAGCAGTATCCCACGATGTTTCTATTGAGTGGTACGGAGATCCTGATCATCGTTCTTATCGAGTGAATTTTGATAAGATTGAAAATACACTTGGATGGAAGGCAAAATGGGATGTTTATGCTGGTGCTAAGGAAGTTTTTAATGCTTTGGAGACCGGACAAATAAATAATACAAATGAGAATATTACTTTAAATTGGTATAAAGAATTAATAAAATGGCATCGCATTATAAAGGAAGTTGAACTATACGGTGGAATACTTGAAATTGATAAGGATTAAAGTGGTGATTTTTAATGGATGTAAAAAAACTAGACTTTAACATGTTTAATGATGAAAGAGGTTCCTTAATTGCCCTTGAGCAACATAAAGAAATCCCTTTTGAAATAAAAAGGATTTATTATATTTTTAATAATGAACTTGATTGTGTTCGTGGTAAACATGCACATAAGCATTTAGAACAGGTTCTGATTTGTGTTAATGGTTCTTGCGATGTTTTAACGGATGATGGAAAAACTAAAGAGATTGCAACATTAGATAATCCTAATAAAGCCTTATATATTGGAAATATGGTTTGGAGAGAAATGTTTAACTTTTCAAAAGGGTGTGTATTATTAGTAATTGCGAGCGAACTCTATGATCAAGAGGATTACATTAAGGATTATAATCTGTTTTTGGAGGAAGTAAGTTGAGTTATTTTGTGCACCCTAAAGCCATAAATGAATCTAAAAATGTTGGTAATAACACTAGAATTTGGGCGTTTGCGCATATTCTCCCTAATGCAGTATTAGGAGAAAATTGTAATATTTGTGATCATACTTTTATTGAGAATGAAGTTATTATTGGTCATCATGTAACAATAAAATCAGGCGTTTATATATGGGATGGAGTTAGAATTGCTGATAATGTATTTATCGGTCCTAATGTTACTTTTACAAATGACAAAACACCAAGATCCAAGCTATACAAGGCTGAGAGTATTGTGACAAAAGTCTTGGAAGGCGCGTCTATCGGAGCAAATGCAACTATTCTTGCTGGAATTACTATTGAAAAGTATGCAATGATTGGAGCTGGCTCAGTAGTAACTAAAGATATTCCGCCTCACACCTTATGGTATGGGAATCCAGCTGAATTAAGAGGTTACGTTTGTTACTGTGGAGAAAAGTTGCACTCAAAAGATTTATATTGTAACAATTGTAAAATTAGGTTTCAATTAGAGGATGGTAAATTACAAGACATGCTCAAGGAGAATTCTTGATGATTCCATTTTTAGATTTAAAAAAAATAAATGAACAATACAGTGATGAAATTAATGAAGCAATTCAAAGAGTAATAAAATCTGGGTGGTATGTTTTAGGTGACGAATTGCAACAATTTGAAGCTGAATTTGCATCTTATTGTGGAGTAAAACATTGTATTGGCACTTCAAGTGGTTTAGATGCACTTTCACTAATTTTAAATGCATATGACTTTAAATCAGGGGATGAGGTTATTGTTCCAGCTAACACTTTTATTGCAACAATTTTAGCAATAACCAAAAATAACCTAACACCAGTATTTGTAGAGCCTGATATAACATCTTACAATATAAATTCTGTTTTAATAGAAGAAAAAATTACTGAAAGAACGAAAGCGATTATGGTTGTACATTTATATGGCCAATGCTCTGATATGGAAGTTATTAAAAAGGTTGCTCAAAAATATAATCTGGTAATTATTGAAGATGCAGCACAAGCTCATGGTGCTGTATATAATAAGCAAAAAGTTGGGAGTATCGGTGATGTAGCAGCTTTTAGTTTCTTTCCAGGAAAGAACTTAGGTGCTTTAGGTGATGGAGGAGCAGTTACTACAAATGAGCCCAATATAGCAGCAAAGATTAGAATGTTACGTAATTATGGTTCTAAAGAGAAGTATGTTCACATGTATGAAGGAGAAAATAGTAGACTTGATGAAATTCAAGCAGCTATTTTAAGGGTTAAACTCAAATACCTTGATAGTGACAATCAAAAAAGAAGAAACATTGCAAATTTTTACCTCGAGAATATAACTAATCCATCTATTATTAAACCCAATGTCATTACAGATAGTAAAGCTCATGTATGGCATTTATTTGTTATACGGGCAAAAAATAGAGGTGAACTTCAAAAATTTCTAATGTCGCATGGTGTACAAACTCTAATTCATTATCCAATCCCTCCGCATAAACAAAAGGCCTATAAAAAATGGGGAAATTTAAATTTGCCTATTTCAGAAAAGTTACATAATGAAGTACTCAGTTTACCTATGAGTCCAGTACTTACTAAATCTGAATATGAAAAAGTTGTAATGGTTTTAAACCATTTTAAGTAGTGGATAATTGAGAAAGGAGCATTCCTGTTAGAAGCTTTTTCGGGGACTTGAAATAAAAAGAGCCCTCTTGGTATGATGCGGGGTGTCAATTCACGGACGAAATGACCCCTAATTTGGATACCAAGGAGGACTCAATATGAATTCTACTCAAAACAATAAAATTAATCAAGTCACCGAACAAACACTCGTTGTCGGTATGGATATTGCAAAACGCACACATTACGCATGCTTTGTCGATGAACGGGGCAGGGTGCTTAAAAAAGCTTTTCCGGTTTCTCAGTCCCACGGTGGTTTTGAAAAACTGTATCAAAGAATATTGAAAGCAATGAAGGAACATCGGAAAACGGAAGTCATTCTTGGGATTGAGCCGACCGGTCACTACTGGCTTAACCTGGCGTATTTCCTTGATGACCGAGGCATTTCTCTGGTGATGACGAATCCAATGCATGTGAAGCGTTCCAAAGAGCTGGATGACAACCTTCCAACGAAGCATGATGCCAAGGATGCGCTGGTGATTGCCCGCCTTGTGAAAGACGGACGATTCAGCTATCCGCGAATTCTTAAAGGCATGGAAGCCGAGCTGCGCGTTGGTTCAACGCTTCGTTCAAAGCTCATAGAGGAACAAGGGGCCGTCCGGAATCAGATGATTCGCTGGCTGGATCGTTACTTTCCAGAGTATACGCAAGTTTTCCCGACCTTCGGCAAAATGGCGCTCGCTGTACTGGAAACATCGCCCTTTCCATGCGACCTAGCACAAAAAGAAGCCGAAGAGCTATTGGATGAACTTCGGCAGGTTGAAGGGATGAAATCACCCCAAGCGCCAAAAGTAGCGAAGCTCATTAACGTCGCTCACCACTCGATTGGCGTAACAGAAGGACAACAGATGGCCCGTGTTGAAATCGCCACACTTGTCCGCCGTTACCGCCAGCTTGAACAAGAGGTTGCGTCCTTGACGGATCAGTTAACAGAGCTTGTCCGAACATCTGTCGAATATGAATGGCTTTCGACTGTACCAGGTCTCGGAGATGCGACCATTGTCGAACTGCTCTCTGAAATCGGCAGTTTCTCTCATTACCAACACCCACGCCAACTACTCAAACTTGCGGGGTTAACGTTGCGAGAGAACTCATCCGGTCAGCACAAAGGACAGAAGCGAATCTCTAAGCGTGGAAGAAGACGGCTGCGCGCCCTTCTCTTCCGTGTCATGATGCCGATGATTCGTCATAACGCAGCCTTTCGTGAGCTGCATGATTATTATACAAACAGAACCACAAACCCGTTACGCAAGAAGCAGTCAATCGTTGTTCTATGCGGCAAGTTACTGAAAGTTTTACATGCGATTAGCACGAAGCATATTGCGTTTGATGCAAAGCGAATGATGCATGACATTCCTCTTCTCGAAGGATGAAACGAAGTGAACACATTTTTTTGAACCCTAGACAACAGGATGATACGGAGAAGCCGGCACTATTTTTACCATTCGACCTTGAGTCCCTAAAGGAGCTTCGCTGGCCTCTGCCTTATGACTAGACCGAACGAAGGAATGTAGGCACTTAGATGTCCAGAGACATGGGAGGGTACGTCATCATAAGCTATGCAGAGATCCAATGTGCATCAATATAGATGGCATAACGCAACCAATTATATCCAGTTGCGACCGCGTAGCGCACCCTTAGACTGTTAGAGTTTCACATATTTAAATAATACTGTAAGATCAGGTGTCATAAAAAAATTTTTTGACACCCCTACGACGGCTCAAACCGTTGATATATCAATATTTATAGAGGGAGGTTGACGATGTCTTCTATAACAGTAGTTATGCCTGTATACAATAATGAGAAGTATTTACGTCCAGCAATCGAAAGTGTATTAAAGAGTAGTTATAAAGAATTTGAACTTCTTATTATTGATGATTGTAGTCAAGATTCTTCTTTTGAAATCGCATTACAGTATCAAATGAAAGATGAACGTATAAGATTAATCCGAAATAAACGAAATTTGGGAGCAGCCCAAAATCAAAAGAAAGGCATTTTAGAAAGCAAAGGTGATTATGTTATTTTTGCTGCAGCAGATGATATCACTGAACCCCACAGACTCAAAGTTTGTAAAGAAGTATTTGATTCTAACAAAAGTGTTGGGCTAATCATCTCAAATGCCAAGATAATCAATTCTAAGTCAGAGTTAACAGGAGAACTTTATGTAATTGACGCTAAGATTAATAATCAAAACCTTTCTCTTAATCAATTAAAACGAAATTATTGTTTAGGGGCTACAATGGCGTTAAAAAAGGATATAGATTTGGTTTTAAAGGAAGGCGTTTTAGAAATAATTGATGATTATCAAGTTAGTTTAGAATATATTTTAGCTGGTTATGACATTCATATTGTTAATGATTTTTTAATAAAATATCGCATTCATGAGAGTAATATTTCTAATAACAATAGAAAGCTTTATAAAAAAACGGTAAGAGCTTTAAAGTCTTATAACATCTTATGTTTTGAAAAGGTGTTATTTAAAAGAGGATACACTTCAAAGGAAATATATGTATCTTTGGGGGTCTTTGAATTATTTCGAGATAATGTGGAAGACGGATACTATTACTTATTAAAGGCTTATGATGATATATCGAAAGAAATAGAAATTAATTTTGAAAATAATTTTTACTTAGGAGTAGCACTTTATAAAATAAATAAAAAGGAAGAGAGTTATAACTATTTTAAACGGGCGCTTGAATTTAAAGCTAATAATCCAAGTACCTTAAATAACATAGGGGTTTTAGTTTTCGAGTTGCGAAGTGATCTTGAAGAAGCTTTGGCATTATTTAAGAAAAGTGTAGCCATTGAACCTAACTATATAGATGGGCAAAATAATTTACAATATATCCAAAAAGGTGTTGTGGGAAATTCATTGAAAATTACAGAAAGAATACTTTCAAGCAGTATTGTGAAACGAAGGGAATATATAAATTGATAGGGATGGATTAATTAATTCTATTAGTACTTTACATTAATAAGTGTATTTTTACATTTCATTTTAAATAAAGGGGAATAAAATGGTTAACTTCGCAATCATCGGCTGCGGTCATATTGCCAAAAAACATGCTGAAGCAATTCGAAATACCCAAAATGCGAAGCTAGTTGCAGTATGTGACAAAATTGAAAATCAAATGAATTATTACGTAGAGAAATATAGTGTACAACCTTATACAGATTTAAACTTATTACTTCAACAAGAAGAGGTAGATGTAGTAAATATTTGTACTCCTAGTGGTTCGCATGCCCCGATAACAGTAAGTGCAGCTGAAGCAAAGAAACACGTTATAGTAGAAAAACCAATTGCTTTAGATGTTAAAGATGCTCAATTGATGATAGAAACCTGTAAATCTAACAACGTAAAATTAGCAGTATTACACCCTAATCGATTTCGACCAGCTATGCTTGAATTAAAAAAACTCTTAGAAGATGGCTGTTTTGGTAAGTTAAGTCATGTCAATGCTACAGTTCGTTGGAATCGAAATGAAGATTATTATAACCAAGCACCATGGCGGGGAACTAAAGAGCATGATGGTGGAGTTTTGATGAATCAAGCAATTCATAATTTAGATTTACTCCTATGGCTAATCGGTGAGCTGGATGAAGTGTACAGTATGAGTGCTACTCGTTTTCGAGATATTGAAGCAGAAGATGTTTCAACAGGAGTGATTAGGTTTAGTGATGGCACCCTTGGAGTGGTAGAAGCAGCTACTACTATTTATCCTAAAAATTTAGAAGAGACGATTAGTATATTTGGGGAAAAAGGAACGATAAAGATTGGGGGACCAACTGCCAGTTATATTGAGCATTGTGCAATTGATTCTATAGATAAGATAACAACGAAAGAAATTATTAATAAAGTCAATAGCAGTCCATTTGGAAAACCTGGGCATCAGTGGATTGTAGAAGATATGGTAAATGCAATTATACATAATCGTGAACCAATAGTTGATGGTAAGGATGGAATGAAAGCTCTTCAATTTGTAACTACTATGTATGAAGCTGCTGAAACAGGACAAGCAGTAAAGCTCAAAAAATTATAGGTTTGTATTGTTGGGCAGGAGGTTTATAGTTATGAGTTCCACTTATAAAGAAATCAAGAATCAACCTTTAGCAAATAATATAATAGAAAAAATGGAAGCAAGGCAGGCAATTATTGGGGTTGTTGGACTTGGCTATGTAGGATTACCACTCGCAGTAGAAAAAGCAAAAGCAGGCTATAAAGTTATCGGGTTTGATGTTCAACAAGAACGAGTCAACATGGTTAATGAAGGCACCAATTATATAGGAGATGTCGTTTCAGAAGACTTAAAAACGATCACCAAGAATCAAAAACTAATTGCCACTACGGATTATTCGTTTATAAAAGAAGTAGATGCGGTGGCTATTTGTGTGCCTACTCCATTAGATATATACCAGCAGCCTGATACTTCATATGTAGAAAGTTCTGCTAAAGAAATAGCTAAGCATTTACAAAAAGGGATGTTAGTTGTTTTGGAAAGTACAACATACCCGGGAACCACAGAAGAATTGTTAAAGCCCATTTTAGAACAAACCGGTTTAGTTTGTGGAGAAGACTTCTTTTTAGCATATTCACCTGAAAGAGTAGACCCGGGGAATAAGAGCTTTAATACTAAAAATACTCCTAAAGTAGTTGGAGGGGTAACTGAGGCTTGTACTGCTGTGGCTGCTTCTATGTACAGAAATGTATTAGAAGGTGCTGTCCATGAAGTTTCAAGTCCAGCAGTTGCAGAGATGGAGAAAATACTTGAGAATACATTTCGGAACATTAATATTGCATTAGTAAATGAAATGGCCATCCTTTGTAACAAAATGAACATTGACGTGTGGGAAGTAATTGATGCCGCATCAACAAAGCCGTATGGGTTTATGCCTTTTTACCCTGGTCCAGGATTGGGTGGACATTGTATTCCTATTGACCCGTTTTATCTTACATGGAAAGCCCGTGAATATAATTACCATACTAAGTTAATTGAAATAGCCGGGGAAATTAATAATAGTATGCCTGAATTTGTTGTTAACCGATGTATGCAAATTTTGAATAAAGAAGGCAAGGCCTTAAATGGTTCGAAGGTACTTATATTAGGTGTTGCATACAAAAAAGATATTGATGATTATCGAGAGTCTCCAGTATTGAAGATAATTAAAGAATTTGATAATGGAGGGGCAGATTGGACAGTTGTAGACCCCTATGTCAATGAATTTAAAATGGATGGTAAAATAATAGAAACAGTATGTGAATTAAGTGAAAATCTATTAGAAGAAGCAGATTTAACTCTAATTGCTACAGACCATAGTTGCTTTAATTATGAGATGATAGACCAAAAAGCAAATACCATTTTTGACACTAGAAATGCCATAAAGCACATAAATAATAAGTCATATTACAAGTTATAGGTTTAAGTAGTGTCAATTTATTAACGGGGTGATAAAAAAATGAAGGTACCAATGCTGGATTTATCAGTCCAATATAAAGAGTTGAAAAGTGATATTAGTAAGGCATTAGAAAAAGTAATGTCTTCTTCGCATTTTATACTAGGTGAAAATGTTAACAAATTAGAGATACAAGTATCAAGTTATAGCAATGTAGAATATGGTATCGGAGTGGCAAGTGGAAGTGATGCACTCCATTTGTCATTACTAGCTTGTGGTGTGAAAGAGGGGGACGAGGTTATAGTACCGTCTTTCACCTTCTTTGCTACTGCTGGGGCTGTGGCAAGGGTCGGTGCAAAACCCGTATTTGTTGATATTGAACCAGTTACATTTAACATAAATCCTAATAAAATTGAAGAAGTAATCACGAATAAAACGAAAGCCATTATTCCTGTGCACTTATACGGGCAAACAGCTGAAATGGAACCAATAAACGAAATAGCAAAAAGATATAATTTAATTGTCATTGAAGATGCAGCTCAAGCTATAGGAGCTGAATATAAAGGGCAACGTGTAGGAGAATTAGGAACAACAGCGTGTTTTAGCTTTTTTCCAACGAAAAATTTGGGAGCTTATGGCGATGGTGGAATGGTTGTCACGAAAGACGAGGAGATAGCTGAGAACTTAAGAGTTTTACGTGTTCATGGTAGTAAACCAAAGTATTATCATCATGTACTTGGTTATAACAGTCGTTTAGATGAGATCCAAGCTGCTATTCTCAATGTTAAATTTGCTTACCTAGAAGAGTGGAATAAATTACGTCAAACAAAAGCTGTTCACTATAGCAAGTTGATTGATGAAGCTGGGCTATCAAAGGTTGTTAAAGCACCTGCCGTACTTGATAATCGTCGGCATGTGTTTCATCAATATACAATAAGAGCGGAACAACGTGATGAGTTACAAAGTTTTTTAAAAGAGCATGGCGTACAGACGATGATTTATTATCCTAACCCGTTACATCTCCAGCCTGTTTTTTCACACCTTGAATACAATGAAGGAGATTTACCTGAAACAGAGAAGGCTTGTCAAGAGGCATTATCTTTACCAATGTACCCGGAGTTAACATATGAGCAGCAACAATACATAATTGGAAAAATCTTTGAGTTTTATAAAGGAGAATAGATATGAACACACAAAAACTCCGCACAATCTTCGCGGAATCACTTGGCATAGACGAATCGAAAGTAACCGATTCACTCGAATACAATTCCATTGAAGAATGGGATTCCATTGCCCATATGGCATTAATAGCTGATATTGATGAACAGTTCGATATCATGATGGATACTGAAGATGTTATTGATATGAGCTCATTTGGAAAAGCAAAAGAAATTCTTACTAAGTATGGAGTAGAGTTTGAATGAGGCTTGATGGGAAAGTTGCATTCATTACGGGTGCTTCGAAAGGGATTGGTAAGGCCACTGCTTTGGTATTAGCTCGTTATGGGACAACTGTATTGTTAAATGGACGTGATGAAGAGGCGTTAGATAGACTAGCTGCTGAAGTTAATGAGCAAACTGACGGAGTAGCAAAAATATTTGCTTATGATGTTACCGACTTAAATGCTGTGAAAGAGACATTTCGAACGATTCAAAAAGAATATAAACGCTTAGATATTCTTGTGAATAATGCAGGAATGCTTGCTGATGGGTTGTTAGGAATGGTTCGACCTGAACAGCTTGAACAAACGATGGCTGTGAATACGAATGCAGCCGTTTATCATATGCAATATGCCGCTCGCCTTATGATGCGTAACCGCTCTGGTTCCATTATTAATGTCAGCTCGATCTTTGGGACAAATGGTGAGTCAGGACAAGTTGTATATTCAGCGAGTAAGGCAGCACTGATAGGAGCAACAAAATCAGCAGCGAAGGAACTTGCATCTGCAAATGTTCGGGTGAATGCAATTACACCTGGTTTTATTGAAACTGATATGACCAAGAGTATTCCAGAGGATAAGTTTCAAGAAAGGGTTAACAGTATTAAAATGAAACGTATTGGACAACCAGAGGAAGTTGCAAATACAATTTTATTTCTAGCATCTGATCTCTCATCCTATGTTACTGGTCAAGTGATTGGTGTGGATGGTGGAATGGTTGTTTGATTATTAGTAAAATGGAGGAAGCAAATAGGCTTTCTCTTTTTTTATTGGAAAAAGCTCTGTTTATTCCGATAAAAAAGATGACGATCATCTAAGGAAGTGTTTTCATTGTCATTTTGGAGTATAAAAAAAGGAAACAAAATAGGAATTATTGATCAGAAATACGGCTCATTTACATATAAACAACTACAACAACTTATTGATCAGATGAAACAGGAAATCACTAGCAAAAATAAGAAGTTAGGTATTGTACTGTGTGATAACCATGTCTATTCACTAGCGGGTTATCTTGCAGGCTTGCAGGTTCGAGATGCTGTCATGCTTCTTGATGCTCAAATGAACGAAGGTTTATTTAAGCAGGTGCTAGCAGAATATCAACCAGATTGGATTATGACCTTTAAAGAGCTTAATAGTCTTACAAACTATCAACAAACTGAAATTGAGCAAGAGTATATTCTTTACCATAAGATTAGCGAAAGCAAAGGTGAGCTACATCCTGATTTAGCTCTATTACTAAGCACTTCAGGAACGACAGGAAGCAGTAAGTTTGTTCGCCTATCTTATCAAAACCTTCAATCAAATGCAGAATCAATTGTAGAGTATCTAGAATTAAATGAAAAAGAGCGACCGATTACAACACTGCCCATGCAATATTCTTATGGCTTGTCGGTTATTAATAGTCATTTACATGCTGAAGGGACACTTCTCTTAACAAGTGAAAGTATACTCTCAAAAGGGTTTTGGGAGTTTTTCAAGCAACATGAGGCAACATCTTTTTCAGGAGTTCCGTACACTTATCAAATGTTACAACGTTTACGGTTTGAGCGGATGGAGCTTCCTTCCTTGCGTTATTTCACACAAGCTGGTGGTCGGTTATCGGACAAGTTGATCGGTTATTTTCAAGAAATAGCTGAAGCTAATCATTACCTTTTTTACGTGATGTATGGACAGACAGAAGCAACTGCGCGTATCAGTTATGTTTCACCGCAAGAACTTTCTGGAAAGGTTGGTTCAATCGGAAAAGTTATTCCAGGCGGGAGATTACATTTGGATGCAGAAACAAACGAGCTGATTTATGAAGGAGATAATGTCATGCTTGGTTATGCACATAGTCGAGCTGATTTGGCGAAAGGTGATGAGTTGCAAGGAATTCTTCGTACAGGAGACGTTGCTGAGCAAGATGAGGATGGTTTCTTCTACATCAAGGGGCGGATGAAACGGTTCATTAAGCTGTTTGGCTTACGAATTAGCTTAGATGATGTGGAAAAGTCGATTGAACGGCAGCTTGGTCTTGCAGTGGCATGTACAGGTGATGATGAGAAAATGGTTGTAGCATTAGAAGACACTAAGAGTGAGCAAGTGAGTCATTTTATTCGTGACACATTTAAGCTGCATCCTCGCTCGTATAAAGTGATTGAGCTAGAACAGATGCCGCGGCTTTCAAATGGAAAAGTCGATTATTCAAAGTTAAAGGAATTGTGATAGGTATGACAGTACAGTTTTCAGCAAATCCGTTTGAGATGGAAAAGCAAGAAAAGGAAGCGTATTTAGTACAAGAAATGTCAAGACTAACCCAGTTTCACACAGAGAATTGCCAAGAGTATAAGAATATCCTTGAGAATATGAGGCTGTTTACTTCGGCTGAACGGTTGCATGAACTTCCTTTTTTACCGGTTCAACTTTTTAAAATGTTAGAGCTTTACTCAGTACCAAAAGAGAACATCCTTAAAACATTAACGTCGAGCGGAACGACTTCACAAGTGGTGTCGAAGATCTTTTTAGATAAAGAAACATCAATGTTACAGTCACGGGCATTAATTAATATCGTGCAATCATTTGTGGGTAAGAAGCGGTTACCAATGATTATCCTTGATTCGAAGAGTGTTATTAAAAATCGTAAATCGTTTAGTGCAAGAGGAGCTGGGATTCTTGGTTTCTCAAACTTCGGTCGTAATCATTTCTATGCGTTAAATGACAGCATGGAGCTTGATGAGGAAGGATTACAAGCATTCTTGGATAAGCACCAAGGAGAGCAAATTCTTCTGTTTGGCTTCACGTTTATGGTATGGCAATACTTCTATCAAGTTTGTCGTGAACGAGGTTTGAATTTCAATTTATCCGATGGTTTACTCATTCACGGTGGCGGATGGAAGAAGCTAAAGGATGAAGCAGTGAGCAATGATGACTTTAAAGCAGCGTTGCGAGAACAATTTGGACTTGCGCGGATTCATAATTATTACGGAATGGTTGAGCAGGTCGGTTCGATCTTTATGGAGTGTGAGCATGGGTATTTTCATCCACCTCATTTTGCAGATGTCCTTGTACGTGATATGAATAGTTTAGAGGTTCTTTCTTATAAGGAGAAAGGATTGCTGCAAGTTTTGAGTATTCTTCCCAAAAGCTACCCTGGCCATAGCTTGTTAACTGAGGATCTTGGTGAAATCATTGGTGAAGATGATTGTTCGTGTGGAAGAAAAGGGCGTTATTTTACAGTTGAAGGTCGGCTTCCAAAAGCAGAGATTCGTGGGTGCAGTGACACACATGCTTTCGACCAAAGAGGTGCATTACGATGATATTCTTATTGCCACGTCAAACTAGTGATTGGAAAGATGAGGTACGCTCCGTATCCTCACAAAAGATGTTAAAGCCTTTCTCAGAAGAAGTTCTTCAATTTCTTCAGAGTGTTTCGAGTCGATTATTGAAAGAACGTTCATTACGTCAATATCCAGAATTAGTAGCAGTCGGCTATTGGCTTCGGAAAGCAAACATTTATCAGCTGAAAGCAGAGTTCGAGCAGGCAGAGAAGTTATTACTACCGCGTGGAACGGTACTTCATTTTGCGCCTTCAAATGTGGATTCGATCTTTTTATATTCATGGGTATTATCAATGCTTGCAGGTAATAAAAACATTTTACGTTTATCACAGCGACAGAATGAACAACTCAACCTTTTATTAAATGTCATTGCGGAAGAATTAACAAAAGAACAGTTTTCGAAAATTGCTGAACGGACGTTGATCGTAAGCTATGAACACGATGATGCTATAACGAGCTATCTTTCTAGCTATTGCGACGTCCGTGTCATTTGGGGAGGAGATACGACGATTCAAAAGATTCGTTCGTTACCACTGCCTCCGATGGCAACAGAGTTAGTTTTTGCGGATAGGTTTTCAAGTGTGCTGCTCGCTGCAGAAGAAATTAATCAGTTGGACAGCAGAGCACTTGGGCAGTTTGTTCATCAATTTTATAATGATGCATTTTGGTTTGACCAAATGGCTTGTTCCTCTCCTAGGCTTGTTCTGTGGCTTGGTAAGGAAAATGAAATCCATGCTGTTAAGAAAAAGTTCTGGACAGAATTAGAAGGGTATTTGAAACAGAAAAAGCATTCTATAGCACCTGCTTTAAATATAAATCGATTTGCAACAAGCTGTTTCTATGGGGCTCAGGAGCATACGAAATCGGTTACAAATGTAGGTAGTGAAGGCTTTCAGCGAATAGAATTGGAGAATTTGACTGATATGGATAGAGAAATGCATTGCGGTGCAGGTCTGTTCCTTGAAATATCAGTGCAAACATTGAGTGAAGCAGCATCTCTATTTAGCCATAAGGATCAAACATTGTCGTATTTCGGATTTGAGAAAACACAATTACATGAGCTTGTCGAGAACCTTCCCAATCGCGGGATCGACCGTATTGTATCGGTAGGTCAGGCGTTGGATTTCAATTCGGTGTGGGATGGTTATGATTTCTTAACGTATTTTACTAGAGAAGTAGTTGTTCGGTAAGGCGGAGGTTGTTATGCGTTTTATAAAATTAAGAGAAGAGCATTTGGAACAAGTGTTAAAGTGGCGTACAAGTGAGCATGTCACAAAATATATGTACACAGATATTGAAGATAATCTTGAAAAGCAGAAACAATGGTTTGCAAAAGTTAAGCAGGATACAAACTCGAAGTATTGGGTGATTGAATTCAAAGATCAACTGATTGGGCTAGTATCATTGCATGAAATTGATATGCAAAACAAGCGGGCAACCTGGGCTTACTATATCGGGGAGCCGGCATATAGTATGGTTGGTCCAATGATTGGACCTTACTTGTATAATTATGTTTTTTCGGAGCTCGGTTTGAAGAAGTTGATGGGAGAAGTCATGTCACAAAATGAAAATGTGAGAAAAACGCATAAAATGCATGGGTGTAGAGAAGTGGGCTATTACAAAGACCACATTTATAAGTACGGTGAATGGCATGATGTGTATCTTTATGAAATGTTAGCAAAGGATTGGCAACAACAGCAAAAGAAATATAAACGATATCAAGGAGAATTCGAATGAAAACGCTCGTCATTATCCAAGCGCGAATGGGCTCAACCCGTCTGCCAGGTAAAATATTAAAGCCATTAGGGGAAAGTGTTGTCCTAGATTATGTCTTTTCACGCTGTAAGAAAGTAAACGGTGTGTTCGATGTAATTGTCGCAACATCAACCCTGCCGCAAGATAATGCAGTGGAAGCTTGGTGCGAGAAAAATGAAGTAACTTGCTTCCGCGGCTCTCAAGATGATGTACTATCGCGTTACTATGAAGCAGCTAAGCCTTATCAACCAGATTATGTAATTCGGGTGACATCAGATTGTCCGTTTGTTGACTTTGAGTTAATGGCGCAGATTATTGAAACCATGAAGGTGCAGCCTGTTGATTATGTGAAAGTAGTGGGTAGCCTACCGCGTGGGTTGACATCTGAAATGTTTGCTTTCAGTGCTTTAGAATATATGCATGAACATGGGAACGAGGAGCGACATAGAGAACATGTTACTTATTATGCATACGAGTTTTCAGATGAGTTTCAGCATGTCACGTTGAAAGCGCCGAAAGAAATTCAAAATCCAAGCTTGCGCATCACTCTTGATACAGAAGAGGATTATGAATTATGTACAAAGGTTGCGGAGCATTTCAATGGTGATAAATTGATTTCTTCTGCAAAAGTAGTGGAATACTTGGAGGCCCATCCTGAAGTGGCAAAGATAAATGCACATATTGAACAAAAGCCGGTGAAGTAGGTGAATATTTTATTCCGTGTTGACGCCTCTTCCAAAATCGGCACAGGCCACGTTATGCGCTGCTTAACGCTAGCCCATCAATTAAAGCAAAAAGGTGCATCTATTTCTTTTATTTGCCGTGAAGAGGCTGGGAACTTATGTGATTATATTGAACAAGAAGGATTCCGAGTTTTTCGCTTACATGCAGAAACACCACTTATTCAACAGCAAGATGCGCAAGAAACCGCTCATGTTATTAAAACAAACTTCAGTGTTGTTGATTGGGGGGTTGTTGATCATTATCAGTTCGACCAGCAATGGGAACAGATAATAAGTGGAAAGGCACATCAGTTAATGGTAATTGATGATCTAGCAAATCGTCTTCATACATGTGATCTTCTTCTTGATCAAAACTATTATACAGATTACCTAGAACGCTATGAACACCTTGTTCCAGAAGGTTGCTTGAAGTTATTAGGACCGCAGTACTTATTGCTTCGTGATGAGTTTCTAGAGGCACAGGATAAAGTGGACATTCGAGATGGCTCTATGAAACGTATCCTTATTTTCTATGGTGGAAGTGACCCGACGAATGAAACGGAGAAAGTAGTACGGGCCTTTCAACAATTAAAGATACAAGATATTCATATTGATGTTGTGACTGGAACGGCTAACCCAAACAGGACCAATGTTGAGCATTTGTGTAAAGAATCACGCTTCACTTATCATTGTCAAATTAACTATCTTGCAGACTTAATCTCTCAAGCAGATGTGGCGTTTGGTGCTGGCGGTGTGACAATGTGGGAGCGATGCTTTCTAGGCTTGCCGTCTATTGTAACGATTGTCGCAGAAAATCAAAAAGCCTCAACAGAAGCAGCTGCAGCAGCAGGAGCGGTTTGGAACCTTGGTTGGCATGAGGATATTAAGGAATCCGATTATGCAGGTGTGATTCAAAGAGCTTTGAAAGAACCTGAAAAATTAAAAGAACTTTCGTTACGTTCAATTGAATTAATGAATAGCAATGGTCAGCAAAAGGTTCATCCAGCTGTTGACCAAATGTTGAAAGGGAGCTAGACGATGTGCGCAGTACAAATCGCTGATCGTATGATTGGTCAGAAACATAAACCTTTTATTATCGCAGAGATGTCAGGAAATCATAATCAATCACTAGATAAAGCGCTCGAAATTGTTGAAGCGGCTGCGGAGGCTGGGGTGGATGCGTTAAAGCTACAAACATACACAGCTGAGACGATGACGCTTGATATTAATGAAGGTGAATTTTTCATTAATCAAGAAGGTAACCTGTGGAAAGGTGAATCACTTTATAACCTTTATCAGAAGGCTTATACACCTTGGGAGTGGCACGAGAAAATTTTTAATCGTTGCCAGGAATTAGGTTTGATTGCTTTTAGTTCGCCTTTTGATGCGAGTGCAGTTGATTTTCTGGAAAGCTTAGATGTTCCAGCTTACAAAATTGCATCCTTTGAAAATACAGATTTGCCGCTGATTAGAAGAGCGGCAGCAACAGGAAAGCCGCTGATTATGTCCACAGGGATGGCTTCGGTCGCTGAAATTGATGAAGCCGTGAAGGCGGCGAAAGAAGCTGGCTGTAAGGATATTATTTTACTGAAATGTACAAGCACTTATCCTGCGACACCTGAGAATTCAAATGTGGCGACGATTCCTCATATGCGTGAGTTATTCGGCTGTGAAGTTGGTCTGTCTGATCACACGTTAGGTGTTGGCACTGCAGTTGCAAGTGTAACACTTGGTGCAACTGTGATTGAAAAGCACTTTACCGTTTCACGTGCTGAAGGCGGGGTTGATGCGGCATTTTCGCTAGAGCCGCATGAAATGAAAAT
Source organism: Bacillus tianshenii (assembly GCA_020524525.2). Classification (NCBI taxonomy): domain Bacteria; kingdom Bacillati; phylum Bacillota; class Bacilli; order Caryophanales; family Bacillaceae; genus Sutcliffiella; species Sutcliffiella tianshenii. The sequence goes on along the minus strand of CP129018.1, from coordinate 2,972,004 downwards.
GCTTGTAGAAGAAACAGAACGAGCTTGGCAAAGTATTGGAACTGTTCAGTATGGTCCAACCGAGGCAGAAAAGCCATCAATGGAACATCGTCGCTCGTTGTACATTGCCGAAGACTTGATTGCAGGTGATGTATTAACAAAGGATAACTTACGAGCCATTCGTCCAGGGCATGGTTTGCCGCCGAAATACTATGATATGCTGCTAGGCAAGAGTGTAAAGAAAGCTGTGAAAAAAGGGACGCCGGTTTCTTGGGAGCTATTTTTGTAGAAAAGCAAGGAGGCTGATAACGTTCAGCCTCTAGCGTTCATCTATATGAAGTAGCGCTCCTCTTATGAAAGGTTCAGCAGCTTGATTTCCATTGTAGTAGGTTACAAAGAGTTGCTTGTCATTGAGCATGATTAAATCTGAATAGCCGCCATCATATGGGTTGCCTACATATTCTTCTAGACGGATTGGTGAGTTGTCGTTGACTTTAAGAGATGTCGCCCAACGATGAGAAATTGAGAAATCACGGTAAGTTACATACGTATTATGTTGATAAGTAATTGCCATTGGAGCTTGTGCCTTTTCGATTGCTCTTTCAGGTAGGGTCCATTCTATTAAATCGTCTGAATGGGATTTCCAAATTGCAAAAGGAAACTTGTTGCTTCGCATGTAAATGGTATATTGTTCACCATCACAGGTGACAGAGCTTTCATTTAAGATGTACTCTTTTGGGTTAAGCGGAAGAGCACTTAATACAGACCAGTGCTTTCCATCCTCTGTAACAAGTAAGAAAGCGCGTTCGCCAGGCTCATTTCGTAATGAACCGTATGCAGGGAATACATAGCCATGCTCGGAACTGAAGGCTTTACCATATAACACGCACCACTGTACTTCGGGTACCTTGACTGGTGTGCGTTTATCAAATTCTGGAGTAGTTGAAATTGATACATAAGGCTGGTTTAGCTTCCTTGGCAAATAACACCGAGTGACGAGTGAATAGAGATTATCATCGAGTTTTGAAACAATGGCATCAAGCTCATTTTCATTTCTATTTTCGAATGTCGTAGTTTCATAGCCGCGGTCATGAACAATTAATCGATCATTCTCAAAGTTTTCGATTAGACGGTTTTTATTTATTTTCCAGCGCTTTACTGAACCTTCATAGCCATGTACAAATGAACGGCTTGTTCGGCCTTGACGATAGTAAAGGAAAACATCGTCATTATGCATTGTAATAGTAGGGAATGATGAATAGGTAAACGGTTTTCGTGGAATAATCGTTTTCTTTTTCAATTGGATCACCTCTTCCTTTAGTGTAGCAAAATTTAGAAAGGCAGGTATAGAATAGTGAATATTCTTTTAACAGGCGGTGCCGGCTTTATCGGTCGTTGGACTGCTAAGAAGTTACTTAATGATGGACATCACGTTACAATATTAGATGATTTATCAAACGGGCGAGAGGAAAATATTGAAGAATTTAGAGGGCAATTAAAGCAATTTATCGTTGGGGATATTAAAGATAAAAGTTTGCTTCAAAAGCTCTTTAATGATGAGGAATTTGATGTTTGCTATCACCTTGGTGCATCCATTAATGTCCAAGATTCAATTGATGACCCTGAAACAACGTTTAATAATGATACACTTGGAACGTTTTATATACTAGAAGAATGCCGTAAGCACAATGTGAAAGTTGTCTTTATGAGTACATGCATGGTTTATGACCGCTGCAGTGAGGAAAGTGGTATTACAGAAGAACATCCAACTAAGCCAGCATCCCCCTATGCAGGTGCAAAAATTGCTGCTGAAAATATGGTATTGTCTTATTATTATGCTTACGGTCTTCCGACTGTTGTTATCCGCCCATTTAATACATATGGACCTTTTCAAAAAACAGGTGGTGAAGGCGGAGTAGTGGCTATTTTTATTAAACGAAAGCTTGATGGTGAAACATTAAATATTTATGGTGAAGGAACACAAACACGTGATTTGTTATATGTAGAAGATTGTGCGCGCTTTGTTGTTGAAGCAGGCTATTCAGATGCTGTAAATGGGGAAATTGTAAATGCAGGGCTTGGCCGAGATATTACGGTGAATGATTTAGCAAAATTAATTGTAGAAGATGAAACAAGAATTCAGCATGTTGAACATATCCATCCCCAAAGTGAAATCCAGAAGCTTCTATGTAACTATGAAAAAGCAAAACATCTATTGAATTGGGAACCACAAGTAACGTTAGAAGAAGGGATTAAACGTACAGAAGAATGGATTAAGGAAGGTCATCTCGACTAAGAGGTGGCTTCTTTTTACAGAGGGAGGAATAATAATTGTTAGCAATTCACGGAGGTAAGCCTGTAAGAGAAGATTTTCTTCCTTATGGACAACAATGGCTTGATGAGGAAGATATTCAGTCTGTCTTAGAAACATTGAAAAGTCCGTTTATTACTCAAGGACCAAAGATAGAAGAGTTTGAACAAGCGGTTGCAGATTATGTCGGTGCAACATATGCTGTGGCCTTTTGTAATGGAACAGCGGCGCTTCACGGTGCTTGCTATGCTGCAGGTATTAACGAAGGCGATGAAGTGATTACGACACCAATGACGTTTGTCGCGACTAGTAATAGTATCCTTTATGCTGGTGGAAAGCCTGTTTTCGCTGATATTGATCAACACACTTATAATATTTCTCCAGATGAAATTGCAAAGAAAATAACAAGCAGAACAAAAGCTGTAATAGCTGTTGATTATACGGGACAACCGGCTGACTTGGATCGTATTAAAGAAATCTGTCATGCTAATCAATTAGTCTTTATCGAAGACGCTGCACATTCAATCGGCGCTGAGTACAAAGGGAAGAAAGTTGGTACACAAGCTGATATGACGATGTTCAGCTTTCATCCTGTTAAGCACATTACAACTGCAGAAGGCGGAATGATTGTAACGAATAATGCAGAACATGCAGAGAAGCTTAGATTATTTCGCTCTCATGGAATTACGAAGGATAAGATGCTCAAGGATGAAGGGCCTTGGTATTATGAAATGCATGATTTAGGTATGAATTACCGGATGACAGACCTCCAAGCTGCACTTGGAGTTTCTCAATTAAAACGATTAGACACCTTTGTAGATTTACGTAGAAAGTGGGCTGCAATGTATACAGAAGCATTTCAAGAACTTGAAGGTGTCCAACCTCCTTATCAGCATCCAGATGGAGATTCGAGTTGGCATTTATATATGCTAAAGCTTGAGTTAGATAAGTTAAGCATGTCTCGTCGAGAGATTTTTGATGCTTTGCGGGCAGAAAATATAGGTGTTCATGTTCACTATATCCCCGTGCATTTACAGCCTTATTATCAGCAGCTTGGCTACCAAAAAGGAGACTACCCAATTGCAGAAAATTGGTATGAAACAGCGCTTACCTTGCCGTTGTTTCCTAAAATGAGCACAGGTGATGTGGAATCAGTCATTGCTGCGGTTAAAAAAGTGATACAAAAATAAATTTGTAAGAAAATTATCAACTTTAAGAAGATCGACCCATAAAATAATAAAAAAGAAGGCCGATATAGTATGAAATAACGGTATTTCGAAAATGATGAGGTGATGGAATGGTTACTCAGGCATCTAACAATACCTATTTGTTAGCTAATTACCCTAACACCAAGCAAATCACTAATATTGGGTCGAACAATGCTGTCTCTCAAGCAAAAAGTACTAAAGTTGAAAATATTATTTATCTCGGTAATCAAGAAAAGCAACAAAGTAATGAGCTGTCGGTAAGCAAAGAGGTACTACGTAAGCAAGTGGAGGAACTAAACAAACTTGCTGAAGCAAGTTATACTACACTTAGCTTTAAGTTACATGAAAAAACAGATAGGTATTACGTGCAAGTAGTTGATCAAGGAACGAAGGAAGTTGTCCGCGAAGTTCCTCCTGAAAAGTTTCTTGATATGATGGGTCGTATGTGGGAATTTATGGGCCTTATAATAGATGAGAAAATTTAATGATGTTTTCAAGTAGACTTGGCGATTGCCGAGTTTTCTTTTTTTGTCTTTTCCTTTTTTATATGGAAACTTTAAGAAACCTTCCGATATTAAGGATAGTTTAAGGTTAAATATAATGATGCATTAAATATAAACCATTTTGCAAGGAGGCTATGCAATGGAGTCAATTAAATTCACAGGTCTAGCCAGTGGTATGGATACACAAAGTATTGTCGATTCAATGATGCAAGCAAGAAGGCTTCCATTAGATCGGTTAAAGGCAGACAAGCAAACCTTTGAATGGCAACGAAGCGAGTACCGTGAAATGAGTAAGTTATTAAAAGAATTCGATCAATTTATTTTCGATGGAATTTCTCGACAAGCAAATATGTTGAAACGAACGGTGACCTCTTCTAATGAAGATTTAGTTTCAGCTACAGTAGCGGCAGGTAAGGGAGATGTTTCTTTTACATTAGAGAATGTTTCACAATTGGCTAAGCCAGCTCGTTTGATGAGTAGTAGTAGTATAGGAAGTATTGATCCTAGTAAAAGTTTATGGTCACAATTCCAATCACCAACTGATCCTTTACTAGGCTTTTGGAAGCAAGAATCAGGTATTGAAGAAGGTTTTACAGTTCCGGATGATTCAACGATGAAGAAATTTCAATTATCTAAAGGAGCAGTGAGTGGTATTGGAGCTGATGATACTATTTCAGTAACAACACCTAATGATCCAACAGTTCCATCTTCACCAACTACATCAAAAAATTATACAATTGTAACTGATAAGACGACCTGGGACGGATATGATGCTGCAACAAAAGCAGATAGAGTGTTTTTAAATACTGAGACAGGGTTATTAGAATTTGGGGAAGAATTAGCAGCTGGAAGTGAGTTTTCTGTAACTTATGATCATAACTACCTTTCCTTCAATATCGAAACAAATAAAGCAGACGGTACGAGACAATCAGTAGACGGTGGTTTTAAATTCTCAGGCTCTACATCTTTAAACAAAATGTTTGAAGAAATTAATAGTTCTAATGCTGGGGTTAATATGTTTTATGATGAAGGAACTCAAAGGGTAGTAGCTACTAGGACCGAGACTGGGGATCTTGGCACAGAAACTGAAATTCAATTTACTGAGAGTATCACTACTGGTTTAGACCCCGGTGATCCTGAAGATGCCAATTCTTCTTTTTTTACAAATATTCTTAACATGGACCCATCTGTTCCTTACGATTCAATAACTGGAAATGGTTCGTATTCGGATGGTCTAGACGCAAGCTTTACGGTGAACGGATTAACAACTACACGTAAGTCAAACAATTTCACAATCAATGATGTCACAATAGATTTAAAATCAAAATTCACAGATCCAGTCAACATAAGTTCCAAAACAGACACAGAAGGCATCTTTGACACAATCAAATCCTTTGTAGACAAATACAATGAAATGATTGGTAAAGTTAACGGCAAGCTTACTGAGGAAAATTACCGCTCTTTCAAGCCGCTTACTGATGAGCAGAAGGCAAATATGTCTGAGAAAGAAATTGAAGATTGGGAAGAAAAGGCGAAGTCTGGTTTGTTGCGTCGTGATAGTGTTCTTTCAAGTGGAATGAATAAGTTAAGACAGGATATATACACAGAAGTAAGTGCAAGTACAACGAATTCGGATTATAACCAATTAGCTGAAATTGGGATAACAACATCGAAAAATTATTTAGAACACGGGAAGCTAGAGCTTGATGAAGCAAAGTTGAAAAAGGCAATTGAAAAGGATCCAGAAGCTATTTATGAATTATTTATGGCAGAAGGAGACACATATAGTGAAAAAGGTATTGCTCGACGCTTAAGAGATTCATTGGATGAGACGATGGATAAGGTAAGAGAGAAAGCTGGCAGCCAAGGGTCTTTAACGAACCATGGTCATACGATTGGTAAGCAAATCTTAAGGCTAGACGACAACATCGATTCTTATGAGCGTCGTTTGAAAATGATTGAAGAGCGCTTATGGGACCAATTCAATGCGATGGAGAAAGCGATGCAGCGCATGAATCAGCAATCAGCACAGCTCATGTCCCAGTTAGGTATGGGCGGCGGCCAGTAACAAATAGGTTTTTAAGGGAGCGTAAGCACTATGTCCAATACACAAGCTTATCAAAAATATAAAAGTAACTCAGTCAATACGGCTTCACCAGGTGAGCTCACGTTAATGTTATATAATGGTTGTATTAAATTTATTAAACAAGCAAAAATTGCGATGGAAAAGCAAGATATCCAAGGAAGAAATACAAATTTACTAAAGGCTCAAGATATTATTAATGAGCTGATGGTGACGCTGGATACGAAGCAAGAAGTCGCTCAAAATATGCTGCAGATGTATGATTACATCTATAGAAGATTGGTAGAAGCAAATACGAAGAACAGCCTTGAAATTTTAGAAGAAGCAGAAGGGTATGTGACGGAGTTCAGAGATACGTGGAAACAGATTATACTTGAGCTCCGAAAGCAAGAATTTAAGAAAACTGGGCAGGCATAATGGAATACTTGGTTAAATTACTACAGAATTCCGAAGAGCTTGTTAAGCTGCTAAAAGGCAGTTTCTCCGACGAAGAAGGGAAATCTGTCGAAGATGTGCATAAGTTGTTAGACCAGAGGCAATTAATTATAAATCGCGTAGGGAAACCTAAAAATGAACAAGAACAACAAATCGCTCAGAAAATTGTTCATTATCAAAGCGAAATTAATGTGCTTATGGAAAAGCATAAAGGACAGTTCGATCAGGAATTGAAGAAGCTGAAAGCAAGAAAAGTGAAAAATCAGCGGTACTCTAACCCATATGACAAAGTAAATAACGATGGAATGTTCCTTGACAGAAAAAGCTAATAAACCTCCCTAGACTCATGTTTTGTGTCTGGGGATTTTTACTTCCACAATTTCGACAAAATTTTCTCCTGTTTAAGCAGGGTTTTAAAAGGGAATTGTAGAAATATAGTAGTACATAGAAACAAGGAGGGGTAAGTTTATGAATTATAATATTCGTGGCGAAAATATCACTGTTACTCCCGCATTGCGTGAGTATATTGAGAAGAAGATTGGAAAACTAGAGCGTTATTTTGATACGCCTCCTACATCTGAAGTGCATGTTAATTTAAGTGTTCATACAGAGCAGAAAATTGAGGTTACAATTCCGATGTCTCAGCTTCTATTGCGTGCTGAGGAAACACATGTAGATATGTATGCAGCGATTGACCTTGTTGTAAATAAGTTAGAGCGTCAAATCCGTAAGCATAAGACGAGAGTAAACCGCAAGTTCCGTCAAGATGGCAATTCTCCGAAATATGTGTTTGCAGAATTGGAAAAAGAAGCGCGTGATGAATTGCTTGAGGAAGAAGAAGGCGCAGATGTTGTACGTACAAAGCGTTTCAACCTTAAGCCAATGGATTCTGAGGAAGCCATTCTTCAAATGAATATGTTAGGTCATAGCTTCTTCGTCTTTACAAATTCTGAAACAAACAATACAAACGTTGTTTATCGCAGAAGAGACGGAAAATATGGCTTGATTGAGCCTAGCTAATATACCTTTCGAAGACTGTTCCAATGCTTCATCTTAACTGTTTTGACTGAGTTTTTCGGCAGTCTAAGCGCAATCCACTTTGGGTTGCGCTTTTTATATTATTTTTAAGTTCGAAATACCTAGAAATGCCAATGTGGTTCATGCTAAAGTAAAGGTTGAATAGCGGTGGAAAGAGGGGTGAACCCATATTAGTAACCTTCTTATTAATCTATTATTCATATTGTTACCGTTGTTTGTTTATCAACTGTATTTAGCAGATAAAACGCGTTTATATAGACAGGGAAAGCTGCTTGCAGTTCTCATTAGCAGTGGAGTAATGCTGCTGTGTATGTCTTTTCCGATCATGATTATTCCGGGGCACGCGTTTGATTTGCGCCAAATTCCGTTTATCTTTGTGTTTTTGTATTTAGGACGTGTGCCTGGAAGTATTTTGTTCTCTGTGTTAGTTGCGTTTCGTTTATATATGGGTGGAGACGGTGTGTACATCGCGATACTTGTTAATGTTGTCTTGTTTGCAATGCTCTTGTATGTCGAGCCGAACTTTAAGAAGCGGGGATTGAAGCAGAAAGCCATTATTGTCTTTTCATTATCTATCTTAAAACCAGTCGCGATGCTGATTTACTTTCCACTTTTCTATGAAATGAACCGAGTGCTAAGTTTATTTACGGTCCAAGTGTTTTTCTTTCAAACGGCAGGTTTATTATTGACCCTTCACTTTATTGAACGGATGAAGTCAAATATCAAAGTTCAAGAGCAGGTAAAACAAGCTGAAAAACGGCAGGTTGTTAGTGATTTGGCAGCTTCGTTTGCCCATGAGATTCGCAACCCATTGACGGTCACAAGAGGGTTTGTCCAGTTATTGAAGCAAAAGGGTTTGCCGGAGAATAAGAGAGAGGAATTCATTCAACTGGCACTTGATGAGGTTGATAATGCGGAGCGGATTATTACGAATTATCTTTCATTCGCGAAGCCTGGTATTGAAAAGCCTGAACAATTGAATATTGCAAATGAAGTTGTTCGCTGCTGTTCAATTATGAAGCCTTATGCCAATATGCATGGCGTAGATGTTCGTTTAAATGCAGGTCCATCAGAATGCTCGTGTGTCATTGTCGGGCAGGCCCAAACCTTTCAGCAATGCTTAACAAATATTTTGAAGAACTGTGTCGAAGCAATGCCTAGAGGTGGGAATATTGACTTAGCCATTTCGAGAGAATCTGACAATGTTTACGTACTAATCCAAGACGAAGGAATCGGGATGGACAAAGAGAAGCTAGAGCGGCTTGGAGAACCTTTCTACTCAACGAAAGAGAAGGGAACAGGTCTTGGAATGATGGTCGTTTTCAGTATTATCGATGCGATGAATGGTGATTTACATATTGACAGTAAGGTAGATGAAGGCACCAAATTTCTAATGAGATTTCCGGTTATCGAAAATAATCCTAAGCCTCTGATCTCCAATGAGGCAGATTAAAGCAATTAATAAACTTTTCATAAATATTCTATAAAAATTTACATTTAAATGGTAAGGTAGTAGTAAGAAGGATAGAGGGAGGTTTTACGATGAATGTTGCAGGTGCTTCGATGGCAATGAGCCAGATGAATGCGAACAGCCAAGTAGATGTTGCATTAAAGAAGAAGACGATGAATGTTGCTGAGCAGCAAGGGAATGCAATGGTTGAAATGATGCAGAAATCCGCTCCACATCCAACTTCTGGTCATAATATTGATATTAAAGGTTAATCTTGGTTAGGGTCATGCTTTTAGGGGCATGACTTTTTTTAATCCCTACATTAAAACAGGGTTGAGTAGAATGCGTTAAAGGAAAATGTTATTATATAATATGGACTGTCATAGAACTTTTAGATAAAACGAAGGCTTTCGATATAGAGGCTTTATTTTTTTTATAACTTGGTGGGGTGCCAAGTTTTACGAATAGATGTGAAATTTAGCTCAGAGCGTTTACCCTAATTGAGGGGTAAGCGGAAATTCTAATAAAATCGGTGAGAGCGTGGAGCTCCGCCCTTTGTCCACTATAGAAAGCAGGGGAGCGTTCAGATATGATTGGAATCCTGAAAAAAATGTTTGGTGACGGCAATCAACGCCAATTGAATCGTATGCAGAAGGTTGTAGAGGACGTTGAAGCGCTAGGAGCTGAAATGGAAAAGCTGTCTGATGATGAGCTGAAGGCAAAGACAGCTGAATATAAGGAGCGCGTTCAAAAAGGTGAATCACTTGATAAGATTATGCCAGAAGCGTATGCGCTTGTACGTGAGGCGTCTACACGCGTTCTTGGTATGCGTCCTTATCCAGTACAGCTGATGGGTGCTGTGGCGCTGCATGAAGGTAACATTTCAGAGATGAAAACAGGTGAAGGTAAAACGTTGGCGTCTACAATGCCAGCCTATTTAAATGCGTTAACAGGCAAAGGTGTGCACATTATTACGGTCAATGAATACCTTGCAAGCCGTGATGCGGAAGAAATGGGTCAATTATATGACTTTCTTGGCTTGACGGTTGGTTTGAACCTAAACAGCATGTCACGTGAAGAGAAGAAGGAAGCATATGAGTGTGATATCACGTATGGAACGAACAATGAATTTGGGTTCGATTACTTGCGTGACAACATGGTGCTGTATAAGGAACAAATGGTTCAGCGCCCGCTCCATTTTGCGATTATTGATGAGGTTGACTCCATCTTAGTTGATGAAGCTCGTACACCATTAATTATCTCCGGGTCTGCGAAGAAGTCTGCGAACCTTTATCATCAAGCAAATGGGTTTGTTCGTACGCTAAAGCGTGAGGACGATTATACGTATGATGAGAAGACGAAGAATGTTCAGCTGACGGAAGAAGGAATTAACAAGGCTGAGCGTGCGTTTAAAATTGATAACTTGTTTGACATAAGCCATGTGCAGCTTACCCATCACATTAATCAGGCATTAAAGGCTCACGTCAGCATGCATCGTGATGCCGATTATGTCGTGCAGGATGGCGAAATTGTAATCGTTGACCAATTTACAGGCCGGATGATGAAAGGGCGTCGCTACAGCGATGGTCTTCACCAGGCGATTGAGGCGAAGGAAGGTCTGCAAATTCAAAACGAAAGTATGACACTTGCGACCATTACGTTCCAGAACTATTTCCGTATGTATGACAAGCTGTCGGGTATGACAGGTACGGCGAAGACTGAGGAAGAAGAGTTCCGTAACATTTACAATATGAGTGTTGTTGTAATTCCGACAAACAAGCCGATTGCGCGTAATGACCGTCCTGATTTGATCTATAAGACGATGGATGGCAAGTTCCGTGCCGTTGTAGAGGATATTGCAGAGCGTCACAGCAATGGGCAGCCAATTCTTGTCGGTACGGTAAATATCGAAACTTCAGAATTGATTTCTCGTTACTTGAAGAAGAAAGGGATTCCACATCACGTTCTGAACGCGAAAAACCATGAAAAAGAAGCCGATATCATTGAGAACGCAGGGCAAAAAGGTGCGGTAACGATTGCGACGAATATGGCCGGACGTGGTACAGATATCAAGCTTGGCGAAGGTGTAATTGATGTAGGCGGCCTTGCGGTTATTGGTACCGAGCGCCATGAAAGTCGCCGGATTGATAACCAGCTCCGTGGTCGTGCCGGTCGTCAAGGTGACCCAGGTATGTCTGTATTCTATCTATCAATGGAAGATGAATTGATGCGCCGTTTCGGTTCTGATAATATGCGTTCGATGATGGAGCGTTTGGGCATGGAGGATGACCAGCCGATTGAAAGTAAGCTCGTATCCCGTGCGGTTGAGTCAGCGCAAAAACGTGTTGAAGGAAATAACTTTGATGCGCGTAAAACGTTGCTTCAATATGATGATGTTCTGCGCCAACAGCGTGACGTCATTTATGACCAGCGTTACAATGTGCTTGATTCCGACAATTTACGTGAGATTGTCGAAGGAATGATGAAGTCTGCGATTGAACGTGTAGTCGATATTCATACGCCGCAGGATAAAGTGGAAGAAGAATGGGATATTGATGCCATTGTTGATTACATTAACTTAAATGTGCTTGAGGAAGGTGCGTTAAGCAAAAACGACCTTGCAGGTAAAGTACAGGAAGAAATTCTTGAGCTTATCATAGAGAAAGTGCATGCAAAATATGATGAGAAAGAAGAAGCGTTTGGTCCTGAACAAATGCGTGAATTTGAAAAAGTAATCGTTCTTCGTGTAGTCGATACGAAGTGGATGGACCATATTGATGCGATGGACCAGCTGCGTCAAGGTATTCACCTGCGCGCTTACGGTCAAAATGATCCGCTGCGCGAGTATCAAATGGAAGGTTTCTCAATGTTCGAGAATATGATCGCGACGATTGAAGAAGATGTCACAAAATACGTCATGAAAGCGCAAATTCAAAATAACCTTCAACGTGAGAAGGTTGCAGAAGGACAAGCGGTCAATCCGAAGCAAGACGAAGAAACAAAGAAACGCAAGCCATTCGTTAAGAAAGACGAAGTCGGCCGAAACGACCCTTGCCCATGCGGAAGCGGCAAGAAATATAAGCAGTGTCACGGACGTTAAGACCGGGGTACTATTAATTTAACAAAGACATTCTACGAGGTGAGCAATATGGAACTTGTTGAAATTAAACAAGAACTTGAGAAAATGGCTAAGCGTTTAGCGGACTTTAGGGGGTCTCTTTGACCTCGATACGAAGAAGGCGCGGATCGCGGAGCTTGAAGGAGTAATGGCGGAGCCGTCATTTTGGGATGACCAGGATTCGGCTCAGAAAGTGATTGGTGAAGTGAATGCATTGAAGGATTCGGCTCATTCATTCCAAGACTTACAGGAGCGCTATGAAAACCTTGAAGTTTCTTATGAGCTTGTGAAGGAAGAGCATGATGAAGACTTACGTGCTGAGCTGGAAGAAGAGATTAAAGATTTAGCGAAAGGCTTGAATCAGTTTGAACTGAACTTATTGTTAAGTGAGCCTTACGATAAAAATAATGCCATTCTGGAGCTTCATCCTGGCGCAGGCGGTACGGAGTCTCAAGACTGGGCTTCCATGCTTCTGCGGATGTATTCTCGCTGGGGTGAGCGTAAAGGCTTTAAGGTTGAGACACTTGACTACCTTCCTGGCGATGAAGCAGGGGTGAAGAGTGTGACGCTTCTTATTAAAGGTCACAATGCGTATGGCTATTTGAAAGCGGAAAAAGGTGTTCATCGCCTTGTGCGTATTTCACCATTTGATTCATCAGGCCGCCGTCATACATCGTTCGTTTCGTGTGAAGTGATGCCTGAGTTCAATGATGAAATTGAAATCGATATTCGCACAGAGGATTTGAAGATCGACACGTACCGTGCCAGCGGAGCAGGCGGACAGCACGTAAATACGACGGATTCAGCGGTTCGGATTACGCATACGCCGACGAATGTGATCGTGACATGTCAGTCTGAACGCTCACAAATTAAAAACCGTGATCGCGCGATGAAAATGTTAAAAGCGAAGTTATATCAGAAGCGGATTGAAGAGCAAGAACAAGAGCTTGCTGAAATTCGTGGTGAACAGAAAGAGATCGGCTGGGGAAGTCAGATTCGTTCCTATGTGTTCCACCCTTATTCAATGGTTAAAGACCATCGTACAAATGTTGAGGTTGGAAACACGCAAGCAGTTATGGACGGCGACCTTGAAATGTTCATCGACGCTTATTTACGTTCACGAATAAATGCATAACATGTTCGCAAAGAGGGTGACGATTATCGTCATCCTCTTTTTAGTGGAATTTTCTGTGCATGAACTGCCAAGCTGCTGCTTATCCTAGTAGAGAAATGCGCTAATACAGTGCTCATTTAGCTTGTTAACGCGTTATTTTAGTTTCGTTTACAGTGAAAATACCCCGTGATATACTTTCGAAGTTATGATGTTATCGGTTTAAATTTTTCTATTTTTTTCAGAAAGCGGGGGCTGGTTTATGATGATGAAAAAATATAAAAGGCAGGAGCCGAATCGTATTTTAACGATGGTAATAAGCTATGCGTATGTGTTAATTGGCTCATGCATAATGGCGCTTGCTTTTAACTTATTTTTACTTCCGAATAAGATTGCCTCTGGTGGTATTAGCGGGATAAGTATTATTTTGGATGCTGTATTCGGCTGGGAGCCGGCGATCTTTCAGGCTGCGGTAAATGTGCCGTTATTCTTTCTTGCCTTGCTTACGTTAGGTCTCGCTTTTGGTGCGAAGTCATTGCTTGGGACGTTTGCTTTGCCATTTTTCGTTTATTTGTCGAGAAATATTGAGCCATTAACGACCGAACCGCTTCTAGGTGCTTTGTTTGGCGGGATTGGAATTGGTTTAGGTTTAGGAATGGTATTTAGAGGGAATGGGTCCACAGGTGGTGTGGCAATTTTAGCCGCAATTTTACATAAGTATACAGGCATTTCCTTAGGTGCTTGTGTAGCGCTTATTGATGGTATTACGGTCACAACATCAGCGTTTGTCTTTAATGTAGAGCAGGCACTGTATGCATTAATCGGACTATTCGTAACAAGTAAAACAATTGATATTGTCCAGGTTGGGTTTGGACGTTCGAAGATGGCACTTATCATTACAGATCGTGAGCCTGAAGTACGAAAAGGCGTCTTAGAGAAAATAGACCGAGGGGTAACGAGGATCTCTGCGCAGGGCGGTTATACAGACGATGAGCGTCCAGTTTTGATGTGTGTCGTTGAACAAAGTGAGTTCACAAAATTGAAACAACTTGTTAAAAGTATTGATAGCTCTGCTTTTGTGATTGTTATGGATGCATCCGAAGTGTTAGGTGAGGGTTTTAAACGGGAATAATTTGGTTATAATGAAGTAGTGTACATAATTTTAATGGTACACTTTTGTCAGGCTGGATAAACATGCTTGTTATCAGTCTGAACTTGTCAAAAAACCTTGTAAGGGGGAGTCGTTAATGAAGAAGAAGTTACTAGCTATGTTGTTTGGCTCGGCATTAGTTCTTGGTGCTTGTGGCGGCGGTGGCGAAAATAACGCGTCAGAAGAACCAGCTGAGCAACCAGCAGAAGAACAGCCAGCAGAGGAGCAACCAGCAGAAGAGCCAGCTGAAGGTACTGAAGGCGAAGGCGGTGCTGTAGATACTGCCGGTGCAGAAGAAGTCTACCAACAAAGCTGTGCTAGCTGTCACGGTCAAAATCTTGAAGGCGGCGTAGGTCCAAAATTAGCAGATGCAGGCTCTCGTTTATCAAAAGATGATATCATGAGCATCATCCAAAATGGACAAGGCTCAATGCCAGCAGGTCTTCTTCAAGGTGAAGATGCAGAGAAAGTTGCTGCTTGGTTAGCTGAGAAAAAGTAAGTGAATGAGACAAAGGCTTCCTGAATTTCAGGGAGTCTTTTTATTTTGTGAGAGGCCTAGAGCAATCGGACAGCCTGAACGCCTTCGACGCACAGGATGTGCTAGTGCAGGCGTTGTCACAGGACGTGACGCACTTAGTTGTGTCGGGCAGGAATTTGTGTTGCTTCCGACGCACAGGACGTGCTAGCGTCGGTGTTGAAATAGGATGTTTCGTTCTTAACCGACGTTCCTATTAATGCTCCGAGGCAAAAAGCGCCTCTATGTGTGAAGGCTCCAGCAAACAATATTTCTGGGCGGCCCGCCTCCGCTTTTCGCGGATGTCTAGCTGCGAAAGGCAGGCTGCGCGAATTGTTTCACCTTTTCACGCCGAAAGCAAAGAGCGGCTTTCTCTGTGAAAAGGCTCCAACAATCGGACAGCCTAAACGCCTTTCTTCGCTTTTCGACATAAATGCTCTTTTTTGTGCGAATAGCTGTTTTGAAGTCTTCGCGCGCTTTCCTTTTTTCACATTTTCACCATATTTCGAAAAGAATTAGAATGAGTAACATATTTTTCTTCGAAAAACAGTAAAATTTGATGTTATAATAAAAACTGTGTAAACATGTGCAGTTTTTGGCCGTTATAGTAATTGGACATTGGCAGTTTAAGTCGAAGTATGAGAATGCCTATCAGTTTACAGTACATAATTTGAAATGAACATGTTAAGATTCGTATCTTACAATATAGCGTTAAATGTTGTAACGCCAGTCCAGCCTAAGCTCCACGACTGGGGCTTAGAGTTTGGTTGGCAAGCTATGTCTATTTTCACGAACAGAAAAATCAAAAGGTCTTGGTGATCATTATGATAGAAATGAAAGGGGTTTTTAAGCAGTACCCCAATGGTGTGATTGCGGTAAATGGTATTGATGTACAAATTCGGCAAGGTGAATTCGTTTATGTGGTCGGTCCTAGTGGTGCTGGGAAGTCAACTTTTATTAAGATGATTTATCGAGAAGAGAAGCCATCTGAGGGCATTATCACAATTAATGGAATCGACTTAACGAAATTAAAGGAAAAGAAGGTTCCATACCTGCGCCGAAATATTGGAGTTGTGTTTCAAGACTTTAAGCTGCTTCCAAAGCTTACAGTCTATGAAAATATCGCGTTTGCCTTAGAGGTGACAGAAGAAAGTCCAAAACATATTAAGACTCGTGTAATGGAAGTGCTTGACTTGGTGCGCTTAAAGCACAAAGCCCGCTTTCTTCCTGACGAACTATCAGGCGGTGAGCAACAGCGTGTATCGATTGCTCGCTCGATTATTAACTATCCTAAGGTAATGATTGCAGATGAACCGACAGGAAACTTAGATCCGGAAACGTCATGGGAGATTATGAAAATTTTCGAGGAAATTAATAATCGTGGCACAACTGTGGTGATGGCAACGCATAATCGAGAGATTGTAAATCGGATTCGAAAGCGTGTAATTGCCATTGAAAGCGGCCGGATCGTTCGAGACGAACTTCGAGGTGATTACGGCTATGAAGATTAGAACATTATTTCGACATTTTAGAGAAGGTATGAAAAATATTACGAGAAATGGCTGGATGACATTTGCATCTGTTAGTGCAGTCACGGTAACATTAGTATTAGTAGGCACATTTCTCATTATTATGATGAATTTGAATGAAATGGCGAATACGATTGAAAAAGATGTAGAAATTCGCGTTCATATAGATCTAACCGCTTCAGAACAACAACAAGAAGCGCTGCAGCAGAAGATTGAACAAATACCACAGGTGAAAGACGTTCAATATGTCTCGAAGGAACAAGAACTGAACTCGATTATTAGTAGTTTGGGAGACGAGGGAAAAGCTTTCGAGTCGTTGAAAGAAGAGAATCCTCTGAATGATGTGCTTGTCGTTCAGACAAATAATCCGCAGCTAGATACAAAGAAAGTTGCAAAAAAGATTGACAAATATCAATTTGCTACTAAAGTAAATTATGGGCAGGAAACAGTTGAACGCTTGTTTAAAGTCCTGACGGTTGCTCGGAATATTGGAATCGGTTTAATTATCGGTCTAATGTTCACAGCGATGTTCTTAATCTCTAATACAATTAAAATAACAATTGTAGCGCGAAGAAGAGAAATTGAGATTATGAAGCTTGTTGGGGCAACGAATTGGTTTATCCGCTGGCCGTTCTTTGTAGAAGGCTTAATGCTCGGCATCTTAGGCTCTATTATTCCAATTACGTTGTTGTTAACAAGTTATGATTATGTATATAAGCTATTAAATCCGAAATTACAGGAGTCATTCTTGCACCTCTTGCCATTCAATCCGTATGCATTCCAGCTTGCAGGTATTTTGCTTGGAATCGGGGCTTTGATTGGTGTATGGGGAAGCTTGATGTCTGTCCGTAAGTTCTTAAGAGTTTAAAATTTTATATGTGAGAAAGCAGTAGAAAGGGGAAGCGCGGTGTTGGCCAGAGAGAGAATGTTGAAGGTGTTAGTATCAGCAGCTATTTTTAGTTCAGGGGTCTTCGGGGCTACATACGACGCCTCTGCTAATCAATATGAGAATAATATAAAATCGATCCAGGAAAAGCGCTCAAACATTGAACAAGATGAAAAAGCAGCCAAACAGCAATTAAATAAAATCGAGCAGGAGCAACAGCAGCTTGCTGAAGAAATGAAAAGAATCGACATGGCGGTTGGAGAAACGAAAGAAAACATCCGTCAGAACGAAAAAGATATTAAGCAAACAAAGCATCAAATCGCACAGTTGAAAGATGAAATTGAAGTGCTAAAGAAACGGATTAAAAAGCGTGACGCACTTCTAAAAGACCGAGCACGTTCATTGCAAGAAAGTGGTGGAATGGTCAGCTACTTAGATGTCTTACTTGGAGCACAGAGCTTCTCAGATTTCGTTGACCGCGCAGGTGCAGTGTCAGCTATTATGCAGCAGGACAAAGAAATTCTAAAGCAGCATATGGAAGAAAAAGCGCTTGTCGAGAAGAAGAAAGAAGAAGTATCAAACAAATTAGAAGAACTTGAGAATAAGCTTAAAGAACAAGAACAATTGAAAGCTCAGCTTGAACAGCAGAAAGAGCAGAAGAATCAAATTATGGCTCAGCTGAAAGAAAAAGAGAAAGATATTGAAAAAGAAATTCTTTCAATGAATGAGCAGAAGCAAATTTTAGATAACCAACAAGCTTACCAGCAGCGTTTATTAGAGCAATGGGAAGCGGAACAGCGTCGTCTTGAAGAAGAGCGCAGACGAGCAGCACAGCAAGCAAAGAATAAGAATAACGGTAGCAGCAGTAGTAGTCATACAAGCAGCGGCGGTCAAACCCCAGCTGTTACTGCAGGAGCATTTATGCGCCCAGCAAATGGGCCTGTCACGTCCAATTTCGGTAGCCGTTGGGGAACGCTTCATGCAGGGACTGATATCGGAAAGGCAGCAAGTGATGTTCCGATCGTAGCTGCTGCCACTGGAATTGTGTTCCGTTCTTATTACTCAAACTCTTATGGGAATGTTGTGTTCATTACGCACAACGTAGACGGAAAAATTTATACAACGGTGTATGCGCATATGGAAAATCGTCTAGTATCTGAGGGGCAGGCTGTGCAAAAAGGTGAACGAATTGGTTACATGGGGAACACTGGGCACTCAACAGGACCTCACTTACATTTCGAGCTCCATGAAGGCTCTTGGAATTATTCGAAGAGCAACGCTGTGGACGCTAGAAAATACATTAACTTTTAACGCACATAAACCGAACAAGCCCATCATATAGTAGTCTATGGAAAGGCATCGCACTCGCACGTGTGATGCTTTTTCTCGCAATAGAGGGAAAATTTAGTGAATAAAAACAACCATTTGTATGCCAAACTGAGAAGAAGATAGAAGTGTGAGCCACCTATTTTTGAAATTATGAGGTAGAGGTGAAAAACATGAAATTTCGCGGACGGATCGTTGCGCTTCTGATGGTGCTTTCTGTAGCGATTGGAGCGGGAGTCGCAATGCTTTTCCTAAATCCAGGTGACCGTGAAGTTCCAATGGTTGCAATGGATAACCAAGGAGGCTCCCAGCAAGCGACAATTACTGAGGAAGCTCAACAAGGTACTGAAAAAATTACCCGGGCAATGAGTCTCATTTCCGAATCATATGTCGAAGAAGTAGACGAGAAGCAATTGGTTGAAGGCGCCATTCAAGGGATGCTTGAGACGCTTGAGGACCCGTATTCTGTCTATATGAACAAAGAAACTGCTAAGCAATTCACTGATTCACTTGAATCATCGTTTGAAGGAATTGGTGCTGAGGTAAGCATGGTCGATGGCAAAGTGACGATCGTTTCACCGTTCAAAGGTTCGCCAGCTGAGAAAGCAGGCTTGAAGCCGAATGATAAGATTTTAAGCGTAGATGGTGAAAGCTTAGAAGGTCTTGATTTATATGACGCTGTGTTAAAGATTCGCGGTGAGAAAGGTACGGAAGCGAAGCTAGAAGTCCAGCGTGCAGGTGTTTCAGAGCCGCTTATCGTGAAAGTAAAGCGTGATGAGATTCCAATTGAGACGGTCTACAGTTCTGTGAAAGACGTGAACGGTGAAAAGATTGGGTATCTTGAAGTGACTAGCTTTTCAGAAAATACAGCAGATGACTTTAAGAAACAGTTAAAAGCATTAGAGAAGAAAGGCATCACTGGCTTAGTCATCGACGTACGCGGTAACCCGGGCGGCTATCTACAAAGTGTGGAAGAGATGTTAAAGCAATTCGTTCCAGATGATAAGCCATACTTGCAAATTGAAAACCGAAATGGTGAAAAGAAACGCTATTTTTCATCTTTGAAAGAGAAGAAAGACTATCCAATTTCTGTCTTAATTGATAAAGGAAGTGCTTCAGCTTCTGAAATCCTAGCAGGGGCGATGAAAGAGGCTGGCGGCTATGAAGTTGTCGGCGTGCAGTCATTCGGTAAAGGAACAGTGCAACAGGCGGTTCCGATGGAAGATGGAAGTAACCTGAAGCTGACTCTATTCAAATGGTTAACGCCAAATGGCAACTGGATTCACAAAAAAAGGTGTAGAACCGACAGTGAAGGTAAAGCAGCCGGAGTATTTCTATTCAAATCCACTGCAAATTGAAAAAGCGCTGAAGTATGATGACAATAACGATAAAGTGAAAAATGCACAGCTTATGCTAAAAGGTCTTGGATTCGAGCCAAGCAGAACAGACGGTTATTTCAACAAGGAAACAGAAACAGCTGTAAAAGCATTTCAGCGTGCAAACGACTTGTCAGTGACAGGGCAAATTGATAAAGAAACAGCAGGAAAAATTGAAGCGCAAGTAATGAAAGCAGTTCAATCAGAAAAGAATGATGTACAACTTCAAACCGCATTGAAGCTTGTACAGAAGAAAAAATAGTAGGGCATGAAAGATTTCCCATTATGAACAACGGCAGGAAATCTCGTACCCTCGTCGAAATATATCCGTAGTTCTACTGCGGATATATTTTTTTGATTTATAGAGTGTTTGTGAAAGTATTGGAGGTGAATCGGTTCGTGGAGGTTTGGTTGTTTGAACTATTGAAAGGGTTCGGCAAGCTGTTTTTGCATCCTTTTTTTTACGGAGCTCTGATTGCGGCTTTGCTGCTCGGTCTTAAGCGTGTGAAACGTGAACGGCGTGATTTCCATATTCGCGTTCACGATACGGTTACGGAATTAATCCAGTTGGTTTTGCCTGGTATTGTGATTGGACTTATTTGTTCGGTGCTTACGTTAGGAATTGGGCTAACCATTTCGAAAGGGTTTCTAACTGTGGTGGGAGCACTTTCCTTGTTATTTGCTTTGACGACACAAGTACGCTGGCTTTCACCGGCATACACAGTCAGCTTTGCCTTGTTAGTCGTGTTTCTTGTGCCGCAGTTAAATGAAAGCTGGGCAGAAGCTCTTCAAATAAGCAACGCATCGTATATTTACCTTGCTGTGCTGCTTGTCTTACTTGTTGGAGCAGAGGCCTTTCTGATTAGACGAAGCGGCGCGAGAAATACTTCTCCATTATTAGCGAAAGGGAAACGAGGAAAGCTGATCGGCGCTCATGAAGCAAAGAAATTATGGATGCTGCCGCTCTTTTTATTAATTCCTGTTGATAATGGCATTACCCAATTACCATGGTGGCCTGTTTTTGCGGCGGGGAATGGTGAGACGTATACTTTCATGCTTGTGCCGTTTGCGGTTGGTTTTCATCAGCGCGTCTCGTCTGAATTGCCGTCAGTTGTCGTGAATCGAATGGGGCGTCAGGTAATGGGGCTTGCGATGTTGTTAGCACTTATCGCAGTAGCGTCTTATTGGGTGTCATATGCAGCCGTTGCAACTGCTGCAGTGGCAGTTATTGGTCGTGAATGGATCACGTATAGACAGAAGCGAAAAGATGATGAACAGCCGAATCTATTTACAAGTAGAAAAGATGGTCTCATCATTACTGGCATTATTCCAAAGTCACCGGCTGAGAAGCTTGGTGTTCAAATTGGCGAACGAATTCAAAAAGTAAACGGACAAGCCGTTAACACTGAAAAAGGCTTCTATGAAGCTCTTCAATTAAATCTTGCATTTTGTAAAATGGAAGTTGTCGACTTAAACGGAGAAATGCGTTTTGCTCAAAGTGCTGTTTTCGAAGGGGAGCATCATGAGCTTGGTTTGTTATTTATACCAGATGAGAAAGTGAAAGTTACCCGAACAGGCTGAGAAAAAGCCGTCATTGCAGGTTTTTGCATTGGCGGCTTTCTTTTTTTAGCATTCTTTTCTTAAAACTTGACCTTATGAGCTGGTCCTAAAATTGTCACAAAACTTTCAAACTTAATTGAAACTTTCCTCTTTTTAATAGAGTTATTTTTACTATAATGAATGTGGAAAAAGAGAGAAAAGAGACCAACATTTTCTTTTTCCCTTATAGGCGTCTATGTAAACATAGAGAGAGAAAAACATCATAGGTCGTACAACATGTTTATGGAGGAGTCTTACGATGGGTAAAAAATTAGCACGAGCATTATGTATGGGGCTAATGTTATTAGCACTACCAAATATGGCATCGGCAGAAGAAAACCCGGTGGAAGATATCATCAGCAATTCGAAAAAATACATGGGCGTACCTTATGTGTTTGGGGGAACAACACCAAATGGATTTGATTGTAGCGGATACATACGACATGTGTATAATGAATCTGGTATTTCGCTACCAAGAACAACCTCTCAGCAATATAATGTTGGACAAGCTGTTGCAAAGGAAGATTTGCAGAAGGGCGATATTGTTTTCTTTGAAACATACAAGTCCGGTCCTTCACATTCAGGGATTTATCTTGGAGATGGGAAGTTCATTCATGCTTCAAGCACAAAGGGTGTAACAATCTCATCTATAAATAACCCTTACTATTGGCAGCCACGTTACATTGGCGCACGCCAAGTTGTTCAACAAGTAAAAGGTGTAGCAGATACAAAAATTGAATATAATGAAAATCATTGGGCTTATGAAATCGTTGAAAGCTTAAGAGGTTTAGGAGTTGTCGACGGAAACAATTTCAACCCTGAAGAAAAGTTACAAGAAGGACAAGCTGTTAAGATGCTGAAGCAATCTTTGAAACAAAATGGCTTCTCTAATGCACAAGCAGCTGCTAAATTAAAGAACAGCAAGATTATTGATAACACAGCCTACACATCTAAAGATGATGTAACACGTGAGAAGGCAGCAATGATGCTCGTTCAAACATTGCTCGCTGATGAAGAACGTCAATCAGACAAGCAGCTTACATTTGTCGACTTCGATACTTCACATCGCGGTTACGCAGAAGTAGCAGTAGCGATTGAGCAGCAGCTTATTACAGGCTATGCAGACGGTTCATTCAAACCGCATGATAAAATAAAGCAATCAGAATTTGCTGTATTAGTTCATCGTGCATTGAACTTAAACAAGCAAGTTGCTGTTAAATAAGAAAAAGTTTAAGCCTTAATGTTCAGCTCGAACATTAAGGCTTTTTTGTATACGGTAGTTTAATTGTAAACGTTGTGCCGGCTGATGATGTTTCAGATAGAAATAAATCGCCACCCATTGCTTTTGCAAGAAGCTTACTGTATGGAAGGCCGATTCCTAAGCCACGTACCTTGTGTTTCTTCGCTTCTCCGCGATAGAAACGCTCAAAGATTAAGCTTTGTTCAGCCTCTGGAATCCCTGGTCCGTTGTCTTGTATATCAATGTAGAAGTATTGTTCACTTTTCTTGTGGATTTTCGTATGAATGTAGCCTTCGTTTTCCATCGCTTGCTGAGCGTTTTTAAAGAGGTTAATGAGCACCTGCTGAAGGCGGCTTGCATCAACTTCAGCATAAATCGGTTCACTAGGGAGTGTCACGTCTGTTTCGATTTTGTTATCTTCGTTTGTCATGTTCCATTGGTAGAGAATTTCATTAACAAGCTGGCTGACACTGTGCGTTTCGGTTTGAATTGAAATAGAGCCAGCTGCAAAGGAGTTGAACTCCAGTAAGTCATGAACCATGTGCTGTAAGCGGGTTGCTTCTTTTAATGAAATATCGAGAAATTCCTTTGCTTCATCTCCTGTTACAACCTCGTCTTTCAAGGCTTGAATAAGACCGCTGATTGAAGTGACAGGTGTCTTTAATTCATGTGTCACGCTGGCTAACAGCTCAGCACGCAAGTCTTCTAATTGCTGCAGGCGTTGTGACATGTCTTTAAATGAATGAATCAGTTCATCTAGTTCTTTTTCAGGCATGGATTCAGTTAGTTGAATGTCGTAGTTGCCGACTTGAATGTCTTTCGCCGCACTGGAGACTTTTTCGATCGGTTTTGTGAGCTTCCGTAGCAGGAAGTAGATGACACCCCAGCCAAGTAAGCCGAGACTGATTAGGAGAATTGCAAGTAAGCGATATTCTTGGTTGACTGCCGTTAAGCTGCTTTTTGTTTGGGCAGTAATGACCCAGCCAAGTCTTCCGTTTTCATTTTCAATCGGAACCTTTTGAACATATACCATATCATTCCGTGCTTTTAGCTTTTGTAAGCGTTCCTCGTTCTGAAGGACCGTATCAATGAAAGGCTGAGTAGAAGGGAGGAATTGTTTTGGCTTTTTGAAAAATAGGTTACCGTGATTGTCTGTAATATAGATGTTTAGTTCGCTGTTAAGGTTGAGCAGCTTTTGTCTTTCCTCCAGAACGCGGTCCATAATGGGCCCGAAGTGGATGCTTCCGTTCTGATTAATTACACGGTCTGCGATTTCTTCTGCTAGAATCTCGGTTAGGTTCAGACGGTTTTCAAGTGTTGTATGGCGAATCCAAAGCACAGAAACGAAACCGATAATGACAAGTCCGATACAAAGTGTAAGCAAATAACGGTTGGTCCAGTAGCGTAGCATGGATTGCTTGTGAGTTAGTTTAGTAAACACTTAGTTGATACCCCAATCCGCGAATGGTTTTGATTTCACCTTCTGAAGAAGGCCAGTTCGCTAGTGATTTTCGAATACGTTTTATCGCTAAATCGACAGCGCGGTCACTTCCTTCATAATCAATCCCCCATACATTTTCAATCAGCTGTTCTCTCGTAAAGGTTTGGTTCGGGTGTTGAGATAGGTAGATAAGTAGTGACAGATCTCGCGGCGTGAGCGTTAAGGTAATGCCGTTTAATGAGACGGAATGCGCTTTGTAGTTCATTTTCAAACTGCCAATATATTTAACATCTTCTTGTTCTAATAGATAAGCAGAGCGTCGAAGCACAGAATTTACCCGAGCGATTACTTCATCTGCTACAAATGGCTTCGTAATATAATCATCTGCGCCGCTGTTAAGCCCGTTAAGCCGATGGTCAACTTCACCTAGGGCAGACAGCATAATGACAGGGCAAGAGCTGACCTCGCGTATTTCCTCTAGCACTTCCCAGCCATCTTTTCCTGGCATCATAATATCTAATAGAACGAGAGACGGAGGAGTTTCATGGAATAAGCGAAGGCCTTCTTCACCATTATGGGCAATGGTTGCTTCATAATTTGCTTTTTCAAGATAAGCTTTCAACACTCTAGAAATGGCGATTTCATCTTCAATAATTAGAATTTTTTTCATCGTCAAACACCTCTTGTACAAAAGTATACAACGAAAAGAGCTGACTCAAAAGAAAAGAGGTTAACCCTTGGGGCAACCTCTATGTAACACTTTTATGATTGATTTTGAAAATAACCGCCCATTCCTTTGCCGTGCTGACCTTTCATGCGGTGCTGTTTCATCTTGCCGAACAATCCCATCTCACGTGCTTCTTCAGCATGGTTTGTGTGAATGTCAGCCATAACCTCGTTCAATTCTCTTCCTTCTGTTTTTACGCCAAGCTTTTCAGCTGCTTGGAGAATTTTTGCTTCATGGATTGCTTGATGGAGTTCTTGTGGTGTTTTATCAGCGACTTCGATTCCAAGCTCCTTCGCTGCAGTATTCATGGCAGCTTGACGAACTTCATTTGCTACGTCTTGTAGTTCCTTTCCTTCTGTTTCAATGCCAAGTTCTTTTGCTTTTTGAAGAAGATGTTCTTTGTGGAATTGCACGTGCTGTCCTTTCATACCCATTCCGCGGGCAAAGTGTTGCTTCATGCCTTGGTGGAAGCCGCGCTCTTCTAGCTGTGGTTTCTCTGTATTTGTGTCAGCAATGATATTTGCTGCAGATGCTGCTCCTCCCATTGTGTTAAGTGCCAACAGTCCGCCGATTGCTAAGCTCAATAATTTTATTTTCATCTCTCTTCCTCCTTCGATACTTCCTACACCCTTAATGTACACCTGTATTGTGTCAGGCAGATGTCAAAGGGCGAAACACTTCAGAATATTTCCGATGATTTCAATTCCTTGTTCAATGTCTTCTAAGGAGGCAAATGAGTAAGAGATGCGGAATGTTTGCTCACTTGCATAAATTGTTCCCGGATAAAGGAGTACCCCTTGTGCTAATGCTTCTTCAAATAACGCTTCCATTGATAGTGGGAAGGTTGCTTTCACCCAAATAAAGAAGCCTCCTTGGGGTTCATGCCATTCTGCCAGTCCATTTACATGCTTTTCGAGAGCCTTAATTGCTGTTTGCTTTCTAATCTTTAGTTGTTTTCTGACGTGGTCAAGATGTGTTGCATATAAGCCGCTTGATAGCCATTCTGCTGCTGTCCATTGTGATAGGGAGCTTGAACCGTAATCTGTTTGCATCTTAATATCTGCCAGCCTGTCAATGACTGGCTCAGGGCCAGTAATCCAACCGATCCGCAGGCCGGGGCCTAACGTCTTTGATAAGCTGCTGACATATAAGACTTGTCCATTCCGATCATATGCCTTAAGTGGAGCGGGAGGTGGGGCGTTGAGCCACAATTCACGATACACATCATCCTCAACAATTGGGAGTTGTTCGTCCTCACAAACCTGCAGTAACTGCTTCCGTCGCTTCTCTGACATCAAAATGCTTGTTGGATTTTGAAAGGAAGGATTCGTATATAACATCGCTGCATTTCGTTGTCTTTTTTGTTCAGAGATGTGTTGTGGTGATATTCCGTTTTCATCCATAGGCAGACCGAACATCCGCATCCCTGCTGATTGAAACACATTGACAGAATACAGGTAAGACGGCTTTTCCAGAAGAATTGTTGAGCCTTTGTGCAGAAGGCCAATGGCAATCAATTGCAGAGCCTGCAGAGCGCCTGAAACGACAAGAATCGAAGCAGGTGATGCGTGAATCCCAATCGTTTGTAGATGATGACTGATTGCTTGGCGTAAAGGAAACAGCCCCTTTGGTTCCATATATCCGAGTGATTGCACTTGTCCTGCAACGAGTCCGAGGACCTTCGCGAACTCTTCAGTTGGGAATAGTTCTGGTGCGATTTCCCCTTTGCCGAGTTGAATCAGTTCTGTCTCTGCTTCCACGCGGTTAATCTCTTGAACAATTGGACGGTTAGGCTTATGTGCTCCTGACTTTACATAGGCATTCCAATCGGGCGGGGGTGTTGCGGCGAGGATTGTCCACGTATTATTAATAACGATAGTTCCGCGGCTTGTCTTCCCTTCGATTAAGCCGTCTGCAGCTAACTCCTCCATCGCTGTTACAACCGTGCTTCGGTTCACCGAAAACTGTTCCGCTAGTTTTCGTTGAGAAGGAAGGCGGCTTCCAACAGGCCATTCACCATTTGTGATTTTTTCTCTTATATAATTGATGATTTGCTCATACATCGGTGCTTTGTCCTGCTTAGTTGGTTTCCAATTCATTCGATTTGAAGACTCCTTTTATAAAATTGGTTGGGTTAGAAAACATCCAATTTGGTTGCAGACATTTTACCAAATCAAGGGTACGATGCATAGCAAAAGGAGGGAAACGAAATGGACTTTCGGATCATTTGCGCACACGCCTTAACGATTCTATTGTGGGGATCAGCATTTCCCGGCATACGAGTGGGGTTAGAAGAATATACACCTGAACATCTGTCATTATTACGTCTGTTAATCGGTTCAGCTGGGCTGCTTGTCTTTGCGTTAATGGTCAAGATGAAACTTCCTAAGCGAAGAGATATTCCGGCTATTCTATTACTTGGTGGATTAGGGTTTGCAGGTTATCATATCGGGCTAAATTACGGGGAAACGATGGTGAATGCAGGAACGGCGAGTGTAATTGTCTCGACAACACCGATTTTTGCGGCGGCTTTTGCCAGTTTGTTCCTGAAGGATAAATTATCTTGGTTTGGTTGGATTGGAGGGATTGTCGCCCTCATTGGGATTTGCTTCATTTCATTTGGAAGTGGAGGGAATTTTCAATTTAATATTGGAACGTTGTTTATTTTATTAGGGGCAGTGTCTGAAAGTATTTATTTCGTTTTTCAAACGAATTATTTGAAGAAATACGGCTTTCTTCCTTTCACAACGTATACAATTTGGGCAGGGACGTTGTGGATGCTTATCTTTACGCCTGGCTTATGGGAAGCGGTTGCGGAAGCTTCTCACTATGTGAACATGACTGTGCTTTATTTAGGTATCTTCCCGACGGTTCTGCCATACTTTGCGATGGCGTATGTGACGTCTCGTTCTGGCGCTTCTGAGGCGACAAGCTCGTTGTATTTAACTCCTGTGACGGCTTTTCTAATTGCGTGGATTTGGCTTGGTGAAATGCCGACAGCCTTCGTGCTTATTGGAGCCCTCATTACAATCATTGGTGTACTTATTGCCCATTTAACCCCTGGAAAAATGAAAAAAGAAAGTCGTGACGCTACCCGAGCTGTTAGTAGCTGAATAGTGTCACGCTTTCTTCTCCCGGCGCTTCTTAACCGCTGAACCGATCCAGTAGATAAATGGAAGAAAAAGCCCGAAAGTTGCTGCGAATAAATACCATATTTCCCCGATGAATTCTTGAAAGTAGGCGACGTTCGGGTAAGAGATAATCGAAAGGACAACCATAATCATTCCGAGCGGATAGAGGAGCGGCTTGTAATCATTTAATTCTATAATTTGCGCGATTCCGAGTGCAGAAGCATAGAGTAAGACAGCTAGTTTGAAGTAAATCGTAATCATCCAAATGACCGCGACAATGATTTCGACTCCTTCAAGGAAACCAGCGATTTCGATCTTCTTTCCTAACACATAGCTCGGATAAGCATTCAATGCGGATAAATCAGTACCAATAACGATAATGCTTAGTAAAGTAATTGCTGTAAGAATAACACCACCGATTAATGTGCCGAGATAGAATCCTTTCTTTGCTTCTTTCACATTGTTGACATAAGGGAAGAGCATCAGCATGACAACTAGCTCCAGAAATGGCGATCCAATAAAAGGAAGTGACGTCGAAATAATCGGCTTAAATCCAAATTCAAATACAGGCTGTAGGTTTTCCGGCTTAAATTTCGGAGTTAGAGAGACAAACAGAAATAACAAAAGGAAAATCACCCATGGAAGAAACAATTCAGATGCTCGTCCGATAACTTCTAATCCTAGCTTAACACCAAAGATAGCTACAAATAGAAAGAGAAGATGCGTGTATTGTAACGGTGTTTCAGGAAGAATCTGAGTCGTCATGAAATCACCAATGTTTCGAAGCACAAGAGCCGCGAGCAAGAACGTAAAGCTGAAGAACAGAAAGGCGAGAAACTTCCCGAACCATCTTCCGAAAATCGCTTCACTTATTTGTACAAATGTTTTGTTTGGCATATTTGTTTCGATTGCATGGTATAGCCGAACAACAAGCAGACCGACACCGACCGAAAATAACCCTGCTATCCACGCATCTTGTTTTGCTCCGCCGACAAGTGGGGAAGGGACAATTAAGATTGAACTGCCAATTGTAAATAAAATCACTAAGTACATAAACTGTCGAGCGCTGATTTTGCCATTTTCGATCATTCGATCCCTCCTCCAGCTGTCTTTCCCAGGTTATGAAAACAATTTTTGAATGGTTGTATGCATTGGCTCATACATGAAGCGAAGAAAGTCAAGCGGGTTCGGGATGTTAACACCACTGCTTTCTGCAAGACTTAAAACCGTTCCGATGATTAAAAAGAACGAGAAGAAAAAAAGTCCTTTTGTGTTTTTGTTTTTCTTCATGGAAGGCACTTCTAGCGCGATAATAATGGCTGTTGTCGTTAAGATGCCGAGGGTCGCCCACATTCCGCGTCACCACTTTCTTTATTGCTCAATGGATCGAATAATCGTGCCTGTTCGTCTAATTTTGATTTCAACATCCACTTCCACTTCCATTTCGGCAAAAATGTTAGACCAGTTATCTTCGACTTTGTGCCAATACTTAGGCTCTGAACGACGTACTTCTTCCCCAAAACCGAAAATATCGCTTTTGTAATCTTGTTGTGCTGTTTTGAGTGCAGCGTTAATTTTATCTTTAATATCATTGTTTACTTTCTTTTCAATCGCTTTTAACGTTTTATCTTTCGTTAAATCGATTTTGCATTCTACATCTCCAACATTTCCTTCACCTGTAATTTTGACTTTAATAAATGGCTTATTATCTTTTAATATGGCAGTGGATTCAGCAGCTGTTCGAATCATTTCCACGCTGATAATTCCATTATCCTTGTGGCAAGGGACAGTTACGATCGTACTGTGAACATTCCCTTTTACATAATTGTAGCCTTTACTTTCATCTTCACTTAGCCAGCCAACGAGCTCATCATTTTTGAAAATAGCTAAATTATCAATTGTAAGCTGGGTAGGTGCATTTACTCGTTGCACATTTGTAATATCTGAACCATCCGTGACGCCGGAAATATAGATGCCTGTTAAGACAGGTTCGCTTCCCTTGCTCATAATTGCAGAGACGACATCATCCAAATTAACCCCTTTCGTTGGAGCCCAGTTTGTTTCTGATGCTTGCAACGAGTAGAGAACTTTGTTTGCTGGGATTTTTTCGAAGGATGTAAGAACATTTAAGATGTCTTCCATCTGTTCGTCTTTTGCGACCATTAAGAAAAAGCTTGTTCGCATTTCATGATCACGATATAAGAAGTCCAGTGTTTCTTGAATGCCTTCTTCTGCAAGCTTTTCACCTAATACAATTAACCGGAGTTGTGATAGGTAGATTTTCCGCGGAGATTTAATGGTAAGCTTTCGAAAGGCTTCAAAGACACTTTCACCTTCAATTTCATATGTCGAAACGGGAGGTCGTGTTGTTGGTGTTTGTGTGGCAACTTCACCAGGGTTAATGAGCTGAACGATAATTTTAAAGTTTTCGTCTTCTGTTTTATCGATCCCAACAGCCACAGCGACCCCTAAGTCATTCAATTCACGTTTATTCCAGCATCCAGTCAGAAGGGTAAGACAAAGGATGAATAATAAAGTTGTCTGCCACTTCTTCATAAGATTAGCTCCTTTAAGTTGATTATCTTCCTTTAAATCCAGTGTTGCTGCGCTTTTCATTTTTGCGGCTAAGGAAGGTTGGGCGAGAAAATAGCCCCCAGTGTGGAAAACGAATGACGACGTCTTTTTGGTCCTTCGGAATGATTGGTGCAAGTGGTGACATGTATGGAATGCCGAATGATTTCAAGCTGCATAAGTGCAGTGACGTGGCGATAAGACCAAGAATGATGCCGAATAAGCCGAAGCTTGCAGCAAGCCCCATGAATACGAACCGCAGCATGCGAATGGAAATGCTCATATTAAACGCTGGAATAACAAAGCTTGCAATGGCTGTAATGGATACAACAATCACCATTGCCGGAGAGACAAGCCCTGCTTGAACGGCGGCTTCTCCAAGAACGAGCGCACCAACAATTGAAATGGCTCCCCCGACAGCCCGAGGCATGCGTACGCCTGCTTCTCGTAAAATTTCAAACGTAAGCTCCATTAACAATGCTTCGATAAAAGCAGGGAATGGAACACCTTCACGCTGAGCTGCCAGGCTAATAAGGAGCGGGGCTGGGATCATTTCTTGATGGAAGGTTGTTGCCGCAATATAGAGAGAAGGCATTAATAATGCCAAGATAAAGGATAAGAAACGTAAAATTCGAATCGCTGTACTAATATCAAACCGCTGATAGTAATCTTCATTCGCTTGAAAAAATTGAACAAACAGTGCTGGCACAATTAACACGAACGGTGTTCCGTCAGTTATAATCGCAACTCTTCCTTCAAGCAGACTAGCGGCGACTGTGTCAGGTCTCTCAGAGTTATAGGTTGTTGGAAAAGGTGACAGCTGATCATCTTCAATAAATTCCTCGATATACCCGCTTTCAAGGATCCCGTCTACATCAATATCATCTAACCGCTTATGGACCTCCTCAACGACTTTTTCATCGGCTGTGCCGTGTAAGTAGACAATGGCAATATCGGTTTTTGTCATCCGTCCTAGCTTTTTTGACTCAATGCGGAGGTTCGGGTCCTTTATTTTTCGACGTAATAGAGCAGTGTTCGTGCGCAACGTTTCAGTAAATCCTTCCTTCGGTCCGCGGATCACGCTTTCAGAGGTTGGTTCATTAACGCCGCGGTCCTTCCAGCCTTTCGTCGTTAAGGCTAATGCTTGAAGCTCCCCATTAACGAAAAGAACGGTATCACCAGAGAGGATATGGTCAAATACTTTTTCAAATGTGTCGATTTCCTTCAATTCTCCAATTGGAAGGAGCGATTCTTTTATAAATGGATAGAACGCTTTAACGGAAGTTGGTGCATCCTTCATATCTACCATCAATGTTTCCATTAAATAATTTTGCATCGCATGATTGTCAATCAATCCGTCAATATAAAGGATGCCTAGTTTTAATTCACGGTTATTCGTGGGAATAATAGTTCTAGTAACAAGGTCAGAGCTGTTGCCTAATCCTTCTTTTACATATGAAATGTTTTGCTCGAGTTGAAATGAGAAGCCTTTTGTATGCTGAGCATCGGTATTTTCTTTTTGTTGATTGTTCTTTTGTTGAGGCTTTTTGTTTTTTAAGCTCATTTGTTCAAGCTTGGACTGAAATTTCATACATAGGCAACTCCTTTCGTAAACCTTTGGTGCTAGCATTTGCAGGTGGAAATGTTTTTATCCGAAGCGAGCTATTTTTTGTAAAAGAGGGAGAAATGTTATAAGATCAAATATACGAATGTCAGTTCGTTTCTTTCGTTTTTTCGGAATGAACTATGATACAATATTTGTAGCAAATTGAAGTGAGAGAACGGAGGTTTTCGGGATTGAATGAGAAGTTTGAGTTAGTATCGAAGTACGAGCCGCAGGGAGATCAACCGAAAGCAATCGAGCAATTAGTGAAGGGGATTCAAGAAGAGAAAACACACCAAACATTACTCGGTGCAACAGGAACGGGTAAAACCTTCACAATGTCGAACGTCATTAAGCAAGTAAATAAACCAACATTGGTTATTGCCCATAATAAGACACTCGCAGGCCAGCTCTACAGTGAATTCAAGGAATTCTTCCC
This sequence comes from Bacillus tianshenii, assembly GCA_020524525.2. Classification (NCBI taxonomy): domain Bacteria; kingdom Bacillati; phylum Bacillota; class Bacilli; order Caryophanales; family Bacillaceae; genus Sutcliffiella; species Sutcliffiella tianshenii. The sequence continues at coordinate 2,939,236 of CP129018.1, read as the reverse complement.
GAATAATGCGGTTGAATACTTTGTCAGCTACTATGATTATTACCAACCAGAGGCCTATGTGCCTTCAACAGATACATTTATTGAGAAGGATGCAAGTACGAATGATGAAATTGACAAGCTGCGTCACTCTGCCACAACAGCGTTGTTTGAACGGAACGATGTTATCATCGTCGCAAGTGTATCGTGTATCTATGGCTTAGGTTCACCAGAGGAATATAAGGAATTAGTTGTTTCCTTGCGTGTTGGGATGGAGATGGAACGTGACAAGCTTCTGCGTGAACTAGTCGATATTCAGTATACACGCAATGATATAGATTTTAAGCGTGGTACATTTCGTGTTCGAGGAGATATTGTGGAGATTATTCCAGCCTCACGAGAAGAGCATTGTATTCGAATTGAATTTTTCGGAGATGAAATTGACCGGATTCGTGAAGTGGACGCACTGACTGGTGAAATTATCGGGGACCGTGAGCATGTAGCGATCTTCCCGGCATCCCACTTCGTTACACGTGAAGAGAAGATGAAGGTTGCAATTGAGAATATTGAGAAAGAATTAGAAGAACGGTTAAAAGAATTACACGAACAAGGCAAGCTGCTTGAAGCACAAAGGCTGGAGCAGAGAACACGCTATGACTTAGAGATGATGCGTGAAATGGGCTTCTGTTCAGGTGTTGAAAACTATTCGCGCCATTTAACACTGCGCCCGGCAGGTTCTACACCATACACACTGATGGATTTCTTTCCAAAAGACTCATTAATTATGATTGATGAATCACATGTTACATTACCGCAAATTCGCGGGATGTATAACGGGGACCAAGCGCGTAAACAAGTGCTCGTTGACCATGGGTTCCGTCTGCCGTCAGCTCTTGATAACCGGCCGTTGAAGTTTGAGGAGTTTGAAGACCATATTAACCAAATTGTCTATGTATCTGCTACACCTGGGCCGTATGAACAGGAACATTCTCCAGAGATGACCGAACAGATTATTCGTCCAACAGGTCTGCTTGACCCAACTGTCGACATTCGCCCAATTGAGGGGCAGATTGATGATTTGTTAGGTGAAATTAATAAACGGGTAGAACGAAATGAAAGAGTTCTTGTGACAACCTTAACGAAAAAGATGTCTGAGGATTTAACAGACTACTTGAAAGAAGTTGGCATAAAGGTTGCGTATTTGCATTCTGAAATAAACACATTAGAGCGGATTGAAATTATTCGTGACTTGCGTCTAGGAAAATACGATGTGCTCGTTGGCATTAACTTGCTGCGTGAAGGACTCGATATTCCAGAAGTGTCGCTTGTAACCATTTTAGACGCTGATAAGGAAGGGTTCTTACGTTCGCAGCGTTCCTTAATTCAGACAATGGGGCGTGCCGCTCGTAATGAAAATGGTCATGTCATTATGTACGCTGATAAAATAACAGATTCGATGCGCATCGCAATCGATGAAACAGAACGTAGACGCGTTACTCAAATGGAATACAACGAAAAGCATGGCATCACGCCGCAAACGATTAAGAAGGATGTTCGAGATGTCATTAAAGCAACATTCGCAGCAGAGGAAACAGAGACGTATGAAGAAAAACCAAGTATTTCAGAAATGAGTAAGGAAGAGCAAAAACAAATGATCGAAAAGCTCGAGAAGGAAATGAAGGATGCTGCAAGAGCGCTTGATTTCGAACGTGCAGCAGAGTTAAGAGATATTCTGATTGAGCTGAAAGGTTAAGCATAGAAAGCGGAAGGATGACGGCGATGTCTGTGAAAGATATTATCGTAAAAGGGGCACGCGCCCACAATTTAAAAAATGTTGATATAGAAATTCCGCGCGATAAGCTTGTTGTCTTAACAGGATTATCAGGGTCGGGGAAATCGTCATTAGCATTTGACACGATTTATGCAGAAGGGCAGCGGCGTTACGTTGAATCCCTCTCAGCATATGCGCGTCAATTTCTCGGTCAGATGGATAAGCCTGATGTTGATTCAATTGAAGGACTTTCACCAGCGATTTCAATTGACCAAAAAACAACAAGCCGAAACCCGCGTTCAACAGTTGGAACGGTTACGGAAATCTATGATTATTTGCGTTTATTATATGCACGAGTAGGTAAGCCGATTTGTCCGAAGCATGGAATTGAAATTACATCGCAAACAATTCAGCAGATGGTGGACCGAATTCTCGAATATCCAGAACGGACAAAGCTTCAAGTATTAGCACCCGTTGTATCAGGTCGAAAAGGTACGCACGTGAAGACGCTTGAAGAGATTAAGAAACAGGGTTATGTGCGTCTTCGTGTGAATGGGGAAATGCGTGAAGTCACAGAAGAGATTGAGCTTGAGAAGAATAAGAAGCATTCAATTGAAGTTGTGATTGACCGTATTGTCGTCAAAGAAGGTGTGGAATCTCGTCTTGCAGATTCCTTACAAACCGCCTTACGCCTAGCAGATGGAAAAGTAAAAATCGACCTGATTGATGGAGATGAGCTTCTTTTCAGTGAGCATCATGCTTGTCCATATTGTGGCTTTTCAATTGGTGAGCTAGAGCCGCGCATGTTTTCATTTAACAGTCCATATGGAGCATGTCCGAAATGTGATGGGCTTGGTACAAAGCTTGAGGTCGACCTTGATCTTGTGATTCCTGATTGGGAACGCTCGTTGCGTGACCATGCGCTAGCACCATGGGAACCAACTAGTTCGCAATATTACCCTCAGCTATTAGAAAGTGTCTGCAATCACTACGGCATTGATATGGATATTCCTGTGAAGGATATTCCGCAAAGTCAGTTAGATAAAGTTCTTTACGGAAGCGGCAAGGAAAAAGTTTATTTCCGTTATGAAAATGATTTCGGTCAAGTACGCGAAAACCATATTTATTTCGAAGGTGTTGTCAACAATGTGCAGCGCCGTTACAAAGAAACAAGCTCAGATTATATCCGTGAGCAAATGGAAAAATATATGGCTCAGAAAGCATGTCCATCTTGTAAAGGGCACCGCTTGAAAAAAGAAAGCCTTTCTGTATTGATAGACGGCAAGCACATTGGTGAAGTAACGGATCGCTCGGTCCAAGATTCATATAACTTCTTCGATGGGCTGCAATTAAGTGAAAAAGATATGAAAATTGCACGCATGATTTTGCGTGAAATTAAAGAACGGCTCGGTTTTCTCGTCAATGTTGGGCTTGATTATTTAACATTAAGTCGTTCAGCAGGCACGTTGTCAGGTGGTGAAGCACAGCGGATTCGTCTGGCGACACAGATTGGTTCAAGGCTGACGGGTGTCCTCTATATTTTAGATGAACCGTCAATCGGCCTTCACCAACGAGATAATGATCGACTAATTCGCACACTGCAAAATATGCGTGATATCGGGAATACACTAATTGTTGTGGAGCATGATGAAGATACGATGCTTGCGGCTGATTACTTAATTGACATTGGTCCAGGAGCTGGTGCGCATGGCGGGAAAATTACTTCACAAGGTACGCCGAAAGAAGTGATGAATGATGATTCGTCTCTTACAGGACAGTATCTATCAGGGAAGAAGTTCATCCCGCTTCCATATGAACGGAGACAGCCTAGTGACCGGAAAATCGAGATTGTAGGTGCGAAAGAAAATAACTTGCAAAACGTCGATGTCAGCATCCCGCTTGGCCTCTTTACATGTGTCACAGGTGTGTCTGGTTCTGGAAAAAGCACACTTATCAATGAAGTGCTCTATAAATCCCTTGCCCAAAAGCTTCATCGTGCAAAGAGTAAACCAGGCGCTCATAAAACAATTAAAGGAATGGAGCAGCTGGATAAAGTAATCGACATCGATCAATCGCCAATCGGGCGTACACCACGTTCCAACCCTGCCACCTACACAGGTGTGTTCGATGATATTCGTGACGTATTCGCGCAAACAAATGAAGCAAAAATGCGCGGCTATAAAAAAGGCCGTTTCAGCTTCAATGTGAAAGGTGGACGGTGTGAAGCATGTCGTGGTGATGGGATTATTAAGATTGAAATGCACTTCCTTCCAGATGTGTACGTGCCTTGTGAAGTGTGTGATGGGAAACGGTATAATCGTGAAACGCTTGAAGTGAAATATAAGAACAAGAATATTGCTGATATTCTTGATATGACAGTCGAGGATGCGCTTGAGTTCTTCAGCAATATCCCGAAAATTAAGCGTAAGCTACAGACGATCTTTGATGTAGGACTCGGTTACATTACACTTGGACAGCCTGCCACAACACTATCAGGTGGTGAGGCTCAGCGTGTGAAGCTTGCTTCCGAACTGCATCGACGCTCAACAGGTCGTTCGCTGTATATTCTGGATGAGCCGACAACAGGGTTGCATGTGGACGATATTGCCCGTTTGCTGAAAGTACTGCAGCGTCTTGTTGAAAATGGAGATACCGTGCTTGTTATTGAACATAACCTTGATGTTATTAAAGCATCCGATTATATCATTGATTTAGGTCCAGAAGGCGGTGAAAAAGGCGGTCAAATCGTCGCCACCGGAACTCCAGAAGAAATATGCAAAGAAGAACGTTCATATACAGGTCAGTATATGAAGCCAATTATCGAACGAGACCGCAAACGAATGGAAGCTCGAATTGAAAAGGCGGAAGTGAACTAAGTAAGTTAGAACTATTTTAGCTCCCCCTTTTTCTAAAGAAAAATACCCGATGATCTGTGTGAGTCAGCAGGTTATCGGGTATTTCCTTTATATGCCGAATTGACTCTGCATATTTTCAACTATGAAGCAAACGTTGAAACATTTGGCCCACACATACGTATATATTTTTACAAGGGAGGAGAAGGATATTATGGAGACAAACCGAATTCTTTCATCACTTTGTTATTTTAGTATTTTCTTTGCAGGGTTTATTTTTCCAATAATCGTATATATTGTTTCAAGTGATATGAGTACAAAGCAGCACGCCAAATCGGCGTTGTTATCACATTTAATTCCGTTTATTACAATTGTCGCAGCGGTTCTTGTGTTCGTGGCAAATGGGTTGGCAAATATGGAGCCGAGCTTTTGGCTGCTTGTGTTTACTGCTTTAATTGTTGGTGGTGTGAATCTTGTCGTGTTGATCTGGAATATTATTAAAGGTGTAAAGGTATTAAATGATTAATCCAAATGATGAGGGAGGAAGCAGGATGGCGGACGAACGTAAGCGTATTTTGAAGATGGTGGAAGATGGAATGCTTTCAGCGGAAGAAGCACTTAAATTACTTGAATCATTAGAGCGGGACCGAAATGTTGAGCCGAATTCAACTGATACTTCGCTTTCAGTAGATGTTGACTGGGAAAATGCCGAGCAGTCTACACATAAGAAAGAAGCAAAAAGACCGAGATTTTCTGATTTCGTCGAAACGGCGATTAAGAAAATTAAAGATGTGGATTTTGATTTTAATTTTGGTACGTCGTATGCAGTCAATCACATTTTTCAGCAAAAAGATGTCGATTTGAAAAGCATTTATGTAGACATTGCGAATGGAAGCGTCAAATGTATGCCGTGGGATGAGCAGGATGTGAGGATTGAATGTGATGTGCAAGTATTTAAGGCACGAGATGAAGAGCATGCACGAGAAGAGTTTTTGAAAGATGCTCGCTTTACAGTGGAAGGTGAGCGGATGTACTTCTCCATGCAACGCAAAACGATTAAAGTCCAAACTGTTCTCTATATCCCTCGTTCACATTATGAGAAAATTAATATCCGTACATTTAATGGCCAAGTGTCAGGAGAGAAGCTTGAAGTGAAATCATTGCAAGCAAAAACAGCAAATGGTGCCATTCGATTTGCGCGTATTCAAGGAACAGATATTGAGCTTGAAGCAGCGAACGGAAAAGTGATGCTTGAACACAGTCAGGCGAAAGACCTTGATATTGAAACATTAAATGGTCGCATCGTTACGCACGGGTCTTATGAAAAAGTAGACTTAAAAAGCTTTAGCGGGAATATTGAATGTACACTTACAGATTCAAACAGTCGCAGTATCTTTCTGAATACAAAAACAGGCAGTATCGATGTATTTGTACCAAAGAATATTGAAGTTCACGGTACATTGAAATCAAATCTAGGCCGGTTTGGTTGTTACTTAGAAAATATCAGTACGATGAATGAAACAAAAGATGTTGTCCAAAAGGAAATGAAATTCACAACGAATGATGGAAGTGAGCATTCATTACAGCTAGAGGCAGAGGCGAAAGCAGGCTCTGTGTTTGTGAAGCATCGATAAGTTTTTGGAGGTGTGTGTAATGAAGAAATTATATCGTTCACGTAGAAATCGAAAAGTTAGCGGTGTGTTAGGCGGTATTGCGGAGTATATTAATGTTGACCCGACGATTATCCGCATCATTTTCGTCGTCTTAATGATTGCCACAACAGTCTTTCCGTTAGCGCTTGCCTATGTAATTGCATCATTTGTCCTTCCTCGTGATACAGGGGTTATTGAGTCATGAGATGGCTCGTTCATTTGCTCGTCAACAGCATCGTTTTGATAGTTGTGGCGGGCTATATGGATTCCTTTTATCTAGAAGGAATTGGAGCAGCAATCATAGCAAGTGTATTGCTGTCTATCTTAAATGTGATCGTCAAGCCATTCCTTATACTGCTCACTTTACCTGTCACGGTACTGACGTTAGGGCTGTTTCTCTTTATTATCAATGCGATTACGCTTATGATTACGCAAGGGTTGATGGGTGATTCGTTTGTCATTGATGGATTTGGCACAGCAATCATTGCTTCTATTATTATTTCGTTATTAAATTTACTGCTTCAGAAATTCGTGATTGAGCGATTTACAGAAAAGCGCAGCTAATGCTCCTGTTGTAGGGGCATTTTTTATTTGTTTATCGGTGTATAGACGGGGGTTCTGCTTTTTTTGTACTTGAAAAAAGTGCTACAATAAGAATCAACTGATTAACGAATTCATTAGTTGATTTTGCAGATAAAATGCACAGGTTCAAATTAATATACTACAAAGGGGAATCAGCAATGGCGAAGGTACAGACAAAAGATGTCATTGAAAAGTTTAAATTAGAATTAATCAGCGGTGAAGCGGGAATTAATCGTCCGATTACGACAAGTGATATCTCACGGCCTGGGCTTGAGATGGCTGGTTATTTTACCTACTATCCTGCAGAACGGCTGCAGCTGCTTGGTAAAACAGAGCTTTCGTTTTTTAGCCGTTTGAATTCAAGTGAACGGAAAGACCGGATGGACAGGTTATGTACCGACATTACGCCAGGTGTGTTTATTTCAAGAGAACTAGATATCCCGGCTGAGTTAATTGAGGCTTCTAAAGAAAATGACGTACCTATTATGCGTTCACCATATAAGACAACACGCTTGTCTAGTATGCTGACGAACTATTTAGAAAGTAAGTTGGCACCAAGTACTGCGATTCATGGGGTTCTTGTCGATATCTATGGTGTCGGTGTCTTAATTACTGGAAAAAGTGGTGTTGGTAAGAGTGAGACCGCGCTTGAGCTTGTGAAGCGTGGACATCGTCTTGTAGCGGATGATTGTGTTGAAATCCGCCAAGAGGACCAACATACACTAACAGGGAATGCACCTGAGCTTATTCAGCATTTACTAGAAATCCGTGGAGTCGGCATCATTAATGTCATGACATTGTTCGGGGCGGGAGCGATTCGTAATTATAAGAAGATCTCTCTTGTTATTAATTTGGAACTATGGGATCACACGAAGCAATATGACCGACTTGGACTAGAGGAAGAAATGATGACAATTATTGATACGAACGTTCCGAAGCTGACGATCCCTGTTCGCCCTGGTCGTAACTTAGCGGTTATTATTGAAGTAGCGGCGATGAATTTCCGTCTTAAACGAATGGGAGTTAACGCGGCTGAACAATTTTCAAACCGTCTGACAGATGTTATTGAAGATACAGATTATGATGACTTCTAGTTGAAAAAGGGCGGAGCTCCACTCCGTTGCGCTCACACCGCTTTTATTGAAGTTTCAAGGTGAGTATTCGAAGAGGTTGAAAAAGGGCGGAGCTCCACTCCGTTGCGCTCGCACCGCTTTTATTGAAGTTTCAGGGAGAATATTCGAAGAGGTTGAAAAAGGGCGGAGCTCCACTCCGTTGCGCTCGCACCGCTTTTATTGAAGTTTCAAGGTGAGTATTCGAAGAGGTCGAAAAAGGGCGGAGCTTCACTTCGTTGCGCTCGCACCGCTTTTATTGAAGTTTCAAGGTGAGTATTCAAAGAGGTTGAAAAAGGGCGGAGCTCCACTCCGTTGCGCTCACACCGCTTTTATTGAAGTTTCAAGGTGAGTATTCGAAGAGGTTGAAAAAGGGCGGAGCTCCACTCCGTTGTGCTTTGCACGCTTCTAGATGAAAGGTTTTGTTGATGAGAAGGAGTTGAAGAGATGGAAGAGATCCAGCAGTTGGACCGAGTGTTCCTGCAACTAGGACCACTTACAATCTACTGGTATGGCGTAATTATTGCTACCGGCGCTTTGCTTGGACTTTATTTAGCTACAAGAGAGAGCGTACGGCACGGCTATCCGAAAGAGACATTTACAGATATCGTATTATTTGCGATACCGATTGCGATTTTATCTGCAAGAGCTTACTACGTGCTGTTTACGTGGGATTATTATTCACAGCACCCTGGCGATATTTTTGCCATTTGGGAAGGCGGGCTTGCGATTCATGGCGGTTTAATCGGTGCTTTGATTACCGGCTATGTTTTTACGAAGAAAAAAGGGTTCTCGTTCTGGCATTTAGCTGATATTGCCGCACCAAGCATTATTCTCGGTCAAGCAATCGGGCGGTGGGGAAACTTTATGAATCAGGAAGCCTTTGGCGGAGAGGTTTCACGTCAGTTTCTTGAAAGTTTGTATTTGCCTGATTTCATCATTGACCAAATGTACATTAATGGTGCTTATCACCATCCGACATTTTTGTATGAATCGATTTGGAATTTTGCAGGGGTCGTGATTTTAATTGCCTTACGTAAAGTTAATTTAAAACGCGGAGAAATTTTCTTAAGCTATGTGATGTGGTATTCGTTAGGGAGATTCTTTGTTGAAGGAATGCGGACTGATAGTTTAATGCTGACAAACTCTTTGCGAATGGCCCAAGTTATTTCCATTGCTTTAATTGTGGCGGCTATTGCTTTGTGGGTATTTCGACGGGTTAAAGGTTATGCGAAAATCAATTATTTAGACACAGTAAAGAAGTAATGATTTCGATTTGGTGAAGGGGAGGAACAAAAGTGCAGATGGTTGTGCGCGGTTTGAAAGCGGGGTTGAAAACAACGTGGACACTCGGAAAGGTGATCTTTCCGATTACGTTGATTGTGACATTTTTGCAGTATACGCCTGTATTGCCTTGGGTAATTGAACAGCTTGAGCCTTTGATGAAATGGATCGGCTTATCTGGGGATGCATCCATTCCTTTAGTGCTAGGTAATTTTCTAAATCTATATGCTGCTATTGGAGCGATCTTGACGCTTGATTTAACGGTGAAGGAAGTCTTCATTCTTGCGGTTATGCTGTCTTTTTCACATAACTTATTGATTGAATCGACCGTTGCAGCAAAGGTTGGTATTAAGCTGTGGGTTGTGGCGCTTGTCCGGATTGGTCTTGCTCTTGTCTCCGCGGTTGTTATTAACCTTGTATGGAATGGAGGCAGTGAGCTTGCGAAATACGGAATGGTCCCTTCCTCAGACAAGGAAATAACAGGCTGGGGCAATATTGCTCTAGAAGCAGTTGAGAAGGCTGGTTTTGGGATTCTGCAGTTAGCGGCAATTGTTATACCGCTAATGGTTTTTATTCAAATTATGAAAGACCTATCTTGGCTTGATACTTTTTCACGCTGGGTATCTCCTTTCACAAAAATGCTCGGCATGAAAGAGAATACATCCACAACGTTAGCTGCTGGACTTGTGTTTGGTCTAGCATACGGTGCAGGTGTTATGATTCAAGCTGTGAAAGAAGATGGTGTGGAGAAGAAAGATTTATATTTAGCGTTTATTTTTCTTGTCGCGTGCCACGCTGTAGTAGAAGATACACTTATTTTTATTCCATTAGGTATTCCGGTTTGGCCTTTACTTGTTGTTAGGCTTGTAACAGCTGTCTTATTAACGGCTGTTATCGGATTTGTATGGAATAGATTGCAACAAACGCATAGAAAGGAAGCCACTTATGAAGGTTGATACACTGCTTTTTGACTTAGATGGAACATTAATTGATACAAATGATTTAATTATAAACTCATTCTTGCACACATTAGAACAATACTTTCCAGGTGAATATACGCGGGAGGATGTTCTGCAATTTATCGGACCACCTCTTTATGACAGTTTCCATGCTTTGAACCCTGAACGAGTAGATGAAATGGTCAAAGTATACCGTACATTTAATCACGACAAGCATGATGAGCTTGTAACAGAGTTTGACGGAGTATTTGATACAATTCAAGCTCTGCATAAGAAAGGGTATAAGCTTGGAATCGTGACTACAAAGCTACGTCAAACGGTTGAAATGGGTTTAAAGCTGACAGGACTTGGAGAGTTCTTTGAAGTCGTCGTTACGCTAGATGATGTTACAAATGCAAAGCCAAACCCTGAGCCAGTTAACCTTGCTCTATTTCAGCTTGGTTCAAAGGCAGAGACAGCGATCATGATTGGTGATAATCACCATGACATTGAAGCGGGTAAGAATGCAGGAACATTAACAGCTGGTGTTGCATGGACTGTAAAGGGACGTGAGCATTTAGAGGAGTTAAAGCCAGACTATATGTTTGAGCATATGTCTGATATTTTGAGAATTCTTGGAGTAGATGCTTAGTGAGAAGGACGACCCGTTATCCAGTAACTGGTTCTAATTCTCTTTGGCAAGTATACCGTACTGTTCCTTTTATGAAGGTGCTAAAGAACGTCATCATTATTTTAATAGGACGTTATACGCCATCTTTCAGGCTGAAGAATTGGCTTTATCGGACATTTTTGCGGATGGAAATCGGTGAGAAGACGGCATTTGCTTTCATGGTTGTCCCAGATATTATGTTTCCTGAATTGATTACAGTTGGGCGTAATTCGGTGGTAGGCTATAATACAACGATTTTAGCACATGAATATTTAATTGAAGAATACCGTCTTGGCAAGGTTGAAATAGGTGATGAGGTTATGATCGGCGCAAATTCCACCATTCTTCCAGGGGTGAAAATTGGTGACGGAGCGGTCGTTTCAGCTGCAACACTTGTACATAGAGATGTACCAGCAGGAGCGCTTGCTGGCGGCAATCCGATGCGAATTATTTATACAAAAGAAGAACGAGAAGCGAGAGAAAGCAAATAGGAAAACTGCTGACATGAATCGTCGGCAGTTTTTTCTATTTTCTCGTTGCGTTTTGGGGAAATATAGATATAGTTATAAAGAAGAACTTTTTGGTTAGGAGTAACAAAATGGAAATTAGCAAAATTGTAAATGATTATTTAGGTGAAATTATAAATTTTCGACGTGATTTACACGCGCACCCTGAGCTGAGTATGAAAGAATATCGTACATCAAAAAAGGTTGCAGAGGAACTGAAGAAGCTGGGCCTTGAAGTGCAGGAAAATGTCGGAGGAACAGGGGTTGTCGGCATATTAGAAGGCGGCAAGCCGGGTGAAACACTTGGGCTTCGTGCTGATATGGATGCATTGCCGATTGTTGAACAAACAGGGCTTTCATTTGAATCCCAGCATGAAGGGGTTATGCACGCATGCGGGCATGATGTGCATACGTCGATTCTGCTTGGAACTGCAGTCATATTATCAAAGTTTCGTGCAGATATAGAAGGAACGATTAAGTTTATCTTCCAGCCAGGAGAAGAGCGCATGAAAGGTGCACGAAGCATGATTGAAGCTGGTGTGCTTAAAAATCCTGATGTAGATGCGATCGTCTGTCTTCATTGTTGGCCTGAATTAGAAGCAGGCAAGGTTGGGCTTCGTAAAGGGGCTATTATGGCGGCGAGTGATTATTTTGATATCACCATTCAAGGGCAGGGAGGTCATGCGGCATATCCACATAAGTGTGTTGACCCGATGATTATCGCAGCCCGGATCATTGATTCACTGCAAACCATTGTCTCAAGAGAATTACCACCTTATGAATCAGCTGTTGTCACCATTGGCAAAATTGCTGGTGGGTCGTCTTATAATATTATCGCCCCAGAGGTTACAATGGGAGGAACGGTACGAACGACCTCCAAAGAAATTCAACAACAAATGCCTGAGGTGATTGAACGCATTATTACCAATATCGCAAATGCCCATAGAGGAACAGCAGAGCTGACCTATCATAAAGGAACACCGCCGCTTATTAACAATATTGAATTAGTGAATACATTTGAAAGAAGTGCTACTGTTGCATTAGGTGGTAAGAATGTTACGTACTTGCCGAATCCAGCCATGGGTGGGGAGGACTTTTCTTTCTACCTTCAACATGTGCCTGGTATGCTGTTTCGTCTTGGGACGAACAACGAAGATGAGCGTTCTCAATATCCGTTGCATCATCCATCATTAATATTCGATGAAAAAGCAATTAGTGCAGGCATAAAAGTGATGAGTCGATTTGCTCTTGATTATTTAAAACATTAATAATAAGAAAAAGGTTCATCTTAATGGAGAGAGAATACATTAAGGTGAACCTTTTTTATTCAAATTAAGAGTTTTTGCGGTTGACGTTCGTTTATTTTCTGTGTAGACTACATAATAATTCATCTTGTTACCATGTTAGCGAACTAAAGTATTTTCGCTTGAAATAAATATAAATAAAGAAGGTGTTGATAGCGTGTCAAAGCTCTTTATGTTTGAAAAGCCACTTGGAATGCGTGATACATTACCTGAGTTATATGAAACGAAAAAGAAAGTTCGAGAAAAAATGGAGCGTGAAATTGATGCATGGGGGTATGAACGAATTGCAACCCCAACGCTGGAATACTCAGAAACGGTTGGAGAAGCATCTGCTATCCTTGACCAGCAGTTATTTAAGCTGTTAGATCAGCAAGGTCATACACTTGTTCTCCGTCCTGATATGACAGCTCCGATTGCTCGGGTTGCGGCATCTCGGTTGCAAGACCAAGGCTTGCCTCTTCGTCTTGCATATGATGCAAATGTGTTTCGTGCTCAGCAGCGTGAAGGTGGACGCCCAGCAGAGTTTGAACAAGTGGGTGTAGAACTAATCGGCGATGGTACAAGCAGTGCAGATGCGGAAGTCATTGCACTTATGGTACATACATTGAAGAACACAGGCCTTGAAAACTTTACCGTAGCACTTGGCCATATTGGGTTTGTAAATGCCTTGTCATTAGACGTCTTAGGCAATGATGAGCGAGCAGATGTATTGCGTCGTTATTTATATGAGAAAAATTATGTCGGCTATCGTGAACATGTAAAAGACTTGCCGCTTTCATCAATTGATAAACAAGTGCTTCTACAGCTATTAAACCTTCGCGGAGGGAAAGACAAAATCGAAGCTGGACGGAAGCTGACAAACAATAAAGCTGCATTGCAGGCATTAGATGAGCTTGAAGAGCTGTGGGAAACACTTGAGGCTTATGGCGTAACGGAATATGTGAAGGTTGATTTGAACCTTGTAAGTCATATGAGCTATTACACTGGTATTTTGTTTGAAGGCTATGCTGAGAAGCTTGGGTTCTTGCTTTGTAACGGTGGCCGTTATGACCAGCTTCTTAAGAAATTTAACTGTCATACACCTGCAACTGGGTTTGGCATTCGGTTAGACCGGCTTGTAGAAGCATTAGATACACCAGAAGAGCAAATTGAACGAACATTAATCTTATTTAGTAGAGAGCGCAAAGATGAAGCGATTCGTTTAGCAGCTCATTACCGGGCTGAAGGTAAGCGAGTTGTCATTCAAAATATCGCGGGTGTTGAGCAAGTCGATGAATTAACGAAACGATATGATGAGCTTGTCTATTGTCTTGGGGCGGCTGGAAAGGAGAATGAAGCATGAGTGATTTTTTAACAATGGCGATGCCTAAGGGGCGTATTTTTGAAGAGGCAGCTGAATTGTTACGAAAAGCAGGCTATCGTCTTCCGCCTGAATTCGATGATTCTCGTAAATTAATTATTGATGTGCCAGAAGAGTCGCTGCGCTTTATTCTTGCTAAACCAATGGACGTACCAACATATGTCGAGCATGGTGTAGCAGACTTAGGTATTGCGGGAAAGGATACAATGCTTGAGGAAGAGCGAGATGTCTATGAAGTACTGGATCTGAAGATTAGTGCGTGTCACCTTGCCGTAGCAGGTCTGCCAGATGCGAACGGGAACGATGTTGCACCAAAGGTTGCCACGAAATATCCAGCAGTTGCTTCGAAATACTTCCGTGAGCAAGGCGAGCAAGTAGAGATTATTAAGTTAAATGGGTCAATTGAGCTTGCACCACTCATTGGGCTTGCTGACCGTATTGTTGATATTGTTTCAACAGGCAGAACGTTACGTGAAAATGGCCTCGTTGAATTAGAGCATATTCAAGATATTACGTCCCGAATTATTGTGAATCCTGTTAGCTATCGTCTAAAGGATAAGCGTATTGATGAAATGGTAGAACGGCTGTCAGGAGTTGTTGAAGAAGGGGTGGAAGTATGAAGATTGTACGCGTCACAGAAGACATTTCCCTAAAGCGTGATATTGACAGCGGGACAGAAGAGCAGCGCCAAGCTGTGTTAACTATATTACAAGATGTGAAGGAAAATGGGGACCAAGCTTTAGCAAAATATACTGAAAAGTTTGACGGTGTAAAGCTTGATTCATTGCTTGTTACAGATGAAGAGATAGAAGCAGCATATAAGCAAATAGATGATACATTGATTGGTTACTTACGTGAAGCTGCAGAAAATATCCATGACTATCATAAGCGTCAAGTGAAGCAATCATGGATGACCACATCAGAAGACGGAACAATTCTTGGGCAGAAGCTTACCCCATTAGATGCTGCAGGCGTCTATGTACCAGGTGGAACAGCTGCATATCCGTCGTCTGTGTTAATGAACGTCATTCCAGCCCAAGCAGCAGGTGTGAAGCGAATTGCAATGGTGTCGCCGCCGCAAAAGGATGGCAGTCTTCCAGCAGGCGTTCTTGTTGCTGCAAATGAACTGGGAATTCGTGAAATCTACAAAGTTGGCGGAGCCCAAGCCATTGGCGCACTTGCATACGGAACAGAATCAATTGCACCCGTTGATAAAATTACAGGCCCAGGCAATATATTTGTCGCACTAGCTAAGCGTGAAGTATTCGGTATGGTTGATATTGATATGATTGCAGGACCGAGTGAAATTGTTGTTCTTGCAGATGAAACGGCAAAAGCTTCGTATATTGCCGCAGACCTTCTTTCACAGGCAGAGCACGACCCACGCTCTTCAAGTGTGCTCGTGACGTCTTCTATGAAGCTTGCTGAACAGACAGCGAAAGAGGTTGAAGAGCAAGTTGCAAAGCTTCCGCGTGTTGAAATTGCAGAAGCTTCTGTGCGAGATTATGGCGCAATCTATGTCACGGAAACATTAGATGATGCGATTGAAACCGTTAATGAGCTTGCACCTGAACATTTGGAAGTGATGACTGTGAATCCGATGGGGGTTTTAGGGAAAATCCGTCATGCAGGCGCCATTTTCTTAGGTGAACACAGCTCAGAGCCTGTTGGGGATTATTTTGCAGGACCAAATCACATTTTACCGACAAATGGCACAGCGCGTTTTTCAAGTCCGCTGAATGTCGATGATTTTATGAAGAAATCAAGTATTATTTCATATAGCGCTGAAAGCCTTCGAAGCAATGGACCGAAGATTGCAGCTCTTGCACGACTAGAAGGTCTTGAAGCACATGCAAGAAGTGTGGAGAAACGATTGGGGGAGAAGAAATGACACAAGAACGTCAGGCAACAATTGAACGCAAAACGAATGAAACAAACATTTCGCTTACATTTGGAATTGATGGGAGCGGGATTTCAAAGCTTGAAACAGGTGTGCCGTTTTTAACACATATGCTCGATTTATTTACAAAGCATGGCCACTTTAATTTGGAGCTGCAGGCAGATGGGGATACCGAAATTGATGACCATCATACAACAGAAGATATCGGGATTTGCTTAGGCCAAGCATTGCAAACAGCACTGCAAGATAAGAAAGGAATTAAGCGTTACGGGAATGCATTTGTGCCGATGGATGAAGCATTAGCACAGGTTGTTGTTGACTTAAGCAATCGTCCTCATTTGGAGTTTCGTGCAGAGTTTCCAAGCAGCCGTGTAGGTACGTTTGATACTGAGCTTGTCCATGAATTTCTATGGAAGCTTGCCCTTGAAGCTCGTATGAACCTGCATGTCATTGTTCATTACGGTCACAATACACATCATATGATTGAGGCTGTCTTCAAAGCGTTAGGCCGTGCCTTAGATGAAGCAACACAAGTAGATCCGCGCGTGAAGGGTGTGCCTTCTACGAAAGGAATGTTGTAAATGATCGGGATTATTGATTATGGAATGGGGAACTTATACAGCGTTAGTAAGGCATTAGAACGAATGGATTACGATTATATCGTCACAGATGATACAGAGGAACTTAAGAAAACAAAAGGTTTAATCCTCCCTGGTGTCGGTTCTTTTCGTGATGCAATGGCGATTTTAAACGAACAGGGCTTAACAGATTATATAAAAGAAGAAGTGAGCAACGGAAAACCACTGCTCGGTATTTGTTTAGGCATGCAGCTGTTATTCGAAGAGAGTGAAGAAAACGGTTTGACGAAAGGGTTGTCTTTCTTAAAGGGGAGAGCGATTCATTTCAAAGGAACTACAGCTGACGGAACACGTTATAAAGTGCCTCATATGGGCTGGAACAAGCTTGATTTCAAACATGGAAAAAACCATCTCCTGCAAGGTGTGGAAGAAGGCCATGTCTATTTCGTCCATTCCTATTATATCGATACAGATGATACAGATGTCATTCTGGCGAGCAGTGCGTATGATGTAGATGTCCCAGCTGTTGTTGGGCGGGACAATGTATACGGCACACAATTCCATCCAGAGAAAAGCAGTGAAATCGGTATGTCAATTCTACAGAACTTTGCAGCCATTGTGGAAGGGGAGAAGAAGTGATGAGTCAGTTTACAATCTATCCTGCTATCGATATGCGCGGGGGCAAGTGTGTGCGCTTATTACAAGGGGATTATGATAAGGAAACAGTTTACGGAGATTCTCCGTTTGATATGGCGAAGGCTTTTGCTGAACAAGGTACAGAGTGGATTCATATGGTTGACTTAGATGGGGCGAAAGCTGGCAAGCGCGTGAATGATGTACATGTATTGAAAGCAGCCAAAGAGTTAGATGTAAAAGTCCAAATCGGCGGCGGCATTCGTTCAGAAGAAGATGTAGCGGCATATCTGGATAATGGAGTGGACCGGGTTATTCTCGGCAGTGCAGCGATTTCAAATCCTGATTTTGTTCGGAAAATGTTAAAGCAATACGGTGAGAAAATTGCAATCGGCATTGATGCGAAAGATGGTTATGTCGCAACAGAAGGCTGGTTAAATACATCGAAAGTGAAAGCAGTGGAACTTGGCAAAGAGCTTGCGGATGCTGGAGCAGAGGTGTTTATTTTTACAGATATATCGAAGGACGGCATGATGTCAGGGCCGAATACAGATGCGATTGTTGATATGGCAAAGGCGACTGGTAAACAAGTCATTGCTTCAGGTGGTGTCAGCTCGCTGGATGATGTTCGTCAGCTTGGAAAGCATCAAGATTCAGGAGTTAGCGGTGCCATTATCGGAAAAGCCCTCTATGAGAAAAAATTCACTGTACGTGATGCTTTAAATGAGGCGGTGCGAGGATGATTACAAAGCGAATAATCCCGTGCTTAGATGTAAAAGAAGGTCGTGTTGTAAAAGGGATTCAATTTGTTGAATTACGAGACGCTGGAGACCCTGTTGAGCTTGCTGAATTTTATGACCAAGAAGGTGCAGATGAATTAGTTTTTCTTGATATTTCTGCCTCACATGAAGGAAGAGAAACAATGGTGGATGTCGTTGAGCAAGTGGCGGCTAAGCTTGCGATTCCTTTTACTGTTGGGGGCGGCATCAATACACTTGAAGATATGAAGCGCATCTTACGTGCAGGTGCTGATAAGGTTTCTGTTAACACAGCTGCTGTGAAGCGTCCTGAATTAATTACTGAGGGGTCAGATTACTTTGGTTCGCAATGCATTGTGACGGCCATTGATGCGAAATTTGACGAAACGACGGGCTCGTGGCGTGTCTATACACATGGTGGTCGAACGCCGACAGACTGGGATGCTGTTGAATGGGCACAAGAAGCCGTTCGCCGCGGCACAGGAGAAATCTTATTAACCTCTATGGACAAAGACGGTGAAAAGACAGGCTTTGACCTTGATTTAACAAAGACGATCAGCCAGGCAGTAACGGTGCCAGTTATCGCCTCAGGCGGAGCAGGGAATGCTGAGCATTTTGTTGAAAGCTTTGAAAGAGGGGAAGCTGATGCAGCGCTTGCCGCATCGATCTTCCACTATAAAGAGACATCTGTTCAAGCAGTGAAAGATTATTTAAGACAACGAGGGGTGAACGTGCGATGAACATAGATGATATTAAATTTGATAAGCAAGGCTTGGTTCCGGCAATCGTCCAGGACGCCGCAAGTAAGGAAGTGTTGACACTCGCTTACATGAATAAAGAATCCTTGCAGAAGTCACTAGATACACTTGAAACATGGTTTTGGAGCCGTTCAAGACAGGAGCTATGGCATAAAGGAGCAACGTCAGGAAATACACAAACAATCACAGATATCCGCTGGGATTGTGACAAGGATGCATTGCTTGTATTCGTTGATCCAGCAGGTCCTGCTTGTCATAAAGGTACATATAGCTGCTTTAGCGAATCGCTGCTAGAGAAAAAGGTTGCACCGAAAGCAGATCGGTTTGCCATTCTTACGCAGCTTGAGGAAATAATCGCTAAACGGGAGGCTGAACGCCCTGAGGGTGCCTATACGACGTATTTATTCGAAGAAGGCGTTGACAAAATATTGAAGAAGGTTGGCGAAGAGGCATCTGAAGTTATTATTGCTGCAAAAAATCGTGATAAAGAAGAGTTGAAGTGGGAGTCAGCAGACTTATTGTATCATTTACTTGTGCTGCTCCGTGAACAACAGCTACCGCTTGATGAGGTGTTAAACGTCTTAGAAGAACGTCATACGACGAAAAAATAACGAACAAGAGTAAGCCGCTGTTGAAATTACAGCGGTTTTCTGCTTGTGTAAGAATGAAAACCATACTAATATTGAAAAGATGAGAATTTAATGTTTGTTCTCCGAGCATTTTGGTAAGTGTGTTATACTATCGTCGGTAAAAACTAATGATCGTTCGGAGGATCTATGAGGACTGATGTGAAGTTTATGAAAAAACAAGGAAAGGTAATTCCTTTTATACAAGATGGTGAACATTTTTTCAAAAAAGGCCTGAAAGCATATCAGCAACGTGATCTGAAAAAAGCAAGGCATTATTTATTGCGTGCTGCGAGCATGGATGAAGAAGAACCTACATTTTTGTGCCAGCTTGCAATTGTCACGGCTGAACTTGGACATTATCAAGAAGCGAATGAGATGCTTGAGAAGGTTTTACGTGAGTTAGAGCCGGAGATGACGGACTGTTATTACTTCTTGGCAAATAATTATGCATACCTTGGTTTGTTTCATGAGGCACGGATGCATATAGAAGCATATTTGAGAGAGGCACCTGATGGGGAGTATGCAGAGGATGCCCATGAATTACTGCAATTGCTGCAGCTTGAGGATAGCTTAGATGATGAAACAGGCGATTCCCTTCAAGCGGAAGAAGCTTTAATTATCCGTCATGAAGAAGCAAAGAAGCTTCTAGAAGAAGGGAAGTTAGAAGAAGCAGAAGGTGTGCTTAAAGAGGTTATCAAAGATTACCCCGAATTTTGGGCAGCTTATAACAATTTAGCACTTGCTTATTTCTACCGAGGGCTTGCGACAGAAGCCGTTCAGCTGACAGAAGAAGTACTTGAGAAGAATGAAGGAAATCTTCATGCGCTCTGTAATATGGCCGTCTTCTGTCATTATCTTGGAGATAAGACAAAAACAAAAGTGTTCCAAACACAACTAGAACGGGTATACCCTATAGAGATAGAGCAACGAAACAAACTTGGTACAACACTTGGAATGCTCGGAAGTTACGCGCAAGCTTATCGCTGGCTTCGTTCCCTTTATAAAAAAGGATACAAAGGTGACGCGAGCTTCTTCTATTGGCTTGCCGTATCTGCCTATCAGTTAGGTAATGAGCGGTTTGCAGAACAAGCTTGGAGTGAGCTTACAAAGCTTGAGCCTGATAAAGAAGGTTTAAAGCCGTGGAAAGACGTTAACAAAGTTACTGAAAAAGTTGAAACGCAAATGTACGACGATTTTTATAAAGTGTTATATGAGGCAGACTCTGATGCGGCGAAGTATTTCGCCTTGTTTGCGCTGTTTCAAAACGGTAATGATGAAGCAATCACAATGATTAAGGATTTTGCAACTGCTGAGGAAGCTGATCACTTCTTACAAACCTTTGCGATCGCCTTGTTAAAGCAAGGGGACTACGAACATGCTACTGCAACGCCGGAAGAACGAAATATGATTACAGGTATAGATATCGCACAAATGCTGTTTTCACTAATCCATGATGAAGTGCATACAGTACAGGTGCAGGATTTGTATATGATGTGCTTTACAATATTGGCAAATGCGTTTGAATCCAATTACAAATTAACAAATCCGAGTGCATGGGCAGCAGCAATCGAATACCTTTGGCGCAGAGAAAGTAATAATGGAAAAACCCAAACAGAGATCGCGGAATATCACGGAATATCTGTTTCGACATTAAGTAAATATGTGAAGACTGTTAAAACATTAATAAATTGAGCATTTTAATAGCAACAACACATGATTTTTATTACGATAGTAAACGTACAGAAAATATTGTCCGTTTTGAAAAACAGGAAATTGTGCTTACGGTGAAGGAGTGAAGAAAATGAGTGAAGAAAAAATTTATGATGTGATTATTGCCGGAGCAGGACCAGCAGGAATGACAGCTGCTGTGTACACGTCACGTGCAAATCTCGATACATTAATGATTGAACGTGGTGTACCTGGCGGTCAGATGGCAAACACAGAAGATGTTGAGAACTATCCAGGTTATGACCATATTCTAGGGCCGGATTTATCTAATAAAATGTTTGAGCATGCGAAAAAATTCGGTGCAGAATATGCGTATGGTGACATTAAAGAAGTCATTGACGGAAAAGAATACAAAATTGTAAAAGCAGGAAGCAAGGAGTACAAAGCACGTACTGTTTTGATTACAACAGGTGCACAGTACAAAAAAATCGGTGTACCAGGCGAAGAAGAACTAAGCGGTCGTGGCGTATCCTATTGCGCAGTTTGTGATGGTGCATTCTTTAAGAACAAAGAGCTAGTCGTTGTTGGTGGCGGTGACTCTGCAGTAGAAGAAGGTGTCTACTTAACACGCTTTGCTTCAAAAGTAACGATCGTCCATCGTCGCGATGAGCTTCGCGCTCAAAAAATTCTACAAAAACGTGCCTTTGATAATGAAAAAATTGACTTCATCTGGAGCCATGTCGTAAAAGAAATTAATGATAAAGACGGCAAGGTTGGAAGTGTGACATTGGTTGATAAGAAAACAGGTGAAGAAAAAGAATTCAAAACAGATGGTGTGTTCATCTACGTTGGTATGATTCCATTAAGCGAACCGTTCAAGAGCCTTGGTATTACAAACGAAATGGGCTACATTGAAACCAATGATCAAATGGAGACAAAGGTCCCAGGAATTTATGCAGCAGGCGACATTCGTGAGAAAACTTTGCGTCAAATTGTCACAGCGACAGGTGATGGAAGTATTGCTGCACAAAGCGCACAACATTACATTGAAGAGCTGAAGGAAGAGCTAGGAGTTTAACATCTAAAAAAAGGGGAGTTAACAGAGAAGTAACCCTGTTTTAACGCTGTTGTAATAAAGATGCAACAAACTTTCGTTAAGATGAAGTTAATCAATTGACCCCCTTTTTTATATTGATTAATTCATTTGGCACAGGGCATCCCTGTGCCTATTTTCAGCTCATGAGAGATAAATTAGGAATAAAATACGAATATAGCAGTATCGAACATTTTCTTTCATAGTTACAATGACTTATCTGGTCATCTGATCATTAAAGCTGAACGGGAAGTTTCTCCATTGTGAGCATATGTAAATAATAGTATAATGTCAGAAGAGTTATGTAAAGGGTATTCACTGGCTCCTTTTCCAAATAAGAGAGCGTGAGAGGTGAGATGAGAATATGCAGCGTGTAACAAATTGTGTTTTACAAGAAGGTAACAAAGTATTGCTGCTTCAAAAACCTCGCCGCGGATGGTGGGTAGCCCCCGGCGGAAAGATGGAGCAGGGAGAATCAATTAAAGATACGGTTGTAAGAGAGTTTCGGGAAGAAACAGGCATTTATCTTAAGAACCCGAACGTAAAAGGGATTTTTACGTTTACGATAAAAGATGGTGACCGTGTTGTTTCAGAATGGATGATGTTTACGTTTTTCGCAACGGAATATGATGGAACAAATGTAAACGAATCAGAAGAAGGAAAGATTGCATGGCATGAAGTGGAAGCAGTACAGGATTTGCCAATGGCACCTGGGGATCATCATATTATTGATTACGTCGTGAAAGGTAATGGGATTATCTACGGGAACTTTACCTATACACCAGACTTTCAATTAATCTCTTATCGTCTAGATCCATCATAAGAAAGCATGGTGCACCAAACTGCTGATAAACATATAGATATAGAAAAAGACATTCATTATTAAGACACTCTAGATTTCTATACAAGGGGGAGCGGGAGACATGAGCAAACATGGTCATGATATGCAGTTAGTCATTATTACAGGTATGTCTGGAGCAGGAAAAACTGTAGCAGTACAAAGCTTTGAGGATTTAGGTTATTTCTGTGTGGATAATCTACCGCCTACGCTTCTTCCGAAATTTCTAGAGTTGATGAAAGAATCTGGGAATAAAATGGATCGTGCAGCGATTGTAATGGATTTGCGTGGCCGAGATTTCTTCGAAAGTTTATTAGGTGCAATTGATGAAATGAACAAACAAGAATGGCTGACACCTCAAATTCTTTTCTTAGATGCAAATGATCAATCACTTGTTAGCCGATATAAAGAAACAAGACGTGCGCACCCTCTTGCACCACGAGGGCTTCCGCTTGAAGGCATTAAGCATGAAAGAAAAATGCTTGAAGAGCTTAAAGGACGCGCGCAAACAATTATTAATACATCGACGATGAAACCACGACAACTACGTGAAGCGATCATTGATAAATTCGCAAACAATAAGCAAAATCTCTTTAATATCAATGTGATGTCATTTGGGTTTAAACATGGCATCCCAATTGATGCGGACCTTGTTCTAGATGTTCGTTTTCTACCTAACCCCCATTATATTGACTCACTTCGACCATTAACTGGGTTGAATGAGGAAGTCTCCGGCTATGTACTTAAGCAGCCTGAAACGCAAACTTTTCTTAATAAGCTGATTGATTTGTTAACATATATGATTCCTCAATATAAACGAGAAGGAAAAAGTCAGCTCGTTATTGCAATCGGTTGTACTGGCGGTCAACACCGTTCGGTAACACTTGCTGAATATATTGGTAAGCATTTCATGGAAGAGTATATGACACAAAGAAGTCACCGTGATATAGAGAAAAGAAAGGAAACAAAGTAACATGGCCAATGGACAGAAACCAAAGGTAACAGTCATCGGCGGGGGTACAGGGCTTTCTGTCCTGCTAAGAGGATTGAAGAAGTTTCCGATTGATATCACTGCCATTGTGACTGTTGCTGATGATGGGGGGAGCTCGGGGCGGTTAAGAAATGAGATGGATATTCCGCCCCCGGGGGATGTGCGAAATGTATTGGCGGCTTTATCGGAAGTAGAGCCGCTACTTGAAGAATTATTTCAACATCGGTTTACGAATGGAAACGGCTTAAATGGTCATGCGCTAGGAAACCTGTTTCTTGCTGCCATGACATCGATTACTGGTGACTTCGTTCATGCTATTCGTGAAACAAGTAAAGTCTTGAATGTAAAAGGAGAAGTACTCCCTGCAGCCAACCGCAGTATCGTTTTGAATGCAGAGCTTGAAGACGGGACGATTGTATCCGGAGAGTCAAAGATTCCCACATATAATAAAAGGATAAAACGTGTTTTCTTAACACCTGCACATGTGGACGCGTTGCCTGAGACAATTGACGCAATAAAGAAGTCTGATTTAATTGTATTAGGTCCCGGCAGCCTTTATACAAGTATACTTCCCAACCTGCTTGTCGATCATATTGGTAATGAAATTTGTCGAGCATCAGCGGAGAAGGTGTATATTTGTAACGTGATGACTCAGCCTGGAGAAACGTTAGGCTATACGGCAAGTGACCATATTCAAGCGTTATATGATCATTTAGGCGCGCCATGCGTTGATTATATTATCGTGAACAACGAGCCCATTCCGGCCTACATTTTAAAACGGTATGAAAAAGAACAGGCAGTACCAGTAACAGCAGATATTTCAAGGCTGCAAAATCTCGGGTTAGAAGTGTTTAGTGATAATTTTATACTTGAACAAAATGACATGATCCGTCATGATACAATAAAAGTTTCAAAATTACTCTATCGCTTGTTAACACGATAAATATTTATAGAGTATGTTAAAAGGATGAAGGGGGTGGCGGCAACCGATGTCATTTGCATCAGAGACAAAAAAAGAATTAACCCACCTTGAGACAAGTGGCTGTTGCGCAAAAGCAGAATTATCTGCACTAATTCGCATGAATGGCACGCTATCTTTTGCAAATAGGCAAGTCAACGTCGATGTGCAAACTGAAAATGCAGCCATCGCCCGCCGTATATACACATTATTGAAACGACAATTTGAAGTAGAGGTCGAGCTTCTTGTTCGCAAAAAAATGAGGTTAAAGAAAAATAATGTTTATATCGTGCGGTTGAAAAGTAATGCGAAGGAAGTGTTAGAGGATTTAGGTATTTTAGGAGATAGCTTTACCTTTGTCCGCACAATCTCTAAAGCGTTTACACGAAAAACATGCTGCAAACGAGCCTACTTACGTGGGGCATTTCTAGCTGGAGGTTCAGTAAATAATCCGGAAACCTCCTCCTATCATTTAGAGGTTTTCTCACTATACGAAGAACATAATCATTCACTTTGTGAATTAATGAACGATTTCCAGTTAAATGCCAAAACACTTGAGCGCAAAAAAGGATTTATTTCGTACTTAAAGGAAGGCGAGAAAATTACAGAGTTCTTAAACATCATTGGGGCTCATCAAGCATTACTGCATTTTGAAGATGTAAGGATTGTTCGCGATATGCGAAATTCTGTAAATCGCCTTGTTAATTGTGAGACAGCCAATTTGAACAAAACAATTGGGGCAGCCATGAGGCAGGTAGAAAACATTCGCTTCATCAAAGACTATGTTGGTTTAGAAGTGTTGCCTGATAAATTACGTGAGATTGCTGAACTTCGAATTAAGTACCAAGATGTTACGCTGAAAGAGCTGGGTGAGATGGTTGAAAGTGGTAAAGTAAGTAAATCAGGGGTCAATCATCGGCTTCGTAAAATAGATGAAATAGCAGATAAATTAAAACGAGGGGAATCCCTAACAAATAAATAAGCGGTTGCCATTGCTGTGTCGGTGATGGGTGATTTGATAAAGGAGGAAGAAATAAATGGTTGAGAAAAAAGTGGTTATCCGATTGAAGTCAGGCTTGCAAGCAAGACCTGCTGCGATGTTTGTGCAAGAAGCAAACCGTTTTACATCTGAAATTTTCCTAGAAAAAGAAGGGAAAAAAGTAAATGCTAAAAGCATTATGGGGCTGATGAGTCTTGCGTTAAGTTCAGGCTCAGAGGTTTTATTAATTGCTGAAGGAAATGATGAAGGCGAAGCAGTTGATGCTTTAGCTCGATTTGTCGAAAAAGAAGATTAAAAAAAGAAGATGCTGGCCAATTAGAGTCAGCATCTTCTTTCGTTTGTATTTCATTATTTCTTATCTTCTGTAGGGTTTTGCGTAATAACTCTGTCAATTAAGCCGTATTCTTTCGCAGCGTCTGCAGTCATGAAGTTATCACGGTCTGTATCACGTTGGATAATATCAAGTGGTTGACCCGTACGCTCAGAAAGAATTTTGTTCAGTTTCTCGCGCATTTCGATAATTCGTCTAGCGTGAATCTCGATATCAGAAGCTTGACCTTGTGTGCCGCCAAGTGGTTGGTGAATCATAACTTCACTATTAGGAAGTGCGAAGCGTTTGCCTTCAGCACCTGCTGCTAGTAAGAAAGCACCCATTGAAGCAGCCATACCGATACAAATTGTTGATACCTTTGGCTTAATGTATTGCATTGTATCGTAGATTGCCATACCAGCAGTAATTGAACCACCTGGGCTGTTAATGTATAGTGAGATGTCCTTATCAGGGTCTTCTGCAGCTAGGAAAAGAAGCTGTGCAACAATTGAGTTTGCAACATTATCATCGATACCTGATCCAAGCATAATAATGCGGTCTTTCAACAAACGTGAATAAATGTCATAAGCACGTTCGCCGCGATTTGTTTGCTCAATAACTGTAGGGATTAAGTTCATTATAACTCCTCCTTGTAACTTGTTTTTCCCCTCATGTAAACTATAAGAAGCTTTATGATATGTAGGGAATAAATGTCATAATTGACCATTGTAGTCTTGCTTTTCATTAAGTTGTTTGTAATTCTATGATACATTAAAGGTCAATTAAGGTCAAACAAAAGGATTGCTATGTAAGACATCTATAGTTACTTATTCGTCTCACCTTCTAATGTTTCCTTTTCAATTAACATGTAAACACAAAATTTCTTTTCGCTTTGTACAGATAAGGGATGTTTGTTGCAAAAGGCACCTATTCAATGTATAATAATGCTTGTGTCTGAAAAACGTGCCCCCGTGGTGTAACGGATAACACGCAAGATTCCGGTTCTTGAAATGTGGGTTCGATTCCTGCCGGGGGCGTCAAAAAACCTTTTACACGAAAGCCTTGTGTAAAAGGTTTTTTTTAATTTAATATAGAGATAGTACTTCTTCCTTCCAAGTAGTTTCCATACCATTTAGTAAAGGATTTATTGTACAATAAATATTAGGGGAGGAGAGAAGATGGAATTAGGTCTCTTTCAACAACAAACATTAAAGCTGGTGATGACGACTGAATTGCGTCAAGCCATTACACTACTTCAATACTCTGCACTAGATTTGTCTGAATTTCTTCAAGAACAATCAATGGAAAATCCCCTCATCGAACTACGAGAATCCACTTGGGAACAGCAAAGAAATACGATGCGAAAGTCATCAAGTGGTAATGATGTAAGCCCGCTTGATTTTGCTACTGAACAACGTACGTCCTTATCTGATGAATTGCTGACACAGGCTAGATGGCTTGAGCTGTCTGAACAAGAACGTGAAACTCTAGAGCATCTTATCTTTTTGCTTGACGAAAACGGTTACCTGCATGAGCACTCATCGGATATTGCGGAAAGGTTAAATCGATCAGAGTCGCAAGTTGAGGAAATGATAAAGCGCTTACAACAACTTGACCCTATAGGAATTGGAGCGCGCAGTCTGGCAGAGTGTTTATATTTACAATTGGAATATGAATATCCAGACGAGGAACTTGCTGCTGAAATCGTGCGAGATCATTTGCAATTGCTGGCAGAAAAGAAATGGAAGCAAATAACGAAGCAATATGATATTACGCTTCAGGAAGTGCAAAGGATCTATGACCTGCTACAAACCTTAAATCCGCGCCCAGGAGCAATGTACAACGCAGGCTCTGCTAATTACATCATCCCTGAGCTGACTGTGAAGCAGGAGAATGGTACTTTTACAGTTTCATTTAACGACCAGAGTATTCCGACGGTTTCGTTAAATGCACAATATAAAGGGATCTTAGAGAAGGCGAAGGAAGAAGAACTATCGAAGTATCTTCAAGATAAATATCAGCAAATTGTCTGGCTTCAAAAAAGCATCCAACAACGAAGATTAACATTATTGAAGGTGATGACAGCTATTATTGAGAAGCAGCCTGATTTCTTTGAGAAAGGTGACTCTCATTTAAAACCGATGACATTGCGAGATATTGCAGAAGAGACAGAGCTTCATGAATCCACTGTCAGCAGGGCTACGACCGGAAAATATGTGCAAACACCGCATGGGGTCTTTGAACTTAAGAGCTTCTTTTCTTCCGGTATCCGTACACAGCAAGGGGAAGACGCTTCTTCTAATGAAGTAAAGATTGCGATGAAGAAGTTAATTGATAGTGAAGACAAGAAAAAACCACTATCCGATCAAAAGATTGTACAGTTATTAAAGGAAGAGCATGGTGTTGTAGCTTCACGTCGAACGATTGCGAAATATCGTGACCAGCTGAATATTCCTTCAAGTACAAAGCGAAAACGTTATGAATAATGGTTAGGAGCAGATGCTGTGGAGAAGATCGAGGTTGTTCTATATTCAAGAAAAAAATGCCCACTATGCGATCAAGCACGAGATGTATTAATCGAACTGCAGAATGAGTTTCCGCTTAACATTAAGGAAGTGGATATTTACTCAGATGATGAACTGTTGGAGAAATATCAATTGATGATTCCTGTGGTTGATATTGATGGAGAGCAGGCCGATTACGGGATGATTGTAAAGGATTTATTAAGAAACCGTTTACTTGAAAAAAATCAATAAGTCTTTATTGCTCTGTGTGATCATTCCTGCTAGAATAAGAAATGTAGCAGGAGTGATTTTTTTTGCAGTGGATGGGACAAAACATGTACATGTGGGACAAATTTTGACCAAATGTTTGAAAGGCGAAGAAAATCATTAAGGAGTTATTTTCATGAAAGCATTGCTTGAACTACAACAAAAACTATTGCCGGAATTAATGGAGTTTATGCAAAAGCGTTATCGTATTTTGCAATATATCCGTTTTATGCAACCGATTGGACGTAGAAGTCTTGCAACACAATTAGATGTGACAGAAAGAATCTTACGTTCTGAGGTGACACTACTGAAAAACCAAGGGTTGCTTGATGTATCTCAAACAGGTATGCAACTAACCGAAGACGGTGAAAGGTTGCTTGACCAATTGGAAGATATTATGAAAGAGATTCTTGGTCTTGGTGTTTTAGAAAAAAAACTCAAGGATATATTACAACTAGACCAAGTAGTAGTGGTTTCTGGCGATAGTGATAAAGATGAATTATCAAAGGTTGAGATGGGACGTGCGTGTGTTGCTTGTATGAAAGGACACTATCAGTCGAACAATACAATCGCTGTAACAGGTGGCACAACAATGGCGGCTGTAGCTGAGATGATGACTCCAGATACGAAAGGAAGAGAGTTATTGTTTGTTCCAGCTAGGGGTGGACTCGGCGAAAATGTTCAAAATCAAGCAAACACGATTTGTGCAAAGATGGCAGAACAAGCTAATGGGGCGTATCGATTACTACATGTCCCAGATCAGTTAAGCACAGCAGCGTACCAGTCACTCACAGCTGAACCATCTATTCGAGATGTTTTGGCATTAATTAAAACACCAACGATGGTTGTCCATGGAATTGGCAATGCATTAACAATGGCTGAAAGACGCAAAACAAGTCATGAGGACTTTGACAAAATTCACAGTGGAAAGGCTGTAGCCGAATCATTCGGCTATTACTTTGACAGTGAAGGAAACATTGTTCATCGTGTTACAACTGTTGGACTTCAGCTTGAAGATTTGCAGAGTGTTCAATCTGTCATTGCGACAGCCGGCGGAGCTTCGAAAGCTTCAGCAATAATGGCATATATGAAACAAAACACAAGCACCATTCTTATTACAGACGAAGGTGCAGCACAAGCGATTGTTAGGGATTATTCCCTTTCTTCATAAAGAAAAAGACCTTTTAAGGAGGAATTCTTCATGGCAGTAAAAGTAGGTATTAATGGTTTTGGACGTATCGGACGTGTCGTATTCCGCGCAGCACTTAAGAATCCAAATGTAGATGTGGTAGCAGTTAATGATCTTACAGATGCTAATATGCTTGCACACTTACTACAATATGATTCAGTGCATGGCAAGCTTGATGTTAAAGTTGAAGTTAAAGGTAATAACCTTGTTGTTGATGGAAAAGAAATCACAGTTAAAGCAGAACGCGACCCAGCAAATCTTGGGTGGGGAGATCTTGGCGTAGAAGTAGTTATTGAGTCAACAGGACGCTTCACAAAACGTGACGACGCAGCGAAGCACATTGAAGCAGGTGCGAAGAAAGTTGTTATCTCTGCTCCAGCGAAAGAAGAAGATATCACAGTTGTTATGGGCGTAAATGAAGGTGATTACGATCCAGCTAACCACCACGTTATTTCAAATGCATCTTGTACAACAAACTGCCTAGCACCATTTGCAAAAGTTCTTAACGATAAATTTGGTTTAAAACGTGGTATGATGACAACTGTTCACTCATATACAAATGACCAACAAATTCTTGACTTACCACACAAAGATTACCGTCGTGCTCGTGCGGCTGCAGAGTCTATCATCCCAACAACGACTGGTGCAGCAAAAGCAGTTGCAAAAGTATTACCAGAGCTTAACGGTAAGTTAAATGGTATGGCTATGCGTGTTCCAACACCGAATGTATCACTTGTAGACCTAGTAGCTGAGCTTGATAAGAACGTATCAGTAGAAGAAGTAAATGCTGCATTTAAAGAAGCTGCTGAAGGTGAACTTAAAGGTGTTCTTGCGTACAGTGAAGAACCACTAGTATCAAGAGACTACAATGGTAACCCATCTTCTTCAACAATTGATGCATTATCAACTATGATTATTGAAGATAACTTAGTGAAGGTTGTTTCTTGGTATGACAACGAAAGCGGCTATTCTTACCGCGTAGTCGATCTTGTTGATTACATTGCAAGCAAAGGCCTTTAAGCTTAACTTGTAACATTTTATTTTAAAAATTTCTTAATTTGCTTTGAACCCTTTTAAAACAATGCTTATAATCTTGTATAGTGCTTCTAAATTCCGCTGTGGATTTTGCACTGAATATTGAGAGCAATGGGGGGAGCGGGGAGCAGTACATCGGTTCCCTCTCCCTCCTTGTTGTATTTAAAAAACAAAGTTTAAAAGGAGGAAGCCCCCGCGATGAACAAACAAACGATTCGCGACGTTGAAGTGAACGGTAAAAAAGTATTTTGCCGTGTTGACTTTAACGTACCAATGCAGGATGGAAAGGTGACGGATGACACACGTATCCGTGCAGCTTTACCAACAATTAAGCATCTGAGCGAACAAGGTGCAAAGGTAATTTTGGCTAGTCATCTAGGACGTCCAAAAGGTGAAGTGGTGGAAGAACTTCGTTTGAATGCGGCTGCGAAGCGTCTTAGCGAACTGCTAGGCAAAGATGTAGCGAAAACAGACGAGGCGTATGGTACAGAAGTAGAAGATGCGATTGCAAAGATGTCAGATGGAGACGTCTTGTTATTAGAAAACGTCCGTTTCTATCCAGGCGAAAAGAAGAACGACCCTGACTTTGCAAAAGCACTTGCATCACTTGCTGATTTGTATGTTAATGATGCATTCGGAGCAGCACACCGCGCACACGCTTCAACTGCGGGAATTGCAGAGCATCTTCCAGCTGTTGCAGGCTTCTTAATGGAGAAAGAGCTTGAAGTATTAGGGAAGGCTTTATCGAAGCCAGAGCGTCCATTCACAGCGATCATTGGTGGCGCAAAGGTAAAGGATAAAATCGGTGTTATCGACAACTTGCTTGAAAAAGTTGATAATCTAATTATCGGCGGCGGACTTGCTTATACGTTCGTGAAGGCGCAAGGTCATGATATTGGAAAATCTCTACTTGAGGCAGACAAAATCGATCTTGCAAAACAATTCATGGACAAAGCAAAAGAAAAAGGCGTCAATTTCTACATGCCGATAGATGCTGTAATTGCGGATGAGTTCTCAGCAGAAGCAAATACAGAAGTTGTTGATATTGATTCAATTCCAAGCGATTGGCAAGCGTTGGACATTGGTCCAAAAACAATCAAGGAGTATCGGGAAGTGATTAAGAATTCAAGACTCGTTATTTGGAACGGTCCGATGGGCGTGTTTGAGTACGAGAAATTCGCTGACGGTACGAAAGGTGTAGCAGAGGCGCTTGCTGAAGCGGAAGGTACATATTCCGTCATCGGTGGAGGAGATTCAGCTGCGGCTGTTGAAAAGTTTGAGCTAGCAGATAAAATGAGCCATATTTCAACAGGTGGCGGAGCTTCTCTAGAGTTCATGGAAGGAAAGACTCTACCAGGCGTTGCGGCGCTGAATGACAAGTAAGAAAAATATCACTCCACTAAAGAGGTGAAAGTATGCGTAAGCCGATTATTGCAGGTAACTGGAAAATGAATAAAACGTTATCTGAGGCAACGGACTTCGCAACAAATGTAAAAAGCAAAGTGCCAAGTCCTGAAGTTGTCGATTCTGTTGTATGTGCTCCAGCATTGTTTCTTGGACAACTTGTTGAAGAAGCAAAAGAAACAGACTTGAAAGTAGGAGCTCAAAACATGCACTTTGAAGAGAGTGGCGCATTTACAGGAGAAATTAGTCCTGTTGCGTTAAAGGATGTCGGAGTTGAATACGTCATTATTGGTCACTCTGAACGTCGTGAAATGTTTGCAGAAACAGATGAAACAGTGAACAAGAAAGTCCATTCTGCATTTGACCATGATTTGAAACCGATTGTTTGTGTTGGTGAAACGTTGGGAGAGCGTGAAAGCAACAAAACAAACGAAATCGTAGGGAAGCAAGTAGAAAAAGCTTTCGAAGGTCTTGGGAAGGACAAAGCAAGCGAAGTTATCGTTGCATATGAACCAATCTGGGCAATTGGAACAGGCAAATCTTCATCAGCTCAAGATGCAGATGAAACGTGTGGCTATATTCGTCGTACAATTGCTGAGAAATATTCTGAAGAAGTTGCAGATAAAGTTCGTATTCAATACGGTGGTAGCGTTAAACCAACAAATATTAAAGAGTATATGGACCAAGAAAACATCGACGGTGCACTTGTCGGTGGTGCAAGCTTGGACCCAGCATCTTTCTTACAACTCTTGGAGGCAGTGAATAATGGCTAAAACACCACATGCATTAATCATCTTAGATGGTTTCGGAATGCGTGAAGAAACAAAAGGAAATGCAGTTGCACAAGCCAATACACCAAACTTTGACCGTCTTTGGGAGAAATATCCGCGCACAACACTCACTGCTTGCGGTGAGGCGGTAGGCCTTCCAGAAGGACAGATGGGTAACTCAGAGGTTGGGCACTTAAATATTGGTGCAGGGCGTGTTGTTTATCAAAGTTTAACGCGAGTGAACTTATCGATTCGCAATGGGGAGTTCTTTGATAACAATACATTTAACGAAGCAATGGAGCATGCGAAAGAGAAAGGAAAAGCACTCCATATCTTTGGCTTGCTTTCAGATGGTGGCATTCACAGTCATATCAAGCATATGTATGCTTTATTAAAAATGGCTGCTGATAAAGGTCTTGAGAAAGTCTATATTCATGGCTTCTTAGATGGTCGTGATGTTGGACCGCAAACGGCGAAAACGTATATTAAGGAAGCACAGGAAAAGATGAACGAGTACGGTGTTGGTGAATTCGCAACAATCTCTGGCCGTTACTATTCAATGGACCGTGACAAGCGTTGGGATCGTGTCGAACGTTCATATCGCGCGATGGTATATGGAGAGGGCCCTTCATACACAGATCCAATTGAGCTTGTTGACGATTCATATGAAAATGGCATTTATGATGAATTCGTTTTACCATCTGTGCTTACGAATGAAGATGGAACGCCTGTTGCGACAATTGAAGATGAAGATGCGGTAATCTTCTATAACTTCCGACCAGACAGAGCAATCCAAATTTCACGTGCGTTTACGAATAAAGATTTCCGAGAATTTGACCGCGGTGAGAAAGCACCAAATGATTTATTCTTTGTTTGTTTAACGAAGTTTAGTGAAACAGTTGATGGTTACGTCGCGTTCAAGCCTTCAAACTTGGATAATACGTGTGGGGAAGTTCTCTCGCAAAATGGCTTAACACAATTGCGTATTGCGGAAACAGAAAAGTATCCACATGTAACTTTCTTCTTCAGCGGCGGTCGTGAAGAGAAATTCCCTGGAGAAGAGCGTATTCTCATTGACTCACCAAAAGTTGCAACGTATGATTTGAAACCTGAAATGAGTGCGTATGAAGTAACAGATGCACTTGTGAAGGAAATCGAAGCAGGCAAGTTTGATGCGATTATTTTAAACTTTGCTAACCCTGACATGGTTGGTCATTCAGGTAAAATTGAGCCGACTATCAAAGCAGTAGAAGTAGTAGATGAATGCTTAGGTCGTGTGGTTGATGCGCTTCAAGCACAAGGTGGGGACGCAGTCATTACGGCAGACCACGGGAATGCTGATGAAGTGATTACGCCTGAAGGCAATCCGATGACCGCACACACAACAAATCCAGTACCAGTTATTGTGACAAAAGATGGTGTCAAGCTGCGTGATGACGGCATCTTAGGTGATTTATCACCAACATTATTGGATCTATTAAATGTCGAGCTTCCTGAAGAGATGACAGGACGTTCCTTAATTAAAAAATAACCTTAACGATTGAAAGGGGATTATTTCATGTCTTTAATTGTTGATGTATATGCTCGCGAAGTCTTAGACTCTCGCGGTAATCCAACAGTAGAAGTTGAAGTGTTCACAGAATCTGGCGCATTCGGTCGCGCATTAGTACCAAGTGGTGCTTCAACAGGTGAATACGAAGCAGTTGAGCTTCGTGACGGTGACAAAGACCGTTATCTTGGTAAAGGTGTTCAGCAAGCAGTGCAAAATGTGAATGATAAAATTGCTGAATCATTAATCGGTTTTGACGTATTAGACCAAGCTGGAATCGATGACCTTCTAATTGAATTAGATGGTACTGAAAACAAAGGCAATCTTGGTGCCAACGCTATTCTAGGTGTTTCACTTGCAGCAGCACATGCAGCAGCTGGCTTCCTAGGCATTCCATTGTACCGTTATCTTGGCGGCTTCAATGCGAAGACATTGCCTACACCGATGATGAACATCGTAAACGGTGGTGAGCACGCAGACAATAACGTTGATATTCAAGAATTCATGATTATGCCTGTAGGTGCGCCAACATTCCGTGAGGCTCTTCGCACAGGTACTGAAATCTTCCATAGCTTGAAAAAGGTATTGAAGGATAAAGGCTACAATACAGCTGTTGGTGATGAAGGTGGCTTCGCGCCAAACTTGAAATCAAATGAAGAAGCACTTGAAACAATTATCCAAGCAATCGAAGCTGCCGGCTATAAGCCAGGTGAAGAAGTGAAGCTTGCGATGGACGTTGCGTCTTCTGAGCTGTATGAAGACGGGAAGTACAACCTGAAAGGTGAAGGCGTTGTTCGTACGTCTGAAGAAATGGTTGGTTGGTATGAAGAGCTTGTCTCTAAATATCCAATCGTTTCAATTGAAGACGGTCTTGACGAAAACGATTGGGAAGGCCACAAGCTATTGACAGAGCGCTTAGGCGACAAAGTTCAACTTGTTGGTGATGACTTGTTCGTAACAAATACGAAGAAGCTTTCACAAGGTATTGAGCAAGGCGTAGGTAACTCAATCTTAATTAAAGTAAACCAAATCGGTACGTTGACAGAAACGTTCGATGCGATTGAAATGGCAAAACGCGCTGGCTACACAGCTGTTATCTCTCACCGTTCTGGTGAAACAGAGGACGCAACAATTGCTGATATCGCAGTAGCAACAAATGCTGGTCAAATCAAGACTGGTGCACCATCACGTACAGATCGCGTTGCAAAATACAACCAATTACTTCGCATTGAAGATGACTTAGAGCATCTTGCAGTATATGCAGGTGGCAATGCATTTTACAACTTGAAGTAAGTAGTTAAATCGGCTATAGGGGACGCCTTATAGCCGGTTTTTTATATTATCTATCCTTCCCTAGATTTTCTCCGCTTTCTGTTCTTGAGGGATATAGAGTTTTATGATACAGTTATAATATTGTAAAGTGTGCGTTTAGGAGGTTAAGCTATGCATACAGTTGCTGTGACGCTGTTAGTCATCGTTTCAATTGCATTAATTGTCATTGTTTTGGCGCAATCAGGAAAGAGCTCGGGACTATCTGGCGCAATTTCTGGTGGTGCAGAACAATTATTTGGTAAGCAAAAGATGCGTGGTATGGATGCCGTGTTACACCGCATTACTATTGTGTTAGCAGTTCTATTCTTTTTACTGGCAATTGCGGTAACATACTTAGATGTGTAATAAAGATGACCATAAAGCAGCGGTATATACCGCTGTTTTTCTATTGCGAGAATTGCCATGTTTGAAATAAAAGAAGATGCGGAAAATAAGTAGGAGCACTTATTTACACAGCAATCCCGTATTATGATTATCCAAACAACTTGTGATTTGAGACTAAATATCAAACAGAGCAAAACATTGAGTTAAGGAGAGGTTTTTCATCATGAAAATTGTAGCACCAAAACCTTTTACATTCGAGGGCGGGAAACGTGCTGTTCTATTGCTACATGGATTCACTGGAAATGCGAATGACGTTCGGATGATGGGGCGTTTTTTGCAAAATAAAGGATACACTTGCCACGGCCCTCAATATGCAGGGCATGGTGTTGAACCAGAGGAGCTTGTGAAAACAGGACCGGAAGATTGGTGGAAAGCTGCAAAAGCAGGTTACGATTATTTGAAGTCAGAAGGATATGAAGAAATTGCTGTTGCTGGTCTTTCATTAGGAGGGCTATTTTCGCTAAAGCTGGGATACACTGAACCTGTAAAAGGAATTGTGACGATGTGTGCGCCAATGTATATAAAAAGTGAAGAGATTATGCATAAAGGGATTCTTCAATTTGCTGAGGAATATAAAAAACGGGAAGGAAAATCACCCGAACAAATTGAAAAAGAAATGGAACACTTCCATGATGCTCCGCTTGAAACAATCCGAGCGTTACAAGGGCTTATCAGAGAAGTTCGTCAATGTGTCGACATGATTTATGCGCCCACACTTGTTGTTCAAGCACGTCATGACCAAATGATTAACACAGATAGTGCAAATATTATTTATGATGAAGTTGAGACAGATGATAAGGAATTAAAATGGTATGAAGAATCAGGTCATGCGATTACGTTAGATAAAGAACGCGATCAATTACATGAAGATGTCTATCAGTTTTTGGAGCATCTTGATTGGAAGGAATAAAAGGTTAACCCGGCATTTTAAAACGAAGGAGGGAAAGGAATGGACGAAGTAAAAGAACATATTGAACGGTTACTAACTTTTATGAAGGACGAGGCATACAAGCCGCTAACAGTTCAAGAATTAGAAGAGGCTTTCGGAATTGAAGGCTCTGATTCTTTTAAGGACTTTGTAAAGGCTTTGGTAACAATGGAAGAAGAAGGACTTATTGTACGTACACGCAGCAACCGCTACGGTTTGCCGGAGAAAATGAATTTAATACGTGGTAAGTTCATTGCTCATGCAAAGGGCTTTGGATTTGTAGAGCGTGAAGAAAAGGAGCTTGAGGATATCTTTATCCCGCCTTCTGAAATAAATAGCGCTATGCATGGAGACCAAGTGCTAGTTCGTATCGATTCTTATAGCACAGGAGCTCGGGCAGAAGGAACGATTGTAAGAATTGTAAAACGGGCTGTAACTGAAATTGTCGGTACCTATGTAGATAATAAATATTTTGGTTTTGTCCAAGCAGACGATAAGCGTGTAACAACGGATATTTTCATTCCAAAAGGTAAAAACAACGGAGCAGCTGATGGTCATAAAGTAATTGTTAAAATTACAAAATACCCAGAAGGAAGAATGAACGCAGAGGGTCACGTGCTCGAAATTCTTGGCCATAAGAATGACCCTGGTGTGGATATTTTATCAATTATTCACCAGCATGGTATCCCGCAAGAATTCCCAGATGAAGTGATGCAGCAAGCGAAAGACACCCCGGATGAGATTCATCCAGATGAATTGAAGAATCGTCGTGATTTACGTGATGAAATGATTGTCACAATTGATGGCGCAGACGCAAAAGACTTAGATGATGCCGTTTCAGTTCAGAAGCTTTCAAATGGCAATTATAAATTAAGTGTTCATATTGCCGATGTGTCTTATTATGCAAAAGAAGGCTCACCAATTGATGAGGAAGCGCTAGAGCGTGGAACAAGTGTATATCTTGTAGACCGTGTTATTCCGATGATTCCTCACCGTTTATCAAATGGTATTTGTAGTTTGAATCCACAAGTAGACCGCTTAACACTTTCCTGTGAAATGGAAATCGATCACCAAGGAACTGTTGTGAATCATGAGATTTTCCAAAGTGTCATTAAGACAAACGAGCGGATGACTTATAAAGATGTAAATAGTATTCTTGAGGACCAAGATGAAGAACTTCGTAAAAAATATGCTGAACTTGTTCCAATGTTTGAAGATATGGAAGATCTTGCGGCAATTTTACGGAAAAAGCGTTTTGACCGTGGTGCTATTGATTTTGACTTTAAGGAAGCGAAAGTTCTTGTAGGTAGTGAAGGAGAGCCAACAGAGGTTGTCATTCGGGAGCGCTCTGTAGCGGAACGTTTAATCGAAGAGTTCATGCTTGCTGCAAATGAAACAATTGCAGAGCATTTCCATTGGTTGAATGTGCCATTCATGTACCGGATTCACCAAGACCCAGATGCTGAAAAGCTACAACGGTTCTTTGAATTTATTACGAATTTCGGTTATGTTGTAAAAGGAAAAGCAAATGATGTACATCCAAGAGCTCTGCAAGAGGTGCTTGAAACGGTCCAAGGTACACCTGAAGAAACAGTTATTTCAACGGTAATGCTTCGTTCAATGCAGCAAGCACGTTATGAACCGCAAAACCTCGGGCACTTCGGACTGTCGACAGAGTTCTATACTCACTTTACATCACCAATTCGCCGTTATCCAGATTTGATCGTGCATCGTTTAATTCGCAAATATTTATTAGAGAAGAAGCTAGATCCCGCTACGCAAGAAGAGTGGGCAGGGAAGCTGCCAGACATTGCACGACATGCATCTGAAATGGAGCGCCGTGCCGTAGATGCTGAGCGTGATACAGATGAGATGAAGAAAGCCGAATATATGATGAAGCATATTGGCGAGGAGTTTGAAGGAATTATTAGTTCTGTTACAAACTTCGGCTTGTTCGTTGAGTTGCCAAACACAATTGAAGGTTTAGTTCATGTCAGCTACTTAACAGATGACTATTATCGCTTTGACGACCGTCAATTTGCGATGATTGGTGAGCGCACAGGTAATGTCTTCCGTATCGGCGATGCCATTACTGTTCGTGTTCTTGATGCAAATAAAGATGAGCGCTCTGTTGACTTTGAAATTGTTGGTATGAAGGAAAACCGTCCTTCTAGACGAAAAGACCGACCAAAGGTTATTCAAAGTCCACGGAAGAAGAAGTCCAAGGACCCAAAAGTGAACTTAAAGGATAAAAAGAAAAACAATAAAAGCAAAAATAAACCATTTTATGAAGCAGCACCTTCAAACAAGAAAAAGAAACGTAAAAAGCGACGCTAGTGCATAACTAGCGTCCGCTTCACTGGTTTAAGTGAAGGGGGGGACGGAAAATGCCAAAAGGAAGCGGAAAGGCCATTGCTCAAAATAAAAAAGCACGGCATGATTTTACAATTGAAGATACATATGAAGCAGGTATTGTCCTTAAAGGAACGGAGATTAAATCCATCCGGGCAGGTCGAGTGAACTTAAAGGATGCTTTCGCTCGTATTGAAAAAGGCGAAGTTTTTCTTCATAACATGCATATCAGCCCTTATGAACAGGGCAACCGTTTCAACCATGATCCATTGCGGACGAGGAAGCTTTTACTGCATAGTAAAGAAATTTCGAAGTTAATTGGATTGACAAAAGAAAAGGGATATTCCCTTGTTCCTTTAAAGCTCTACATAAAAAACGGCGTAGCAAAGCTTCTTATCGGATTAGGTAAAGGTAAGAAAAAATATGATAAACGTGAAGACCTTAAGAAAAAAGCAATGAAACGGGATATCGAGCGTGCGATCAAGGACCGCAATATGTAAGAAAACTGTCGTTATGTGACGGCAGTTTTATTGCGATCGCAACATCTTGAATTAATTGAAGCTGTCCACAAAGACTGTTAAAGTGACACTAAGGAATAATCATTCTCTAGACAGGAGTGGTGTGAATGGAACAACAATTTGTCCAACAGTTTGATGCATTGCTTGAAAAGTATACAGAACTGCTTGTGGGAGAAACGGATAGTGAATTAAAAGCAAAAGTCCAAATGTGGGCTTTATATAACCAAGTAGCTAAGTCCATGCCTGCGTTGGCAAAGCACTGGAACGAAACATATCCAGAAGCAAAGCAAGAAATGCGCGCGCTCATTAAAGAAATCCAACAGTTAAATGAAGCTCATCGCTCAGAAATGGATAAGCGGAAAAATGATGAAAGCCACTAGTGAGTGTTCACTAATGGCTTTTCTTGATCTAGCTGCTTTATGCTTGTTGCCCCAGAACGAGCCGCCTCCGCTTTTCTTTATTGCAGCATTTGGTTGTTGTATGGGAATTGGTTTGTGTAGCCTTGGAATTGTTGGTAGGATTGTTGAAGCTTTTGGACGTCTGCTGCTTCTACACCGTACCAGCCTTTTTTGAACATTAGGTTGTAAAGGTCGCGTTGGCAGTCTTGTGTTTCTTTAAAGATAGTTACGACATCATCATATAATTGTTGATTGCTTGCTTCGTTTAAATATGTGCAATATGAGTTTGTCATATATTTTTCAGTTGAAAGCATGTCGTTTGAGTAGTCACGGTCATTCATTGTTGGTGTTTTTGGGACAGTTGTTTCAGGATTTTTCACTTCGTTTGGCTTTTGTTGTTGTGGCATGTTGGTTACCTCCTTTTGTTTAAGTGCTATTGTTGCATGTTTTGTGCAGGCTGGCTTTGTAAATGTTGCAGAATTTTTTCGTAGTGACGTTGATGCATTTGTCCAGCTTGATCAAGTGCATTTTTCACTTCAGTATCTTGGCATTGCTGTGCCATGAAATGAGCTTTCTTCATCGCAAGTAGGTTCCAAGAAAGCATATCTGTTAAATAAAGCTGGTCCTTCGTTGAAACGATGGCTGGTGGTTGCTGCATAACGTTTTGACCTGTCGTTTGCTGTTGTTGCATAATATATTGCCTCCTTCTATCATGTCATTCAACGTTAATTTTCCAAATGCTAGCCTTTTTTATACAACAATATTGCTGAAAATGGGCTTAGATAAATACTCATGTTTTTAAAAAAGTGTTAAAATATAGGTATATAATGTTATCGTAATAAATTAATAAGCGAATTCAGGTTAAGCTATAAAGTGTTGAAATAAAAGGAATATTAGGGCTTAACTTTCTTTTATTCATGTCATGTATGCGCTTACAGGAGGTGTAGCAAATGGAAAAAGCATTGCGGAACTTTTTCTTATTTATGTCTCAAAATAAAGCCTTTACGAAGCTTGCGAAAACATACGGACTGCGATTTGGCGCGGCTCGATTTGTTGCTGGAGAAACGATTGCGCAAACAGTTGAAGTGATTAAAGAGTTAAATAAAAAAGGAATGGCTGTTACAATTGATTACCTTGGAGAGTTTGTGGACAAGGAACATGAAGCAAAAGAGCGGACACAGGAAACGATTCAAGCAATACGCGCTATTGCCAATGAAGAACTGGATTCTCAAGTTTCATTAAAGCTTACGTCTATGGGCCTCGATATTTCTGAAGAACTCGTGATGGAAAATATGCGTCTAATTATGGAGGAAGCGGTAAAGAATCAAGTTTTCATTACAATTGATATGGAAGATTATAGCCGATGTGAAACAACCTTGAATATCTTCAAGCAGCTGAAGGCTGAATATGACCAGATCGGAACAGTTATTCAGTCTTATCTCTATCGAACAGTTGAGGATATGAAGGACCTTAATCAATATAACCCTAACTTGCGCTTAGTAAAGGGGGCTTACAAAGAATCTCCTGAAGTCGCTTTTCCAGATAAAAAAGATGTCGATGAAAACTATAAACGAATCATCAAAATGCATCTTCTAAATGGGAATTATACAGCAGTGGCGACCCACGATGATGAAATGATTGAATACACAAAGAAGCTTGTGAAAGAACACGATATTTCGAACGACCAATTTGAGTTTCAAATGCTCTATGGCATCCGAACGGAGCGTCAGGAAGAGCTTGTACAAGAAGGGTATCGCATGCGTGTCTATGTACCTTACGGAAAAGATTGGTATGGTTATTTTATGCGGCGCTTAGCAGAGCGGCCGGCAAACGTAGCGTTTGTGTTAAAAGGTGTTTTTGGAAAATAAAAACTCGGCAAATGCTGAGTTTTTATTTTATATTTAGATATTGCTAAATTTTCTAAAATATCTTATAGTAAAAGATAGATATTGACTGAGGTTATATTTTTTTAACCAAAAAATGAATGAGTGTTCATTCAAATGAAGACAGGGGGAAACACGA
Source organism: Bacillus tianshenii (assembly GCA_020524525.2). Taxonomy (NCBI): domain Bacteria; kingdom Bacillati; phylum Bacillota; class Bacilli; order Caryophanales; family Bacillaceae; genus Sutcliffiella; species Sutcliffiella tianshenii. The sequence goes on along the minus strand of CP129018.1, from coordinate 2,896,466 downwards.
TGAGTTGGAAGATTAGAAGAGCAGCAGTCTTAGGCTCAGGAGTTATGGGTTCTGGCATTGCTGCACATTTAGCAAACGTCGGTATACCTACACTTATGCTTGATATTGTTCCAAGAGAACTTACAGATGAAGAGAAAGCAAAAGGATTAACCCTTGAAGATAAACAAGTACGAAACAGAATGGCAGCGAATTCAAAGAAAGCACTCTTTAAGCAGAAGCCGGCTCCACTGGCATTAAAAGAAAATGCTGATTATATCGAAGTTGGAAATATGGAAGATGATTTTCATAAGCTTTCAGAAGTAGACTGGATTATTGAAGTCGTTGTTGAAAATCTTGAAATTAAACAAAAAGTATTTGCACGAGTTGACGAGGTTCGGAAGCCAGGTACAATTGTAAGCTCCAATACTTCAGGTATTTCAATTGAAGCAATGGCAGAAGGACGCTCAGAAGATTTTCAAAAGCATTTCTTAGGCACACATTTCTTTAATCCACCGCGTTATTTGAAGTTGTTAGAAGTCATTCCGACTCAACATACCGGTCCTGAGGTCCTTACATTTATGAAAGGCTTTGGAGAGGACGTTCTCGGCAAAGGTGTGGTTGAAGCGAAAGATACGCCGAATTTTATTGCAAATCGGATCGGTACATATGGATTGCTTGTTACCGTTCAAGAAATGCAAAAAGGCGGCTACAGTGTTGGAGAAGTTGATTCTGTCACAGGGCCGTTAATCGGACGGCCAAAAAGTGCAACCTTCCGTACATTGGATGTTGTCGGACTTGATACATTTGCTCATGTTGCAAAGAATGTCTATGACAATGTAGAAGGTGTTGAAAAAGAAGTTTTTGAAGTGCCGGCTTTTATGAAGAGCATGCTTGAAAAAGGATGGCTCGGAAGTAAATCTGGTCAAGGCTTCTATCTGAAGAAGAAAACAGAGAAGGGTAAAGAAATTCTTGAACTGAACCCTGAAACGCTTGAATACGAAGAACGGAAAAAGCTAAAAGCGGCATCAGTCGAGATGAGCAAGCAAGAAAAAGGGCTTGCGCGTAAATTAAAAACACTTGTCTACGCAAATGATCGAGCTGGTGAATTTGTGTGGAACATCTTAAAGCCTGTCCTACTTTATTCAGCAAAGCTTCATGGAGAGATTGCAGATGATATTGTTGCAATTGATCGTGCTATGAAGTGGGGATTTGGCTGGGAGCTCGGCCCATTTGAAACATGGGATGCGATTGGCTTAGAAAAATCAGTACAGCGAATGAAAGAAGAAGGCGAAGAAATCCCAAGCTGGGTTGAAGAAATGCTTGATAAAGGACACAAGAAATTTTATAAGCAGGAGAATGGAAGCGTTTCCTTCTACCATAATGGCGACGATAAGCTACTTAAAGAAAATGAAAAAGTCATTCGGTTAAATCTCTTAAAAGAACAAAACAAAGTGATAAAGAAAAATACAGGTGCAAGTTTGATTGATTTAGGTGATGGAGTTGCAGGGTTGGAATTTCATTCTCCGAATAATGCTATTGGTCCAGATATTACGCAAATGATTTTTGAATCAGTTGAAGAAGTTGAGAAAAATTACAAAGGGCTTGTAATCGGAAATCAAGGAAAGAACTTCTGTGTTGGGGCAAACCTTGCGATGATTTTAATGGAAGCACAAGATGATAATTTCTTTGAGATTGAACTTGTTGTACGTCGTTTTCAAGATGCAATGATGAGATTGAAATATAGCGACAAACCGGTTGTTGCTGCACCTTTCGGCATGACACTCGGCGGTGGAACAGAAATTTGTTTGCCTGCTGATTCAATCCAAGCATCCATGGAAACGTATATGGGACTTGTAGAAGTGGGGGTAGGTGTTATTCCAGGCGGAGGCGGAAACAAAGAAATGTATATTCGCCAGCTAGAATCAATGCCAGAAGGACCAAACTTTGACCTACAAAAGATTACAAACCATGTGTTCGAAAAAATTGCGATGGCAAAAGTATCAACTTCAGCTCCAGAAGCGAGGAAACATGGCTTCCTATCAAATCAAGATGGAATTAGTGTAAATGGCGACCACCTTCTTCATGATGCAAAGCAAAAAGTGCTTTCACTTGCTGAGCAAGGCTATGTACCACCGAAGCGTAAGAAGATTCCTGTAGTCGGTGAGTCAGGCTATGCAACGATGGTGCTCGGTGCATATGGCATGATGAAGTCTGGTTACATTTCCGAGCATGATATGAAAATTGCTAAGAAGCTCGCACATGTTTTAGCGGGAGGGAAAGTACCAGGCGGAACGATGGTCGATGAGCAATACCTATTGGATCTTGAACGTGAAGCCTTCCTTAGTCTAGTAGGGGAAGCGAAAACACAGGCTCGTATGCAGCACATGCTTGTAAAAGGAAAGCCATTACGCAATTAAAGGGGGATATCATTGTGAAAGAAGCAGTCATTGTTGCCGGGGCAAGGACGCCTGTCGGCAAAGCGAAAAGAGGAATGTTAGCAAATGCACGCCCAGATGATCTTGGGGCATTAACGATAAAAGAAACGTTAAAAAGAGCAGGCGGTTATGACGGGAAAATTGATGATCTTATTATTGGCTGCGCCATGCCAGAGGCTGAACAAGGGATGAATATGGCCCGGAATATTGGAGCGTTAGCAGGTCTTTCCTATGAAACTCCTGCGATTACAATTAACCGTTATTGTTCTTCTGGTCTACAGTCAATTGCTTATGCGGCAGAGCGGATTATGCTTGGTCATGCAAGCACTGTCCTAGCAGGCGGGGCTGAGTCAATGAGCTTAATCCCGATGGGCGGACATGTCATTCGCCCAAATGTTGAAATTGTTGAAAACGCACCAGAATACTACATGAGCATGGGGCATACAGCTGAGGAAGTTGCTCAGAAGTATGGCATCAGTCGTCAAGAACAAGATGAATTTGCAGTAAGAAGCCATCAACGTGCTGCAGCTGCTATTAAAGAAGGGCGTTTCGAAGAGGAGATTGTACCAGTCGAAGTGACGTTAAAAGCGGTAGATCATTCAAATAAACTGCAAGAAAAGAAGGTAACCGTCTCTCAAGATGAAGGTGTCCGAGAAGGTACGACAACAGAAGTGCTTGCAAAGCTGAAGCCTGCATTTAACATGCGAGGAACCGTTACAGCTGGAAACGCTTCGCAAATGAGTGACGGCGCAGCGAGTGTACTTGTGATGGAACGTGAGAAAGCAGAAGCGGAAGGATTAAAACCAATTGCTAAGTTCCGCTCCTTTGCAGTAGGTGGGGTACCACCTGAAATTATGGGGATCGGCCCTGTGGCAGCTATTCCAAAAGCATTAGAGCTTGCAGGGTTAAGTCTTTCTGATATTGGATTATTCGAGTTGAATGAAGCTTTTGCGTCACAATCGATTCAAGTGATTCGGGAGCTTGGCTTAAATGAAGAGAAAGTAAATGTTAACGGTGGTGCGATTGCACTTGGTCATCCGCTTGGTTGTACAGGAGCGAAGCTAACGTTAACACTTCTACACGAAATGAAACGACGCAATGAACAGTTTGGGGTTGTCACAATGTGTATTGGCGGCGGAATGGGCGCAGCTGGCGTAGTGGAGCTATTATCGTAATCAAAAAATGATAAAAAGGGGAGAAACCGATGAGCAAAACGGCTGAACATTTATTTAAAGGTGCACAATTTTTAGTGGAGGAAGTATCAGCGGACCGTGTCTATACACCTGAGGATTTTTCAGATGAGCATCATATGATCGCAAAGACAACAGACGAGTTTGTTGTAAAGGAAGTCATGCCTCAAGTTGAGCATTTAGAAAACCATGAATTCGACCGTTCAGTGAAGCTTTTGAAACAAGCTGGAGAGTTAGGTCTGCTTGGAGCGGATGTGCCGGAGGAATATGGTGGAATTGGGCTTGATAAAGTCAGCTCAGCTCTTATTGCGGAGAAATTCTCAAAAGCAGGCGGCTTTTCAATTTCACACGGCGCTCATGTAGGGATAGGCTCTTTACCGATTGTATTTTTCGGAAATGAAGACCAGAAGCAGAAGTACCTGCCTGACCTTGCAACGGGGGCGAAGCTTGCTGCATATGCACTAACAGAGCCAGGTTCGGGTTCTGATGCTCTAGGCGCTAAGACGACAGCTGTATTAAATGAGGAAGGCACTCATTACGTTTTAAATGGGGAGAAGCAATGGATTACGAACTCTGCATTTGCTGATGTATTCATCGTCTATGCGAAAATTGATGGTGAGCATTTCACAGCATTTATCGTTGAACGTGATTATGAAGGTGTTTCAACAGGCCCTGAAGAGAAGAAGATGGGAATTAAGAGCTCTTCGACACGTACATTAATTATGGAAGATGCAAAAGTACCGAAAGAAAATGTTCTTGGTGAAATTGGTAAAGGCCATGTCATTGCTTTCAACATTCTTAATGTAGGGCGCTATAAACTAGCTGTCGGCTCAATCGGTGCTTCAAAGCGTGCGATGGAACTGTCTGTTAAATATGCAAATGAGCGTAAGCAGTTCCAGCAGCCAATTGCAAAATTCCCGCTGATTCAAGAAAAGCTAGCAAATATGGCTTCGAAATTATATGCGATGGAAAGCTCTGTATACCGAACTGTCGGCTTGTTTGAGGAGCGGATGGGTACCCTTTCAGAAGAAGAGCAAAAAGACGGGATGGCGATTGCACAATCCATTGCGGAATACGCAATTGAATGTTCATTGAACAAAGTATTTGGCTCTGAAACACTTGATTATATTGTGGATGAGGGTGTACAAATTCACGGTGGTTACGGGTTTATGTCAGAATATGAGATCGAAAGAATGTATCGAGATTCTCGTATTAACCGTATTTTCGAAGGAACAAATGAAATCAACCGCATGATCGTCCCTGGAACATTAATGAAGAAAGCGATGAAAGGCGAGCTGCCACTTCTTCAAAAGGCAAAAGCATTACAAGATGAGTTAATGATGATGATGCCAGAAGAAATTAGTGATGAGCCGTTAGCGCAAGAGAAATATTTAGTGCGCAATGCGAAGAAAATTGGCTTGCTTGCAGCAGGTCTTGCAGCTCAAAAGCTTGGAACTAACCTTAAGAATGAGCAAGAAGTTCTTGTGAATATTGCTGATATCGTTAATGCTATCTACGCAATGGAATCGGCTGTATTGCGAACAGAAAAAGCCATGCAAAAAGACGGCCAAGAAAAAGCAGCTCAAAAGCTTCTTTATACAGAAATCTTCTGCCAAGAGAAGTTTGCTGAAATTGAAGCGGATGCAAAAGAAACGCTGACAGCTGTCGAATCAGGTGACTCACTCCGCATGATGCTAGGTGCACTGCGTAAGTTAACTCGTCACTTACCGAAAAACTTGATTGAAAAGAAACGTCAAGCTGCACAAAAATTATTAGAAGCTGAAAAATTCGTCGTATAATTTTTTAAATGGAGCGCTATTTAGGTAGCGCTCCATTTAAATATGTTCAGTTTTGAAAATAGTATAGCGCTCCTTTATTGTGATATGATAATAGGGATAAAGACCAATGGAGGTACAAGATGGCGCTTACATTTTATTGGTATCCAAAGTGTGGAACATGCAGAAAAGCAAAGAAATGGTTTGACGAAAACAGCATTGCTTATGAAGAAGTACATATTGTTGAACAACCGCCAACGAAAGAAGAAATCAAAGATTTCTATAACAAAAGCGGTTTAGAGCTTAAGAAGTTTTTTAATACGAGTGGGAAGAAATATCGAGAGCTTGGTTTGAAAGACAAAGTTAAGACAGCAGAAGAGGATGAGTTATTAGAGTTATTAGCATCAGATGGTATGCTTCTGAAGCGTCCGATTGTAACAGATGGTGAAAAAGTAACAGTCGGCTTTAAAGAAGACGAGTTTGAAAAGGTATGGAGCAAATAAGATATTTGCTCAAAAACTTCATGATCGCATATACTCATTAATGAGAAGGCAAGTACATAAGACCTTGTCCGTGGGTAATTATAATATTGGAGGGAAAGCAGAATGAATCTACCTAAAGAGTTTCGTTATTCAGAAGAGCATGAATGGGTAAAAGTCGAAGGCGACAAAGTACGCGTAGGAATTACAGATTTCGCACAGTCTGAGCTTGGTGACATCGTGTTTGTTGAACTTCCAGAAGTAGGGGACGAGATTGAAGCAGATGAGCCATTCGGCAGTGTTGAATCTGTTAAGACAGTTTCTGAGCTGTATGCTCCAGTTAGCGGTAAAGTGGTAGAAATCAACGAAGAGCTAGATGATAGCCCTGAGTTCGTAAATGAATCACCATATGAAAAAGCTTGGATGATCGTAATTGAACCAACTGATATGAGCCAAGTTGACAACTTAATGACAGCTGAACAATATCAAGAAATGACTGAAGAAGAATAAGAACATTTTTACAGCGATGAAGCAAGCGGCGGATGAAAGATTCCGTCGTTTTTTTATTTATTCAAAATAATGTTTGGTATCGCTTTTATTTTTTGACAATCGTTTTGTCTTCTCATAACCTTTTAATAAGGGAATACATAAATTATGTTAATCATTAAGCGAAATTCTAATAAGCAGGTGAACATAATGGATGTTGTGGAGAAAGTGATCATTGTAGAAGGCCGTTCTGATAAGAAGAAAATTAAGTCACTTATAAAAGAACCTGTAACAATCATTTGTACGAATGGAACGGTAAGTGTTACAAAAATAGATGAGTTAATTGACACGCATCTTTTGGATGAAAAAGATGTCTATATTTTAGCTGATGCTGATTCAGCTGGGGAAAAGCTCCGTAGTCAATTCAAGCGTGAATTACCAGAAGCAGAGCATATCTATATTGATCGGGCTTATCGTGAAGTAGCGTCTGCTCCACCGCATCATTTAGCAACAGTTTTATTAGGAGCAGATATCGATATTCATACGGAATTTTTAGTGAAATAGGAGGCATTATGAAAGAACTAACACCGCAGCAACTAGACCAGGCATTAGAGGACGAGGATCTTCATTTTCAGTATTTGTATACACCAATGTGTGGGACATGTCAGCTTGCGAAGAGGATGCTTACGATTGTGGAAGAAGCAATCCCTTCCTTAGAGGTGGCGAGGACTGATTTGAACTATATTCCGCATTACGCAAAAAGCTGGGGGATTGAAAGTGTTCCTTGCTTAATTGTTTTTCGGAATGGAGAAATGAAAGAGAAGATTTATGCTTTTCAATCTGTCGACTATTTATTCCGGTTTTTTAAAGAGTATTTAGAAAATTAAATAAAAATGTTAAAAATAACCTCAACATACACCAATTGTCTAAATTATTAAGGTTTTTAGACAATCTCGGTTTCGATTTCACTAAAATGGGTTAGGTATGTTATAACTGTGTATATTGTGGTAAACTACACCTTTAAATGTTTACCCTGTACAAATAATTTCCAAACCTATCAAAAAATGCTTTTGCATTTGGAGTCAGAAAACGATATAAAGGTGTATGAAAAGAGGTGGTTGAGGATGTTACCATTTTTATTTATTTCTTGGATGCAGAAAAGAAATGACACAACAATAGATGTAGAAGAACTCGTTTTTGAAGCACAAAAAGGAAACGAGGAAATTCGTAATGAATTACTAGAAAAATATCAACCTTTTATAAAAAAAGTAATTTCAAAGGTATGTCAGAGGTATATTTCAGAATCAATGGATGAGTATAGTGTGGGATTGCTAGCTTTTAACGAAGCCATTGATCAATACCAATCGAACCAAGGAAGTAAGTTTCTTACGTTTGCAAACATGGTCATTCGTCGCCGCGTTATTGATCACATTCGAAAAGAACAGCGGCACCAGCAGCATTATGCATGGGATTACGAAGAAGAAGAAAGCGATGTACAGTACGAAGAAAGCTATATTGAGCAAAAAACATCGATTGAGAATTTTGAATTGAAAAAACAGCAGGAAGAACGCGTTGAACAGATCATGGAATATCGCGAAATGCTGGAAAATTTTAAAATTACATTTGAAACATTAAATAAACAATGTCCGAAACACCGTGATGCTCGTGAAAATGCAAAAGAAATTGCTAAGCTTATTGCAGAAGATCAAGAATTTGTTGAATATCTCGTTTCGAAAAAGCGTCTACCAATTAGACATTTAGAGAAAAAAGTTTCATGCAGTCGTAAAACCATAGAGAGGAATCGAAAGTATATAATAGCCGTTGCGTTAATCTACATCGGTGGGTTCACAGCGTTGCAATCATACATCGAACCACAGAAAGGAGGGGAATAATGAAGCGGGGTATTGTTATGGACGTTCGGAAGCGAAGAGCTGTAGTCCTCACAAAAGATGGGGAGTTTAAAAAAGTCCCTCTAAAAAAATATCCATATGTAGCAATTGGTGAAGAAGTTGTCGTACCAGCTTCATCCGCCATTCCGCTTTATTCGAAAAGTATTCCGTTGTTTTCTGCGGCCGCTGCTGCAGCAATTTTCTTGGTAATCTTATTAAGTTCTTTTCCTTTATCAACAAATGACCGAGCAGTAGCTGCTTTCATTGGATTAGATATTAATCCAAGTGTAGAAGCAGGGATCAACCATCAGCTTGAAGTTATTGAACTGAAAGCTCTTAATGAAGATGGAAAAAAGATTATTTCTCAGATAGGATCAGTTGATGAGATGCCTTTACAACAGCTTTTGACTGCATTTTTAGCTGCATCTAAATCTTCTGGATACTTGAAGAAAAGCAAAGATATGCTTGTAACAACAACTCTTTTAGATTCTGGAGCTTCTATGCAGCAACCGATCGCAAGTGCTGTTGATAAATGGAAGCAACAAAATGTTGAAGGTACAGACCTTGCACTAACAACAATGCAAGGAAACAATGAACAACGACAGCTTGCACACGATAATGGTGTCTCTACTGGAAAATACCTTATGTATCTTCAGGCCAAAGAAGGCCAGGAAAATATGACAATCGATGAAGTGAAGACGCTTAGTGTCGAGCAATTAAATAATCGTCTAAATCCATCGGAAGAACAAATGCCTGAAATGGAAGAGCCTGTCGAAGTGCCTGCAGCTGTAGAATCAGTTGGGCAAGCAGATACTTCGGGTCAAGCTCAGCCTGCATCTACTAACAGCGTAGAAGAGCAGGAAGAAGTTGAACGAGAAGTAGTGGAAATGGAAGAAGGCTTGAAATCTGCTCAATTCGTCGCTCCTGTACCGAACAAGGCAGTAGTAAATGAAAAAGCAAGCCAACCACGAAAGCCACAACTTAAAAAAGAAAAAAAGAAAAAAGATAAAAAGAAGCAAGAAAATAAGATGAATAAAGAAAAAGGTCCAAACAAAGTCAAACATATAAAAGACTATAAGCCAGGAAAAAGCCATAGTAATGTGAAGGCAAAAGGACCTCAAAACGCTCCAGGTAAAAATAAAGGTAATCATGGCAATAAGAACGAAAAGCCCGGGAATCCACATGCAAAGAAAGCTTCATAATTAGTAAGAGAAATCATTCCTATTCGACGTATTTCTCGGGAAATAAGGACAAATGCTGTCATACATTGCAGTGTTTGTTCTTTTTTTGTATATAAAAACTTCAATAGTGTCGAAGGGTTTTGCAAGGAAATAGACAGCTGAATAAGAAAATATGAACAATCGAACATTAAAGGGGTTGCCAAAATGGTTGTTCATAAGGCGTTAATTGACTTGCAGAATCGGTTTAGCTTAGAAGGACATCTCTTATCCTTAGTGAAAGAAGAGCCGTTAGCAGTTCAGTTGATAACTGAAAGTGAGGTTGTAACCTTTGTATTAAGAGGACTGGAAATAACGGTCATGCCCTTGCATCAGTCTGCACAGGTAATTATTAAAGGTGATGAGTGTGAACTGTTAGAGCTGTTGTCTGGAAGGCAGCCGTTAAGAAGATTATTGAACCAAGGTCATCTACAAGTTGCAGGAAATTATCGCTCAGTGCTAAGGATTGAATCTGTTTTGTATTGTTGTTCGAATGAACAAAAAAAGATATCTGTTTGATTATACTGAAAATTTCAAATAGAGCGTTGACTTTTTTTCTTTAAGGTGATAGCATAACAATCAATCAAAGCAATGAAGTTAATATGTCTTATCTAGAGAGGTGGAGGGACTGGCCCTGTGAAGCCCGGCAACCGGTTTTCTTTTTTTTAGAAAAAAACGGTGCCAATTCCTGCAGAGTGTAGACTCTGAAAGATGAGAAGAGCGATGAGTTATTAAACAATCCCCTCTTCTTAATCAGAAGAGGGGTTTTTTCATCCTCATTCTCTTTCTTTTAGAAGAACTTAGCTTGCTATCATACTTAAAGGAGCGATTGAGAATGTCAGAAAAAAATTATCGATTTGAAACACTAGGTATCCATGGGGGATTGGCGCGAGATAATCAAACAGGGGCACAAGCTCTTCCGATTTATCCAACAAATGCGTATCATTTCCAAAGCACTGATCACGCTGCAAATTTATTTGGTCTTAAGGAACAAGGGAATATTTATACACGTATTACAAACCCAACTGTTAGTGCATTTGAAGAACGTGTTGCATTACTCGAAGGCGGTGTTGGAGCATTAGCGTTTGCGAGTGGCTCTGCAGCAATTACAAATGCCATTTTGAATATAGCCGAAGCTGGTGATGAGATTGTAAGTGCTTCTACATTATATGGCGGTACGTACAACTTATTTGCACAGACATTACCGAAGTTCGGAATTAAAGTACATTTTGTAGACCCAACAAAGCCAGAGAATTTCAAAGAGGCAATTACTGATAAAACAAAGGCAGTATTTGCTGAGTTGATTGGTAACCCAAGCCTTCACGTGCTAGATATTGAAGCTGTTTCAACTATTGCACATGAAGCAGGTGTGCCACTTATTGTAGATAACACATTTGCTACACCTTACTTATGCCGACCACTAGAACACGGTGCAGATATTGTCGTCCATTCAGCTACAAAATGGATCGGTGGAAACGGTACAACATTAGGCGGGGTCGTTGTCGATGGTGGTAAGTTTGATTGGAATTCCGATAAGTTCCCTGGATTTACTCAACCTGACCCAAGCTATAATAACTTAGTGTATGCAGAAGCATTAGGAGAAGTAGCGTATATTATTAAAGCGCGTGTACAGCTTCTTCGTGACACAGGTGCCGCATTAAGCCCATTTAATGCGCATCAATTAAGCTTAGGATTAGAGACATTGCATGTACGTATGAAAGAGCATGTAGCAAATACTCATAAGGTTACTGAGTACTTAAGTAATCATCCTGGTGTTGATTGGGTATTGCATCCAGACTTAGAGAGCCATTCATCTCACGAATTAGCGAAGAAGTATTTACCAAAGGGCTCCAGCTCAGTGGTCGTGTTCGGTATCAAAGGTGGAAGAGAAGCTGGTGCAACATTAATTAACAATATTGAATTATGGTCACATGTTGCAAACGTTGGGGATGCGAAGAGCTTAATTATCCATCCAGCAAGTACTACACATCAACAATTAAGTGCAGAAGACTTGAAGAAGTCTGGAGTAACAGAAGACCTAATTCGTCTCTCTGTTGGGATTGAAAATGTAGAAGACCTAATTGAGGATCTTGAGCAGGCAATTGAGAAAGCAACAGGGGTCACATCAAAACAACAAGGCGCAAACGTATAGGAAATGAAAGAAACAGTCGCATTTTTGCGGCTGATTTTCTTTTGAAAAGGCATTCCTTTATCAAGGGATAGAGGTGGTGATGAAAATCCATACTAAAGGGTGCATAACATTTAGAAAGGATGGGTTTTCTATGGAACAATTTGAACCTAGAAATGCGACTGAAGCTGCATTGCATGATTATAAAGCTGGTCTTGGAGAATTCACGAAGAAAATGCCTGAGTTTGCTCATCATTATAATGCTTTTACAGAAGCGTGCTTCAAAGCTGGGGCTGTAACAGAGAAAGAAAAGCAAATGATTGCACTTGGTATTAGTGTTTTTGCTCAAGATGAATACTGTATCATCTATCATACAAAAGGATGCTTAGACCAGGGAGCAACTGAACAGGAAATTCTAGAAGCAACTGCAGTGGCAGCTGCCTTTGGCGGAGGTGCTTCAATGAGCCAAGGTGTCACGCTTGTCCAGGAAGCAATTCAAGATCTTCAACAAATTGAACATTAATTTTGGTGTAATTCCTCTCTTGTTTCTTAAGAGAGGAATTTTTTAATTTTTGTGGAAGCGTTTACAATAAAAGGATAGGTAGTTATGTGAAGAAAAAGCAAGGAAATAAATATATTCAGAAGATGACTGAAAAGAGTGACGACTTAAAAAGGTATTTCCCCTTCACACCCTTCATAGCTAGTTTGTTGGGACATAACGAATCATGGTAACATTTTATTTGTAGGTTGAAAACAGAGATGGAGCCTACGGCGGAGGATGAAGGGGGATAACCATAAAGGTATCTGCTTATGTATCCTTTCCATACTTATTATTTTGAAAGGATTGATTTCTCATTAGTGACCTTGAACTGAATTATACGGCGGAAATGGAACGTGCAATGCACCAGTCAAATGGAATGAGCTATGCCGAGTACAGCCGTAAGCTTGAGAAGCGTTTAGCAGTTGAAAGGCGAAGAGAGAAAGACTATCAAGAGAGCAGAAAGTTGTTAAGTGACCTAGAAGGTAATAGAAGCTTGTAGAATAGAGACAATGTGTAAGAAAAACCAGTAGAGTTTCTGCTGGTTTTTCTTGCGTTTTGTAGCAATATTTTATTTGAGTAAATATTTAACGGCGTACTAATTGTTTTATTTTTGAATGCTTTTCCCTAGAGAAGAGAGACTAAGAGAAGTTATAATGATCGTAGTGCAAAAAGACTTTCTAAACTTTTTTGTTTTTAAAGTATTTAAATGTTGTTTTCGGTTGATATAGAGTTTTATTTGTTATAAGATTAGAATGAGAATAAATTGAGAATAAAACATTGACCTTTCATCTGAGGGGTATACAATAAAAGATGAATTAGGATTAAATTGGAGGTATTGGCTTATGTCATCAACTTTAAAAATTCAAGATCTTCATGTCGAAATCGAAGGCAAGGAGATTCTAAAAGGTGTAAATCTAGAAATCACAGGTGGCGAGATTCATGCCATCATGGGACCAAATGGTACAGGTAAATCTACATTGGCTTCAGCAATTATGGGCCATCCTAAATATGAAATCACAAAAGGAAGCGTAACGCTTGATGGAGAAGACGTTCTAGAAATGGAAGTTGACGAACGTGCTCGTGCAGGTCTTTTCTTAGCGATGCAATATCCAAGTGAAATCAGTGGTGTAACGAATGCTGACTTCCTTCGTTCAGCAATTAATTCTCGCCGTGAAGAAGGCGACGAAATTCAATTAATGAAATTCATTAAAACAATGGATAAGAAGATGAATTTCTTAGATATGGATCCGAACATGGCACAACGTTATTTAAATGAAGGTTTCTCTGGCGGTGAGAAAAAACGTAACGAGATTCTTCAATTAATGATGATTGAACCAAAGATGGCAATCCTTGATGAAATCGATTCTGGTCTTGATATTGATGCGTTGAAAGTTGTTTCAAAAGGAATCAATGAAATGCGCAGCGACGATTTCGGCTGTTTAATCATTACTCACTATCAACGCTTATTAAACTATATTACACCAGACAAAGTACACGTTATGATGCAAGGTCGCGTTGTGAAATCCGGTGGCGCAGAATTGGCTCAACGTCTTGAGGCTGAAGGCTACGATTGGATTAAGCAAGAACTAGGTATTGAAGACGAAACAGTTGAACAGGAAGCGTAAGCAGTAAGGAGGAATATGATGACTGTGGAAACGAAACTCCCATTCGATAAAGAATACGTCAGCCAATTATCGAGCCAATTAAATGAACCGGAATGGCTTAAAGAATTACGTCAAGACGCACTTGCGAAGGCAGAAGACCTACCAATGCCTCGTCCAGATAAAACAAAGATTGACAAATGGAACTTTACAGAGTTCAAACATGAAATTGCTGAAGGCTCACTTAATGATCTAAGTGACTTACCAGAAGCAATTAAAACATTAATTGATGTTGAAGCAGAAGACAAAAACCTTCTATTACAACACAATGGCGCCAATGTATTTACTTCTCTTTCAAATGACTTGAAGGATAAGGGCGTTATTTTTACCGACATTCATACAGCAGCACGTGAACACAGTGATCTAGTGAAAAAATATTTCATGACAGAAGCTGTAAAAGTTGATGAACATCGACTTACTGCATTGCATACGGCATTGATGAATGGCGGGGCATTCCTATATGTACCGAAGAACGTTGAAATTAAAGACCCAATTCAAGCTGTGTACTGGCAGGATAAAGATACAGCACTTTTCAACCATGTGATCGTAGTTGCTGAAGATAATAGTGCTGTCACATATATCGAAAACTATTTGTCATTCGGTAAGGAAGAATCAGTTTCAAACATTGTAGCTGAAGTTGTTGCAGGCGCAAATGCAAATGTTCACTTCGGTGCAGTAGACTATCTTGGCGAAGGTATGACAACCTATGTAAACCGCCGCGGTATTGCCAAGCGTGATGCTCGTATTGAGTGGGCACTTGGGCAAATGAACGACGGTAATACAGTATCAGACAACACAACGAACCTGATTGGCGAAGGTTCATATGCAGATACAAAAACAGTAACAGTCGGACGCGGCAGCCAGAAGCAGAACTTCACAACTCGCGTCACACACTTTGCTAAAAACTCTGAAGGCTACATTCTCAACCATGGGGTAGTTAAAGATTCAGCAAGCTCCATCTTTAATGGGATCGGTAAAATTGAACATGGTGCTTCAAAATCAAATGCTGAACAGTCTTCTCGTGTCTTAATGCTAAGTGAAAAAGCACGTGGAGATGCGAATCCAATTCTTCTAATCGATGAAGATGACGTTACTGCAGGTCACGCAGCATCTGTTGGACGTGTCGACCCAATGCAGTTGTACTATCTTATGAGTCGTGGTATTCCACAAAAAGAAGCAGAACGCCTTGTAATTCATGGTTTCCTTGCACCAGTGGTGAAAGAACTTCCAATTGAAGGTGTTAAGAAGCAGCTGGTTGAGGTTATCGAAAGGAAAGTTCAATAATGGATGTTAAAGCGATTCGTGAACAGTTTCCGATTCTGAATCAAGAAGTCAATGGACATCCGCTCGTATATCTTGATAGTGCGGCAACTTCACAAAAACCTGCTTCTGTTATTGACACGTTAAGTGACTACTATCGCGGGTATAACTCTAATGTACACCGTGGCGTGCATACACTAGGTACTCGTGCAACCGATGGCTATGAAGGGGCGCGTGAAAAGGTTCGCCGTTTCATTAATGCTGAAAATAGTAAAGAAGTTATCTTTACTCGTGGGACAACAACAGCAATCAATACAATTGCAGCAAGCTATGGACGTGCAAACCTATCGGAGGGTGACGAAATTGTCATCACTCCGATGGAGCACCATAGCAACATTATTCCTTGGCAGCAAATTGCGAAGGAAACAGGTGCAACATTGAAATATATCCCACTTCAACAAGACGGCACAATCGCATTAGAAGATGTTCGTACGACAGTAACAAACAATACAAAAATTGTTGCAGTTATGTATGTGTCGAATGTACTTGGAACGATAAATCCTATTAAAGAAATTACTCAAATTGCTCATGAAAATGGTGCTGTCATGGTCGTTGACGGTGCACAAAGCACACCACACATGAAAGTGGACGTGCAAGACCTTGACTGTGATTTCTACGCTTTTTCAGCTCATAAAATGTGCGGCCCAACAGGTGTTGGTGTGTTATATGGGAAGAAAAAGCATTTAGAAAAAATGGAGCCTGTTGAGTTCGGTGGAGAAATGATCGATTTCGTAAACCTTTACGATTCAACGTGGAAAGAACTTCCATGGAAATTTGAAGGTGGGACGCCGATTATTGCAGGGGCAATTGGTTTAGGTGCAGCAATTGATTTCCTTGAAGAGATTGGAATGGACAACATTGAAGCTTATGAGCACAAGCTAGCTCAATATGCAATGGAGCGTCTATCTGGAATCAAAGGCATGCAAATTTACGGACCAAGCTCAGGTGAACGCGCAGGTCTTGTTACCTTTAACATTGATGATGTGCATCCGCATGACCTTGCAACAGTACTTGATACAGAAGGAATCGCAGTACGTGCAGGTCACCATTGTGCTCAACCATTAATGAGATGGTTAGAAGTTTCTGCTACTGCTCGTGCAAGTTTTTATATCTACAACACAGAAGAGGATATTGATAAGCTTGCAGACGGAATAATTAAAACAAAGGAGTATTTCGGTGATGTCTTCATCTAATGTCAATCTTGACCAACTATATCGTCAAGTAATTATGGACCATTATAAGAACCCGCGTAACCGTGGCGTTCTCGAAGATGACAATATCACCGTCAATATGAACAACCCGACATGTGGGGACCGTATCCAGCTTCATTTGAAAGTTGAGGATGGTGTGGTTTCAGACGTGAAATACGACGGTGAGGGCTGTTCAATCAGCATGTCATCTGCTTCAATGATGACACAAGCGATTAAAGGGCTTGAAGTTGAAAAAGCATTAAAGCTTTCAAAGGTTTTTTCCGATATGATGCAAGGCGAGGATTACGATGAAGAAGAACTAGATTTAGACCTTGGCGACATTGAAGCGCTACAAGGTGTTTCGAAATTCCCAGCACGAATCAAATGTGCAACCCTTGCTTGGAAGGCAATGGAGAAGGGCGTTTCTGAAGAGGAGAACAGCGAGTAATTGCAAGCCGGGCTCAAGGAAGTTAACCATAAGCAAGGAGGGAACGATAATGGCTAAAAAGATGCCTGAAATCGGTGATTATAAATATGGTTTCCATGATAAAGACGTTTCCATTTTCCGTTCTAAACGCGGTCTAACGAAGGAAATCGTTGAGGAAATCTCAAGAATGAAAGAAGAACCACAATGGATGCTTGATTTCCGTATGAAATCATTAGAGCATTTCTACAATATGCCAATGCCGCAATGGGGCGGAGACTTAAACGACTTAAACTTTGATGAAATCACTTACTATGTGAAGCCTTCAGAGAAGTCAGAGCGTTCTTGGGATGAAGTGCCAGAAGAAATCAAACGAACTTTCGATAAGCTAGGTATCCCTGAAGCTGAGCAGAAGTATCTAGCAGGTGTATCTGCACAGTATGAGTCTGAAGTTGTTTATCATAACATGCAGGAAGACTTAGAGAAGATGGGAATTATCTTCAAAGATACAGACTCTGCTCTTCGCGAAAATGAAGAATTATTTAAGGAATATTTCGGTACAGTTGTTCCTCCAGCAGACAATAAGTTCTCTGCGTTGAACTCTGCAGTATGGTCAGGTGGCTCATTCATCTATGTACCAAAAGGTGTGAAGACAGATACGCCACTTCAAGCATATTTCCGAATTAACTCTGAGAATATGGGTCAGTTCGAGCGTACGTTAATTATTGCGGATGAAGATTCATCTGTACACTATGTAGAAGGCTGTACAGCGCCTGTGTATACAACTAACTCTCTTCATAGTGCGGTTGTTGAAATCATCGTTAAGAAAAACGCATATTGCCGTTATACAACGATCCAAAACTGGGCAAACAATGTTTTCAACCTTGTAACGAAGCGTACAGTTTGTGAAGAAAACGCAACGATGGAATGGGTTGACGGTAATATCGGTTCGAAGCTGACAATGAAATATCCTGCTGTCATCTTAAAGGGTGAAGGTGCACGTGGTATGACACTTTCCATTGCACTTGCAGGTAAAGGTCAGCACCAAGATGCTGGTGCGAAGATGATTCACTTAGCGCCAAACACATCTTCAACAATTGTATCCAAGTCTATCTCTAAGCACGGTGGTAAAGTAACGTATCGTGGTATCGTACACTTTGGCCGTAAAGCAGATGGCGCACGTGCAAATGTTGAGTGTGACACGCTAATTATGGATAACAAATCAACATCAGATACTATTCCTTATAATGAGATCTTTAATGAAAATATCTCACTTGAGCATGAAGCAAAGGTTTCAAAAGTATCTGAAGAGCAGTTATTCTACTTGATGAGTCGTGGTATTTCTGAAGAAGAAGCAACAGAAATGATCGTAATGGGCTTTATCGAGCCATTTACCCGTGAACTTCCAATGGAATACGCAGTTGAAATGAACCGTCTAATCAAGTTCGAAATGGAAGGTTCAATCGGTTAATATTTGAAATTCATGACCCCATTTGCCCGTTGTGGTAGATGGGGTTTTCTATACTTTTTTTGATTGCTTATGCTACAATACAGCTATAAGTTTGAGTAAGAAGAAGGTGAGCGTTTGGAGATTCTTTCAATAGAATTAGTGGATTCCCTCTTACTGATGGGAACTACGATGCTTGTGTTTGGCTGGATTTTTATTGGCCATGTTTACCGAAGTTTTCCAATTCCTAATAAGTGGTACAAAGAAAATGAAATAGATACAAAGCAACTGATTAAGCAGATTTATCGGTTAGGCTTTATTCCACAAATCATTTGGAATGCATTATTAAGGTGCTTGATTCGGAAAGAGGCACCTGATAAAGAAGACTATTTTTCTCCTTGTAGCTAATGTAAATACATTTTACAAGGAGAGGATTTATAAGTGATACGTACGTTGATTCATTCGCTCAAGCCGACTTTAAAATATTTTTTATGGTTTGTACTTCTCGTTTTAGTGTTAACAGGCTGTTCTTCTACGCAAGCACCAATTACAGGGGAGACGGAAGGGTTTTTTAATCATTATTTTGTCTATTCCTTTTCCCGTCTTATTATGGGCGCAGCTCATATTCTCGGAGGAAGCTATGGGATAGCTATTATTGTTATTACCCTGTTAATTCGCTTCTTCTTGCTGCCACTGAATCTTTCTCAGTATAAGCAGCAAAAGCGTATGCAGATATTGAAGCCGAAAATGGATGAGATTAAAGAAAAGTATGATAAAACAAAGAAAGATGACCAGGCAAAGCAACAACAAGAGATAATGAAGCTCTTTCAACAAGAAGGTGTTAACCCATTAAGTGGCTGTTTGCCGATGATTGTACAGCTGCCGATTTTGATGGCCTTCTATTATGCGATTGCAAGAACGCAAGAAATTGCGGTCCACAATTTCTTATGGTTTAGCTTAGGTCAAGCAGATCCAATTCATATTTTACCGATTATTGCAGCTTTGACGACTTTTACGCAAGTGAAGCTGTCACAAGCTCAAATGGAAGCTGCGAACCCGCAAATGAGAGTAATGCAAGTAATGATGCCAATTATGATCTTTACTTTTGCTCTTAAAATGCCTGCAGCTCTTCCGCTATATTGGATTGTCGGAAATGTTTTTATGATTTTACAGACGGTTATCTTACGCAGAGCATAAAGAGAGTTCCCTTTGGAGCTCTCTTTCTCTTCATTAAAAAACACATCAAAGAGAGGTCGTTTGATGATTTATATTGGATTAGCAGGCTGGGGAGACCATGATACGTTGTATCCGGACAAAATCCAAAGCCGTGATAAATTAAGTGAATATGCTGCTCACTTTCCGATCGTGGAATTAGATTCAAGCTTCTATGCTGTGCAGCCTCAACGAAATATGGAAAAATGGACAGCTGAAACACCAGATCGTTTTCAATTTGTTGTTAAAGCTTATCAAGGAATGACAGGTCACCAACGAGGTGAAATTCCATTTGATTCTAAGAAGGAAATGTTTGAAGCATTTCGACTTTCTCTTCAACCCCTGCAGCAAGCAGGTAAAATAGGAATGGTGTTGTTCCAATTTCCACCATGGTTTGATTGTACAAAAGAGCATGTAACGTATTTGCGGTATTGCCGTGAAATGATTGGAGATGTACCTGCAGCACTTGAGTTTCGGAACAAAACATGGTACCAGCCAGAATTTTATGAGCAGACGCTTCAATTTATGTATAAAGAGAACTGGATTCATACAGTGTGTGATGAGCCGCAAGTTGGAGAGGGTAGTGTGCCGACTGTATTGCATGCTAGTGATTCAGAAAAAACGCTTATTCGTTTTCATGGCAGAAATAAAGAAGGCTGGCGCAGACCCTCGAAAGGCAACTGGCGTGAAGTTCGTTACCTTTATCGTTATAATGAAGAGGAGTTAAAAGACTGGTGCAAGAAGATCAAACAATTAGAGAAGCAAACGAAAGATATTTATATTATCTTTAATAATAACTCTGGCGGTGATGCCGCAGATAATGCAAAGCAAATGCTTGATTTATTAGAGATTAAATATGAAGATCTTGCGCCCCGGCAACTTGATTTGTTTGATTAGGTTTTGAGAAAAGAAAGCTGGTGAAATTCGTTGACTTGGGTGATGTTGTTTTTAATTGGGTTATGTGCTGGGATTTTGGGGAGTGTTGTAGGTCTTGGGGGAGGCATCATCTTAGTGCCTGCAATGCTTTTCTTTGGTACATATACATCTATTTTAACTGAGATCTCCCCGCAAATGGCTGTAGGGACTTCTTTGTTAGTTATTATTTTTACAGGGCTTGCCTCCACACTTAGTTATATGAAACAAGGGACTGTTGACTACAAGAGTGCCTTTCTGTTCTTTGCGGGAAGCGGACCCGGCGGCATTGTCGGAGCTTATATTAATCGGTATTTAAATGTTGACCAATTTCAGCTTTATTTTGGTTTACTTATGATTTTTCTCGCTATTGTTCTAATGTTTCGGGACAAAATGAAGCAAGTTGAAGAAAAAGAAATTAAAGGGTTTGTCCGTAGATTCCGAGATCCTCAAGGGAAAGAATATGTGTATGGCTTCAGCCCAATCACAGGCTTGGGAGTCTCGTTTATTGTAGGCTTGCTATCAGGCTTGTTTGGTATCGGCGGTGGTTCTTTAATGGTACCGATTATGATGATGCTGTTTCAATTCCCGCCCCATGTTGCTGTTGCCACTTCAATGATGATGATTTTTCTTTCCTCAATTGTTAGCTCAACTGCACACATTGCGCTTGGTCATATTGAATGGCTATACGCCATATCACTTATTCCTGGAGCATGGATCGGTGGAAGACTAGGTGCTGCAATTAATAAGAAAATGCAAGGGAATTCAGTTGTTATTTTACTAAGAGTCGTACTGGTAGTTATCGGGGTTCGTCTCATTTATCAATCATTCTAACAAGTTAAGGGAGTAGGGATAATGTCGCAAGTTTATCTTTACCATTCAAATGACTTACATAGCCATTTTGCAGCGTGGACACGTGTTAGTGGTTTCTTTAAGCGTAAGCGTGAAGAACGCAAGAAAAACAATGAAGAAGCATTCTTTTTTGATATTGGAGACCATATGGATCGAGCTCATTGGCTCAGCGATGCAACAAAAGGGAAAGCGAATGTCACCCTGATGAATGAAGTCGGCTTTGATGCCGTCACGTTTGGGAATAATGAAGGGATTACATTAGCAAAAGAATCGCTTGACCAGCTTTATAAAGAAGCAACGTTTCCGGTACTTGCGGCGAATGTATATGAACAAAACGGAGAAAGACCGAAATGGGTGAAGCCTTATCAAGTTTATACGTTGAATAACAACATGAAAGTCGCTGTTATAGGTCTTACCGTGAAATTCTCAAAGTTTTATGAACAACTAGGCTGGTCAATTTCATCTCCCTATCAAGAATTAGATCGTTACTTACCAGAGCTTAACAAGAAGGCTGATGTTATCGTCCTGCTTTCTCACCTCGGTATAAAAGATGATGAAGCGATTGCGAAGGCGTACGATATTGATGTTATCATGGGAGGGCATACCCACCATTTATTTGAAGATGGGAAAATAATGAATGGGACATTGCTTGCAGCTGCTGCGAAGCATGGAAAGTATGCAGGCGAAATTTGTTTAACATTTGATGATAAAGAGAGAAAGCTTATCAAAAAAACTGCTATAGCATATTCTATGGAAGAAGAAGCAGAGTCTTCAGACACAAAGCATTTGCTTCACTCTTTAGAGCATGAGGCTGATTCCCTTCACAATGAAGAAGTTGTTCACTTGAAGAAGCCTTTATCGTTGTCATGGTTTTCAGATTCATTGAGTACAAAGCTTCTTGCTCAAGGATTAAGAGAGTGGGTCGGAGCAGAGGCAGCGATGCTTAATGCGGGTGTTATTCTTCAAGACCTTCCTGTTGGGTCGGTAACAAAAAAAGATTTGCACCGGATCTGTCCGCATCCAATCAACCCGTGTAAAGTTATACTAACAGGTGCTGAGTTAGTTACTATAATCGAAAAAGCCTTTACAAGAGAAATGCAGGAGCTCGAATTCAAAGGTCTTGGCTTTCGAGGCAAGGTAATGGGAGCAATGGTTTTTGATAATTTGCTTGTTGAGTGGGATGAGCTGAATGATGAAGCACCTGTGGTGAAATATATCATTTTAAATGGTGAGCAAGTGAAGGCAGATAGAGAGTATGAAATCGCTACACTTGATATGTTTACATTCGGCTATCTGTATCCAGAAATGTCTAAAATTGATAAGAAAACATATTATATGCCTGAGATGTTACGTGACGTGCTTGCTTGGAAGCTTCAAAATACTTATAAATAAGCATTTGCCTAGGACACTTTTCCTTATTATCTGCATACGTTAATAGGGGAAAGGAGTGTTTAGAAGTGATCCATGTCGTACCTATTGAGATTGAAGGTAAAGGTTTTACTGCTATTACACTTAGCTTGCCAAAAACAAACTTCATGGCCGTAACAAGTGAGAAAGGCTATATTATGTGTGGTGCCCTTGATGTATCGCTTCTTAATGAGAAATTAAAAGAACGGAAAATTATCGCTGGGCGAGCAGTGGGAGTCCGAACAATCGACCAGCTATTAGAGGCGCCGCTTGAAATGGTCACGATAGAAGCAGAAAACATCGGTATTCATAAGGGGATGAAAGGGAAAGACGCCCTGCTGAAGATGTTATAATGGATGAGAGTGTTCGCATAGAGCACTCTTTTTATTTACGTGAAACCAGGTCTTTTTTATCAAAAATAAAGGATTTTTTGGCTTTATATGAATAATGAGGTAAAATTAAGGCGGAATATGTCGAAAAAGTAAGTAAAGTAATGGGATAAATCAATGATAAAAAAATGATAAATAGGGGCCTGTTATGAGATTAGTTAACTTGGAATCAATTAAAACGAATATTGCACTTAAGAAGCCAATTTATAATGAAAGTGGACAGATTTTATTAGGAGAAGGTGTGCCGCTTACTGAACGGTTAATTGAGCGGTTGAAAGCAAGAGGGATTACAACAGTCTATGTCGATGACCCTGAATCGGCAGGTATTGAAGTTAAAGAAGTATTAAAGCAAGAAACACGAACGAAAGCGATGCAGACAATCAAAAGTACTCTAGAGACCGTACATAATGGAAAAGATCTTTCGCGAATATTTGTTCAGCAAGGATTAGATAAGACCTTTTCCTCGCTAGTCCAGGATATTCTCAAAGATATTCAAAACAATGGAGACGCCCTTTCTCTTTTGACCGACGTATATGCGCATGATAACTATATTTTTGCTCATTCGTTAAATGTTACGATTTACTCGTTAGCGCTTGCTTCCCGTCTGAATTTAACGCCACGGCAGTTAAAAGAAATAGGTCTTGGTGCTATGCTTCACGATGTTGGGAAGATGCAAATTGACTTGGAAGTATTAAGTAAACCAGGCAGGTTAGATGACCACGAGTTTGAAGAAATGAAGAAGCATAGTGAGTATGGTTTCGAAATTCTAAGACGCATTTCTACGGTTCCATTGGTGGCTGCCCATTGCGCCTATCAGCATCATGAACGGATTGATGGAAGCGGGTATCCACGTGGACTCAAAGGTGATGAAATTCACCTCTATAGCCGGATTATAGGGATAGCGGATGTCTTCGATGCTGTTACAACAAACAGAGTATATCGAAAGGCAATGCTTCCTCATGAAGGGTTAGAAATATTGTATGCAGGAGCAGGTACACAATTTGAATATGAATTTGTAGAAGCTTTCCGTAAAGCAATCGTCGTCTACCCTGCTGGTTTGAAAGTTAATTTAAATGACGGAAGAAAAGGTATTGTTGTTCGTCCAAATATAGGGCTTAGTGAACGTCCGGTAATTCGAATTGTAGAAGAGAATAATGTGAAAGTAGTCGCTCCATATGAAGTAGATTTAGCTAAGGATTTGACGTCGGTCATTGTTGGAGCGGATATGATTTTATAGGCTTTTTGAAAGTAATAGGGTTTAGTCCTCTTTCTCGTGCATATAAATGTGTACGAAGGAGGGAACAGCCTTGTCTAGACGCAAGAGTCGTATCATACGAAAAGGTCCGCTCCCTTTTCGACATGTAGTTGTCATTACGTTTATTATATTTATTTTATTCACGTTTCAAGGGTTATGGATTATTAACAAAGGAATTGAGCCTACGTTAATGAACATTGCTGAAACAAAAACACAGCAAATTGCGAAACAGGCGATTAATCAAGCATTTAATAAAAAGCTTGCTAAAGATTTGAATGTAGAACAGCTTGTTTTTATTGAAAAAGATAGTTCGGGGAAAATCACCTCGCTTGGCTGGAATCCGACTGTTGTTAATACTGTCTTACGTGAAACAACCTATCGGGTTCAAGAGTATTTAAGTCAGGTAGAGGAAGGGTATGTGCCTGATGCAAGTCTGCCCCCTGATGTTGATATTGAAGTCGATGATCCTGAAAAGCGCCGCAGTGGTATTGTCTATGAAATGCCATTAGGGCAAGCTACAAATAATGCTCTACTCGCAAACCTTGGTCCAAAGGTTCCTGTTCGGTTTACTTCGATCGGAGATGTGACAGCTGAGGTAAATAAACGAATAACAGAGTATGGGATTAATAATACGTTAATTGAGATCTTAATCCATGTTGAAGTGAACGTTCAGGTTGTGATTCCTTTTGCGACAAAAACTTCTGTCGTTTCTACAGATATCCCAGTAGACATACGAGTTCTCCAAGGCGAAGTACCATATCTTTATAATAATGGGGAGGGTGCTGTAACTCCATCGCTTCAACCTCCAAATGGTTTGCCGTAGATTTGTCAACTTAATAATTTGCTGATATAATGAAAAACGTTCACAAAAATATATATGATTTGCCTTCTCATATACGATGAGGTAGAGGTGCGAAAAACAAAAGTACAGTTCACGAGGATGACAACGATGACTGAATTGGAAAGGGTTTTTTGCCGAAATGAGAGAGAAAGGTCGCTTGTCTCTCATTGGGGCTGTCCCTGAATAAGGGCGGAACTGTCGTTGCAGATATTTTGATTTGGTTTACTACTTTGCAACGGAGGGCTCCTATCGTGATGGAGGATAACATAACATTACAAGGGTAATGATAGGTTATTTTCTATCATTACCCTTTTTATTTTTTCGTAAAAATGGAAAGGAGAATGGATCCTTTCCTATTTGTGTTGCCTGATTATTCGTGACACTTCCTTATCGAATCATTATGAGAAGGTATGGTTAGGAAGGAGTTTAGGGAATGGAAGGTACAATTTATTCTATTATCCCACCGATTGCAGCGATTTTGATGGTTATCTTAACGCGTCGTGTTTTGTTATCACTAGCTGTTGGTATTCTTGCAGGTGCATGGCTTTTAACAGAATCTATGGGTGGAACATTTAAGAGAATTGTTGAAAGTTTTACAGCTATTTTTGTTTCAGATGGGGCATTAAATACATGGAATGTCTACATCCTCTTTTTCTTAATATTGCTTGGGGTTATGACTGCATTCATCTCAATTAGTGGGGGAAGTCAAGCATTTGGTGAATGGGCATTGAAGCGAGTGAAAACGCGCAGCGGTGCACAGCTTGTTACAGCATTTTTAGGAATTATTATTTTTATTGATGACTATTTTAATAGCTTAGCAGTTGGACAAGTTAGCCGTCCGCTTACAGATCGTCACCGGATTTCAAGAGCTAAGCTTGCTTATTTAATTGATTCAACTTCGGCACCAATTTGTGTGATTTCTCCGATTTCTAGTTGGGGAGCATACATCATTGCTCTGATTGGAACGATCTTGGCGGCGCATGAAGTAACGAATGTATCAGCTTTCACAGCGTTTCTACAAATGATTCCGATGAATCTATATGTGTTTGTAGCTATTTTACTTGTGTTTCTTACGGCTATTTGGAAGATCGATCTTTTCAGTATGAAAAAGCATGAAGAATTAGCAATGAAAACTGGTGAAGTGATTGATCCTCAAAGAGGAGACGTGCCAGGTGAACTGAAATCAGACTTACCTGTCAGTGAAAAAGGTAAAGTAATAGATCTAGTTATTCCAATTGTGGGGCTTGTCATCGGTACGGTTCTTTCAATGATTTATACAGGTTATAAAGCTTCAGAAGGAAATGCGACGGTCTTAAGCGTGTTTGAAAATACTGATGTTGCAGCATCTTTATTGTATGGCGGTATCTTTGGGGTACTCGTCACTTTTGCAATGTTCGCTCGTCATAAAATGGGTGGCGGTGTTCTTGGTACAGGCGTTCTAGAAGGTGTTAAATCAATGCTTCCGGCTATTTATATTTTAGTGTTTGCTTGGATGATTGTTGATATTATTGGACAGCTTGAAACAGGAAAATACCTTGCTGGGCTTGTAGAACAATCAAATATGAATATTGCACTGTTACCTGTTGCGCTTTTCTTGCTTTCAGGTGTAATGGCCTTCGCTACAGGTACATCTTGGGGTACGTTCGGTATTATGCTTCCAATTGCAGGAGAGATAGCAGCGGCAACAGACATTGCATTATTATTGCCAGCACTTTCTGCTGTTTTAGCAGGTTCTGTTTTTGGAGATCATTGTTCGCCGATTTCAGATACAACAATTCTTTCCTCTACAGGAGCAGGGGCTCATCATATTGATCACGTCCTAACGCAGCTTCCTTATGCCATTCTTGCTGCAATTGTTACCTCAGTTGGTTATATTGTGCTTGGTTTTACTGGAAGTGTATTTGCAGGGTTAGCAACAAGTATTGTTCTTCTTGTTGTTCTAGCATTTGTATTACGTAGTACAGGCTCGAAAACAGCATGATACAAACACAATAAGAACGAATATAGAAAAAATTTGAAAGGTATTAGGATAAAAGCTTTTATTGCTATAATATTTTCCATATATCTTTGGTGATAATGTGAACAAGGAGGCATTCTTCTTGTTCTTTTTTTATATTATAAAAGAATATGATGAACAGGAATATTTTATAATAAAAATATCAATAATGTTGATATATACGGCTGTGTTACTACTGGGTCAAATGACATACCGATCACTTTTTTTATATCGACATAGCAAATAACATAAAAAAATTAAAGAATGTTTTGACATATTGTCCTAGGGCGGCTATACTAAAAATGTAATTTATTTAATTATCAGAAAAAACTAAATTATCTCAATTCTTTTCCTATATTTTCAATTTTGAAAAGAGTTGTATCAACTTAATAAGGAGGTTGTTATTATGGAAAATCGTCCGCAATGGGGAACGCGCGCCGGCTTTATTTTGGCAGCTGTTGGGTCTGCGGTCGGGCTCGGAAACATTTGGCGTTTCCCTGCGACAGCATATGAAAACGGCGGAGGTGCGTTCTTTTTACCATACTTATTCGCGCTTCTAACAGCAGGTATTCCATTATTAGTGCTTGAGTTCACAATGGGTCATAAGTACCGTGGCTCTGCTCCGCTTTCATATGCACGTATGAACAAGAAAGCAGAATGGATTGGCTGGTGGCAGGTAGCTGTTTCCTTCGTTATTTCCACGTATTATGCAGCGATTATCGCATGGGCAATTATGTATAGTATCTTTTCATTCAACTTAAGCTGGGGGTCAGATACAGAAGGCTTCTTATTTGGAGAGTATCTAAAAATGAGTGTTGACCCTGGTCAAACAGGTTCAATTGTTCCAAGTGTGTTTATTCCACTTGTAGTTGTATGGATTATTGTACTTGGTGTACTTGTGAAAGGTGTTAAGAAAGGGATTGAAGCTGCAAATAAAATTTTCATCCCAACGCTTGTTGTTCTTTTCTTAATTATTTGTGTGCGCGCAGTAACATTGGATGGAGCAATGCAAGGTTTGGAAGCTTTCTTCAAACCAAATTGGTCAATGATTGCTGATCCGAAAGTATGGGTGGCAGCATACGGACAAATTTTCTTTAGTTTATCAATTGCATTTGCAATTATGATTACGTATTCAAGTTATCTTCCTAAGAAATCAGATATTACGAATAATGCTTTTATTACAGGCTTCGCGAACTCATCATTTGAATTGTTAGCTGGTATTGGGGTATTTAGTGCACTTGGTTTCATGGCTGCTTCACAAGGCGTAGCTGTGCAAGATGTTGTTGCAGGTGGCGTAGGTCTTGCCTTTGTTGTATTCCCACAAATCATCAATGAGTTCCCTGCACTGAATGGATTATTCGGGTTCTTATTCTTTGCATCACTTGTTCTTGCAGGTCTTTCTTCGTTAATTTCAATCGTGGAAACATTTGTTGCAGGTGTTCAAGATAAGTTTAATATTTCACGTACAAAGTCTGTATTAATCGGTGGCGGTACTTCCGCGGTTATCTCGATTTTGTTTACAACTCAAGGCGGTTTAATGTACTTAGATGTTGTTGATGCATTTATTAACAACTTTGGTGTCGCATTATCAGGTCTTGTTGAAGTTGTAGCAATTGCATGGTTTGCTCGCAACTTAAGTAATCTGAAAAGTCATGCTAATGAAATTTCTGATATTCGTCTAGGTTCTTGGTGGACAATTTGCCTTGGTATTATTACACCAATTGTATTAGGGATTATGATGTTCCGTACAATCACTCAAAATATTAAAGAGCCATATGGCGGCTATCCAATGGAATTCTTACTTCCATTCGGCTGGGGAGCAGCAGGCTTAGCAATTGTCGTCGGTATTCTTTTCTCATTAAAGAAATGGAACGGAAATATGCTTGAATCCCATGATGAAAAGAAAGGGGTATCATAATTATGAGTGGAAGCGCTATCGTTATGATGGTAGTAGGCGTTGTCATTATTTGGGGTGGATTAGTAGCTAGTGTAATGAATGCTGTTCGAAAATCATAAGAGGAAAAGACCAGGAGAAATTTCCTGGTCTTTTTATTTTTTCCTATTAAGTCGTTCTTTTCTTTCCCACACTCTTAAATAAGGATAAGGGTCAAATGACCACTCGCTTAAGCCGTTATCTTTGTACATCCCATAATGCAGGTGTGGTGGGAATTTTCCTTGGGTGCCTGGAGGTCCATAGCCTGAACTTCCAACATAGCCAATCACCATTCCTGGTTCGACAAGCTGGCCTTTTTCAATTCCTTTTTCAAAGCCGCGTAAATGAGCGAAATAGTGGTAGACATTATTAATATCACGTACACCGATTCGCCAACCTCCGTATTTGTTCCAGCCGATTGTTTCGATGTATCCGTAGGTAGTAGCTCTAAGAGGAACGCTGTAATCAGCAAAGATATCTGTTCCTTCATGGATGCGTAGCCCGCCCCAGCCGCGTCGATCTCCCCAAGTGCTTCTGTAGCTATAGTTAGCGTGTAATGGAACAGGGAAAGCGCGTTTTTCTAAGTTTATTCCATACTTTTGATAGATACGTGCATAATTGATAATAAAATCAACTGCTTTATCTCGTTTATAATATTCCCAAAGGGCAATCTTAATGTTTTCTTTATCAATTCCATATTGGGTTAAGTAATGAGCAAAGGTATATAATACATCTTCATCATTGGTGCGAACTGCCTTCCCATCCCCATTTCCATCTAACCCGATGCCGTTAAAAAGTTGAATTGAAGTAGGGTTTGTATCCTCTGGATTAGGATTTAAAGGACCTGACCATTGATAAGGTGTAAAATAGATGCCTGTTAATGATTCAGTATCAGGCAAGTCTTTACGAGCGTTTCGAATATTTCGTTCATACTGGTCAATAGCAGCAAAATAGTTCCACGGGATCTGAGTAATGGTTTCCATTTTCTTATATAAACCCATTCTGGATTCATGATCCACTTCAGCTTTTACGCCTAAAGGGAAAAGGAATAAAACCAGTAATACGAAAAAGAAAAATGTTTTTTGCACGATGGAGTGCCCTCCTTTCTGCCGTTCTTTGTTAAATAGTGTACTTCCTAATGGCCTATTTCATAGGTGGTAAAAAGTACATAGAGGATTTATCCTCTGTTTAAAAGGGTTTTTGAGCACCTCTAATTGGATTCATTAGTTGAATATGATAAAGTGATTATGTATCTTGTTTTCAAACAATGTTAGATAGGGTAAGACTATCTAAAGTACATCATAGAGGTGGAGTGACAATTATGGCTAAAAGCGAACAACATGTGCGTAAGCCGGATTGGTTAAAGATTAAGCTTAATACAAATAAAAATTATACTGGCCTCAAGAAAATGATGCGCGAGAAAAAGCTACATACAGTTTGTGAAGAGGCAAAATGTCCTAATATACATGAGTGTTGGGGAGAACGTAAGACCGCAACATTTATGATTTTAGGTGATGTTTGTACGCGTGCGTGTCGTTTCTGTGCCGTTAAGACAGGACTTCCAAATGAACTAGATCGCGGGGAACCAGAGCGTGTTGCAGCATCTGTTAAGCTGATGAAACTGAAACATGCAGTGGTAACAGCGGTAGCAAGAGACGATTTAAGAGATGGCGGAGCAGAAATCTTTGCCGAAACAGTCCGAAAGATTCGCGAGTTCTCACCAGGAACGACAGTAGAAGTGCTTCCTTCAGATATGAATGGTGTTGAGGATAGCTTGAAAATCTTGATGGATGCTCGCCCTGATATTTTAAATCACAATATCGAGACTGTACGTCGTTTAACACCTAGAGTCCGTGCACGGGCAAAATATGACCGTACTCTTGAATTCCTACGCCGTGCAAAAGAAATGCATGCAGATATACCGACGAAATCAAGCATTATGGTTGGGCTTGGTGAAACAAAAGAAGAAATCATTGAAACAATGGATGATTTACGAGCAAATAATGTTGATATCATTACCATTGGTCAATACCTTCAACCGACAAAGAAACACTTAAAAGTGCAAAAATATTATCATCCAGATGAGTTTGCAGAATTAAGAGAGATTGCATTAAGCAAAGGCTTCAGTCATTGTGAAGCTGGTCCGCTTGTTCGCTCTTCTTATCATGCTGATGAACAAGTTAATGCTGCACAAAGCTAATGAAAAAGCCGCCTTTTTGAAGGGCGGCTTTTCATATGGATTAGCGATTCATCATATTTTGCTTGTTGTTCATTTTTTCGCCCATATCTTTATCCATCTGTTCATTTACTTCGCCTTGCATTTCACCATTTTCATTTTCGCCAGTGCTTAGCTTACGACCTTGTGGTGATTTAAGCATTTCTTTAATGACACCATCGATTTCATTTTCGACATTTTTAGTAGCGACATTCATTTGCGAATAACGCTCGATGTCATTTAACATCTTTGGATCATCAGACACATAGACGTGATAATAACGTGGTACCACCGATAATGCTGTTTTCTTAACTTGGTCAGCTGTTTCAAAACGGTTTTTTGTATCACTGTTATAGGCAATTAACACTTCTTCATCTGTTACTAGCGTTGCACAATCATTGACATTAGGGATGCCAACAGACATTTTACTAATCATGTTTGCAACCTGTTCACGGTTTAAAATAGGTAAATCATCATTATCGATCGTTTTACCAGGGACGGGGCTCTTTTGATGACGAACGAAACCGAAGTTTTTCGCCATTGTATCAGGACCACCCATTTGTCGGTTATATTGTTCTTCTGTTTCTGTCACATTAAGGGTATTGCCATTTCGGTCATAAGGTCCTTGACCTGCCTCGTTATCAGCTTGACATCCACTTAAAAGAATTGCGCCACAAAGTCCAAAAGCTGCTAAAGATTTATACATTCAAAACACCTCCTTATTCCATATGGTGACCTAATTTCTTGAAACGAATGTTTAGTAATTGTTGGGCGTGGGAGGAAGAGGAGAGATTTCAAAACCGCTAAACTGTGGTAAAATAGAACAAAGCTGAGGTGATAAAATTGGTTCAGATCGATGGCATTCAGTATGAAATAATTGAAAATGTCAAAGAAGGTTTCAATGAAGAGGTTTTTAAGGAAAGGTATAGCGAAATTTTACATAGATACGATTATGTTGTTGGAGATTGGGGATACAACCAACTTCGACTACGCGGTTTCTTTGATGATCAAAATCAACGTGCAACATACGATACAAAAATCAGCACATTGTCAGAGTGGCTGTATGAATATTGCAATTTTGGCTGCGCATATTTTGTCTTAAAGAAAATACGCAAGTAAAAGAGCTGCACAACAATGGTGTGCAGCTCACGAAGTTATTTGCTTGTATATGGCAGCTCTTCGTTTTTCTCAGGATCATCATGTGTAGGGTGAGACCCTGGATCAAGGCGAGGGAGGTTTTGGTGAAGGGATTTAAATTCATAGTTAAAAGCACTATAGTAGCGCTGCCCTTCCTGCCAAGGTGTGCTTTTATTATAGACCGGTGTATTCTTATTTCGTGGAGAACCATACGGCCCTTCAGGTAATGTTTCAGGAATAAGGAAATTTCGCTGTGTTTCAACATTTGAGAAGTCAGTATATTGATCATGCTCTTTATCCATTAAGAAAGCACCTCCTTACCGTTTAGTGTAGCCGGTGGAGGTGCTTTTCATTATGCCGTAATTTCCCGCAAAAATTCACGAAGTTCTTCGGCATCTTCTTCATTTAAGTTGTAGGCATGTTCTAAGTAGCCTTCCTCATTCACATCATCAGAACCAATAATGGCAAATCGGCCGCTTTGAATATCAAGCACAAGCTGCTTGCCATAATAACGGTTTGTCTTGATAATGGCTAAATCAAATCGGTGGCTTTCTCCCATAAAGCTAATGAAGCGTGTTTCAGTGTTTTCTCTTTCATCATATAAGAAAAAACGTTCAGTCATATAGAGCCTCCTAGATATTAGAATTTAGTCTTCAGAACGAAGGTGCGGCTTGTTGTTTAAATGATGATGTGCTTTGATGTAACGGACAGTACCTGTTTTTGCACGCATAACAATTGAGTCAGTTTCAGCTAAGTCTCCACCTAAGAAACGAACACCATCAACTAATTCACCTTCAGATACGCCAGTTGCAGCGAAAATTGCGTCATCCCCTTTTACTAGGTCATTTAACGTAAGGAGTTGACGCGGGTCTTTCAATCCCATTGAGATGCAACGTTCCATTTCTTCATCTGAGTATGGTACAAGACGAGCTTGCATGTCACCGCGTAATGCTTTAATAGCTGCTGCAGAAATAACGCCTTCTGGTGCACCGCCGATTCCGACAAATAAATCGACACCTGTTTGTGGGAGAGCAGTTGCAATGGATGCACCAACATCTCCGTCCCCAAATAACTTTACCCGAGCACCTTTAGCACGAACCCGCTCAATAATTTCAGCGTGACGTTCGCGTTCTTGGATAATAACCGTGCAGTCGTGAACACGCTTATTGTTTGCTTCTGCAACGATATCAATTGTCTTCTCAATTGGGTCATCAAGCGAAATTTTACCTGCAGCATTTTTGCCGACAGCAATTTTTTGCATATACATATCTGGGGCATGAAGCAAGGTGCCCTTATCAGCAATTGCTATAACAGCTAATGCATTTTGATGCCCTTTTGCTACAATATTTGTTCCTTCTAGCGGGTCTACTGCAATATCAACAGCAGGTCCATTCTTAGTACCAAGCTCTTCACCTATATAAAGCATCGGTGCTTCATCTAGTTCCCCTTCACCGATTACAACGATTCCGTCCATATTCACAGAATCAAACATTTGACGCATTGCCGTTGTTGCTGCGTCATCTGCTTCATTTTTCTTTCCGCGGCCGAGCCATTGTGCTGATGCGATAGCTGCTGCTTCTGTTACCCTGACCAGTTCAAGTGCTAATTCACGATCCAAAGTTTTCTCCTCCAGTACGAAATAATTCCTCTTATATCATAGCAAAGCAAGCGAAAAAAATAAAAGCTTTCCATCAGATTAACGTATTTTGTCTTTATTGCTAATGCATTTATCGAATATGCTAAAATAAGGACAGACTTATTTAAAAAATAAAACGTTTCCATTAATAAAGGAGCTGTGAATATGTATTTTGTTGATCGTGGTAAAATCGAAGAAACATTAGTGTATTTAGAAAAGCTGGCCGAGTGGTTGAATGAGCAAGAATCGTTCGAAACGGTAACAGAGCAAATGGCATTAGAGCGTGCAGCACATATGGCAATCGAAGCAGTCATCGATGTAGGGAACGCGATGATCGACGGGTTTATTATGAGGGACCCAGGCAGTTATGATGATGTAATTGACATTCTTCTTGATGAAAAAGTCATTAATGATGAAGATGAAAAGGTTTTAAAAGAGTTTATTGCTTTCCGTAAATCACTTGTTCAAAATTACTTAACAATCGTTCATGAAGAGGTTGGACAAGTATTTAAGCAGCATGCATCCATCCTTCCTGAATTTGCAACGAAAGTACGTCGCTACTTAGAGGAAGAGCTTGGCCCTGTTTCAGCATTTAAAGCGTAACTTTTGATACTTTTTAATTTAGAAATATGTTAAACCCGTGCTATAATAGGAAGAGGATGGTGATGATAATGAGAAAAGTCCCCTCTTCTACACGTGAACAATTACTTGAAATGTTAAAAATAGAAAAACGATTAACCGTTACTGAAATGGCTCAGCGTTTACAAATTACTGAGATGGCTGTGCGTCGTCATTTGAATACATTAGAGCGAGATGAATTTGTAAAAGCGTCACTTGTAAGGCAAGCGATGGGGAGGCCGACAAAAGTTTATTCCCTTACAGAAAGTGGTGAAGAGCTCTTCCCGCGTAATTATCGCGCCTTAATGCTTGACCTCTTAGAAGATATTGAAGAGATCGGCGGCGAACAAATGCTACTAGAGCTCTTCCAAAGAC
Organism: Bacillus tianshenii; assembly: GCA_020524525.2. NCBI lineage: Bacteria > Bacillati > Bacillota > Bacilli > Caryophanales > Bacillaceae > Sutcliffiella > Sutcliffiella tianshenii. The sequence continues at coordinate 2,861,527 of CP129018.1, read as the reverse complement.
GGCAAAAACGGCTTCAGGAAAGTTATAAGAGCAAGCTTGAAGGAAAATCATTTAAAGAAAAGCTGGAAAAGCTTGCAGACATTCAAGCTGCGAACGGATATATGCCGGAAGTAAAGCAAGAGGATGAGCATACTTATCGTTTTATTGAACATAATTGTCCAATTGCACAAGTGGCTGACAAATATAAGAATGCATGCCAATGTGAATTAAATTTATTTCGAGATTTACTTGATACTGATAAGGTTACCCGCAGTGCTTGTATGGGAAGCGGGGACGATGTTTGTGATTATATTATTCGAAAAGATGCATAACGGCTTGCTGCGCGTTCCTCATTGGAGCGCGTTTTATTTTTGACCAAGTTTTAAATATTTGTTTCACAGACATCTTGAGGATAAACTAATGTTGAATGTTTTAGAGGGGAGTATGATTTATGAAAAAATATAAAGGCTATTTAATTGATTTAGATGGGACGATGTATCGCGGCACCGAGCGGATTGAGGCTGCTTCTGATTTTGTGAAAGCTCTTCGCGAGCGTGGGTTACCGCATTTATTTGTAACTAACAATTCTTCTCGTAAGCCTGAGCAAGTGGCTGAGAAGTTAGTATCTTTTGATATCCCTGCTGAACCTGAGCAAATTTTCACGACAAGTATGGCAACTGCAAGCTATATCGCAGAACAAAAGCCAGGGGCATCGGCATACTTCATTGGTGAAGAAGGTTTAGAGTACGCGTTAAAAAGTAATGGGATAAAGCTTGTAGAAGAGCAGCCTGATTATGTTGTAGTCGGAATTGACCGTGATATTAATTATGAAAAGCTCGCAAAAGCATGCCTTGGCGTGCGTGCTGGAGCAACCTTCATTTCAACGAACAGCGATATTGCGATTCCGACTGAACGCGGATTTCTGCCAGGGAATGGCTCATTAACTTCTGTTATTACAGTATCAACCCAAACAAACCCAACCTTTATCGGTAAGCCTGAGCCAATTATTATGAAGCAAGCGTTGAAGAAGCTTGGCACAAGTAAGGAAGATACATTAATGGTGGGAGATAACTACGATACAGATATTCAAGCTGGGATGAACGCTGGGTTGGATACATTGCTTGTCCATACAGGTGTAACATCTAAGGAAATGCTGATTACGTATGAAGTACAGCCGACATATACAGGTGATTCATTATTGGAGTGGATTGAAAAAATGTAAGCCGAAGGGACCTTTGCCCTTCGGCTTATCTTATTCTGTATGTGCAGCACGGTGGGCAAGCCGGCTTGAAGCTGCAGCAGCGATTGCTCCTACAATATCATCTAAAAATGTATGACATTGCCCTGTTGACTTGTCATTCAGTCTTTGTAGAATGCCAGGCTTTTGCTTATCGATATAGCCGTAATTTGTAAATCCAATGGAGCCATAAACATTAACGATTGATAAAGCAATGATTTCATCAATGCCATACAAGCCCTCGTCTTTTATAAGGATGCTTTGTAATGGTTCTTCTAGCTGTCCACCTTTTTCAGCTAAAAGGTCAAGCTGAATGCCTGTTAATATGGCATTGTGAACTTCACGCTTCGCGAGTACACGGGTCACGTTATGAATGCAATCTTCCATTGATAAGTCGGGATGATATTTTTCTTGAAGGTAGTACACAAGGTCAGCTAAGTCTTGGATGGTCACACCGCGCATTTCCATCCATTCTAACGCTTTCTGCCCCACAGCATCTAATTGTTTTTCTTTTGACATGCACGTCACCTACCTCATGAAGGTTTTTTCTTAATCGAGCAAAGATACCTATACCTATTGTTTCTGAGTGAACGAGAGAACATTCTGCCATATCTATGAAAAAGTCTGAATACACATGAAGTAAATAGATGGAATGGCAGGAGGAATGTAGAGATGAATGAAAAAATACTACTTCAGCATTATCGTCTTCAACCAGAGCGTAAATTTGCTGAGAATGGAAGATCAGTCTTTCAACAGGGTAATCAACATTTTACTTTTTCAACACTACACGGAGAAGACGAAGAGGTCGTGATGGAAATGAAGATGTTGAGTGATTATATGTATATGCAAGGGGAGTCCAATTTGTTCAAGATTGTACCAACTTTTGAGCAAAAACTTTTTGTGAATGAGGAAAATCAACCAATGATGCTGTTATCGTTGGAAACAAATAGTCGTATGAAACAAGGGGTGAAGCCTTCATATGGGCGTGCTTTGAGAGAGCGTCACACGAAAGGAAGAAGCTACCCATATCCAGTACAGCATCAAACACGCCTTGGGAAGTGGAAGGAACTTTGGGCTTCACGGCTCGAACAAATGGAAAAATATTGGTTTTCGCGTGTATTCGAACAACCATTATCAACTTTTGAAAAAAAGTTTGTTGAAAGCTTTCCATATTATATGGGTTTAACAGAAAATGCGATTCAGTACATTGGAGATAATGAATGGGAGGACAAACGGGGCGAGCAATATGAAGGGACACTTTGTACGGACCGTTTTACAGTAAATGGGGAAGGAAGAGATGCGATTCATCCGTCAGAATGGTTGTATGATCATTCGTCTAGAGATATCTCCGAATGGATTCGGTCTCTATATTGGGAAGAAGGGTATCCAAATTGCATGAATGCTGTGAATGCTTTTTTGACTGATTATGAAGCAAGAGGCGGTGTCTCTTTATTTACATGGCGAATGGTATATGGTCGCTTAATCTTTCCGCTTCATTATTTTCAATGCGTGGAGTCATTTTTTACATCAAGTTCAGAGAGTCAGAAGGAACAGCTAACACGCAGGTTACAGCATATGATTGAAAATAGCGGACAATATGAGCAGTTTTTGGGAGATTTTTATACGGGAATTGGACTGTCTGCCCAACGATTGCAACTTCCAGAACTAGGATGGTTGTAAACAATTGGCCTTTCCCTTGGCTTCATATGCTATGATAGAAGTACAGACTCGAAGATTTTGCACAAGGAGTGAAGCAGTTGACGAAGCCATATGTATTTATCACTCGACGTATAGACAAAGAAATAGTTCAATCATTGAATGACATAGCAGATGTGCACATGTGGGAAAGTGAAGAAGAGCCTGTTCCACGAGAGGTATTGTTAGAAGAGGCAAGTAAGGCAGATGCGCTTCTAACAATGCTATCAGATAAAGTGGATGAAGAACTGCTTGATAAGGCTGGGAAATTAAAAGTTGTATCCAACTTAGCTGTTGGATACGATAACATTGATGTTGAGGCCGCAACGAAGCGCAATGTGATTGTGACAAATACACCAGATGTCCTAAATGATACAACCGCTGATTTGACGTTTTTATTAATGATGGCGGCAGCTCGACGTTTGCTTGAAGCGAACGACTATATTCGTAAAGATAAATGGAACAATTGGGCACCGATGCTCCTTGCTGGACAAGATATTCATCATAAAACAGTAGGAATCGTAGGAATGGGGCGAATTGGACAGGCTGTTGCAAAACGAGCAACAGGCTTTGATATGAAGATCCTTTACCATAACCGTTCCCGTAAAGAAGAAGCGGAACGAGAGCTTGGCGCGCAATATTGTTCATTTGAAGAATTAATTGAACAGAGTGATTTCGTTGTTTGTATGACGCCGTTAACACCCGAAACAAAAGGAATGCTCAATGCTGAAGCTTTCAAGAAGATGAAGAAAACAGCTGTGTTTGTGAATGCTTCTCGAGGTCCTGTTGTTGACGAGGATGCTCTCTATAACGCATTGAAAGAGGGAGATATTGCGGGAGCTGGCTTGGATGTTTTTACAGAGGAGCCTATTTCAAGTGACCACCCTCTTATGTCTCTTGAAAATGCGATCTGCTTACCTCATATAGGCAGTGCAAGTATTGAAACGAGAAAAGCGATGATGTTATTGGCAGTGAAAAATATTTTCCGTGTGTTAAATGGTGAAAATGCCGAAACACCAGTGAATGAATAAGGAAAAATAGAGCGATTTTCGGCTGTTTTTATTGAAACAGCCGATTGTTCTTTACATCCCTGCCGAAATAGCTTAAAATTTTTCTGAAAAATCTTTATAGACAGAATAGTTGTAATAGACATAAAGGGAACGCTTTCAGAGGAAAAATCGTGGAATTCACCCCTTGTCATAAAAGGAGTTTATTACTATAATGTCCTTTAACAGAATACAAATGTTCTTCTAAAGAAGACACAATAAAAGGGGATGGGAACCATGACAGAGAAAATTTCAGTAGGACTGCTCGGACTTGGCACAGTTGGGAGCGGTGTTGTCCAAATTGTAGAGAAACATCAAGATAAATTAATGCATCAAGTTGGGTGTCCAGTTGAAATTACGAAAATTCTCGTCAGCGACGTGAATAAAAAGCGTGACATGGATTATCCACAAGAAAAGCTAACAACAAACCCTGACGATGTATTAGCAGACCCAGAAATTGATGTTGTAATTGAAGTGATGGGTGGGGTTGAACATACACGAGAATACATTTTAAAAGCATTACGAAACAAAAAGCATGTTGTCAGTGCAAATAAAGACTTAATGGCTGTCTATGGAGCAGAGCTTCATGCTACTGCATCGGAAAATGGCTGTGACCTCTTCTATGAAGCAAGTGTTGCAGGTGGTATTCCAATCTTGCGTGGCCTTGTAGATGGATTGGCATCAGACCGCATTTTGAAAATGATGGGTATTGTCAATGGAACGACGAACTACATTTTAACGAAGATGACACAAGAAGGCCGTACGTATGATGAAGTGCTGCAGGAAGCGAAAGACTTAGGTTATGCTGAAGCTGATCCAACTTCAGACGTCGAAGGTTTAGATGCAGCTCGCAAAATGGCGATCCTTGGCACATTAGGCTTCTCAATGCACCTTGATCTTGAAGATGTATCTGTTAAAGGAATTACAGGTATTACAGAAGAAGATCTTGACTACAGCAAGCATCTTGGTTATACAATGAAACTTATCGGTATTGCAAGCCGTTGTGGTGATAAAGTAGAAATAAGCGTAGAGCCTACACTGTTACCGCAGGAGCATCCATTATCATCTGTAAATGATGAATACAATGCGGTCTATGTCTACGGTGAAGCAGTTGGTGAAACGATGTTCTACGGTCCTGGGGCTGGGAAGATGCCGACTGCAACAGCAGTTGTCTCTGACCTAGTTGAAGTGATGAAGAACAAACGTTTAGGTGTGAATGGAAGCAGTGTTGTTACACCTCAATTTGATAAAAAACTAAAAGAAGACAATGAAATTTACTCAAAATATTTCTTGCGTATTCATGTAAAGGATGAAGCAGGGGTATTTTCAGAAATTACATCTATCTTCTCAAATCATAATGTCAGCTTTGAGAAAATTCTTCAGCTCCCATTTGAAGAAGAAGAAAAACTTGCTGAAATTGTGATGATTACACACAAAGCAAGCAAAGCAGATTATGAAACAGTGATGCAAAAGCTTAATGATTTAGATGTTGTAAAGCAAGTAAAAAGCAGCTACCGTGTGGAAGGAGAATAAAAGCTATGAATTGGTGGAGAGGTTTACTTCGTCATTATCGTGAATATTTACCTGTAAATGAAAATACGCCTTTACTTTCTTTAAATGAAGGGAATACACCGTTACTTCCTTTAGAAACACTTTCGGAGAAGTATGGAGTAGAATTGTACGTCAAATATGAAGGTGCGAATCCAACAGGCTCTTTTAAGGACCGCGGCATGGTAATGGCGGTTGCTAAAGCAAAGGAAGATGGAAGCAATGCGATTATGTGTGCTTCTACAGGAAACACTTCCGCAGCTGCAGCTGCATATGCTGCACGCTCTGGTATGCGTTGTATCGTCTTAATTCCAGATGGAAAGATTGCAGCAGGGAAGCTTGCCCAAGCTGTTATGTATGGAGCTGAGATTTACGCAATTAAAGGGAACTTCGACCAAGCGTTAAAAATGGTTCGTACATTGAGTGAAACAGCACCAATTACGCTTGTGAACTCTGTAAATCCATATCGTATCGAAGGGCAAAAAACAGCAGCATTTGAAGTGTGCGACCAATTAGGAGAAGCACCTGACGTATTAGCAATTCCTGTTGGTAATGCTGGAAATATCACAGCTTATTGGAAAGGCTTCAAGGAATATCACGAGGCGAAGGGAACAGGCCTTCCACAAATGCGTGGTTTCGAGGCTGAAGGTGCCGCAGCAATCGTTCGTAATCAAGTAATCGAAGATCCTGAAACAGTGGCTACTGCTATTCGTATCGGGAACCCTGCAAGCTGGGATAAAGCAGTAAATGCGGCAAACGAATCTTCAGGTAAAATTGATGAAGTAACGGATGCTGAAATCTTAGAAGCATACCAAATGATTACACAATATGAAGGTGTATTTGCTGAACCAGCTTCATGTGCATCACTTGCAGGTGTTATTAAGCAGTTAAAATCAGGAGAAATCAAAAAAGGTTCAAAAATTGTCTGTGTCCTTACAGGAAACGGCTTGAAAGATCCTGATTGTGCAATGGATACAGCAATTGTGAAACCAACAGTACTTGAAAACGACGAGAAGATTGTCTTCGACCACATTCAAGGAGTTGTAACACAATGATGAAAGAGAAAGTCACTGTCAAGGTACCGGGTAGCACAGCCAATTTAGGCCCGGGCTTTGACTCGGTTGGCTTAGCGCTTAACCGTTATACAACTTTAGAAGCCACTCCTAGTAAAGAATGGAAATTCATCCCGAAGTCTACAGAGCTAGAGGGTATTCCTGAGGGAAAAGATAACCTTGTCTATAAGGCAATTGAGGCCGTCGCAAAATATGCAGACCGTACATTAGCTCCACATTTAGTGGAAGTTTCAAGTGATATCCCGTTATCAAGGGGGCTTGGAAGTAGTGCCGCGGCAATTGTGGCTGGTATAGAGCTTGGTAACCAACTGCTTCGGCTTGAGCTAGAACCGCAGGAAAAACTGCGCATTGCAAGTCTCTTTGAAGGGCATCCAGATAATGTGGCAGCTTCCCTGTATGGTGGGCTTGTCATTGGTAGTCATCGTGATGATGATACAGATGTGATTCATGGTATCTATCCAGAGGTAGATATTGTCGTCTATATTCCTTCATATGAGCTGAAAACAGAGAAGGCACGCAGTGTTCTTCCAAGTGAGCTTCCGTATAAGGAAGCTGTTGAAGCGAGTGCGATAAGCAACGTACTTGTGGCAGCAATTTTACAAAATCGTTGGGATTTAGCAGGGAAAATGATGCGCCGCGACAAATTCCATCAGCCATATCGAGGCGAATTAGTACACGAAATGGAAGAGATGATTGCTTTATCAGATGAATTAGGTGCTTACGGAATTGCATTAAGTGGTGCAGGTCCAACAATGATTTGCTTTGCTCCTGTCGGCAAAGGGGAAGAGCTCACAAAAGGATTGAAGAAGCATTTCACAAACGCAGAAGTTGACCAACTGGTAATCGATCGTACTGGTGTTCAAGTTTCATTTGAGACAATCATTGAGAAAGAAAAACAACCCTTTTAGGCAAAATTCCTAAAAGGGTTGTTTTTTTGAATTAGAATACTTGTTCTACTTCTTTCACACCAGGCACTTCCTCTAGAAGAGCGCGCTCAATACCAGCTTTAAGTGTGATTGTCGAACTTGGGCAGCTACCGCATGCTCCCATTAAGCGAAGTTTTACGATGCCTTCCTCGATATCTACAAGCTCTACATCTCCTCCGTCACGAAGAAGAAACGGACGAAGTTTTTCTAGAACTTCTTGTACTTGTTCTGTCATTCGAATCGACTCCTTTCCTAGTTCTTATTATAATATCTGAGCGGATAAAAATCTATGAATGAGACCTAAAAAGGGCAGTATTTTCTATCCATATAGTGTTTATTTATTTTTTGAATAATTGTAAAATGAATTATAAAGGTAACAACTGAGTTGTTAGATAAGGGAGGTTTTGATGTGGGGAAACAGGTAAAGGTTATTGTTTTTGGAAGTGATATGCCTTGTCCAAGCTGTGTCCATCAACCATCTTCAACAGAAACGTTCGAGTGGCTGCAAGCCGCAATTACACGGAAATATAACGAAGATGAAGTGATGTTCGAATATGTTGATATTGAGAAGCCGTCTGCTGAACATAAACAATTTGCAGAGCAAGTAGTAGAAGGTGAATTCTTCTATCCGGTCGTCCTTGTGAACGATGTAGTAGTTGGAGAAGGAAACCCTCAGTTAAAGCGAATTTATGCGGAATTAGAACAGCATGGTGTTCAAGAAATGAGTATTTCATAAAACCCCTCCGCACATGGAGGGGTTTCGTTTGAGCATTTTCTTATTTTAACCGTTATGGTTTTTGTACATCCAAAGTACGCCTGATTTCAGTAAGCGTGGTACACGTCCAGTAAGTGCGCGGTCTTTTACTAAGCCGAAGCCGCTTTTCTTACCGAGAGAGCCTAGGACACCCTTTAGTTTAATTGGGGGAAATGATTCGGGCTCTGCTTCGTTATTCCAGCGCTTCTGTAAAACTGTTGCGATTTGTTCGGCCTGTCCTTCTGCAAGTTGGGCACTTGGAGCGTGTGGAAGACTTGCACAGTCACCAACAACAAAGACATGATCATCGTTCGGAAGATAGTGCTGTGTAGCGAGTACGGCACGGCCGAAATTATCTTTTTCAATTTCTAAATTGCGAACGATTCGGTTAGGCTGAATACCTGCAGTCCAAACAATCGCATCAAAATGAAGCGGTTCACCGTTGTTGTACAAGGTATTTTCTTCTACTTTTGTAATGTTAGCGTGATGAACAATACCCACATCATGCTCTCTGAACCAGCTTTCTACATAGTTACTGAGCTTTTCTGGGAAGCTTGAAAGGATTCGTTCACCTCTGTCAAATAGTTTTACTTCTAAGTCGGGGCGACTTTCTGTTAGCTCACTTGCCATCTCAACTCCGCTTAGTCCTCCGCCAACAATCGCAACCACTTGGTTTGAATTTAAATTATTTAATGCCTGATAAGCCTCACGTGCTCTTTCGATTGTCTGAATGCTGTACGTGTATTGATCGGCACCAGGAATGTTGTGATACTTATCTTCACAGCCTAGACCGATAATTAAGTCGTCATACGGAAGCGGCTCACAGTCTTTGAAGTATATTTGTTTATTTTCTAAATCAACTTCTGAGACTTCTGCATTTTTATAACTGAGTTGTTGATGAGTCGGGAATTCGACCCGTGTATGTTTGTCCGAAATCGTTCCTGCCGCTAACGCGTAGTATTCTGTTTTTAGCCCATGATAAGGCATACGGTCGACAAGTGTTACATGAATATCCCGTGGTAGGTTCGGAAGTATTCTTTGAAGTAAACGCATGCCCCCGTATCCACCGCCAAGTATTACTAAATTTTTCATCGTGAAATGTCCCCTTTTACCTGCACAATTGTGTTTCGGATAATACCTTAGAATAAAATGAAGTGACTCTTGTGTAAACGATAACAAAATGCTTGGCTTGATATGTAATGCAACTAGAAAATCCATTGTAAATTATATCGAAATTGTGACAAAATAACAACAATTCGTTAGTAATTCAGCAGATTTCATGATAAACAATTAAATTAATATATGATGAAGTGTAAAATATAACTGAATAAATTGACGTCCCCTTTGAAACACGTTAGGATAGGACTTCAGAAGAGGTGATACCATATGAAGCCAATTATTGAATTTTGCATGAGCAATCTGGCAAATGGTTCACAGGCTGCAAGAGCTAAGCTTGAGAAAGATCCAAACCTAGATGTCATTGAGTATGGTTGTCTTGGTTATTGTGGAAAATGCGCTCAAAACCTGTTTGCTCTTGTAAATGGTGATGTCGTGACAGGTGAAACGCCAGATGTGCTCGTTGATAATATTTACAAATATCTAGAGGAAAATCCGATGTTTTAATAAAAATTCCCGTCCACTTCAATGGTCGGGAATTTTTTTTATTCTTTATTCAAAGCTTGCTTATATTCTTCTCTGGCGATGTGCCACTGTTCTCGAGCACGTTCAATCACTTTGTGTTCTAGTGTTTGACCTTGCCGCTCCACCACTTTTGAATAATAATAAACTGCTTTTTGCGGGTCATTGAAACGTCTATGTAATTCACCAATTAAGTATAAGACACGGACGTCATTCATATCTGTATTCGTATAGTTGCTTTCTGTGTATGCTTCATCAAGTGTTGAGAGTGCAAACTTTAGAAAGCGATTTTCTTTTGTTTCATTCCCCATTTTTCGATAAAGCCATGCGATACGTAATTCGAGCCCAGCCATTACAATCGCGCGTTCATTCTTTAACTGACCTGAATAAATTGCGAGCTTGTATGTCTGGATTGCTTGGTGATACGTTCGTTCACCGCTAAAATCATGAGGAACCCACTTTTCAGAAATGTTATGTTTAATTTCTTCCTCTGTATTTGGAGGAAAATAAGGTGAGAATTGCTCATTAAATGTAAAGCCACATTCTGGGCATACTTTATTGAAATATAATAAAGGACTTACTGCTTCATCTTTGTAGATTGGACAGAAATCACTTTCTACATCTTCTATACGCAGAAATCTCGTTCTTACTTTTTTGGAAACAAACTCATTTTTGCACATTAAGCATGTTTCGTGTTTATCGTATAAAGGATGAAGTTCTTGTTCCAAAACCATCTCCCCCTTTAAGAAAATTTTACTAAGAAAATTATACCACATAAAACTAGTGGAAAAGAAGAAAAGGACGAAAACGCACAAAAAGCCCCAAGTCGACTCTTAAGGCTTTTCATGCGAATCTATATTGAGAAACGGGGGATATTTATATTGTGCTCCAATTAAAGAAATTTTATACTGAATAAAAGTAAAAAAATAAGGAGACGTTCACATGGTGCCATTTCGATTTACAAAAATGCATGGACTAGGAAATAACTATATTTATATCAACCTTTTTGAAGAGCAGCTTGAAGAAGCAAGGTTGCCTGAACTTGCTCAAGAAGTTTCAAGTATTTATACAGGAATTGGCTCAGACGGGATGATTCTTATTTGTCCTTCAGAACGTGCTCCTGTAAAGATGCGTATATTTAATAACGATGGTTCAGAAGGAAAGAACTGCGGAAATGGCCTTCGTTGTGTAGCGAAATATGTCTATGAGCATAAGATGGTAGATAACAGTCATTTTCAAATCGAAACGTTATCAGGTATTGTCGATGCAACTGTTCATATTGAAAATGAAAAGGTCACCGAGGTAACAATTGATATGGGAGAACCACGGCTAAAGCGCGCAGATTTGCCGATGGAAGGACCTGAAGAAGATAAAGTGATTCAAGAACTCGTTACCTTTCATAACGCAAAGTTACGTATGACAGGTGTGTCAATGGGAAATCCACATGCTGTATTTTTCCTCGATAAAATAGAGGAGGCACCACTTACGACGTTGGGGCCTATAATTGAAAAAGATGCTCGTTTTCCAGAAGGTATTAATGTTGAATTTATTGAAATGGTCAGTGAGGAAGAACTTCATTTTCGAGTGTGGGAACGCGGTTCAGGGATTACACAAGCATGTGGAACTGGAGCGTGCGCTGCAGTAGTAGCTTCTGTCTTAAATGGAAAAGCGTCACAAGGCAAGGAAGTGACTGTCCATCTTGCAGGTGGAGATTTGCATATTACATGGACAGAAGAAGGGCGAATCTTAATGCGCGGTGGTGCTGAAACTATTTGTGAAGGTGTTTATTATCCGAAACAATGAAGGCGGCTTTGTTGATATTATTGGACCGTTACCACTATACTAAAGGTAACGAGAAGTAAAGGAGGCATTCACATGCTAACGATAACAGATGCAGCTGCTCATCAAATTAAAGAAATGATGGAAGCTGAAGAAAAAGAAAGCTTAATGCTACGTGTTGGTGTTAAAGGTGGCGGATGTAGCGGTCTTTCCTACGGTATGGGCTTTGATGAGGAAGCCGGTGATAGTGATACAACATTTGAACAACATGATATTAAAGTTGTTGTGAATAAAGATGATGCCAAGATTTTAGAGGGCGTAGTGATTGATTTTAAACAAAATATGATGGGCGGCGGGTTTACGATTGATAATCCGAATGCGATTGCTACATGTGGTTGTGGAAGCTCATTCCGTACGAAAGAGAATGCAGGTACACCTGAGGACTGCTAAGCTATAGAAAATGCCTTCTCACCAATAATGGTTGAGGAGGTTTTTTTCGATTGAGGACTTTATTGTAGTAAAGCTACTCCTCACCCTAACCGATAACAAGTATAAAGGGAGGTGGAATGAATGAGAGTAGATGCTGCAAATACGCAACAATTAGCAATGATGCGCTTGAGCTCAGGGCAACGAATTAATTCTGCAGCAGATGATGCAGCGGGATTAGCCATTTCTGAGTTAATGCGTGGCCAAGTACGAGGGGAAGATGTTGCAACACGAAACATGCGTGATAGTCAGTCAATGTATGCGACTGCTGAAGGAGCCTTAAATGCTTCGCATTCTGTACTGCAACGGATGAGGGGACTGTCTGTGCAAGCTAATAATGGGATGTTAACAGATTCTGACCGAGCGATGATCCAACAGGAATTTTCGCAATTGCGCGACTCCTTGGATTCGATTGGAAGATATACGCAATATAATACGAAGAATCTGTTAGATGGAAGCCTGCAGGAAGCTAATACAACCGTTAATGCGAATGGTGAAAGCATGCAAATGAGTTTGAGCAGTGCCCTAGCAGCTAATTTAGGCGACGGTGAGTCAGGTATGACGCTAGCAGATGTGAACCTGCAATCAAACCCTGAAGATGCTTTGAAAGTCATTGATGGGGCAATTGCACAAATTTCCGATTCCCGCTCTACAATCGGGGCTAAGAATAATCGTCTTGATCATGCAATAAACGTCAGTACCAACAAACAAGTAAATATGCAGGCAGCAGAATCACGTATTCGCGATGCGGATATCGCACAGCAAGTTATGGAGATGAACCGCTCTGATTTATTGCAACAAACATATTTCGCTACACAAAAAATGCAGCAAAATATGGCGGGACAGCTTTTTAATGCATTGTTTTAATTAAAAAACCGAGCGGATTTTGTTCCGCTCGGTTTCTAACGTTTTTAGAACATGCTTGAACTGTGCATTGGTTGTACACGTGCTTTTGGATCCATATATGCTTTAGCATTATTAACAGCTGTTGGTGCTTCGCCAAAGCCTGAGGCAATGAGCTTGACTTTTCCTTCATATGTGCAAATATCACCAGCGGCATAAATGCCTGGGATATTTGTTTCTTGCTTCGAATTCACGACAATGTTGTTCTTTTCAATCTCAAGGCCCCATTCTTTAATTGGTCCAAGAGAAGAGATGAAGCCGTAATTCACAATTACTGCATCGACATCAAGTGTTTCTTTGCGATCACCTTTTATTTCTTCTAATACGATTTGGTTTATCTTATCGTCACCAATAAGCTCAGTTGGATTAAATGGTGTTAAGATATTCACTTTCGAATTGTTTAAGTTTTCAACACTGTGCTCATGAGCGCGGAATTTATCACGACGATGAATAATGGAAACTTCCTGCGCGATTGGCTCAAGCATAAGGGCCCAGTCTACTGCAGAGTCTCCACCGCCGCAAACTGCAACACGTTGACCTGCAAATTTATTTAAATCATCGACATGGTAGTGAAGGTTTTTGCCTTCAAATTCAGCAGCATTGTCCAAGTCTATGCGACGAGGCTGGAATGCACCATTTCCAGCTGTAATAATAATTGTTTTTGTATAATGAATCTCGGAGTTTGTAGTGATTTTAAAGGAGCCGTCTTCTAATTTATCAACCGTTTGAACTTCTTGCTCTAGGCTTACTTGTGGTTCGAACTTTTTCGCTTGTTCAACTAAGTTGTCGATAAGTTCTTGTGCTCGAACTTTCGGAAAACCTGCAACATCATAAATATATTTTTCAGGGTAGAGAGCAGAGAGTTGGCCGCCAAGGTGTGGAAGGCTTTCAATAATTTTGACACTTGCTTGTCTCATACCACTGTAAAACGCAGTAAAGATACCACAAGGGCCCCCACCGATAACTGTAATATCATAAACTTTTTTATCTTCGTTCAAACTAAATCCCCCCGTTATAAATGTATATATTTTGTATTGTTTATTCTATCACAAATTGATTGAAAATTCTTGTGGTGCATGTAAGAAAAAAAGGCACCACTTTAAGAAAAATGTTGAAATAATAAAAAAAATAGTTTATATTATTTTAATCCAATAGAGCATTAACGCATAGAAGAATTAAGCGCAAAAATAAGCTGTAATGTTGAAAATATAAAAGCTAAAGGAGGATAATTGGTTTTTTAAACAAAATCGTTGGTTAATATCTCCTGAAAAATAATTAGATGAAAACGTTTGAAAATTAATATTTTTTACAACCTTAAACAGAGGGTTGAAAATTGTCGTAAAAATGAATATGATGTGATGTAGGCGAGTTTTTAAATTTTTTGTGACAATTTTTATTAAATTAGGGTAGACGTAGATAAGGTTTCTCTACTTATTTTTTATTGAACTGGCAGGAAGTTTTGTTGTAAGTGAAGGTAGTGAAAAGTCGCTTGGTGTAGCCAAGTTTTTCTATTGTGAGTTTTCGTGAAAAAGGTCACAATAGAAAATAGTGCTTACGGATGGAATGGATTATTAAAGCAGACAGTGAACGTTACTTTTTTCTATCACCTTATGGACAAGCTTCACAAAAGCAGTTCATCATCTTTGTCGAATTGTAAGCAGGTTTCGGGTAGGGGCACGGAATAAAGCTCCTGAGTTTCAACAGGCAGTACATTAATATAAATTAAAGGTGGATGTGATAGGGTTGAAAAAGCCAGACATTCTGATTCTAGGTGCAGGTTACGGCGGGATTATGACAGCAGTAAATTTAGGTAAGCAACTTGGTGTGGATGATGCGAATATCACACTTGTAAACAAGCATAATTACCATTATCAAACAACTTGGTTACATGAAAATGCTGCAGGAACACTTCATCATGATAAAACACGCATTCAAATTAAAGATGTAATCAATGCAAGCAAAGTTAATTTTGTACAAGATACGGTGAAAGAAATCAAAACGAATGAAAAGAAAGTAGTCACTGAAAATGGTGAGCTAACGTATGATTATCTTGTCATCGCTCTTGGGTTCGAATCTGAAACATTTGGTATCAAAGGTCTTAAAGAGCATGCTTTCTCAATTCGCAGTATTAATGCAGCGCGTGAGATTCGTGAGCATATTGAGTATCAATTCTCAAAATATAACAATGACCAACGTGATGAGTTATTAAACATCGTAGTTGGTGGTGCAGGCTTTACTGGTATTGAATTTGTAGGTGAGCTTGCAAATCGTGTACCAGAGCTTTGTGAAGAGTTCGATATTGACCGCAGTAAAGTTCGTATTATTAACGTGGAAGCTGCTCCAACTGCTCTTCCAGGCTTCGATCCAGAGCTTGTTGAATATGCAATGGAACAACTTGAACGTAAAGGCGTAGAGTTCCGTATTGGTACAGCAATCAAAGAATGTACGCCAGAAGGCATTATCGTTGAGAAAGATGATAACGTTGAAGAAATTAAAGCAGCGACAGTTGTTTGGGCTGCAGGTGTACGTGGTAATCCAATCATGGAGCAATCAGGTATCGAAACAATGCGCGGTCGTGTGAAAGTTGAAAAAGACCTTCGTGCTCCTGGGTTTAATGATTTATTTATCGTAGGTGACTGTGCACTTATTATTAACGAAGAAATTAATCGACCATACCCTCCAACAGCACAAATTGCAATTCAAGAAGCAGAAGTATGTGCGAAAAACCTTGCGACACTTGTTAAGGGCGGAAGTGAGCTTGAAGGCTTTACTCCTGAAATTCGCGGTACAGTATGTTCTCTTGGAGAAGATGATGCAATCGGTGTAATCGGAGACAAGAAAGTATTCGGAAAAACAGCTGCCTTCATGAAGAAGGTCATTGACAACCGTTACCTATTAAAACTAGGCGGCGCAGGTCTTGTCTTGAAAAAAGGTAAGCTAAAAATGTTCTAATTTATACTCATATTGTTAAAATAAAAGCAAAGGCATTTTTGCCTTTGCTTTTATTATTTTCATAAGGGGGAACTGGATGAGGAAAAGAAAAAGAGGAAATGTATGGATTGCAGTAGCTGGTTTTGTTGTTGAAGATGAAAAGGTATTAGTGGTGAAGAAGCGCTATAGTGGTTTAAAGGGTAAGTGGTCGCTTCCGGCAGGTTTTGTGGATGAGGGAGAAACAATGGATGAGGCTGCTTTGCGAGAAGTAAAAGAAGAAACTGGGATTGAATGTGAAATAACAGGGTTATCAGGCATTCGTACAGGGGTTATTCAAGATACAATTAGTGATAACATGGTTATCTTTTCGATGAAAGCGGTCGGAGGCCAGCTTCAACCTCAGCTGACAGAATTATTTGAAGCAGCTTTTCTAAGCCCCGAACAATTACTTCAAGATCGTGCTTCGTCTAATATGTTGAAGCTGTTTCTGCGAGAACAGCATACATATCCATTAGCAGAGCGGACAGATATTCATCCCGGTGACCAATTTGGATATACAAATTATAAAATATTTAAGTGAGTTTTTCCATTAAAGCATTGCTCTCTTGCGTTTTTTAAGTAAAACTGTTATTATTATCAGAAAATTATAATAAATCTGATAAGAGGAGTGCTTTAAATGAAACATAAAGATAAAAAGACTTGTCCATATTGTTCAGGAAAAGGTTATTTCCAATTAATTCTCGGTGGTTCGGAGACTTGTCCAAATTGTGAAGGAAACGGTAAGGACGCATAGAACAAGGTAAATACAATTGACGGAGCAAGCCGTTCGGAGTACACTAACTTATGGATAGTATGGAGGTGTGAACGGTGAGCCTGCCGCAATTATTAGTTTCAATGTTATTATTTGTTGTGTTGTTTTTCGGGATTGGCTTTTTGTTGAATATGCTGTTAAGGATGACTTGGGTAATGGCAGTTATTTATCCAGTGGTGGTCATTCTTATTGTTGATAATATTCGCTTTATCGAGTACTTTCAGAATACCTCTACTGCATTCACTACATTGAGGAACAATATTTTGGCGTTAGGAACGGCAGATATATTGATCCTTGCTTCAGGAATCTTTGGTGCAGTGCTTTCAGGTGTCATCATTAAGATGCTGCGTGTTAGAGGTTATCAAATGTTTTAGTAAGGAGCTTTCCGCGTACGTGCGGGGAGCTTCTTATTTGTTTTTATCCAAAAATAACCACTAAACGCATATGTATATTTCTTCTCGCGCTAGGAAATAAATAGACGCGAGAGGAGTTGAATAAGCAAAATGAAACTTGCAAAAGCATGGCTGAAACGAAGTGCCATGATGATGTTGTTCATTTTAGCGATGTTAACAACTGTACAATCAATATCTGGAGTAGAAGCAAAAGACGTTCCATTTTGGGTTGGATATGAAGCAAAGAAGCATAAGCAGTTCAGTACTGCTGATCATTCATTAAAGGCAGTCCATATGAAGAAAAAGCAGTTTAATCGTTTTATGAAGGAAGAATCCTTAATTTCTAGCCATATCATTACAAAGCCTGCTTCATTAGAGGATGCAGTTGATTGGGGTAAGTATCCAACTGAAACTGTTGTTGCTACAGGATACACGGCAGGTTTTGAATCAACTGGAAAGACAGAAGGGCACCCTTCATACGGTATTACATATTCAGGGGTACGTGTGAAGCGTGATTTATATTCGACAATAGCAGCAGACCTAGATGTATTCCCGCTTGGAACAATTTTATTTATCCCTGGCTATGGGTACGGGGTAGTTTCAGATATCGGGGGTGCAATAAAGGGTAAAGAGCTTGATTTATATTATGATACCGTCAAAGAGGTTTATCAGAATTGGGGTAAAAAGAAAATTAAGGTATATGTCGTGAAGCGTGGAGATGGCAAGATTACAGAAGAAGAGCTTCAGAAATTAAATGAAAATCGTTCAATGCAAGTATTTCGTGACCAATATATTAAGGGCTAAAAAAACCTCCCAGGTGGGAGGTTTTTATTTAACTGATGGAGATGAGAGCAGTGGGTCGGTTAAGTCACCCTCTGGGAAAATATCTGGATGAACAAGGTGAGCAAGCTTCTTTAAACCGACTAAAAGTCTAGGCGATGGCCTGCAATACAGCGGTTCCTCAAGGACATGAAGGTGCTCGTTCTTCACTGCTTCTAAGCTTTCCCAATCAGGCCGTTGACGGACAATTTCAGGCTTTACCTTATCAAATGGAACACCAACCCATGCAAGGCAAATGTGTTCAGGTTTACGCTGATAAACATCTTCCCATGTCGTTTGAACATTATCCATTTCTTGATCATCAAAAACATTTCGTGCCCCTGCAAGTTCACTTATTTCTGTTAACCAATTTGTTTTACCAGGAGTGAAGACAGGCTTTGGCCACCATTCCCAATAAAGTGTTGGGCGGTTTTGGGCTTTGGATGCTCGCTTTCGGTACGTTTCAATAAAAGCATCATATCGCTGTTTTACTTCTTGTGCATGCTGTTCGCAATCAGCATGCTTTCCGATTGTTAGTAAGTCACTTCCTATTTCCTCTAATGATGAAGGATTTAGAATAATATAAGGAAGGCTGCGTTTTTCAAGCTCTTCGATGTTTTTCTCCATACCCGGAACACTTAATGAAGCGAGCACTAAGTCAGGCTTAAGTGCTTCAACTTTTTCCATATCAATATCCAAGTCTTTTCCTACTCGCGGTAGTGTGTGGATTTGTTCGGGCCAGTCTGAATAATCATCAACTGCAACAAGCTGTTCTGTTAAGCCAAGGTAGGCAGCAAGTTCAGTGTTACTTGGGCAAATTGAGATAATACGCATTCATCTTTCCCCCTACATTTTATTTAACGAAATAAGTAATCGAGTAAAAGAGTTAACAAAACACCTGATAACCCACCGAAAAACACCTCAATTGGCTTATGGCCAAGTAGTTCTTTCAATTCTTGGCGTTTCTCTTCTTCTTCTTTTTTCGGCCAGCTTTTTGCTTCGGAAACAAGCTTATTAAAATCTGTAACGAGTTGATTAAGCACAATGGCTTGTTCACCGGCTTGTCGGCGTACCCCTGTTGCATCAAACATTGTAATAATTGCAAAGATCGTTGCCACTGCAAAAACAGCAGAACCGAGACTTGTATCGAGAGCGACTCCGGTCGCTAGCGCTGTAACTGCAGCTGAATGTGAGCTTGGCATACCACCCGTGCTTGTAAGCAAGGACCAATTAATACGTTTTGTTGCGAAAAAAGTAATCGGCACCTTTACAAATTGCGCAAAGAAGATAGCACAGAGTGATGCCCATAGTGGAAAGTTTGTCAAAAGTTCCATAAAAAAGAGGATCGTCCTTTCTACTGCAAAGATTCCTGTTATGACGCATTGGAAGGCTGACATAACAATTTAAACAGAATAATAAAGGGTATACAAAGATATAGTTTGATTTTACACTTCGCTAGAGCTAATAAACATTAATGTTCTGTTAAGCTTTGTTATGATATAAAGCAACGAATAATTTTATGTCTGGGGTGTTTTCTGTGCACACTTATCCACTTGAATATTATGAATTTTTCGTTAAATTCAATGAAGGTGATTACTATACATGCCATGATTTACTGGAAGAAATATGGATGACAGATAAAGCAAATCTTTTCTTAAAAGGTTTATTGCAAATGTGCGTTTCTATTTATCATTACGAATATGGAAATGTAAAAGGCGCTCGTTTGATGATGAACGCCGCGCATAAGTATTTAAATGAATATCGCCCAAAATATTGGGGTCTAGACTTAGAGAATGTATATGATTTCATTGAACAATGTATTTCTATTATACCACAGGATATTGAACGTGTACCATTTGAGGAGGTTGACAAACTTCCGAAATTCCCAGACTTGATTTTATATTTAGAAGAAGAGGGTTAATTCGAATTTTGATACACCTTTCGCTATAATGTGAATGATAGGATTTGGGAAACGTAAGGGAGGACTAACATTGTTTAATGTAATACAACAATTTAACCGTAATGAAAAAAATGATGCCTTGGTAATCGGGGTGTTTTCAAATCGAAAAAAGTTAGAAGGGATTTTAAAAGAAGTTGATGGTGCTTTTGACGGTGAATTGTTAGAGTTAATTCGTGAAGGCGATCTTTCTAACAAAGCAAAAGCAGTCAGTAAAGTATTTTCGTTTGGCAAGATTGGTGCAAAGCGCGTTTATGTGCTTGGTCTTGGTGATGAAAAGAAGCTGAAGTTCCCAGAATTACGTGAAGCATTTGGGAAGCTCTTCAAAACATTACAAGCTGATAAAATAGAGCGGGTAAGTGTAGCGTTGGATACTTTCTTGAAAAAGGATGAAGATGGTTATGATGCCGCTCATGCACTTGCGGAAGCGTTGCCGTTAGCTACATATAAAATTCGAGACTATAAACAGAAGCCGAATGAACCAGAAAAAGACATTACGGCTGTAGATGTCATTACAGAAGCAGAACAGGGCTTAGTTGAAGGCGGGTTAGCACTAGGTTTTGCTCATGGAAATGGCACAAATACAGCTCGAACATTAACGAACTTACCTGGTAACATGTTAACAGCAACTGATTTAGCGAACTATGCGGTTTCTATTGCTAAGAAGTATGACATGGAATATGAAATTCTAGACAAAGAAGAAATGGAAAAGCTCGGAATGGGGGCTCTTCTCGCGGTCAACCAAGGCTCGGATGAACCACCAAAAATGATTGTCTTAAAATATAAAGGCACAGATACTTGGGAAGATGTACTAGGGCTTGTCGGAAAAGGAATTACCTTTGATACAGGCGGTTACTCTATTAAGCCGAAGAACGGCATTGTCGACATGAAAACAGATATGGGTGGCGCTGCAGCTGTTTTAGGTGCAATGGAGATTATTGGGGAAATGAAGCCGAAGCAGAACGTTGTAGCTGTCATTCCATCAACAGATAATATGATTAGCGGTGGAGCATTGAAGCCAGACGATGTCATTACATCTATGAATGGTAAAACAATTGAAGTATTAAATACTGATGCAGAAGGACGCCTTGCATTAGCAGATGCAATTACTTATGCGAAACATCACGGAGCGAATTATCTTGTAGATGTGGCGACTTTAACAGGGGGCGTTGTAGTCGCACTTGGTGAGCAGACAACAGGTGCGATGACAAATAATGAAGAGCATTATGAAGAAGTGTTACAGGCTTCGCATGAGGAAGGTGAGCGTATTTGGATGCTGCCATTATTCGAGACAGAGCGGAAGCGGGTGCGAAATTCGAAGATGGCTGATTTGAATAACTCACCAGGACGTGAGGGACATGCGATTCTAGCAGGAGCATTTCTTGCTGAATTTGCTGAAGAAACACCTTGGGTACACTTAGATATTGCAGGGACAGCAACTTCGAGAACGGCTACTGACCTTGGACCAAGCGGGGCTACAGGTGTGATGGCACGAACACTTGCTGTGCTCGCTGACCGTATGGGCGAGAAAAACGAATAAATTATTTAACTGACGAAATCGTTTTAAATGATTTCGTCAGTTTTTTTATACTTAAAAAATGATGAAAAGGTACTGCTGTTATATTGAAAAAGCAATTGACATTGGTCTTATTCCATGTTAGGTTTATTTATGTTTTAGTACATTAGTAATTTATCAGACTAAAGAATAGATTGAATGAGGGGGAAGATTTATGAACGCAGTCATTGTAGCGGTTTTGGTAATGCTTATCTTAAGCTTATTCCGTGTCAATGTTGTGCTCGCCCTTGTCACAGGTGCGATTATCGGTGGACTTACGGGTGAGCTTTCAATGTCAGCAACAATTGAAGCTTTCACAAGTGGATTAGGGGGAAGCGCAGAAGTAGCTTTAAGCTATGCGTTATTAGGAGGATTTGCAGTTGCGATTGCTCGTACAGGCCTTCCAGAGCTTCTTGTGAACTTTGCTCTTCGTCTTGTAGGAAAAGAAGGTGAAAGCAAAAAGAAAGCGATGGCAAAGGTGCTTCTTGTACTTGTTATTTTAACGATTTCAATTTTTTCACAAAATGTAATTCCAGTTCATATTGCATTTATTCCAATTTTAATTCCGCCATTATTGAAGGTATTCAATGAATTGGGCATTGACCGTCGTTTAATTGCTACGGTTATCACTTTTGGTTTGACAGCGCCGTATATTTTGTTACCTGCAGGTTTCGGGTTAATTTTCCATGAAATTCTGCAAACAAATATGGCAGAAAGCGGCTTAGAAATTGAGATGGGTATGATTCCGAAGGCAATGCTTCTGCCGACACTTGGTATGGTTGTTGGTTTGTTGGTTGCGATTTTCTTTTCATACCGAACAAAAAGTGCTTATGACGATGTTGAGTTGGTTGTCGAAGAGAAGGAGAAAGAAGAAATTTCTTCTATTGCAGTTGGATTTGCACTTGTAGCCGTCGTTGCTGCTCTTGTCTTCCAAACAATCTCAGAATCAATGATTATCGGTGCATTAGCAGGTATTATTACAATTTATCTTGGTTTCTTCTTTAATAAAAATGTAAAGTGGAAAGAAACGGATACAATGCTGACTGAAGGCATGCAAATGATGGCTTTCATCGGTTTTGTAATGATTGCAGCGTCTGGTTTCGCAAGCGTGTTGCGTGAGACAGGGCATGTTGAAATGCTTGTTGACCAAGCGGCAGGCATGATTGGTGATAATAAATCATTAGCAGCGTTTCTGATGCTTGTTGTCGGCTTGCTTGTAACGATGGGAATAGGCTCTTCGTTCTCAACCATTCCAATTATTGCAACGATCTTTGTTCCATTAGCATTGCAATTAGGATTTAGTCCGCTTGCAACGACAGCTCTTGTTGGAGCAGCAGCGGCGTTAGGGGATGCAGGTTCTCCTGCTTCTGACAGTACACTAGGACCAACTGCAGGCTTAAATGCAGATGGTCAGCACAATCATATTTGGGATACATGTGTGCCAACATTCTTACACTACAATATTCCACTTGTGCTGTTTGGTTGGCTTGCGGCCATTATGCTTTAATAGAAAAGAGCTGACGAATTCGTCAGCTCTTTTCTTCTATTAAGATACAGTTCGATCCAATGATTTTAACGTCCCAGAGCGGTGTACAGCTTGATAGATACGTGGAGCAATGGTTGCCCCTAGAATCGTAAAGGCAATGTCTTTCACAGCAAAAGCCGCCATTACCTTCCAAGCTGCTGCATACCCCATATCCACTCCAAGCCATACGTTAAGTGCCGCGTACATGTAGTTTGTACCGATGATATAAATAATCCCAATTCCAACAAATGAAGCGATATAAAAAGTAGAACGTGTTGGAGCTTGCGCTTTCTCCATAATCTTACCTGCAACGTAAGCAGCTACAATGTAAGAAATTAAGAATCCGCCCGTATTTCCAAAAACAACTGCGATACCGCCTTTAAATTGCGAGAAAACTGGAGCGCCAGCGATACCCACTAGTAAATAAACAAGCATTGATAACGCGCCTAATCTGCTTCCAAGTAAAAGGCCAGCTAAAATACTGAGGAACGGCCCCATTGATAATGGTACACCAGCAATCTGCAGAAATGGTGCCCATGATGTTATATTTGAACCGATTGCCATAAGAGCCACAAACATTGCGGCCAAAATTAATTCAACTGTTTGAAAGGAACGTTTTTGTTTCATTTATTAACCCCGCTTTCGAATAACACATTTAATTTTATGATATTGAATCCGTATATTAATGTCAACAACGTTTGCATTTAAGTTTACAAAAAGAAAGGTCGATTTCCCTCTGTGTCTATGCACGAATGCTTTTTTACAACATACGATATATAGGCAGATGTGTAGATTAGAGGAGGGATATAAATGATAAGTAAAAATATGGAGACAGTTTTTAATCAACTCATCCAGCTTGATTACTATTCGGCACAACTCTATCAAGCTGTTTCAAATTATTTTAAACGAATGAATTTGCCGGGAATGGCGCATTGGCTTCGCTTACAAATGAAGGAAGAACAAGGGCATGCCTTACAATTAACTGATCATTTAATTGAGCGAGGAGGAGTAGTTCAATTAAAAGAAATTGCCGCTATGCCTTCCTCATTCGGAACACCGTTGGAAGCGTGGACAAAGATTTTAGAGCATGAACAATATGTTACACAAAATTATCAAAAGGCCTATAACATTGCAGTGGCAGCCCAGGATATTCAAAGTGCTTCATTGTTTCAAAAGTTCCTAGATGAGCAAGTAGACGAAGAAGGTCAAAGTATGTATATTGTAGAAAAGTTAAAAATGATTGGCGATGATAAGGCCGCATTGCTTGTTTTTGATGAAGAGCTTGGACGACGTGCAGGTTAATAGAAAGTTGTCACCTTATGATGGGTGGCAGCTTTATTTTTTTATCTAAAATGAAACTTAATGATTCGAATTGACGTAAAATATAATAAGTATTGTCGAATGTCGCCTTGAATACTAAAAATAGTATAATGAAGGAAGAATATCTATAGGTAAAGGAAAAAACATTCAGGAGTCGATAAAGATGCGTTCCTTTTTATTTAAAACATGGAGAGGTTTTGTCGGGCTAAACGCTAGTGCAATTGTATCGCTTGTTTTATGGTTAGGATTTGAGGTTGACTGGCTTCTTGCTGCGGGTTCTGTGCCGATCAGTTTTTTTGGTGTAACGACACTTATGAAAGCAAGGCATCAACGTAATATCGCTAGTAAAAATCATCTTAAAAGCAGTGAATACAAAGATATTAAACGAGCACTTAAAGAAGCAAAAGAAAAGTTGGTTATTTTACAGCGGAATCGTTTCAAAGCCAAGTCAGTTAAGCTTTTTAAATCAGTTAACCAAATTTATCGATATGCAAAGACGATTTATGATGTTGTTGAGAAAGAGCCAAAACGCTTCTACTTAGCTAATGAATTTTTCTACAGTAATTTAGATTCAGCTGCCGAAATTGTTGAGCGTTATATGTTCTTATCATCACAGCCGGTTCGTGATGCTGAATATATGGAAGCACTCGCTCGAACTGAAAGAATGCTGAAGGAAATGGAAGAATGCCTTGAAAGAGAGTTAAAACATGTAGTTTCAGAAGACATGGAGAACCTTGACTTGGAGTTAGATGTCTTTAAGCAGTCATTAGAAAGGACGAGCTCTAGGCGAAAGTAAATTTGGATAATGAAAGGGGTCGTTTCGTTTGAGTGAACGTTGGAATCTTGAGAAAGAGCGTCAGCAAGAAGAGTTATTTGGAACACCTTCCAGTCAGTTAGATGAGTTACTTGCTAATCCGTTTGGAGATATTGTTACAGGAGATGAGCAGTCTCTAACGAAACAAGAGGATCAACAGCAGAGACCGCAAACGATATTTAGTCAGCTTTCAACTGAAAATCAAGAAAGAGCAAAGAAGCTTGCTAGTCAGATCGACGCTAAGAATCATCAAGCAGTTCTACAATATGGGGTTGCTGCACAATCGAATTTATCGCAATTTTCCCACGAAGTGTTAAACCATGTTCAAACGAAGGATACAGGACCAGTTGGTGAAGTAATCAGTGAATTAATGTCCAAAATTGAAGAGGTCAATCCTAACGAATTCAAAGGTGAAAAGAAGGGTATGTTCTCGAAAATATTTGGGAATGTCAAACAATCGATTAATCAAACTCTTTCAAAATACCAAAAAATAGGCACTCAAATCGATAAAATTTCTGTAAAGCTTGATAAATCAAGGCAAGGCCTGTTGGATGATATTCAGACACTTGAGAAGCTTTTTCAGAAAAACCGTGAGTATTTTGAGGCGCTTAATATTTATATTGCAGCCGCCGAGGAGAAGCTTCAAGAGCTGCATACGAACGATATTCCAAAGCTTAAGCGTGAAGCAGAACAATCAGGCGATCAAATGAAAGTACAAGAGGTAAATGACCTTATTCAGTTTGCAGACCGTTTAGAAAAAAGAATGCATGATTTGAAGCTGAGTCGCCAAATTACGATGCAGAGTGCCCCGCAAATTCGAATGATTCAAAATATGAACCAAGCACTTGTGGAAAAAGTTCAGTCATCTATCTTAACGGCCATTCCGCTTTGGAAAAACCAAGTGGTGATTGCCTTGACACTTTTCCGTCAGCAAAGGGCTGTCGAAGCACAGAAGCAAGTAACAAAGACAACAAATGACCTGCTTCTGAAAAACTCTGAAATGCTGAAAACAAATACAATAGAAACAGCAAAGGAAAATGAAAGAGGCATTGTCGATTTGGAAACATTGAAAACAACCCAATCGAATCTTGTTTCGACACTTGAAGAAACGTTAAAAATACAGCAAGAAGGCAGGGAAAAGCGCCGCAGTGCCGAACATGAATTAATGAATATGGAAAATGAATTAAAACAAAAGCTATTGTCATTAAAAGCAAATGATCGATAAAGCTGTCTTATCATAAGGCGGCTTTTTTAAAATTAGGGAAGGGGTATTATGTATAAGCTTCAGTTTGTAACAGAAAGTGATTTTCAAACATTAATTGATTGGAGCGGTGATGAGCGTTTCTTGTTACAGTGGGCAGGTCCAAGTATGAATTATCCCCTTGATAAGAAACAATTAAAATCTTTTCTTTATGGTTCAAACAATAAAGATAGCTCGGACCGTATGATTTATAAAGCGATAGAGTCTGAAACAGGTCAAATGGTTGGTCATATTTCACTTGGAATGTTGAATCACAAGCATCGCACAGGTCGGATCGGGAGAGTGCTTGTTTCGCCAGCAAAACAAGGTGAAGGTATTGGAGAATGGATGATGCGAGAGGTATGTCAAATAGGCTTTGAGGAATTTAACTTGCATCGTATCGGCTTAGGTGTATTTGATTTTAACATTGGAGCGATTCGGTGTTACGAAAAAATTGGTTTTCAAAGGGATGGCCTGTTACGTGAAGTCGTCTCTGTCCAAGGAGATTATTGGAATATGATTGAAATGAGCTTGCTTGAAAATGAATGGCAAGGGAGCATTTAACAGTTTGTAAGCTATTGCTGAGGGAAGAATATTTAAGATAAAAATGCACTTCTAGAAATGGAGCACAAGATAATGGAAATGCAATTAATTGAAGTTTATTTCCCTCAGCGATATCGCAATAAAGTAGATGAGATTTTAAAGAAACATTCCGAAACGATTTTAACTCGCTGGACGCTTGAAGAAGATCACGGGTTTATTCTTTATCGTTTGATGGTGAATAAAGATGAAACGGAGGAACTTCTGAATTTCTTTGAAAATGTTTCGCATATAATTGACGGGTTTGAAGTAATCCTTCACCCAATTGATACGTATATAGCGCGTCAATCAAACAAAGATAAAGTGAAAAAGAAAGAAGAGAAGACACATATTCAGCGAGCAAGTCAGCAGGAACTCTATGTGACAATGAAGCAAGTAAGTAAGCCAGATATGGCCTATATTCTTCTTTCTATACTGTCAGCTATTGTAGTTACAATTGGTATTATAAAAAATAGTGAAGCAGTCGTTATTGGTGGAATGGCAATTGCTCCATTAATCGGTCCTGTTATTTCACTCGCATTTGCCTCTATGCTTGGAGACAAAACGATGGCAAAGAGCTCATTAATCACAGTGGTGTTTGGCTTAGGTATTTCATTTCTAATTGCGGTTGCTTTTGGTATCACCTTTGATGTGCCGTATGACAGCCAAGCATTTAAGCGACGAACTGTTATTAGCATGCTTGATGTATTGCTTGCACTTACTGCTGGTGCTGCTGGTGCGCTATCAATACTACAACGGTTTTCGTCAGCGTTAGTTGGAGTTATGGTTGCTGTTGCTCTTTTGCCTCCTGCTGCTGTAGTTGGGTTATTAACAGGTGGTGGACAGTGGGAGCAAATGACAGGAGCGCTTTTGTTAACATTAGTTAATGTAACATGTGTCTTGCTCTCTGCTATCTTGATCTTTTGGGTAACAGGAATTCGACCTGCTACTTATTTAGAAAAAGAACGGGCATCTATCTCAACAAAATATTCTTTTCTCTTTATTGCATTTATCGTTGTTATCTTAGTTGGAGCTATTTGGTATAGTCAAAACTTTTAAAGGCATACTCCGTTCTTTTGGAATATGCCTTATTCAATAGCAGTGAGATGCTTAATTCGAGTAAAGTAGCAAATCTTTTAGTTTGATCTTAATAACATTGGAAGGAACGAATTTGACGTAAACCGATGCCGAAGTACACCCATCTCCAGCCATCCCAACGATAGCCTGAAACCGAACGGCGTCCTACAAATGTAGGGTAGAACCAGAAAGATTGCCATCCGCGTAGCCATACATAAGTGTAGCGATATAAGCAACCAGCAATTGAGCCTGGATCAACCGCTGTTAGCTGTGGTGAGCCAGCTTGAGCTGAAAGTTGAGGTGTAAAGGAAGGAGGTGGTGATGTAGGCGGTCCTCCTCCTTGACCAGGTCCTCCTCCAGGACTTGGTCCAAATGGTGATTGACTAGGCGGAAAGCCCGGCGGTCCAAACGGCGGTTGTCCCGGCCCTTGAGAAGGTGGGAAACCTGGTGGTCCAAACGACGGCTGTCCCGGTCCTTGAGAAGGTGGGAAACCCGGTGGTCCAAACGGTGGCTGCCCTTGCCTTAACTCGTCATAATAAGGCATTGAAAAATCATAATAATACATGTTATCCTCTCCTCTAAGCAACTTCGCTATATTCTATGCTTTTGCCTAGAGACTGTTACAAAATGAGTTGCAGAGATGAAATTTTTCTAGAATAATATAATTTTTCGTTTAATATGCAGGAAGTGGTTGACATCATACAAAAAAAGAGTATGATATACAGATAATTATCAGAATTTTTATAAATCTTGAGGTGGAAAAAATGAAGTATCCATTTGCGAAACGGGTTAGACATCTACAATCTTCTGCTGTGCGTGATATTTTAAAAGTTGTAAATCAAAACAATGTTATTTCTTTTGCTGGCGGACTACCAGATGATACATTGTTTCCGTTTGAAGCAGTCAAAGACTCTTTTGCAAAAACGATGGAATCAGGTAATAAAGCATTGCAGTATGCTGAAACAGAAGGCTATGGACCATTGCGTGAGCAACTTATTGAACGGATGAAGCGTAAAGGAATGGACCAATGGTCAGCGGATAATGTATTGCTTACAACTGGTTCTCAGCAAGCGATTGATTTATTTTCGAGGGTTTTCTTTAATCCTGGAGATATAATCCTTACTGAAAACCCAACGTATCTAGCGGCATTGCAAGTATTTGAATCTTATGAAGCACATGTCATTGCAGTTGAGTCAGATGAGCATGGAATGGTGCCGGAAGATTTGAAAGCAAAAATGAAAAAGTACCGGCCGAAGTGTATTTATGTTGTTCCGACGTTCTCAAACCCTGCTGGTAGAGTATGGTCTCAAGAACGGAGAGAGACATTATTGAAGCTTGCAAAGAAATATCATTCCGTCATCTTTGAAGATGATCCGTATGGTGAAATTCAATTTAATCCAGAGGAAACATATACACCAATTGCTGCGATGGATAATGGCGAACATGTTCTTTATACAAGTACGTTCAGTAAAACGGTTGTACCTGCTCTTCGGACGGGCTGGATCGCTGGTCCGCAGCAAGTTATCCGTATTATGTCACAAGCAAAACAAGCGAATGATTTGCACTCGAATTCGTTATCTCAACAAATGCTTTATCATCTATTAACAGATTTCGATCTTGATGCGCATGTTTCAAAGATTACGAGTGTCTATCATGAACGCTTAAAAATTATGATGAATCAGCTTGAAAAAAGTTATTTACCAGGGCTGACGTATGTTGAGCCAAAGGGTGGAATGTTCTTGTGGCTTGAGCTGGCTGAGGAAGTCAATACAACAGACCTACTGGCAGAAGCAGTAAAACAAGGTGTAGCATATGTACCTGGAGCACCTTTCTATGTTGGAAAAGCAAGACAAAATACGATGAGATTAAATTATACAAATTCCACACCAGAGAATATCGAAAAAGGTATGAAAGCTTTAACAGACTTATTTTCCACGTTGAAAACGGAGGAAAGAATTACACTTTAACTGCTCGCCACTGCGGGCAGTTTTTCTTTGCCGAAGTGGGAATGAATAGCCCTAACTAGTAATAGGAGCCCCTAATCGTTTTTCTGAATGTGCTTTGTTAACACAATGTTTAAAAGTTGTCCCTTTGTTCTGTGGGAAATGCGTTGTACAATAGTAGCAGTATATGCCTTACAAAAAAGCGCAGATATAGATTTTGTTGTTTGTGGCTATGCTTTTTGTACAAGCCAATTGCAACAATAGAGAAGGGAGACAACAATTTATGGACCATCATTATGAAACAAAACAGCGAAATTATACACCTGTCATTGTTACGCTGACTATCTTGATTAATGCTCTTGTCGCCGTTTTGTTCTTTATGCCTAAGTATGAGGGACTTGGTGATGTAGATTTAACATTCTTGCCATTCCTGAATGCTGTCTTAAACAGTTTTACATTTGTATTTTTAGTTGCTGCATTAGTAGCGATTAAGAAGAGAAATATTACAAGTCACCGCCGTTTTATCTTTGCTGCATTAGGTTCTACTGCTCTGTTCTTAGTATCGTATGTAACCTACCATGCACTTGCTGAATCCACACATTTTGGCGGTGAAGGTGTAATTAAGTACGTTTATTATTTCGTGTTGCTTACACACATTGTACTTTCAGCTGTCATTGTACCGTTAGCATT
Source organism: Bacillus tianshenii (assembly GCA_020524525.2). Taxonomy (NCBI): domain Bacteria; kingdom Bacillati; phylum Bacillota; class Bacilli; order Caryophanales; family Bacillaceae; genus Sutcliffiella; species Sutcliffiella tianshenii. The sequence continues at coordinate 2,830,810 of CP129018.1, read as the reverse complement.
AACTTCCGTGGCGCGTGGGTTGAATATGCAAGTAGAAAAACATCGTAAAATTGCTCGTTGGACAATGCCGCTTTGGTTATATGTTAGCTTTACAGGGGTGCTTGTCTACCTTATGATTTCCCCATATTATTAATAAAAGATGCCGAGAAGAGATTCTCGGTATTTTTTATGGGTTTTTTGAAAAAGGGCGGAGCTCCACACAAAGTTGTTGCCTGTAATCTAAGTTGGACCGTATGACTCGAAATTAATGCCCTATATAGATAAAGTATAGTTCCGCTCACACCGCTTTAATAGAAAAGTACAGGGAAGTGAATGCAAGGAAGGAAAAAGGGCGGAGCTTCAAAGTGAGCAAGATTCAAAGGTAAAATAAATCTCTAAAGTAAAAATATAGATAAATGAGTCTAAAGTAATAGATATTTTGGAACCATAGAAGCAAGAAAAAACAGAGCTTTTAAGCTATGATAAAAGTAACACATAAATTCGTACGAGAACGGCAAAGCCATTGAAAGATGGTGACGCAAAGCTAAAGGGGCTACGGACAAAATTGTCTAAGCCAGCCAGTTGCCGAATACGTCCTCCACGAATTATGTGATTGGACATGGCGGAGTGATATTTATGTGGTGGACTATATTTTTTATATTATTGTATGTGTTAATTGACTTGCAAGATGGATGAAAGAAGCGTTCTGTATTTGATGCAGAACGCTTTTTTTTCTATTTAGCATGTTTTTGATAATTTGTTTATCTTCCCCTCCTTGTTCTTAGTTTCCTTTCGCAAAATAGTAATAGAAACTTGCAAATAATTAGCTATTTTCCGAAAAGTCATGAAATATGGAGAACTTTGTGGTAAATTGTTATATAACAGAAAATGAGACAGGGGGATTTTACAGATGACGACAAAAAGCGCTAATCAAGAAGTCATGATGTTAGACAATACAGCTAATTTGAAGGACTACAATGAAGCGGTTCAATCAGCTGATTGGAAGGAAGTTGAGAAAAATTTCAGCTGGTATACAACAGGAAATGTAAATATGGTTTATGAAGCAATTGATCGTCATGTTGATGAGGGGCGTGGAAGTCAAACAGCTCTTTTCTATACAGATGGCCAACGAGATGAAGCTTATACGTATGAAGATTTGAAGAAGCAGTCATGTCAATTTGCAAATGGACTTCGTTCATTAGGCGTTGAAAAAGGTGATCGTGTATTTATTTTCATGCCACGCAGCCCAGAATTGTATATTTCAATGCTTGGTATCATACGGAACGGTTCCATTGCAGGTCCACTATTTGAAGCTTTCATGGAGGAAGCAGTGAAGGATCGCCTGTTAGATAGTGGAGCAAAAGCAGTCGTAACCACGCCTGAACTGCTTGAACGTATTCCTGCAGACGAGTTGCCTGATTTAGAGTATGTAATTTTAGTAGGAGCAGACAAAGCAGAGCAAGATAACCAAAAGCTTTATCAAGATTTGATGAATACATCTGATGATTACGTGATCGAATGGGTTGATCGCGAAGATGGCATGCTGTTGCATTACACATCTGGCTCAACGGGTAAGCCGAAAGGAGTACTTCAAGTACACGATGCAATGCTTCATCAATATTTATCAGGAAAATGGGCATATGACTTACGAGAAGGCGATGTTTATTGGTGTACAGCGGATCCAGGCTGGGTAACAGGTACTTCAGCTGGGATGTGGTCACCATGGTTGAATGGGGTAACAGCAGTCCTTAAAGGTGGCCGCTTCGACGCGGAAAGCTGGTATGCAACAATTGAAAAATACAATGTAAATGTTTGGTTTAGTGCACCAACTGCATTCCGTCTTCTGATGGCTGCAGGGGATGAGCTTCCTAATAAATATGATATCTCAAGCGTCCGTCACATTTTATCAGCAGGAGAACCGTTAAACCCAGAAGTCATTCGGTGGGGCTTAGATACATTAGATCGTCGTATTCATGATAACTGGTGGATGACAGAGACTGGCTCATGTATTTGTGCAAACTTCCGTTGTAATCCAATCCGTCCTGGTTCAATGGGTAAGCCGATGCCTGGGATTCAAATGGCAATCATTGATGATGATGGGAACGAACTGCCGCCTCGTCGCATGGGTAACCTGGCAATTCGCCCGCAATGGCCGGCAATGGTACGGAAGGTTTGGAACAATGATGCGAAATATGAGCAGTACTTCTTGAATGGCTGGTTTGTTTCAGGAGATTCAGCTTACAAGGATGAGGATGGTTACTTCTGGTTTGAAGGTCGCGTTGATGATGTTATTAATACGTCAGGTGAGCGTGTTGGACCATTTGAGGTTGAAAGTAAACTTGTTGAACATCCAGCTGTAGCGGAGGCTGGTGTTATCGGGGTGCCAGATCCTGTTCGGGGAGAAGCGATCAAAGCATTTATTACACTGCGTAATGGGTATGAAGAAAGTGATGAATTGAAAGATGAAATTCGTCAATTCGTTAAGACACGTCTTGCTGCACATGCTGCGCCTCGTATGATTGAAGTAAGAGAAACGATTCCTAAGACACGTTCAGGAAAAATTATGCGCCGCGTGCTTAAAGCATGGGATCTAGGGTTGCCGACTGGTGATTTATCAACAATGGAAGATTAAATCTTATGAAGCTAAAAATGCCTCCTTTATTGGAGGCATTTTTTTACAGTATATTATAGCGTGGTGGGTTAGTTTTGACATAGAGATCCTGTGGGAAGTTAGCTAACCTTTCACAGCCATTTTCTGTAATTCGTATAGACTCACTAATTTCAACTCCCCAATCGTCAAACCAGAACCCTGGAATAAGGTGAAATGTCATATTTGGCTTGATAACGGTTTTATCGCCTGGCCGAATGCTGACAGTGTGCTCACCCCAATCTGGAGGATAGCTCGCTCCGATTGAATATCCAAGGCGTGAACTCTTGTAATACCCGCGTTTCTTAATAAAAACACTCCACTTATATTCAATTTCTTCTGCTGTCATGCCTGGTTTAATGGATGCTAGTGTTTGGTGTAAGGCTTCTTGGACGGCTTGTGAAGCATCAAGAAGATGCTGAGACGGAGCTCCTAATACCATTGTTCGCGCAAGTGGCGCATGGTAGCGTTTATAACAGCCGGCAATTTCGATAATGACCGGGTCGTTTGGTTTATATCTTTTATCTGTCCATGTTAAATGAGGTGATGATGTTTGCTCGCCGGAAGGCATCATTGGCACGATGGAAGGATAATCGCCGCCGAATTGAGGAGTACCGCTTACTTGGGCGTGATAAATCTCGGCTGCAGCATCACATTCCCGTACACCTACATCAATCGTATCGTAGCCGCGTTGCATTGCTTGTTCTACAATTTGTGCAGCACGTCGCATATATTCGATTTCTCTATCAGACTTAATAATCCGTACCCAGTTCACAAGCTTACTAGCATCTTTGAAAGCTGCATTAGGAAGTGCTTCAGTAAATTTCATATAGCTTTGGGCAGAGAAGAAATGCGTTTCCATTTCTAAGCCAATTACGCGTTTTGCTTGACCAATTTCTTTAAGAATATTGGCTGTAAATTGCATAGGGTGTTTGATTTCAGATTGGACATAATCATCAGGATAAGGAATGATATTGTCATGATCGAGCCAAGTAGTGACTTTTGCGCTATTTGCGTCCATTTGACGACCAAGCCAGATAGGTTGTGGCTCATCAATCATTACAATAAGCATTTGGTGTACGTAAAAAGACCAGGCATTATAACCGCTCAAATAATACATATTAGAGGGGTTCGTAACGAGCAGGACTTCTACTCCTTCTTCACTCATCTTTTGTTTTGTACGGTTTAAGCGATCTTTGAATTCTTCAGCTGTAAACACGGCAAGACACATCCTTCCTTCATGCCCCTCAAATGACATGTTGCTTAATATCTATCTATCTATTACTGAGATAGGTTCAAACAGACAACTTTTGGTTCGGTCATTTCTTCGATGGCAAAGCGGACACCTTCTCTGCCAAGTCCTGAGTTTTTCACCCCTCCAAATGGCATTGAGTCCATTCGATAATCACTACTATCATTAATCATTACACCGCCAACGTGAAGCTTTTGAACAGCTTTGAATGCTTTATCAAGATGACTTGTGAAAATGCCAGCTTGAAGTCCATAATTGACAGCATTCGAACGTTCAATTGCTTCTTCGAGATCATAGACCGAATAAAGTAATACGACAGGCCCGAAGACTTCTTCATTTGCAATGATGCAATCAACAGGAACGTTTGAAAGGACAGTTGGTTCAAAGAAAGCACCATTGCGTTTTCCGCCGCAATGAAGGATGGCTCCTTTTTCAATCGCTTCGTTTACCCAGCTTTCAACCCGCTGTGCTTCCTTTTCATTAATCATTGGACCCATATCTGTTTCTGTTGATTGTTTATCACCTGTTTTGAATTGTTTTGCTTTGAGGGTGAATTGTTCAGTAAATGTGTCAAAGACCTCTCTCTCAATATATATGCGCTGAACGCCTATGCAGTTCTGTCCAGCTGCAGAAAAAGCACCTGAAATTGTCGCATCAATTGCCTCAGTTAAATTAGCATCTCGTAGAACGATAGCAGGGGAGTTCGAGCCAAGTTCCATTCCCATTTTCTTAATTCCTGCTTTGGAGGAAATGTCAAGTCCTGTATCGACACCGCCTGTGAATGAAATCATCTGAATATCATCGCTTGAGACAAGAACTTCACCAATTTCTCGGCCACTTCCTGTAATGACGGTGAGAATCTTTTCGGGAATCCCAGCTTCTACAAACAGCTCAGCAAGTTTGAGTGCACTTAATGGCGTAGCGGAGGCAGGTTTGATGATAACGGCATTACCTGAAGCAATCGCAGGGCCTATTTTATGAGCCACGAGGTTTAACGGATCATTAAACGGTGTGATTGCTGCGATAACACCGACAGGAAAACGGTAATAATAACCGATGCGATTTTCACTGCCAGGCATTTGGCTGAATGGAATTGTTTCTCCGCGAATACGTCTTGCTTCTTCGGCGCTGATACGCAGCGTTTCAATGCTTCGTTTTACTTCTCCACGTGCTTCGTTAATGGTTTTGCTTCCTTCACGTGAAATAGTTCGAGCAAATTCCTCTTGTCGTTCCTCAAGCAGCTGTGCAACTTTATTTAAAATTGTAATTCGTTGATGAACAGGCATTTCAGCAGCTGTTTCTGCTCCAGCTTTTGCTGCTTCAATGGCTGAAAGTACATCTTCGCGGCTTGCTTTAGGAATTGTGGCGATAAGGTCATTGTTTTGAGGGTCGCGCACCTCAATTTTTTCAGTACGGTCTACCCAGCTTCCAGCGACTAACATCTTCATCGTAATTGTTTGTGCATTCATCATATCGCCGCCTTTCAATAGAATGTAGTTTTAAAAGGTTAGTTGGTTTCGTTCAATGTTAATTAAGTCGATTAGTAAGGAATAGCCTGTTTCTGTAATACCAGCTCCAGGCCCCATTAAAGTAATTTCGCCTGATAAATCACAGTCATAGCTTATTGCATTTGTTGCACCAGCCACACCTGCAAGCGGGTCATCAAGTGGAATTTTTTCAGGTTTCACGGAAGCTGTTACATTTCCATTTTGGTTTGAAATTTTACCGAGCAGCTTCCAACGCATCTTTTCTTGTTTTGCTTGTTCAATATCCTCTAGCGTCAGGTCAGCTATACCTTGACGTTCAACATCTTCTGTTTTAAGCGGAACATCTAAAATGACATTTGCTAGAATAACAACTTTATAGAGGGCATCATAGCCTTCGATATCACTCGTTGGATCAGCCTCTGCATAGCCAAGTTCCTGTGCTTTCTTCAAGGCGCCCTCATAGGTAACGCCTTCTTCCATCTTAGAAAGAATATAATTCGTTGTTCCGTTAAGAATACCGCGAACTTCTCTGATATGGTTCCCGGTTAAGGAAACGAGCGGCATGCGGATTGCAGGGGTACCGCTCATTACTGTTCCTTCAAATCCCCACTTCACGTTATTTTCTTTTGCGAGCGCCGCCAGTTCCTCGTAAGCAAGAGCGACAGGTCCTTTATTGCTCATCACGACATTTTTTCCGCTGCGGAATGCGGCTTTACAATGATCGATTGCTGGTTGACCTGTTTTTACGTCCGTGAACGTAATTTCAATAACTGTATCAGCATTGCTGTTTTCAATGGTCTCCAGACTGTTCCATCCTTTTATGACTTGTTCACTTTCAGGATAATCTTCTAAGTTTCCGCTTGTTTGCATAATGTCATGAATTTGCTCTAAGTCTAAGCCGTTCGGGTTATGAATGGAGCCTTTCTTTAAATCAGCAATCGAAACAACCTCAAACTCCGTCTCAAGTGAATGTTTTTTCGTTCTTAATATATCTAGAAGGCCTTGGCCGACTCCGCCAAAGCCGATAAATGCAAGCTTGTGTGCCACAATAAATCACTCCTTCCAAGGTTAAGTGGGCAATGTATATTCGTTCTTCACATAACGTAAAGCAGTCTCTGCAAGAATGGCAGCACCATATACAAGAACCGATTCATCGATATCAAAACGAGGCATGTGTAACCCCTGTTCATCACCTTCATCCAACCCTGCACCGATAAAAAACATTGCACCAGGTCGTTTCTGTGTCATGTAAGCAAAGTCTTCCCCGCCCATTCCGTATGGTCCTTTATGGATATGAAAATCAGGTAATAGGTCTTTTACCGTCTGTGCCAGCCATGAGATAACAACAGGGTGATTCTTTAGTGCAGGTTCGCCGTTGCGTACAGTCAGTTCATAATCACCTTTAAATGTGTGGGTAATTTTAAGGGCTTGATGCAGCTCTTCTTCAAGCTCCCTTCGGACGTCTTCGTTATAGCTGCGAATTGTGCCGCGTATATGCACTTCTGACGGAATGACGTTGTAAGATGGTGATGTTTCCACATGTGTAACACTTATGACAGCGGGTTCTAATGGTGATGTTCGTCTTGCGATAATTCCTTGGATCGCTTGCAGTACAAAGCTGAGCATGTAGACCGGGTCGGTTCCAAGTTGTGGATAAGCAGCATGGCCGCCGCTCCCTTTAAGAACGGCGTCAAATGTATCAATAGCAGCCATGCTGTTTCCTTCATTTAGAAGAACCTCTCCAACACGTTGTTCAGGGTTCATATGCAGAGCAAGCACTGCATCTACATCGTCTAATACACCAGCTTTAATGAGGTAAGGTGAACCTGTTGAACCGTGTTCATCTGTATCCTCTTCCGCCGGTTGAAAGATAAACTTAACGGAGGCATCAATGGTCTCTTCTTCAAAAATCTCTGCTAAAATTTTGGCAGCACCGATCCCGATTGCTGTGTGTGCATCATGCCCACAGGCGTGCATAACCCCATCGTTTTGTGATTTATAAGAAGTGTCATTTAACTCCTGAATCGGTAATGCATCGATATCTGCACGAATGGCAATCACAGGTCGTTTTCCGCTATTTAATGTTGCGATTACACCTGTATCAAGCCCTGTGTGGTCTTTTCCGTAATGAACGGTAAGGTTCGAGTGTGTTTGTAAATGTTGAACAATTGTGGATGTTGTATTGATTTCTTGAAAGCTTAGTTCAGGATTCTGGTGTAAGTGACGACGAATAGCTGTGAGTTCTGTGGAAAGTTGCTGAGCCTTTTTTAAAATGGGATGAGGCATGCTTAGCACCTCCTTACGCGTACACAAGCTGTGATAATGCTTGCTTCAAATCTTCAATTAGGTCATCGGCGTCTTCAATTCCGGCTGAATAGCGGACAAGACCTTCAGGGATGCCTAATGCTTTTCGTTCTTCGACCGTACATTCGACATGGCTTGTCGTTCTTGCTGGTCCTACAACTGTTTCAACAGAGCCAAGGTTTGCTGCCTTGTTCGCGAATTTCAATTGTGGAAGGAAACGTCTAACCGCATCCATTTCTCCTTTCAGTGAGAAGCTTAGCATCCCGCCAAATGTTCGCATTTGAGCCTTTGCAATATCGTGGTGTGGATGTGTTTCAAGACCAGGGTAGAAGACATCCTGCACGGCAGGGTGCTGGACTAGGAATTGAGCGACTTTCATTGCATTTTCCGCTTGCTTCTTCAACCGTAAGTCCAATGTTTTCATACCGCGAAGTAATAGGTAAGCAGACATTGGATCAAGTGTTGCTCCGTTAATTTCACGATAGTGATAAACCTTTTCCACAAGCTCTGCACTTCCGCAGATAACACCACCTAATGCGTCTGCATGGCCGCCAAGAAATTTCGTAGCGCTGTGGATAACGATATCCACTCCGTATTCAAGAGGATTTTGATTAATTGGCGTTGCGAACGTGTTATCCACAAAGATTAGTGCACCTTGTTCTTTACCTGCTTTCACCATCCGGGCAATGTCCGTAATTTTAACGGTTGGATTTGTCGGTGTTTCGAGATAGAGGATGTTACAGCCTTTTGCAACCTCTGCTTCAATCTGTTCATGGTCACCCGTTTCACAGAGAACGACATCAATATTCAATCGAGGCAAAAATTCTGTGAAGATCTTGTTGGTTCCACCATAAGTATCTTTAATAGTTACCACTCGATCTCCTGGCTTTAAAAAAGTATGAAGTGCGTTGCTGATTGCAGCCATCCCTGTTGAAAAACTCGTTGCAGCTTCAGCGCCTTCTAATTCTTTTACTTTATCTTCGAATGCTTGAACAGTTGGATTTGTATTCCGTCCGTAAATATGACCTTCTTTCTTACCTGTTGCCACATCAAACCATTCATCCACGTCGTCATATCCAAAAGAAACACTATGAACAACAGGAACTTGTGTAGCACCAAAGGCTAGATAGTCACTTTCACCGCTCCATACAGATTTCGTCGCCATTGTTACATCTTGTTTTTTTGCCATCTATCGTCACTCCTTCTCTGGAATTATTTCTTTATGTCTTCTACTTCTATAGTACGAAACAACACATTGCTTGAATATTCGAAAAATTGTAAGAAAATATCCTTTTACTGTTAGTCAATTTGGTTGTCTAAGTAAAATAGTTGACTCATCCTTAAGACTTATTACAAAATAATGTAAAAGAGTATAGGGAAACGGAGGTGCTGCTGGATGCAAGTAACTGTTAGAGATATTGCTGATTTAAATATATTGAAGCGTGCAACCATTCAAACTGGTACTGATCGTTTGGAAGAACGTATAGTTGAATGGGTTTCAGTTATTGAAACGCCTGTGGAAAACTTCGTACGGAAGAATGAATTTGTATTGACTACAGGAATAGGCTGTGGAGAAGATGAACAGGCGCTATATGAGTTTGTTGAAGCCGTCATTAATTCAGAAGCAGCTGCACTTGCTGTAGCGATTGGCAAATATATTGATGAAATCCCGTATTCTGTAGAACAATTAGCGAAGAAGCATCACTTCCCAATTATTCTCCTTCCTTGGGAGGTGCGCTTTGCAGACGTGATTCAGTCTGTCGTGCAGGCGCTTGATAGTGAAAATATTCGAATGAAAGAGAAATCAAAGAATGATCAACAAAAGCTATTGAATCTTATTCTACGAGGCGGCGGCTTAGACGAAGTTGCAAATTTCCTTTTTAAAGAAAATGGTTATCCAGTCGTCATTGTGGATAAGCGCGGCTTTATAAAAGGAAGGAGTAAACGTTCAAAAAACCTTATTTCTGATTGGGAAGACTACTTGCATAGTGAGGACTTTCCAATTTCAATGACACCGCTAGATTTCCATCAAACGATAGCAGCGCAGAATATGAGATTTATTACTATGAAAGAACATAAAGTGTTACAGCTTGTTATTCAAACATCAAGTGAAGTGCAAGGGCATTTACTTGTTGGAAATGTTGATGAAGAAGATGCAGATATCTTGTTAAACCCTTCATTTGTTCATATGTTAGAGCATGCTGTAACTGCAGTAGCCCTCTGCTTCTTACGAGAAAATACAATTCGAGAGACCGAAATGCGTCTTAGAGATGATTTTGTGTGGGGGTTGGCAAAAGGCGATATCCATTCTTGGGATAGTGTGATGTCGAGAGCGAGGACTTTGGGGTATAACGTGAGCTTGCCGTTTGTCTGCCTTGTCGCTCAGCCAGAAAATATGAAAAAAATTTATAAACGGCTTGAGGAACAGACCGCATTTGAACATTGGCTTTCAAGTATGGTGCGTACATTAGAGGATGAAATGTTCTATGCAGCAAGGTCGATTTATTCTCATATTATGACGACATTTCAGCGGGAGCAATTTATTATTTTCTTAGAGGCGAAGCAAGAAACGGGAAATGAAACGGTTTATCGGTTTTTAGATCATTTTGAAAAGCGTTTACAGCAAATCTTTCCTGAGCTTGTTTTTTCTTGGGGAGTTAGTAAAACGATTGGAATGCAGCAATTTCATGAAAGCTATCAAGAGGCCCAAACGGCAATTGAGATCGGAAAGAAACAAAAAGGAAAAGGACATAAGAGTTGGTATGCAGATTCACGCCTTGATCGCGCACTGATGACATTAATGCAAAATGATGATTTGCAGAAGATAACGAGTGCAACACTTGGTACGCTATTGACCTATGATGCAGAACGAGGAATTGACTTAATCCAAACGTATTTAACGTACAGTAAGCATCGTGGGAATGTTAGTCAGACGTCACGGGAATTAAATTTGCATCGTCAGTCTTTGTTATATCGACTACGAAAAATTGAATCACTTACAGGCTGTTCATTAAACGATACAGATGATATCTTCCTATTAGATTTAAGCATTCGCTTGTGGACATTAGGTATTTTAGAATCAAATTAGGAAAAAGATTGAAACTTTGAGTGGGCGGTTATAAGATAATGAGAGGATCATAGGCTAAGGCTTGTGATTCTTTTTGTAAATTTTGATTTGTTAAAGAAGGTTGTACAATTGCCGGGAGTTAAGAATCTCTATTATACGAGCTATTTTCCATTTTTATCGATTTTATTATTTAGTGCTGCATTTGCTGTTAGTCTCGAAAAGAAGCTTGTGGCGCTTCTACAAGAAATAGGTATCTATCATGCATTAAGCGAATTCTTTTCTGCAGGAAATATTGAATTGCTGTTGTTTGGTAGCTTTGTACTTTGCTTTGTTATGTTGCTTAGTGCATTAAAGGTATTGGCAGACATGATGCTTCAATTTTCTTGCTTGTTCTTTGCGGATGATAAACAAGAAGAGCATGACCAACGAATGAAGGAAGGACGTTTTCTGTTTTTAGCAGGAGGGGTTCTCTCGCTATTATTTAGTCAACTTTTTTGGCTTTTATCCGTTATTTTTTTACTTACTGGGCTGTCTTATTTTGTGTTTATTACTTATCGAATGAGTAATCATTTCACAACGTCAGGTCTTGTAGGGTTTGTTTTTTTTCAAATGTTATTTTGGCTTAGTTTTATGCTTGGCTTCGGCTTTTTACTTTTACGTACGTATCGGTATGTTTTAGAAAGCCTACCTGTATAAAGGGTATCTGCTGATTAGGCGGGTGCTCTTTTGTGTTTTGAAGATACAGGACAACTGTCCAAGAATTAGACACTTTGAACAGAACTTAAAGGTGTTCTTCTGTTATTCCGTTCTGGCACAGTATTTGCATTAAAAGGTAATGAGATAAAATTGTGCAGAGGAGGAACATCTATGAATATGAAAGAGTGTGTGGCATTCGTAACAGGTGGTGCTTCAGGCCTTGGTGAAGCAACGGTTCGTAAAATAGTTGCTTCTGGTGGGAACGCAATCATCGGTGACTTAGCAGATGAAAGAGGGAAGAAGCTTGAGCAAGAATTTGAAGAGCAGACGCTATTTGTGAAAACAGATGTAACTGATGAAGAGAGTGTCCGTCATGCTTTGCGCCTTGGAAAAGAGCGGTTTGGTAATATTAACACTGTAATTAATTGTGCGGGCATTGCGGCAGCAAAAAAAGTACTAAGCAGAAGCGGTATTCACGAGCTTGAAGTGTTTTCCAATGTGCTTCATGTTAATTTGGCAGGTACGTTCAATGTAATCAGGCTTGCAGGTGAGCACATGAAAGAAAATGAAGCGAATGAAGAAGGTGAGCGTGGCGTCATTATCAATACAGCATCTGTAGCAGCATTTGATGGACAAATTGGTCAGGCTGCCTATAGTGCATCTAAAGGCGGTATCGTCGGAATGACCCTTCCGATTGCAAGAGAGTATGCTTCCTTTGGTGTACGAGTCATGACGATAGCGCCGGGATTGTTTCATACGCCTATGTTTGATACTCTTCCAGAAGAAGCGAGAGATTCGCTTGGAGCGATGGTGCCATTTCCATCACGTCTCGGACATCCAGCTGAATATGCAAAGCTTGTCTCAAGCATAATTGAAAATCCAATGCTAAATGGGGAGGTTATCCGTCTAGACGGAGCTATCCGAATGCAACCGAAATAATGAGCCAAAGAGAGGGGATAACTTCCTCTCTTTTTTTAATTACGATAGAATAAAAACATAATGGAAACGATGAGCTAAAGGGGTGGGGCAGTGATTCAATTACAGGACATGATGACAGAGGTCCATTGTAAGGTTCACGAGACTAGTAGCTTAAGCGAAGCAGTTAACGTAATGAAGGAATATAAGTATAGTATTCTTCCGATTACAGATGAAGAAGGATTTCTCCGAGGTGTCTTTACACGTAGTCAGTTATATCAAATGATTCTTGATGATCAGCCGTTGCATACACCCATTAAAAATTACATTCGGAAAGAAGTTGTCGCGCTCCCATTGAACACGCCGTATGATGTGATCGAGAAGATAGTAGAAAAAAGTCACGTCGGTACAGGTGTGGTTCTTGATGAGGAAGAGAGGGTAATTGGTCTATTTACAAAGCCGGATATGGTGATGGCCCTTTTAAATGCAACGAAATCGTTAACCGAACAACTCGAGACTATCTTACATAACTCACATCTCGGTGCCTTGATGACAGATGGGAATGAGAGAATTATTTATGCAAATCAGTTTTTTTGTGAAATGAAAGGCATCCAAGCAGAAGGAATTGTAGGGAAGGCATTCTCAGAAGTTTTACCGAACCTTGATGTTTCTTCATCTATTGTGAAGGATGTTCAACTAGGGGAGAGACAAACGGTCCTTCGCCTCTCCTCTTATCGGACAGTCCGAGGGAAGAGCGGAACAATTGCTTTGTTTCAAGATATGTCTGATTTTGAACAAATGGCGCAGGAGCTTCAAACTGTTAAGAGCTTGAAGCGTACGCTTGATACAGCCATTGAGCATGCTTATGATGGCATTATTATGATTGATACGCAAGCAAAAGTGAAGTTTGTCAGCCCTCCGTTGCTTGAGTTATTCAGTCTTGAGAAAGAAAAAATTCTTGAAAAGAGCATTAAACAAGTACTTCCCCAGTTGAACTTAACCTCTGTGTTAGAAAGTGAAGAAGCAGAATTTAGTGATTTCATGGAGATAAATGGGATTCGCTATATTGTGAACAGGATTCCTGTTAAGCAAGGAAATGAAATAATCGGAGCGCTTGGAAAGGTGACATTTCGTCAGCTTAATCAAGTAAGTGAGCTTTTTAGAAGGTTAGAGAAGGCAGAGAATAAGGCAAAATACTATCACAATCAGCTTAAGCAAACCGAAACAGCGCGATTTTCGTGGGAGCAAATTATTACGAAAGATCCATTTATGGAAAAGCTGAAAAAAAGTGCACGCAAAGCTGCAAAAGGGCGCTCGACAGTGCTTGTCCGTGGTGAAAGTGGAACAGGAAAAGAACTATTTGCTCATGCTGTCCACAAGAGCAGTGCGCGAAAGGATGGAAAGTTCATTATCGTAAATTGCGCAGCCATTCCAGAGCACTTGCTTGAATCAGAATTTTTCGGCTATGAAGCCGGTGCATTTACAGGAGCAAAGCAAAAAGGGAAGCTGGGCAAGTTCGACCTTGCAGATGGAGGAACACTTTTCCTTGATGAAATTGGCGATATGTCACTAGCGCTTCAAGCGAAATTATTGCGTGTACTGCAAGAGCGGGAATTTTATCGTGTAGGTGGTACAGACCGAATTCATGTCGATGTTCGGATTATCGCAGCCACAAATCGTCCGTTAGAAAAGATGGTTGAAGCCGGAGAGTTTCGTGAAGATTTGTACTATCGACTTAATGTCATTTCTCTTCAAATCCCACCGCTTCGGAAGCGTAAGCATGATATTCAATTATTAATGGAAACAATGATGGAAGATTTAAACCGTATGATCGGCACGAGTATTACTGGTGTGGAAGAGAAAGCAAGAAAAGTGATCATGGCGTATGATTGGCCAGGGAACGTTCGAGAGTTACGTAATATACTTGAAAGAGCGATGACATTTGCGGAGTTTGGAAAAATACAATATGAGGACTTGCCAGATTATATGATTGAAAAGGTTGAAATGACAGCAAATGCATCTGTTTCACAACGAGCTTTAGCCGAAAGCGCAGAAGTGTCAGCAATTCAAACAGCGCTTGCTGAAGCAAATGGAAATAAAGCACAAGCTGCGAGGATACTTGGAATTAGCCGCTCAGGCTTATATGAAAAAATAAAAAAATATGAACTATAAAGAAGTGTCCAGATAATGGACGCTTTTTATTTATATTGTGTACATTTCAGACAGTTTCCTCTATATAACATTGAAAATAACCGCACGTAATAAATATCTGAATATTGGCACAAAAATTGCAACATTTATTGTTAGAATGATTGATTCTTGCTCAAAAAAGGAGGAACTGTGCATGGACATTGGTTCGTATCTTGCTCAAAATGCAAGGAAACATCCCGAAAAATGGGCGATAACGTGTGAAGGAAGAACATATAATTATGAGGAATTTAATAAGCAAGTGAATCGGTTAGCACATGGTCTTGTAGCAGTTGGCATACAAAAAGGCGAAAAAGTAGCATTAATGATGAAGAACTCGGATGCATTTATGTTTGCTTATTTTGCTATTGCAAAAATTGGTGCTGTCGTTGTGCCGGTGAATTTTAGGCTAACCAAAGGCGAAGTTCACTATCTTTTACAGCAGTCCGATAGCATTGCCGTTATTTGTGACATCGAGTTTGAAGAAACAATTGCAGTAGCTGTAGAAGATACGCTTATTAGAAAAGTCGTCACTGTCGGTACTCCGACTTATGCTGAACATCTTTCTTTTGAAGATCTTCTATCGTCAAACGATTCAGACCCTGAAATAGAAGTATCCGAAACAGATGACTTAGAAATCCTCTATACTTCTGGTACGACAGGAAGGCCAAAGGGAGCTTTATTTGATCATCGGCGTATTTTTAATGTAGGGCTTACGATGATTACAGGTATGGGCATTAATGCGAAGGACCGTTTTTTACATTTAGCACCTCTTTTTCATTCAGCTCAGTTAAACCTATTTATGGTTGCAGGAGTTGTACTTGGTGCCTCACATGTGATTCATCGTGAATTTGATCCTGTTAAAACATTGGAAGCAATTGAAGAATATCGTATTACTCACTTCTTTGGTGTTCCGGCTATGTATAACTTTTTATTGCAGGTTCCAAATGTTGAAGAATATGATTTGTCATCAGTCGAGC
Source organism: Bacillus tianshenii (assembly GCA_020524525.2). NCBI lineage: Bacteria > Bacillati > Bacillota > Bacilli > Caryophanales > Bacillaceae > Sutcliffiella > Sutcliffiella tianshenii. The sequence continues at coordinate 2,815,296 of CP129018.1, read as the reverse complement.
GTTGTGGGTATGGTGCGGCTCCGATGGCTCCAGAGCTTGTTAAGCGAAGCATGAAGCTGTTTCAGACTGACCGTTTCTTTAACCTATGCGGCTTAACAGAAGCAGGACCAGGAGGGATCATCCTCGGTCCTGAAGGACATAAGAAGCATTTAGGGAAAGGTGGAAAGGCATTCTTCTTAACAGAAGCGAGGGTTGTAGATGAAGAGGGAAATAATGTGAAGCCTGGGGCAGTTGGTGAGTTTGTCCTGCGTGGAGAAACGATTATGAAGGAGTATTACAAAAAGATCGAAGAAACAAATAAAACATTTAAAAATGGCTGGCTCCATACAGGAGATTTAGCCGTTATTGATGAAGAAGGAAATATCACATTAGTCGATCGCAAGAAAGATATGATTATTTCTGGCGGCGAGAATGTTTATTCCATTGAAGTCGAGCAAGTGATGTATGAGCACCCCAAAGTGCTTGAAGCAGCGGCAGTAGGCATGCCTGATGAAGTGTGGGGAGAGGTTGTGACAGCAGTTGTCGTGCCACGGGAAAATGAAAAGATTGATGAGCAAGAATTCCGTGAATTTTGTCGTGAGAAGCTTGCAGGCTACAAAGCACCTAAGAAAATTGTTTTCGTTGACGCCTTGCCAAGAAATGCCTCAGGAAAAATATTAAAATATCAGCTTCGTAAAAATTTAAAAAAAGTTGAGTCATAACTTTTGAAAGCGGTTTCTTTTTAGATAAGCGTTTTTGAGGAGGAGAAGAGGCGATGACGCATTTGTATTTACAAGAGGAGCATGAAATTTTTCGTAAAGCGTTGCGGAAGTTCTTAGAGAAAGAAGCCTATCCATACTATGAGGAATGGGAAGAGAATAGAATAATTCCGCGCTCGTTTTGGTTGAAGATGGGTGAAAACGGTTTTCTTTGTCCAGATGTTGATGAGGCCTACGGCGGGTCTGGAGTGGATTGGGGTTTTTCAGTTGTAATAAACGAAGAATTAGAACGCGTAGGTTCTGGAATGGTTGGGATTGGTCTGCACAGTGATATCGTTGTGCCTTATTTGACCGCATACGGCACAGAGGAGCAGAAGAAACGCTGGCTGCCACGTTGTGTAACAGGTGAAACAATTACAGCAATTGCTATGACAGAGCCAGGAGCAGGTTCCGACTTAGCGAATATCAAAACAACAGCTATAAAAGAAGGCGACCACTATATCCTAAACGGTCAAAAGACGTTCATTACAAACGGAATTCATTCAGATCTAGTGCTTGTTGCGTGTCGGACAGATCCACACGCGGAACCAAAGCATAAAGGAATTAGCCTGCTTGTCGTGGAGCGGGATACACCTGGATTTTCAAGAGGGCGTAAGCTTAATAAAGTCGGGTTGCATTGCCAGGATACGGCGGAGTTAATTTTTGAGGATTGCCGTGTGCCGAAGGAAAATTTATTAGGTGAAGAAGGAAAAGGCTTTCTTTATTTGATGGATAAGCTTCAGCAAGAACGGTTGGTTGTAGCAATCGCTGCACAAGCTGCAGCAGAAGAAATGCTTAATTTGACACTTGATTATGTGAAAAGCCGTGAAGCATTCGGAAAGCCGATTGGTAAGTTTCAGAATACTCAGTTTAAAATTGCGGAGATGGCAACAGAAATTTCAATGGGGCGTGCTTTCCTTGATCAATTAATAGCGGAGCATATGGCTGGAAACGATGTTGTGACAAAAGTATCGATGGCAAAGTGGCGCTTAACCGACATGGCAAAAAATATAGCAGCTGAATGTATGCAGCTCCATGGAGGCTATGGCTACATGGAAGAATACCAGATTGCAAGGCGTTACCGCGATATCCCTGTGGCTGCCATTTATGCTGGAACAAATGAAATTATGAAAGTGATTATTGCAAAGAATCTAGGCTTATAGAACCTACATAGAAAGGATGACAGATGATGAGAGAAGCAGTAATTGTTGGTGGAGTTCGCACACCTGTTGGAAAGAGAAACGGCTTATTGAAAAATGCACGTCCAGATGAATTAGCAGCGATTGTCCTTAAGGAGATTGTTGAAAAGGCAAATATTTCACCAGAGATAGTGGATGATGTCATTATGGGTTGTGTTACACAAGGTGGAGAGCAAAGTGGGGATATTGCCCGTGTGGCAGCATTAACAGCTGGTTATCCAATTGAGATACCAGGGGTGACGATTGACCGGCAATGTGGTTCAAGTCAGCAAGCCGTCCATTTTGCGGCTCAAGCTATTTTGAGCGGAGATATGGACATTGTGGTTGCAGGTGGAGTCGAAAATATGTCACGCGTGCCAATTGGCTCAGCTTATCAAGGTGCGAAGCCTTTCAGTGACAAGCTTACAAATCGTTATGAAATGATTCATCAAGGCTTATCAGCTGAGCGTATTGCAGAAAAATGGGGCTTCAGTCGAATGCAGCTTGATGAGTTTGCGTTAGAAAGTCATGAGAAAGCATTGAATGCACAAGCAAAAGGATGCTTTGAACGTGAAATTCTCCCTTTAGAAGTCACGCTTGAAGACGGTACTAATACGATTATGAAAGATGATGAAGGACCACGAAAAGGAAGCACATTAGAAGGGCTTAGCAGTCTTAAGCCTGCATTTAAGGAAGATGGTGTCATCCACGCTGGAAACTCTAGTCAAATAAGTGATGGAGCAGGAGCTGTACTCGTTATGTCGCGAGAAAAAGCGGTTGAACTTGGGTTGAAGCCACGCTTTCGAGTTTTAACACGTGTTGTAGTCGGTTCGGACCCAACTTTAATGCTCACAGGCCCGATTCCAGCTACAGAGAAAGCACTTAAGAAAGCGAATCTCTCAATTGATGATATTGATATATTTGAAGTGAATGAAGCCTTTGCCCCTGTACCACTTGCTTGGTTGAAAGAAACAGGTGCAGACCCGAAGAAGCTCAACCCTAACGGAGGGGCGATTGCACTTGGACATCCACTTGGTGCAAGTGGGTCACGCTTAATGCTAACGATGATGCACGAATTAGAAAGAACAGGTGGACGTTATGGCTTACAAACGATGTGTGAAGGTCACGGAATGGCAAATGCAACGATTATTGAACGTCTTGACTAACTAAATAATTGGAGCAGATCTCATGTACACGACAATCGGCAAATTGTTTGAGCAACTCGAAACGAGTTTACCTGTTGAAGGATAGGCTTTTGAAATTTCATTTTATAGGGAGGGGTAAGGCGTTATGATGAATGTTCAGTTAACAGTTAGTTCATTGCTCGAGCGTGCAGAGAAGTTTTTTCCGAAGAAGCAAGTGATTTCAAGAATGTCGGCAGGTACAGTGAGGCACTCGTATGCAGAAATCGGCAAACGGACTCGTCGGTTAGCAAGTGCACTTGAACAGCTTGGCGTCGAAAGAGGAGCAAGAGTCGGAACACTTGCCTGGAACCATCATCGACATTTGGAAATCTATTTCGCAGCTCCGGGTATGGGTGCGGTTTTGCATACAATCAATATTAGGCTTTCTCCTGAACATATTATTTATATTGTCAATCATGCAGAAGACCAGGTGTTATTTATTGATGAAGACCTTCTGCCGGTAGTGGAAGCAGTTAAAGATGAACTGAAACCTGTAAAGGCATTTATTGTGATGACAGATAATGAACAAATGCCGGAATCCTCTCTTGAACCACTTTACTCCTATGAACAACTTCTTGAGAAAGGAAACCCTGATTATGAGTTTGTGAAAGATATTAACGAAAATGATCCAGCTGGAATGTGTTATACATCCGCAACAACAGGTAATCCGAAAGGTGTTGTATACTCTCATCGTGGAATTGTCCTTCACAGCTATGCACTCGGTTTGGCTGATACGACAGCACTTTCGGAGAGTGATGCAGCGATGCCTGTTGTGCCGATGTTTCATGCAAATGCATGGGGATTACCGTTTGCGGCGACTTGGTTTGGTTCCACTCAAGTCATGCCTGGTCCGCGCTTTACCCCGAAGGTGATCGCTGAGCTAATTTCAGAAGAAGGTGTTACCTTAACGGCTGGTGTGCCAACTGTTTGGCTTGGCTTATTGAAAGAATTTGAAGAAGGAGATTATGATACGAGCAGTCTTCGCGCTGTATTATGCGGAGGCTCGGCTGCTCCTCGAGGGATGATTAAGGCATTTGAAGAAACTTATAATGTTCCATTTCTTCATGCATACGGCATGACTGAAACAAGTCCGCTTGCAACCGTTTCAAGACTCAAAAGCTATCAAGAAAACTTAAATGCAGAAGAGAAACTCGATGAGCGTGCAAAGCAAGGTATACTTGTGCCGGGTCTTGATATGAAAGTGATTGGTGGTAACGGGGAAATTGAGTGGAATGGGGAAGAGATGGGTGAATTACTTATTCGAGGACCATGGATTGCTGATGAGTACTACCAAGATGAGCGGACAGCTGAAGCGTTTCATGATGGCTGGCTTCATACAGGTGACGTTGTAACAGTTGATTCAGAAGGAATTATTAAAATCATTGACCGTACGAAGGATTTAATAAAGAGCGGTGGAGAATGGATTTCTTCAGTTGATTTAGAAAACGCTTTAATGGCGCATCCGGCCGTCTTTGAAGCGAGTGTCATTGCAGTTCCGCATCCCGATTGGCAAGAACGCCCACTTGCTTGTGTCGTACTGAAAGATGCTTCTAAGGAACAAGTAACGAAAGAAGAATTGCTTGATTTTATCGCACCGCAATTTGCAAAGTGGTGGCTTCCTGATGATGTTGTCTTTATGGATGAAATTCCGAAGACATCTGTAGGGAAGTTCTTGAAACGAGCATTGCGGGATAAACTGAAAGATTATTTAATTCATGAATAATAAATGAGGACAGGGATGCCCCTGTCCTCATTTGTGCAATGGCATCATTAAGTCTCGCCATAATTTTTGGTGTGGAAGTGAATGGTAATAACGCTCTAAGTTTTCGGGCATGTCTTTCCCTACCCATACACCTGTTGTATAGCGGTCAGTTACACCGATATACCAGAAGTCTTTGAAATCATTTGTCGTCCCGGTTTTTCCGCCAATATATTCTGTAGGTACATATGTCGTTCTTGCTGTTCCGCTTCTCACAACAGAGGCAAGCATTTCTCTCATTTTATGATTAGTATCTTTCGACCAAAGCTGCTTTTCACTGTCATTCCAAGAGTAAAGGATTTTACCGTTCAGATCGGTTACTTGTTTAATTGCCCGGGCATGCTTATAGGTGCCGTTATGAGCAAATGTTGTATACGCATTTGTCATTTCTAATGGTGTCATTCCGTAAGTGAATCCCCCAACTGCTGCAGGAAGCCGGTAATCAGCTGGAACAATACGCGCAAAGTCCATTTGTGTAAGATAAGAAAATCCTTTTTCCACGCCAATTGTATCAAGTAAGCGAACAGCTGCTGTATTATATGAATAGGTTAAAGCTGTGTTTAAAGAAGTTGTTCCGTATTTTGCATTATCATAGTTTTGTGGACAGTAGCCATCTTTACAGAAAGAAGCTGCATTTACACTACTATGAATGGAGCGGTTTGTAGCATTTAAATATGGTGCATACACGAGAAGTGGTTTTATTGAAGAACCAGGCTGTCGGTATGCTTGGAACGCTCGATGAAACTCATGCTTTTTATAATCTTTACCTCCTGAAAGGGCGACAATTCGTCGTGTATTATTTTCGATAATGACGGCGGACCCTTCAAGCGGCAGGCTGCCAAGTCGTTGCTGTATTGTTTTGTTCATATGTAGTTGGATGTTTGGTTCAAGATTGGTCTCGATGCGCACACCTTTTTCGAGTAACTCTTGAACACGATATTCTACATGATTTTCTGTTGTTTTTCGTTTTTCCTCATCTGATGTAGCGAGCTTTTCCATATATCCTTCATTTTGAGCGACCAATTCTTTTAATTCTTCCATTACATATGTCGTATAGTTTGGATAACGGTCAATTTTTTGTTCGACTTTTAGTTTGATTTGTTCTCCTTGAGCTTGGGCAAAGGTGGTTGCTGGAATCATGTTCTGTTCGTACATCTTTTTCAATATCCATTCTTGCCGCTGTTTTGTATGCTCAAAGTAATCAACAGGGTTATAATAAGTCGGGTTATTCGGGATTGACGCTAAGAATGCGATCTGTGCTAATGATAATTGTTCAACAGGCTGTCCGAAATAATAATGACTGGCCGCTGAAATTCCGTAATTCCCATTCGCAAAATAAATCGCATTGACATAAAGCCCTAATATTTCCTCTTTTGTATAACGCTTTTCCAGCTGATAAGCATAAAGTAATTCAGTTATCTTTCGTTCATATGTTTGTTCTTGTGATAGGTAAACATTTCTCGTCAATTGCTGAGTAATCGTACTGCCGCCTTGGGCGATATCGGATTGCTTTGCATTTGTTACAGCAGCTCGGACAATCGCTGATGCGTCAAACCCCTTATGTGTATAAAACTGCTTATCTTCAGCTGCCACAAAAGCTTTTTTTACCAAATCGGGAATTTCTTCTGTATTGAGAAATATACGATTTTCTAAACCGTATATTTCAGAAATAATTTCTCCGTTTGTATCCGTCATATAGCTATTTTGTTTCAAGGTGATGTCGTCAAATAACAATTCTTCATTAAGATACTCATCAATTGTTTGCGCCTTGTTTAACTCTTGATAGAAAAAGAGAAAGACTAATAGAAAACTAGTTAATAAAAATAAATTCATAAATACGCCTGATAAGAACTTCATTGTCGTCTCACTCTTTCATAAAAAATAAAAAATTTTCTATTAGGTATAATCAGGGAAATCGTCACATAAAAAATTAAAATAGTAAGTAGGAGGGCAGAGGGTGAGAATAAATCCCTTTGGGTCTACCTTAACTATTTATCGACACATGCAGCGACACTCTTTAACTCGTTAGCATTAATGGCACAAGAAGAGAAGAGACAAGAAATGGTGCTGCGGTTATTGAAAATGGACTAAAAAAAACCCCGAAATGGGGTTTTTTAGTTTCAATTAAAGTTTGAACTCACTGACAAGCTCTTTTAATTGTGTTGAAAGCTGGGCAAGGTGGCGAGAAGACGTGTTAATTTCCTCAATTGCTGCTAACTGTTCTTCTGATGCAGCAGCTACGTTTTGCGTATTAGCTGACGCTTCTTTCGCAGTGCTTTCCATATCTTCCATAGAAGCAGATACTTCTTCCGTACTTGCTGACATTTCCTGAGAGATTGAGGTCATATCCTCCATCCTTTGGGTAATGTCATGGATTGAATGTAAGATATCTGTGAACATGCTGCCAAATGCATGAACAACTTCGATGCCTTTATCGACATCATCTTTATTATGCTCCATAGATGTTACTGCATTTTTTGTGTTGTCTTGCATTTTAACAATTAATGAACTGATCTTAGCCGCAGATTGGCCTGTTTGATCAGCAAGCTTACGAATTTCTTCTGCTACAACTGCAAATCCTTTACCTAACTCTCCTGCTCTTGCTGCTTCAATGGCAGCATTTAATGCAAGTAAATTTGTTTGCTCTGAGATGTCGGTAATGATTTGAATAATCTGTCCAATTTCATTTGAATCTTTGTTTAAAAGGTAAATTGTATCACGTGCATTATTTGTACCTTCTTCAATCTCACGCATTTGCTTAATTGCCTTTTGAACGGCATCATTTCCGTCGTGAGCTTTCTCATCCATATGAACCGCTTCATCTGTAATCGTTGAGGCTGTCTCAGCAATACGTTGAATACCTATTGCCATTTCTTCTAGTGCTCTTGTGTTTTCTTCCGCACTATGAAGTTGGGTATCAGCTCCTTTAGCGACTTCTTGGATGGAGCTTGTTACTTCATTAGCAGCATTTGTCGTTTGTTTAATACTATAGCGCATATTTGAAGCAGAAGAGGCAAGGTCATTCGCACTTTCATGAACTTTGGAGACCATCTTCTTCATGCTTTCGCTCATTCGCTCAAAAGCTCGTGCAAGACTACCGATTTCATCACGTCGATTTACATATTTACTGTCAATATGATGGGTAAAATCCCCTTCGGCTAGTTTTTCTCCGACAGCAATTGTTGCTCGAATTGGCTTGATGATGCTTCGTGCTAAGTATAAAGCAATTGCCATTCCAATCACTTGCATAATAAGGGAAGTAATAAATGTAAGCCATTTTAGTTCATCCAGTCCTTCAAGAAATTCATTTTCAGGGGCTGTAACAGCCAATGACCAGTCTGTTCCATTAATTGGCGCATAGCCGGCTACTTTATCAATACCCTCTAATTTAAAATGGTTTATCCCTTTATCCCCTTTTGTCATTGTCATTAATAGATCTGATAGTGGCTTAAGTGTCGGTTCTTTTTCTGCTTCTTCTACATAGTTAACTTGATTTAATACAAAATCACGATTTTCATGACCAAGAAACGTTCCTTTATTATTAATGATAAATGAGTAACCAGATTTTCCGTACGTAATATCTTTTAAGATATCACTTAAGTAATAACCATCAATTCGTGCGATTAAAGCACCGATAATGTTTTCATTTTGCTTAATAGGGACTGCCATCATAATAACTGCAGAGTTTGTTTTGCGGCTAATGATGACATCAGACATATTTGCTTCGCCTGTTAGCGCTTTCTTAATATAACTGCGGTCACTTAAATCCAGCTTTGATTCATCAACATAATGAGCCATTCCGTCGGTTGAGACAACTGCAAGACCAAGATATTCGAGACGCTCTGCTTCTTTAGAAAGAAGAGGCTTTTGAATACCCCACTGCATGCTCGAAATTTGTGGGTTTGCTGCAAGCATTTCTAATTCAATGAATTTCTTCTTCATTCGTTCCTCAATCACTTTCGAGTTATCCACAGCTTTATTTAACAAACCAACTTCAGCTTCTGCTATTAGTGCAGTCGATGCCCGATTATAGGCTGCGATACCTAATACCGCACACACTAAAATAAGAATGAGTGAAAATGACAGCACAAGCTTTCCATTTAAGCCTTTCATGATTTATCCCCCTTTGATCCCCATCTCACAATCCCATACCAAATAAACTCCTTTATATCTATATGAAAATTTTAGCAAAATAACAAGACGAACGTAACGATTTTCATAAATAATTCGTTAAATATAGGTCTTTAGTCATTGTTTTGTATAAAAAAATAGACAATGCATCAGCATTGTCTTTGGCGAAAGAGTTTAAATTATTGAAAAAATTAATGAGATGCTATAATTCCCATAGACTATTAAGAAGAAAAATATTCCTTTTCAAGCTCTTTAAGGTTAGTGATCGAACGTTCAGCCCATAGCGTCTCTTCTGTCTTGAGCTTTGCTAATTGTTCATCGAGGGCTTGCCGAAGAGATTGGTCGTATGGTGGAACCTCTTCTTCATAGGGCTTCACTTGTTGCTTAAGCATATTTGTTTGCTCCCGATAGGCAAGCGCTTTTCGCTCATGGAAAAGCGGTACATCTGCTTGTTGCGGGTTATGAAGGTCTCCTTGTTGCGGATGTTTCAGAACAGCAAGAATTCGAACGAGATAATGACGAGGGCGAATATCTGTAATTTCACCAATATATTTTCCTGTCTTATACATTCCTGTGACAACATCACCAATTTGAAGTTCTGTTTGCATTAAATTTACACCTCAGCTTAGTACATTTTTTTGAAATAATGTTATAAAATTCTTACAAAATGTGAATTTCTTGTGAGATAATTATAACATAGATATTTAATGGCAGTTTCTAGAAGCTTATGGGAGGTAGTTAAGGGGGAATGGGCGTGTTTTTTACGAAGAAAGTGAATGTTGAAGGTTATGTTCATCCATTACAAAAAACGGATATCGATGCAATGGAGAGTGCGCAAGACAAGCTGAATTTCTTGCAAATGAGGCAAAAAGATTTGTTGCAGCTGAAGAAACTGACTCCGTTAATTGAAGAGTATGTTCAGCCGATCACAGAACGTCATTATGAGATGCTTCAGCAGTTTCGGGGATTAGACGAGATTATCCAAACACACAGCACCGTTGACCGACTTTCTAAGACATTTGTACAATATCTTCGTTCAATACCAGAAGCTGATTTTGGTGCTGGATACATTAGAAGTAGAGCGAAAATTGGTCAAATACATAGTAAAATTAAGTTAACTCCTGAATGGTACACAGGTTCTTATATGCGAGTCTATGAATACTTAATCCCTGCGATTATTAGTGAATATCGTAATCAACCTAGTGAAATGGCTGATATCTTACTTGCTTTGCTTCGTGCTATTACGTTTGACTCTCAAATTGTCCTCGACTCCTATCAAAGCGAAAATGACTTTAAAGTGGTAGATGGTCAAAGCCAAGTGATGGAAATTATGATGGGCATTGATCAAGTGAAAGACGTGCTTGACAAAGTAGAACATACGAAACACGAGAGTGAAGGGGTAAGTACAGCGGCAGAACAGCTTACTGCCTCCGTTGAAGATGTTGCCAAAGCTGCTGTTGGTGTAGCTGAGAATACAGAGAATACCGTACAACAGGCCAACAAAGGACAAGAGGTCATTGAGAACTCATTGAAAGGCTTCTTAACAATGGCTGATGATTTCATGGATATGAAAGAAAAAATAAGTACGCTTTCTGATGAGATGAAAAAAGTGGCTGATGTTGTGCAATTTATTCGCGGTGTTGCGGAGCAGACAAACCTGCTCGCATTAAACGCTTCAATTGAAGCAGCTCGAGCTGGGGAACAAGGTAAGGGCTTTGCTGTTGTAGCTGAAGAAGTAAGAAAGTTAGCCGAAGAAACGACCAAATCTGTTAACAAAATTACAGAAACGATGCAAGGAATTGTGAAAGAAGCGGTGGATGTTGGTGATATGTCTAATAATATGTCAAACCAACTCAATACGAGGGTTGAGCAAGCACAAGATTCTCTTTCTGCTATTGATCAAATCGTCACAAATATTCAGAGTATTGGAAAAGAAATTAATAATATTGCAGCGATATCTGAAGAGCAGTCTGTTGCAACAGAGGATATTTCCAAGCGTATATTTGAAGTACTCACAAATGTAAATGATATCGAAGAAAGTGTAAATTTGATGGGACAAAATGTTTATGAGGCAAGTGTACGTACAGATAAAAGTAGAAGAGATTCAATTAAAAGTATTCAAACATTACAAGACAGGCACATCTTACGCATTGTGAAGACAGAGCATAAGTTATGGAAGTGGTGGCTCTATAATGCAGCTCTAGGTTACCACCACATAAGTGAATCTGAATTAGTTGATGCACATAAATGCCGTCTCGGAAAATGGTATGATGCGATGGAACGCAGTCAGTCAGAAATCACCGGACTACAGGCATTTAAATTGTTAAAAGATCCACATCAGCGTGTTCATGACATTGCCAAGCAAATATTCCGTGATATCAAAGCAAGGAATGAGGAAAATCTAGAAAAAGATTTTCAATTACTAGATGAAGCTTCTCAAGAGGTTGTTCAACTTTTGGACGAAATTTATCATAAAGTTGATTCTTTATGACAGCTGTGAAAATATGTTACAATGAAAAGTGCAATGTTCGACATTGTGCTTTTTATTTGAAGTGGAAGGAGGCGCAGCAACTTTGGGGGACTACCTTTATTTTCCGGAAAATAAGCTAGAGTATATTCCTTCTGTCATTATGCTTCTTATTATTGTTGTTGCTGCTGTTTTAACAGTAATCCTTTTTAAGAAGATCTCAAACCGCCAAATGGTTAAAGCAAAAGAATTAGAAAAACAGCTTGGTTACGAACTTGAAGATAAACAAAATCAACCAAACCATTCTTCTCATTAATAAAGAGGCCGTCATTGAACGGCTTCTTTTTTTTGGAGAAAGAGCTGGTATTTATAGATAAATTCCTCTAAATGTTTTTTGTTTCGGCCTTCAGTTTTCTTATAGACTTGTGTTTTTTTGGAGATAATGCAAAGGAACAACTTGAAGGACTGGAGGTATATCATGCAAAGAGTGTTTCTATTTGGGATGCTTCTCATTCTATTAACAGCTTGTGCAAATAAAAATCAACACCCTTCTTCATTGGAAGTGGAATTATTTAATACAGATGGTGATTCTGCTGGAACGGCGAAACTTCAAGAAAAAGCAGATGGTGTAAAGATAGAATTAGATGTAAGTGGGTTGGAAAGCGGTTGGCACGGCTTTCATATTCATGAAGAAGGTACATGTGAAGGACCAGATTTTAAATCAGCTGGAGCTCATTATAACCCAGAAGATATGGAGCACGGACTGTTGAATCCAAAGGGACCACATGCAGGTGATCTGCCGAATGTTGAAGCAAATGAAGATGGAGAAGTGAAAGTAGATGTTATGGCGCCGAATGTTACGTTAAAAGAAGGGAAGAACTCCTTATTGAAAGAAGGAGGCACGGCCCTTGTTATTCATGAGAATGCAGATGACGGGATGACACAACCTGCCGGTGACGGAGGCAAGCGCGTGTTGTGTGGAGAGATTCAAACTGAACAAGAAAAGAAAGCAGAAGAGTGATAAGGTTAACAGCCTCTCACTCTTTTTTTTCGTTTAGAGCGTTTTTAGTTTGCGAGTTCGTCACATGGATTTCGTATTTTCCTCACATTTAGTTGCTATGCTAACAGCATCTTATAAGGCAAGGGGAAGGTGTATGACGCATACTTACAAGCTGATTTTACCGATATTATTTGTTGTTATAAGTTGGTGTATGCCTGCTCCTGTTGAAGGAGAAGAGGTAAGCGTTACGCCTGAGAAAGGTGCTCTACAAAGAGCGATCGCTTCTGCTAAAGAAGGGGATGAACTTGTTCTTACTCCAGGTGTATATAATGAAAAAATCAAAATTAATAAATCACTCAAAATTAAAGGGAAACAAGGTGTAGTAATTGATGGGGGAGGAGAAGGAAACGTTATTGTAATTAAGGCACCCAACGTTCGGTTGGAAAATATTGAAATTCAAAATAGCGGCAGTTTGAAACAAGAGGCTGGTATACGGATAGAGGGAGACCGAGCACAAATTATATCTAACAGCTTGCAACGAGTTCATTATGGTATCTACATTGCAAAAGCAGATGCTGTACAAATAATCGATAATCAGATTATTGGGGATGATACACATTTTTCAAAGCGGGGAAATGGGATTCATCTTTTTCATGCAACACATACAACAATTGCAGAGAATAATATATCGCATGTTCAAGATGGGATTTACTTTGACTTTGCCAAAAACACAGCTGTAACGAAAAATGAGATAACAAATGCACGGTATGCGGTTCATTTAATGTTTTCAGAGAAGGCCGCTGTGAGTGAAAACAAGCTTTCTAACAATATTAATGGCCTTATGGTGATGAGTACGAAATATGTTGACATCTTTCATAATGACATTCTAAAAAACCTTCACTTTCGAGGCTATGGTGTCTTGTTGTATGAAACGGATGATGTAACCTTGCAAGACAATCGAATAATTTCAAACAGTACAGGCCTTGCTCTTCAATATTCGGAGGGCAGCTTAGTACGCTCGAATGTCATTGCTGGTAATCATGTAGGAATCGAACTGACAGGTGAAAATGTTGATACAAGCCTAATGAAAAATAACGTTATTGGGAATGTCATTCAATTACAAGAGAAAGCGATTAAGGAAGATGTCCGTATTGAAAGCAGCGGAAACTACTGGGACGACTACCGCGGCGGTGACTTGAATGGTGATGGCTTTGGTGAAATCCCATATCAAGCGAGTGAAGCTCTAACAGACCGTAATCCTTATTTTCAATTTTATTTTGAAAGTCCGGCGCTAATGCTTCAGCAAAGAATCTCTCGGATGCTCCCTGTTCGAGAGGAAAGCTCTTTGATTGAAGAAAAGCCGTCGGTATCGCCAAATGACTTATATAAAACTACACCTGAGGCGGTTCCAGGGTCCTTTCCATTTGAAGTATTCATTGTTGGGGTTATAAGTACTCTAGGGAGTTTAGGTATCTTTTATAGTGGGAGGAGGAAGCAACGTGTATAAACGGTTGTTTCTATTAGGAGCAATACTACTGTTAATGAGCGGATGTGGAAAAGAAAAAGAAGTACAGCCAAGAGAGATAAAACCAGAGGTAGATGCATGTGTTGTTTGTCAAATGTCGATTGTTCATACAGATTTTGCTACGCAAATCGTTGAACAAAATGGGGAGTCACATATTTTTGATGACTTGGGTTGTATGATGGAATATATGGAGAAGCAAATTGACGAGGAAGATGTTGCAGGAGCATTTGTGAAAGACTTAGAAGACGGTGATTGGATTAAGATGAATGAGGCTGTTTATGTATATGATGAGGAGTTTTGGACTCCGATGGCTTATGGTGTCGTTTCATTCTCTTCTAAGGAAAAGGCAGAAGCATATATAGCAGAACAGAAAAAAGGAAAACTGCTCCAATATGAAGACTTAAAGACATTTGATTGGGGATTTTAGTGATGACTCAACTAGTTAGAACGGTAATAAAACAAGAGCTGACTGTCATGATGAGAAGCAAATGGATCATAAGCTTCGCTTTGTTGTTTGCGTTGCTTTCATTTATGATGATTACTTTTGGTGGTACGGATGAGGGTAGCAGCTTTACAGGGTTTAACCGCTTAACAGCTTCAATGTTGAATAGCTCGCTTTTTTTGGTCCCATTATTGTCTTTAATGACAGGGGCAGTTTCACTTTCAGGTGAAAAGGAAGACGGGCATTTGAAGCTTTTATTAACGTATCCAGTTTCAATTGGAAGCATTCTTACTGGGAAATATATCGGAATGCTAATCGGTGTCGGGAGTGCAGTGTGCTTTGGATTTGGCATTTCGGGTGTCTTCTTATTTCAAACAGACTCCTTTATGCCCTCGGTTTATTTTCTATTTTTTAGTTTTACATTGCTGCTTGCATCAATGTTTCTTGCTGTTGGTTTTTTAATAGGAATGATTTCAAAAAGTCGTCTTCAAGCTCTTGGACTTAGTTTGTTTGCTTGGGCTGGTTTTGTATTGTTTTATGAATTTATCGTGATGGGGCTTCTGACAATTGTACAGCAGCAGGCAGCTATTTCGCTCCTAACGGTATCTGTTCTATTAAACCCTGCCGAATTGATTAGGGTATGGACAATTGTGGCGATGAACAGTGCCTCGATCTTTGGCCCTCACTTATATGATTTAACGGTGTGGAGTGAAAGTACGGTTGGTCAATTGCTGTTCATTCTGTCGGTCATAGCTTGGATTATTCTTCCGCTTGCATGTTCGTATTTGATCCTGAATCGAGGTGTTCAGTATGAGTAAGGAAACAGTAATAGAAGTAAGTAATCTTCAGAAGGTGACGAAGAAAAAAAGCCGTTTGCAGGATGTCAGTTTTCGAGTATATCGTGGTGAATGCTTTGCCTTATGTGGAGGAAATGGAGCAGGGAAAAGTACGTTTTTAAATATTTTAACAGGGCAGTTAAAGCCAACAAGCGGTGAAATAAATGTGCTCGGTAGCCAGCCTTCCCAGAGAAATGTTTCCTACAAGCGATTATTTTCGTACATGCCTGACCATACATTGTTTCCCTCGACACTTACAGGATATGAAACCCTTCTTTACTTTGCTAAGCTTCAAGGTATTGCGCTTGAAAGAGTTGAAGAGTTGCTGGATAGGGTCGGGTTGTTGGAAGCTGCGAATAATAAAACACAAACGTATTCAAAAGGCATGCAGCAACGGCTCGCTTTAGCACAAGCACTGTTACCGCAGGCTCCGTTATTAATCTTAGACGAACCGACAAACGGAATGGATCCATACTGGGTATATCGATTTAAAGAAATGATTCAAGACGAGAAAAAGCGTGGAACAACGATTATCTATACCTCTCACATTATGCATGATGTTGAAGAAGTAGCAGACCGGGCAGCATTTTTGAATGAAGGTCAGCTGCTTACGATACAAACAATTGATAAGTTCAACGAAATAGGCGGACTTGAAAAAATTTTCTTTCAAACCATTCATCATACACAAAAAAGCGGGTAGCTCTAATGAGTAACCCGCTTTACTGCTATTCATGCATATGACCCTCGTGACCTTCACTTTCCATTCCTTCATTCTTTTCTTTCATCATTTCCATTTTCTTTTTCATCCGTTGTTCAGCCTCTGTATCTAATGCATCGAGCATAATAATTTCGCCATTTTTCTCTGGGTTATCTGCAAGGAATTTGTCTGCATTTTCTTTCGAAGCGAAAAAGGCAATTTCATATTTCATTGGTGTTTTAAGGTCAGCCTTTACAAGCGTTGCTTCCTCAAGCTTGACCCATTCTAATGTATCATGGTCACGTACCCAGGAAATTTGAGGCTCTTCGCCTGTTTTTCGACTATAGTTCAGCAGACAGCCAGAGTCATCAAAGAAAAGATGTTCACCATCTTTTGTCACCATTTGTGCTGTGAAAGCACCCATCTCTTCATCTTTTTGATACACCTTCATGTTACAGAAAGCGCACTTTTCATCCTCTGCTGGTTCTTGAGGCTGGATTGCTATTTGTTGCTCGTTATCCGTTTCGGCGATTGTTAGTTGGCTGTTAGTTGGCTCATTTTGCTCTGTTTGAGGAGCAGCCTCTTCTGTATTCTGTTGGGCACATCCTGTAAGAAGTGCTATCACTAAAGCTGTACCGACTAATACCTTACCCTGCATGTTTTTTCCCCCTTGAAATGAATAGATTGTTCTTAACAATGAATGTAGCAGGCAGATGTGAGAGAAGTGTGTGAAAGGTATATGGGAAAAAAGAAATCTTTCGAATGAACTTCATTTTTTCCTCACATTTAAAGCGTATAATAATTGAAAAATGACCTTGTTAAATGGGGAGATGCGGATGAAGAAAGCTGTACTGTACTTCAGCTTATTAATCGGAATATTAACTGGATGTAATCAGGAACAATATGAAGCACTATCACCTGAAGAAGAAGTGCTGATTAGTGTAAATGTTTTTGATAGCAGCTTGTCGTTTTTTGATGTATCTGAGTATAAAGAACTTGCTACATGGGACTTGCCTTTTCCATTAACAGGTGCTGAGCTTTTTCCAGATGGAGAAAAGGTTCTTTTATATGGAAAGGGATTAGAGCAAGTTTATGTATATGATTTAACGACAGGAAAGCAGGTTGAAAAGTGGGAAACAGGAAAGGGAATAACAAATGTCCGGCTTTCTCATCGTGGAGAACAGTTTTATGTTGCTGATGAGAGTGAAAGTCAAATCCGCTTCTTTGATTTAGAGGGCCGGGAAAAAGGTGCGGTTTCAGTCGGAAAGGCCCCGCTCTCAATGGTTGAGAGCAAGACAGGAGGAGAGTTATATGTTCTTCATTTTGAAAAGGCCGAAATTGATGTCATTGATGTTCAGGCACGTAACGTTGTTCGTAAGCTTCCGGCAAAAGAAGCGGCAACAGGGCTGATTTTATTAGAAGACCAACAGGAGCTTTGGTTTGGAGGGCATGGAGCAGGTGTGGAAGTTCAGAATAAGATTTCCGTGCTTTCACTAGAACAAGGACGAATTAGTTCAGAAATCGAGGCACCTGTTATGCCTGTTGCTTTTGCACAAGCAGACGAGGATATTTTTGCACTAAGTCATGGGTCAAACACATTGCGAAAAATTGATCCAGCTACAAAAGAAATAAAGGAAACGCTTACGGTAGGGGCAAACCCTTTTACGTTAACAACATCTAAAAGAAAGATCTATATTGCAGGTTATGACAGCAATGAAATTCAAGTAGTGGATTCGGATACAATGAAGAAAAAGGCAACGATGCAAACAGGTGAAGGACCATTTCAATTGTTAGTGTGGGGAGGGGAGAACTAATGGAGCAACCAGTTATCTTAATTGTTGATGATGAACCAGATATGAGAGAGCTAGTTAGCATGTATCTTGAAAGAGCTGGCTATGTATGTTTGGAAGCAGGGGATGGAGAAGAGGCTTTGCAGGTGATGAAAGTAGAAAAAGTTGATCTAATTTTACTTGATATTATGATGCCGAATTTAGATGGGTTCCGCTTTTGTATGAAAGTTCGCGAAACGTCAAATATTCCAATTATTTTTCTCACAGCCCGTGGCGATGAATGGGATCGTGTGCATGGATTGAAGCTTGGAGCGGATGATTATATCGTAAAGCCATTTAGTCATCAGGAATTAACGGCTCGTGTTGAAGCAGTATTACGACGTACAAATGTCTATGCAAAACAACAACCTACCGATTATAAACAGTACGGGAGCCTTGAAATTAATGAAAAGGGAAGACAAGTGAAAGTGAATGGCCAACAGATTACACTTACCTTAAAAGAATATGAGTTATTAATCTTTTTCACTGTTCATGAAGGACAAGCTTTAACAAGAGATCAACTTCTTGAACGGGTGTGGGGGTACGATTATGTTGGTAGCCCACGGACAGTTGATACGCACGTGAAGACATTACGGCTTAAGCTGAACGAAGCAGGGGACTATATCCAAACAGTTTGGGGAATTGGCTATAAATTTGAGGTTGCGTAATGAAAAGGCGATTCTCTTTGACATTTTCATTAAATCAAAAGCTTTGGTTAACTGTCATCCTTATGGTAGTAGCTGCCGTAATTGTCGCTTATGCAGGAACAAATATATTTTATAAAAAATTATATGTCGAACAAATGGAGTCATCCTTGCGCAATGAAGCAGATGCGCTTGCAGCAGAGTATACGGGTGGTGACATTTCCCCTGACCTTCAAGAAAAGGTTGAATGGTATAACAAAGTGTCAGAGGCAGAAGTATTTCTTGTCAATAACCCTCGTGAATTAAGTGCTTGTTTGCCGTTCGACATTGATTACCAATCCATTATTGGCGAGAAAGAGCGAAGAGAGCTTGTAAATGGCAAAGTGATTACAAAACTTGGCTATGAGGAGCGTTTTAATCGGCAAATAATGGGTGTGATTATGCCGCTTCTCGATGAAAATCGTTTAAAAGGTATTATCTACTTATATATCCCGCTTGCAACGGTTGATGAAATCTTTCAAGAAGCACGGTTACTGATTATTGGAATCGGAGCGTTATTTACAATCGCTATTTTATTAATTGGCAGAGTGATTATTAAGAAATTAACTAGCCCGCTCAAAAGGATGGAACGGATCGCATATCAAATGTCACAAGGACAGTTTCGAGAGAAGGTGCCAATTACGACAAATGATGAAATAGGCCGACTGGGCAAGGCGTTTAACCAAATGGCAGATGCATTGAAAGAAGAAGATGAACGAAGACAAGAATTCTTAGGCAATGTTTCACATGAGCTGCGAACACCGATTAGTTATTTGAAAGGCTATAGCGAAGCCTTAAAGGATGGAATTGTTGAATCGAAAGAAGACCAGAAGAAGTATCTTGGAATTATTCATCGAGAAGCGAAGCGAATGCAGCGGCTTGTCCATGATTTATTAGAACTAGCGAAAATGGAAGGTGATCTGTTTCCGCTAGAGAAGACCCCACTTGTTTTCGCTCAACTGATTGAAGATACGTTAGAAAAGTTCGAGCATCCTTTGGTCGAAAAAAACTTAAAGCTCAAAACAGACTTGAACCCTGATGTTATTGTGCTAGGAGACGAAGACAGGCTGGAGCAAGTTATTCATAATATTGTAGATAATGCAATACGATATACACCCTCAGGAGGGGCTATCACCGTTCGTTTAACAGAAGGGACTGAATATTGTCGTTTGTCTGTAGAGGACACAGGAGTCGGTATTCCACAGGAAAGCCTCCACCGTATTGGTGAACGATTCTATCGAGTTGATAAAGCACGCTCTCGAGAAAGTGGAGGGACAGGCCTGGGAATTGGAATAGTGAAGAATATTATTCAAAAGCATAATGGCAAATGGCATATTGACAGTGAAGAAGGGAAAGGTACCACCGTCACGGTTCAATTGCCACAAATGAAATAGAGAGGCAGGCAGATGCCCGCTTCTCTATTTGCTTTTTACGAAGATTAATAAATGGCCTTGTGTTGTTCCTTCAACCACTTGCGGAATAATTGTATGAAGAGTGAAGCCTTCCTCCGCCCAAGCATTTAGTGAGTATTTTAACTGTGTTGCTGTTTTTTCATTTTCTAAGCTTCCTTTTAACATATACGTTTCATAATGCATTATTTTTCCTCCTTATGTACCTTCCTAAAATAAAAAATAGGTATAACGTTTGGTTATTTTTACTTTAAATAGATTATTTTTATAACTCTTGTATTGTATTTTATAGGGAACGTTTTGCATGTACAAGCAGTTTTTTACGAATGATAAGACAATAAGGTGTCATGTAGGGGTGGAAACAAAGCTATGGATGAAACAATTGTTGTCATTGTCCGTTCGTTTATTACGTTCTTTTCATTGCTTATTTATGCAAGGTTGCTGGGAAAGCAGCAGATGGGAAATTTATCTTTCTTTGATTATATAAACGGCATTACGATCGGCTCGATTGGCGGAGCATTAGCAACTGACCTATCAACGAAGGCGTGGGTTCACTGGGTCGGATTAACAACATTTATTGCGATTGCTTTTACATTGCAATTAATTGGTTTAAAGAACAGAGGATTAGCAAAGGTGGTCGCATCTGATCCAATCATCGTTTTACAGGAAGGAAAGATGCTAGAGGAGAATTTGAAAAAGATGCGTGTCACCCGGGATGAATTACTCGTTTTGTTGAGGCAGAAAGATATCTTTGATATAACGCAAGTTCAATATGGGGTAATGGAACCGAATGGAAAGTTATCAGTTTTATTAAAAGGAGAATATCGTTCAGTTACTCCAAAGGATCTATCTTTAACTGTTAACGAAACAGGGTTAAGTACAGATGTCATTTATGATGGGTTAATTCTACAAGGAAACCTTCATAAACGTAATAAAGAGGTACATTGGCTGTTAGATGAACTACATAAGCAAGGTGTGAGGCAAATTAGCGAAGTGGCTTATGCCGCACTATTGCCTAACAACAAGCTGTATGTGGACAGATTTAAAGATCAACTTCAAAGTGATCCTTATTTGAACAGTGAAGAACAATAAGCATATTAATGTATAAAGGTGATGGCATGAAGCATCTTCTTATCTATATCATTTCAGGGTTATTTATAGTTGTAAGTATTGTCGTGATGACAAGTGGACAGTGGGTGAAGGACTCTTATAGTAAAAATGACCAAGTATTAGAGGCTGTCCAAGCAATTGAAGCGGAAGCAAAACAAAAAAATTGGGAGCGTGCAGAAGAAAAAGCTGAATATTTAACAAAGGCCTGGGAAAAAGTCGTAAACCGAATTCAATATAGTGTGGAGAGGGAATCGATTAATGACGTTACAGCTTCAATCTATCAAATGAAAGGTGCCATTGAAGCGAAGGATGCTTCTGCTGTTCAGCAAAATACAGCTTATTTTTATAAATTGTGGAAAGAATTAGGCCGTTAATCCCTTTGTTTTCAGCAAAAAATAATCTGTTATATAAAAGCTATGAGAAAATTCCATTAATGAAGCTTAAATTATCAGTATTTTCTGCTATAATGGGTAGAAAATCTTTTATTCATCGTATTGAAATCAGTTAGGAAAGGATGTTCGTTAACATGGGGGAAAAGGAACTTGAGCTACTGGAAGTATTAGAGAAGAATGGACGGTTGCCAATCTCAGATCTAGCAAAGATGCTTGATTGTACGGACGCTGAAATTGAAAAAATGATTTCACAGTTAGAAGAGGAGAAAGTCATTTTAAAATATTCAACAGTTGTTGATTGGCAAAAAGTGAATGTCCAGCAAGGTGTAACAGCAATGATTGACGTGAAAGTTACACCAAAAAGAGATGTCGGGTTCGATGATATTGCCGAAAGAATTTACCGTTTTGATGAAGTGAAGTCAGTCTATTTGATGTCTGGGGCATATGATTTGTCCGTTATCATAGAAGGAAAAACACTTCACCAAGTATCGCGCTTTGTTTCAGAAAAGCTATCAACATTGGATTCTGTCTTATCAACTACGACTCATTTTATTATGAAAAAATATAAGCATGACGGAACGATTTTTGCTGAAAAAGAAAAAGATCGCAGAATTGTGGTGTCACCATGAGTGGAACATACTTATCGAAGACTGTCCAAGAATTGAAGCCGTCTGGTATTCGTCGTTTTTTTGATTTAGCGGCAAGCATGGATGACGTCATTTCTCTTGGTGTTGGAGAGCCTGATTTTGTCACACCATGGTCTGTATGTGAAGCAAGTATTCAATCATTGGAAGATGGATTTACAGCTTATACAGCAAATGCAGGCTTGTTGGAATTGCGTGAGGCTATTTCTCAATATTTGTTGCAGTCTTATGGAGTACAATACTCAGCACAGGAAGAAATTCTTGTCACGGTTGGAGCTTCACAAGCATTAGATTTAGCGTTACGGGCAATTGTAGACCCTGGTGATGAAGTAATTATTGTTGAACCAAGCTTCGTTTCATACGGCTCGCTCGTTTCTTTAGCTGGAGGTAAGCCTGTTTCAGTAGCAACAACGAGTGAAAATGAGTTCAAGCTTCAACCAGAACAAATTGAAGAAGCTGTTACAGAGCGTACTAAGGGAATTATGCTATGTACTCCAAATAATCCGACAGGCTCGATTCTAAATAAAGAAGAGCTGTCTGCAATTGCAGAAATCGTAGAGAAGTATGACCTTGTCGTCATTTCTGATGAAATTTATTCAGAACTAAGCTATGACGACCCACATTGTAGTTTTTCTTCTTTACCAAGAATGTTTGAACGGACGATTTTAATTAATGGATTTTCGAAAGGCTTTGCGATGACAGGATGGCGTCTCGGTTATGCAGCTGCTCCTGCAGAGATATTGCAATCGATGCTGAAGATTCATCAGTATGCAATGATGTGTGCCCCTACGATGGCTCAGCATGGAGCATTAGAGGCGCTTCGACATGGTCAAGAAGATGTTGAAAAGATGCGGAGAGATTACTACCGCCGTCGTAACTACTTTGTTAATTCATTAAATGAAATTGGTATGGACTGTCATATGCCTGGCGGCGCGTTCTATGCATTCCCTTCAATTAAGCAAACGGGCATGACAAGCGAAGAATTCGCTGAAAATCTATTAAA
The DNA here is from genome assembly GCA_020524525.2 of Bacillus tianshenii. Lineage (NCBI taxonomy): Bacteria > Bacillati > Bacillota > Bacilli > Caryophanales > Bacillaceae > Sutcliffiella > Sutcliffiella tianshenii. The sequence continues at coordinate 2,792,270 of CP129018.1, read as the reverse complement.
AGAAGAACGTGTAGCCGTTGTTCCTGGTAATGTGTTTGGCGCCGGCGGTGAAGGTCATTTGCGTTGTTCATATGCATCATCAATTGAACAATTACAAGAAGCAATTAAACGAATGGGTCGCTTTATGGAGAAAATCAACGTAAAGCCAACCATCAAAGCAAAAACCGGAAGCTAGAAAAGCGGAAAGCGCCCGGTTATCGGCGACAAGCACAAGACGAGCACTGTCGAAGGCGCTCTTTGCCTTCAGAAGTGAATGGCTTGTGACCTCGAGCCGATGGCGCTTGAAGCTAGCCAAATAGAAAAGCGCCTGTATAAAAAAAGCAAAGCCACATACGTAGCTTTGCAAAAATAGGGGGGAATACTGTTTATACATTAATACTTTAACCAGTATAACCTCCTTTTAAACGCAAAAAACGCTTGCCTAATAGAATCATTGGGCAAGCGTTTTTTGGTATATTTTAAATCAGCCCAACTGCATTAAGGAAGATGAGAATAATGCCAATAGGCAGTAGGTATCGAACAGCGTTATACCAGATTGCAAACAATGAGGCGCTCATTGTACCGCCTTCATTTACCTCAGCAAATAGACTTTCCTTGGACATACGCCGGCTTACAAACAAAGCAATTAATAAGCCGCCTAGTGGAAGCAAGATGTTGCTGCAAAGATAGTCTGCGAAATCAAACCAAACCTTACCGAACAGTGTGAATTCTCCAAGCAACCCGAATGAAAGGGCTGAAGGAATACCTGTAATAAATACGAGTAAGCCAATAATCCAAGAGCTTTTCCGTCTTTTCTCTGTATCATCTTTTGCCACAGAAGCAACAACAATTTCAAGAATTGAAAATGCTGATGTTAATGTTGCAAATAACAAAAGAATTAAGAAAATGGCAAAGAAAAAACCACCAAAAGCAATTTTATCGAATACAGCTGGAAAGATGATGAAAATAAGCTCAGGTCCAGCACTTGGATTAAACCCTAACGCGAAAACAGCAGGGAAAATTGCTAGTCCAGCTAATAAAGAAATCAAGATATTTAACGAAACAACAGATGTGACTGACCGTGGAAGATTTTCTGATTTTGGTAAGTAAGAACTGTACGTTACCATTACTGAGATTCCAACACTTAACGCAAAGAATGCTTGGCCTAACGCCATAATCACCGTCTCAGCTGTTAATTTTGAAAAGTCAGGGCTTAATAAAAATTTAACGCCTTCCATTGCCCCTTCAAGTGTAAGGGAGCGAATCACAAGCACAATGAAAAGAATAAATAGTGCTGGCATCATATATTTGCTGGCTGTTTCAATGCCTTTTTTAACACCATTTTGTACAACGAAAATTGTGAGGAGCATAAAAATAAACTGTGCAATCGGCACTTCCCACGGGTTAGCAATAATGGAATTAAATAATTGACCATACCCATCATTTGATAAGTTACTTAGTTGCCCTGTGAGACTACGGAATAGGTAAGAAAGAATCCATCCGCCAACGACACTGTAGAATGAAAGTAATAGAAAGGACGTTACAACTCCTAAATAGCCGACATAGTGCCATTTACTATTCGGAGCCAGTGTACGATATGAATCCACCGCATCTTTCTGAGAGCGGCGTCCAATTACAAACTCTGCGAGAAGCATTGGAGCTCCAAGGAAAATTGTGAAAATTAAGAACAAAAGGAAAAAGACGCCTCCACCATTCATTCCGGCCATATATGGGAACTTCCAAATTGCCCCTAAGCCGATTGCTGAACCGGCTGCAGCAAGAATGAAAGCAATCTTTGAGGACCATTGTTCATGATTTGTCATAGCTGTACCACTCCTTTGCTGTAACTGTTTCATTTTTTACTTGTCAAGTTTAAACGATTTTTTCACTATAAAATGTCCTTGCTTGCTTGTCAACTTGGGAAAAAATTCTTAGAGGCAATGAAACAAATAAAAGGATAAATGCGTTTAATGAGGTGAGAGGGGGAGCAAGGGAATGTCGGAAGAAGAACTCATAATAAAAGCAAAAAATGGGAACCGCCAAGCGTTTCAGCAGCTTGTTGAAATGTATTACCCAACTGTCGAACGTTTTGCCTTTCAGCTAGGAAATCCACATCACGAAGTCGACGATATCGTACAGGAAGTCTTCCTGAGGGTATACAGGTTTCTAGATCAGTTTTCTCAAAATAAATTTTCGACTTGGCTTTATAAAATCACATTAAACGTTACACGTGATATGGCAAGGAAGAAGTCGCAAAACCTTCGAAAAGTCGTCAAGATTAAAAAAGAACGTACAGAGGACCAACCTCCTGTGGAAAAATACATTTTGCAGGATGAAGATGACAGGGTGTTGCATCAATGCATCCAAAGGCTGGACGAAAAATATCGACTACCGATCTTATTGTTTTATTTTCATGACAAAAAATACGATGAAATTGCCCATATATTAGATGTCCGCCTTCCGACTGTGAAAACCCGTATGCTACGGGCCAAACAAATGTTGAAGAAGCTGTTGAAAGAACAAGCAGAAGGTGGTGAGCATCATGGATGATCGATTATTAGAAAAACGCCTAAATAAATTAAAAGATGAATATGAAAAAATGCCTTCTTCAACATCTGCTGATAAGGTAACTAATTATGTCTTTACACAAGAGAAGAAGCGATGTAAGAAGATGCGTTTCTCAAAGCTTCCTTCTATTGTCAGTAGTGTTGCTGTTATTTTAATTGCATGCATATTAGGTGCTCAATATATTCTTCCACAAAATGATGGGCAGCTAAGTAAGGAAGGGTCAGAAGTTCTTTCAGCGAAAGAGGAGGCTGACCAGCTGACAGACAAAGAAAAAGCTCTTATTAAAGAGGAAATCAATACTCATATTGACAAGAAGCTTGAGCAATTAAGAAGCATGACAACGTTAACAAATTTAGAGCAAATAGATTATGTCGACCAGGTTGTACAACAAGTGAATGAGAATTTATATACCATTTATGAACATGGAGATATGCTATATGTTGGGGATAAGAAGACGTCAAAGGGAATTGAGAAAGATGCAAAAGCGTATCTAGATTATAAATTGAATATTCCAGCAGCCAATCTTCAAGCCTTTGAAAAAAATGGAGCTGAGTGGTATGAGAGCGAAGAACAGCTTCTTGATATTTTAGAAAAACAACAACAATTAAGTGAAATTTTGATCGTTGAATGGCAGGAAAAGAATTTCCGTCAGCAGGTTTCCTCTATTCCGCAAGATAAGTTAATTCATCGTTTGAATGAACCAAGTACGATAGAAAATGCTCAAGTTCGTCATTTTGCAGAATTTGTTCAGAAAAATGGTCTTGTCTTTGTGGAAAATGGAGAAGGAATGCTCGGGATTGCAATAAATTATAAATGGATGCAGAAGCAATTGTATGATGAATTATCTGCACAAATAAATGATTATTTTGCAATTCGCCAAAACCTTAATGTCGTATCTGATGGAACGTTAACAATTAGTTGGGATGAATTAGCTGATCGTATTATCAATCTTGAGGATTTTATGATGAGAAATCCTACTTTCAGTAAGAGTCCTGATTTGCATCAATATTATTACCAATTTTTAACCTATTATCTTTTTGGGATAGATAATTCACCTGTATTTGATTCGAATGGAAAGTTACTACCGGAAGTGAAAGACAGCTATGAACGTTTTATGCAAATGTACGATAATCAACAAACATACTATACAATTAAAGGTTATTATGATATCCTGCAAAAAAATCAATTTGTACGTTCGAAAGAGTCTTCTTCCTATGTTATCGGAGGATTAAGTCAGCGAGTTTCAATTCAATCACCAAAACAATCCGAATCAGAAGAAAAGCTTCTTCCACTAGGAGATGACTTATCAAGCGTATATAGGGAATTTGCAAGTTCTAAGGATGAAGCCAAGTTAAAAGGGTTAAGTCCGCTTGATGTGATGCGTCTATATGTACATGCAGAAGAAATCAATGATATTGAAACAAAGTATGCGTTATATATGCATGGTAACAATTATTATGTTCCTGCGAAGGATGAATATATGAGCTCAGTGAATGAAGTTCCTTCAGTTGACTGGAAATCAATTAATGAACAAATTGATTCAATTGATACAGAATCAATTGATGAGCAAACACGAGTTGTGAAAATAATCCTAACTGAAGAGCAGGAGCCAAAGTACTTTCGATTATTGAAGAATGATCAAGGTATTTGGAAGGTATCTTGGCTACCGATGCAGTGACAATATTTTAAGAAATATTATCAATTTATTATGCACGTAGCAAGCAAGCTTGAAGCATCCAGAAAGACAAACAGTTCTTTGCATTATTTCCCGACTTGTGCTATAATCTAAAATTGCGCAAAAACGAAAAATTGGGAGTGTTTCCATTGGCAGAAAAATATCAAGTTGGAAGTGTATTAACAGGTAAGGTAACTGGTATTCAACCATACGGTGCGTTCGTTGCTTTGGATGAAGAGACTCAAGGTCTTGTCCATATTTCTGAAATTACTCATGGCTATGTAAAAGATGTAAATGAGCATCTTTCAATCGGTGATGAAGTAAACGTGAAAGTTCTTTCAGTTGACGAAGCAAAAGGCAAAATCAGCCTATCAATTCGTGCAACACAAGAGCCTCCAAAACAAGAGGAAAAGAAAGAGCGTCGTCCTAAGCGTCAAAACAATGCGAAGAAGCAGGAAGAAGAAACAACTCCAGCTGGTTTCAACACATTGAAAGACAAGCTGGAAGAGTGGATTGACCAGTCTTCAGACCGTAAAAAATTCCTTAAGAAGTAATTAAGGTGAAAAAGGAAGGTGTCCATGTGGACGCCTTCCTTTTTTGATCCAGCTGCGGCGCCTAGGAGCTCGAGGTCATAAGTCAGCCTGCTGCGAGGACAAAAAGCGGTCCTCTCCGCATTCTGCCTTATGCTTGTCGCCCCTGAGCAAGGCGCCTCCGCTTTTCTTTGATCCAGCTGCGGCGCCTAGGGGCTCGAGGTCATAAGTCAGCCTGCTGCGAGGACAAAAAGCGGTCCTCTCCGCATTCTGCCTTATGCTTGTCGCCCCTGAACAAGGCGCCTCCGCTTTCGACGCACAGGATGTGCTAGTGCAGGCGTTGTCACAGGACGTGACGTTCTTAGCCAGCGTTCCTTTGATCCAGCTGCGGCGCCTAGGGGCTCGAGGTCATAAGTCAGCCTGCTGCGAGGACAAAAAGCGGTCCTCTCCGCATTCTGTCTTATGCTTGTCGCCCCTGAGCAAGGCGCCTCCGCTTTTCGTATTAACGGCTTGGTTCTGGGGCGCGTTCTAGTTCTTGGTCTGGTTTGAATAGAAGTGTAAGGGCGTAGAGGCCTGCGATGCCTACTAGGCCATAGACGATGCGTGAAAGAGCAGCGTCTTGTCCTCCGAAGATTGCTGCGACTAAGTCAAATCTGAAGAAACCAATAAGTCCCCAGTTGATTGCACCGATAATAACAAGTGCAAGTGCTGTACGTTGTAAACCACTCATATTATTGCCTCCTTAAATTTCATCGTTCACTTGATATCATGCGAATTGATATGGTTATTTATTCATTCATTTTTTAACAAAATGTATATTGCTTTACTTTTATTTTTTAGTACGTTCATAATAATAAAGGGCTTCTTAATTTTTTGATGGAGGTGGAGAAGTTGAATAACTTTGTTTATTACAATCCGACTAAATTAATTTTCGGTAAAGATCAAATTGAAAAGCTAGGGAAGGAAGTTGCTTCCTACGGAAAAAAAGTGCTTCTTGTTTATGGAGGAGGAAGCATTAAGAAGAATGGTGTATATGACAGCGTGTTAGCTGAATTAAAGAAGATAGATGCATCAGTGCATGAATTGACTGGTGTTGAGCCTAATCCTCGTTTGACGACTGTACATAAGGGTGTTGAAATCTGTAAAGCTGAAGGTATCGAGTTTGTGTTAGCTGTCGGTGGTGGCAGTGTTATTGATTGTGCCAAGGCGATTGCAGCAGGAGCGCCATTTGAGGGCGATGTATGGGACTTTGTTACGAAAAAAGCTAAGCCAGAAACAGCACTTCCACTTGGTACAGTCCTAACATTAGCGGCGACGGGGTCAGAAATGAATCCGAACTCTGTAATTACAAATTGGGAAACACAAGAGAAATATGGATGGAACAGTCCGCTTGTCTATCCAAAATTCTCGATTATGGACCCAACGTATACGATGAGCGTGCCGAAGGATCATACGATTTATGGCATAGTTGATATGATGTCGCATACGTTTGAACAATATTTTCATAATACGCCAAATACCCCGCTCCTAGATCGGATGTGTGAAGGGTTATTGAAAACAGTTATCGAAACAGCACCAAAGCTGTTGGTAGACTTAGAAAGCTACGAGCATCGCGAGACGATTCTGTACTCTGGTACAATCGCCTTGAATAACTCGCTTCAAGTAGGGATTCGTGGTGATTGGGCAAGTCACAACATTGAGCATGCTGTTTCAGCCGTCTATGACATACCTCATGCTGGTGGACTTGCGATTCTTTTCCCAAACTGGATGATGCATGTACTAGATGAAAATGTTGAACGGTTTAAACAGTTTGCGATTCGTGTATTTGATGTTAATCCATCAGGGAAATCTGACCGAGAAATTGCACTTGAAGGAATTGAAAAAGTGCGTATTTTCTGGTCCTACCTTGGTGCACCTGAACGCCTTGCTGATTATGATATTGACGACTCTAAGCTAGAGGTTATTGCAGATAAAGCAATGGTTAATGGCGAATTTGGTAACTTCAAAAAATTAAATAGAGAGGACGTACTGCAAATATTGCATATGTCTCTTTAAGTTAGAAGAAGCTGAGACAACAACATTAATTGTTAATAGAAAAGACGAACAATGAAAGATTATTCATCAAATGGATAAGCTTTAGCGTAGTCAACATACGTAGACTCCTGCGGGAACAGCACGATCCGAAGACCCCGCAAGAAAGCGCGGTCTTTGCTTTCTGAGGAGGCTGAGGCCGTGCCCGCGGAAAGCGAAGTATGTTGACGGAGCGGTCACTGCATTTGTTGCTGTTTAAAGAAAACCTGAACAACTTTGTTCGGGTTTTCTTTTTGCAAAATTGATTTGTCCAAGCTCTTTTGTACTTTTTTGTTCATACCTTTGCTGAGTGAAATGCGATAGAATATGAAATCATAACCATTTTTTGAATGGAGTTGTCAAAATGAAAAAGTTCTTTCTCTTCGTTATGATGGTTGTCGTTTTCATATCAGCTGGTTGTACGGGGCAAAATACGAACAATGGTGAAGGTCCAATTACTGAACAATTTGGCTTAGGTGATGTCAGCTTTGCAACACCAAAAAGCTGGACTGGAAAATATGAAGTCGTTGAAGATGGAAACAGATTAGAGGTCTTGCACATTTGTAAAGAATCCGAAAGCAAACAGTCATTGTTTTCACTTGCACAAATTCAAAAAGAAGAGTATCAGCAAGAAGTAAAGAACAGTAAATACAAAGATGGCTTATTGTCCCAAGTTGGCCCAATATATTATGTTGCATTTACGCCAATGGATATGGTTTATACAAATGAACAAAATTGTATTGATGAATATAATGACATGGCAATCGAACTAGACGAAGTAAAGGCTCGGATTACAGTTAAATAATATCATTTATTCCAATGTTTTATGAAACAGCGGAGCGGGAAATTGCCTTAACGATGGGAACTTGAACTTTTTTGGGGATGTCAACGTTTACATTTGGTTAGTTTCTTGCTTCCGCTGTTTTCTTTCGATAAAGTGAAAGAGCCAACCTTTAAATATGGAGGGAACAATTTAATGACAACACATATCCGTTTTGATTACTCAAATGTTTCAGATTTCATCGAAGGACACGAGCTTACATATTTGCGTGATATTGTGAAGGTATCTCATCATGCGATTCATGAGAAAATAGGTCCAGGCAATGATTTTCTTGGTTGGGTAGACTTGCCGCGTGATTATGATAAAGAAGAATTCTCTCGTATTCAAAAATCTGCAGAGAAGATAAAAAATGATTCTGACGTGTTGCTTGTTATTGGGATTGGTGGTTCATACCTTGGTGCGCGTGCAGCAATGGAAATGTTAAATCACTCGTTTTATAACGCGTTAAGCAAGGAACAACGTAAAACACCGCAAGTAATCTTTGTTGGAAACAATATTAGTTCCACATACTTGCAGGATATTTTTGATGTAATTGAAAATAAAGACGTTTCGATTAATGTAATTTCAAAATCTGGTACAACGACAGAGCCGGCAATTGCTTTCCGTATCTTCCGAAAGCATCTAGAGGAGAAATACGGCGTAGAAGAAGCTCGCAAACGAATCTACGCTACAACAGATAAAGAAAAAGGTGCACTTAAAACTCTAGCCGAAGAAGAAGGCTATGAGTCATTCATCATTCCGGATGATGTTGGTGGTCGTTACTCTGTTCTAACGGCAGTAGGTCTACTTCCGATTGCGGCAAGTGGTATTGATATTGAAGCGATGATGAAAGGCGCAGCCGATGCACGTGAACAACTGAGTGCGTCTGAACTTGAGCAAAACCCTGCATATCAATACGCTGTTATTCGAAATGCTTTATATAATAAAGGAAAGTCTATTGAAATGCTTGTCAATTATGAACCGGCCCTACAATATTTCGGCGAGTGGTGGAAGCAGTTATTTGGAGAAAGTGAAGGAAAGGATGGAAAAGGAATTTTCCCTGCTTCTGCAAACTTCTCCACAGACCTACATTCTCTCGGTCAATACGTCCAAGAAGGTCGCCGTGACTTATTTGAAACAGTATTAATGGTTGAAAAGCCGCGCAAAGAAGTCACAATTGATGAAGATAAACAAGACTTAGATGGCTTGAATTATCTTGCAGGAAAAACAGTTGATTACGTCAATAAGAAAGCATATGAAGGAACAATGCTTGCCCACACAGATGGCGGCGTGCCTAACCTTGTCATCCACTTACCGCAGCTTGATGCCTATACATTTGGCTACCTTGTCTATTTCTTCGAAAAAGCATGCGCAATGAGCGGTTACTTGTTAGGCGTTAACCCATTCGACCAGCCTGGTGTTGAAGCCTATAAGAAAAACATGTTTGCCCTCTTAGGAAAGCCTGGCTATGAAGCAGACAAAGCCGCATTAGAACTGCGCCTTAAAAAATAATTCATGATGACAAAGAGCTTCACCGTGTTAAGCGGCGAAGCTCTTTGTTGTTTTAGAGTCTGATAAGAGGATGGTTTACTTAATTAATCTTCAGCCACCACGCATTCCCATCAAGGTTGCTGTTTGCTGAAAGAACGGTCAGAGTATATGGTCCAGTATAGTAGCGTAGATTTGTGTAGAGTCCTTCGTCGATTTCATGTGGACTTCCGATGCGATTCGTAATATGGGCATTTGTTGTTTTATTCGGTAAGCTCACAGCAATTTCGGTAATTTTCGGCTGAAGGAGATACGTATTTCCTTTCTCACCGAGGAAGAAAATCCAATAATGCCCGTATTTCAGTCCAGGTATGTCTTCTGAGGCGTAAGAGCCGTTATGACGATATTCTGGAAAGCCATACGTGTTAACGACTTGTCCTAATGAATTAGCTGTAAGTGAGGCATGAAAGGGTCCTAGGAATCCATTTTCGGCATCTTTAAGAAACTGCTCATTTAAATCATCTAATGAAAAAGAAAAATCAGCTTTTGCAAACTTACCATCATTAATAATAATCATCTGTGTCTTTTCATCCCAGAAGACCTTTTTACCTGTTGCTTCGGCTACAAAACGAAGTGGTATCATTGTTTTGCCATTCTTGAGCACCGGAGCATTAGTAAGGATTTGTTTATTGTTATTAATGTAGGCATTTCGTTGATTAAGAAATAACTGAATAATTTTATTGCTGTTCTTGCCTGTAATTTTTCCTTGTTTGGCATTCCAATCAATTGTTAAACCTAACATTTCAAAAATCGGACGAAATTCAACCATAGTTGTGCCGTTTTTCACATAAGGTTGATTAACAAAGTTTGGCTCTTTTCCATCAACAAAAACATAGATCGGTGGATTTATCTTAAGCGCTGCAGAAGACATGGTAGGCACAAGAAGGAGGGACAAACAACTCAGCAATAAGAGTACAATTCTTTTCAAATATTACGCCTCCTTAAGACACATATATTTATACCTATGAAGAAAAGCGTTATTGTATGAAAAACGACAAGTTGCTTGTTTGTATAATATGGAAATTAGCATACTTGATTATGATTCTTAAATGATTGGGCAATCTAATAACAGAATGATATAAAGGGTGGTGTCCGAGCTTATGATACCAGTAAATTCAAAGGTCGAAGGAAAGGTCATCGGATTGTTTGAGTTAGAACAAACACTGAAGCCGATTGGATATGATATTGGTGGAAACTGGGATTATGATCATGGTTATTTCGACTATAAAATTGATGATGAAGTAGGCTATCAGTTTCTACGGGTGCCGTTTGAAGCCGTTGACGGACAGCTTGATTCGAAGGGATGTACTGTACGTCTTCAGAAGCCGTTTCTACTGTCACATAAATACCAGCGTGGATTAGATGATAATGTGCACGTTTTTAACTTCAAAGCTTCATTTGACCAGTTCTCAGAACCTGAAGACCCAGATGCAGAATTTCCAAAGGAGCTTGTTCAAGTAGGAGAGTCATTAGTAAAAGAGTTGGAACAAGTGTTACATGTTTAATTTTCGATAACTAATAGATAATCTCCTTTAGCAATTTGAAAGTCAAGCGGCGGATTCACAATGGATTCGTCGTTTCTTTTTACTCCAAGCAATAATTTTTGCTCCTTGAGAAAAGCTTGACTACATTCTCCAAATATCGCTCCTATACAATCTTCAGGTGCTGCAACAAATTTCAGCTTACTTCCCTTAATATGATTCAACATTGTAAAGATGGTATCTGACATTCCGTGTGATAAGAAGCTATTCATCATGACGAAGCTTGAAAAAGTATTCGTTTCAATTAGTTCATCAGCACCAGCTCTTTTGGCGTTTGCGACTTGTTGAGCAGTTAAAATTTCAATGATACTATGGATTTGTGGGTTTAATCCTTTTGCAGTAATTAGCGTAAGAATAGAGCTCATATCTGCATCTTTTTCATTTTTATTTTGATCAGCTGTAATTAAGATTGTTTCAGCCCTTTGAATGTTTGCTTGTTGTAAGGTAGCATCATCTGTTGGATCGCCTTTTACGAAATGAACTTTCGGTAAGGAGTATGGATTTTGCTGTAGGGTTTGGTCAATTAGAACAACATGAGTGTTACGCTCTAAGTTAAGAATTTGTTCAATCGTGCTTTTAACCCGTTGATTCCAACCGACAAAAACAACATGCTTCTCTCCGCGAAAAGTGGCTGCCCCTTCATTGTAAGCATTCAAAAAATTAATCGTTGACGCAGACAAGGCTGTAATGTAAAACGTCACAAAAGCACCGCCAGACAAGATCAATAGAATACCGATAATTCGACCAGCAGTACTGGTTGGTACATAATCGCCATACCCGACAGTGGAAGCGGTAATTACAACCCACCAAATTCCATCAAAGATCGTTGGGAAAATATTCGGCTCAAGAAAATGAATAATAATGCCGAAAATTACGATTAACCCACACATGATAAAAAATAAACGTAAAATATTTGAAGCACGTAACAACGAGCCGATTGTTCGACTGTTTCTCATACGCTGCCCTCCTTCTATGATATCTTTTACAGTATGGGCAGAATACAAGAAGGGTATAAGCAAAAAAACAGCTCGCTTTGCGCGAACTGTTAATTAGGTGAATGTAAGCTTGTTAAATCATAAATTAAAATCGTTTTGTTATCTTCCCACGTAATTTTACGAATCATCGCTTGTGCATTTACATCGCCGTCCTCAGTCTTCCGCACTTCAAGTACTACATCCAATGGATAGAGACGATATCCATCCTTTATAAGTTCAAAGGTATTGTCTTGAATTCGTTTTGCTTCTCCATTCGTAATGATATTCGTAATTAATTCAAGCGGCATTCCCATCTTGGCGCTCATCCTTTCTCTAGCTTTACTTCATTATACAATTTATTGAGGCAGGTTTGTACGTATATATGAGAATGATTGACAATAGAAGGAATTGTGAATAAAATATTAGATATACATATACGGGGCCATAGCTCAGCTGGGAGAGCGTCGCGCTGGCAGCGCGAAGGTCAGGGGTTCGAGCCCCCTTGGCTCCATTCTTCGAAAAGCTCACTTTCTTATTGTATAGGAAGTGAGCTTTTCTATTGCAAATTATCTCAATATGTAAGCGATTTCCAGAAAGAACAAGTATAATGGAACTAGAGCTTATAAATGGGGGATGAGCTATGCAAAGTGTGATGAAACGAATTTATGAAGTGATAATGATTGTACTTGTTATGCTTACAATCCTTACTCTTTGGACAAATCAATCATATAACACAACAATTAATTTAATTGTTTGGGCTGCTTTTTTTCTTGATTTTTTAGTGCGATTTATACGTTCGGAGAATAAGTGGGAGTTTCTGAAGCAGAATCCTTTTCTTGTGATTGCGATTATTCCGCTTGATCAGTTTTTTCAAGTAGCAAGAGTTGTACGGATCATTTACTTATTTCGAATCAAAACGATTACAAAGTATTATTTCCAGCCTCTCGTTGACAAACTAACCTACAAATCGAAAACCATGCTCTTCCTTTCAATTTTTGTATTTTTAGCAACTGAAGCTCTTATAATCTGGCAAATAGAAGAAAGCATTGGTGCATATCATACTTCATTACTTTTTATAATAAGGCAACTGATGTTTTTTGGTCATAACTCCGGGGTTGCTCCAACTACAGCTACATTATGGCTTCTTACTATTACCTCCATCATTGGCGTTATTCTGCATGGTTTAGCTATTCAATGGTTATTTAGTAAATTAGAATTCCTGCTCTCTAAGTTAAAAGGGAAGAAAGGAACTGGCTCAAATCCCTAAGCTCATCCATTATCCTAAACAAAGACATACAAACGAAAATTCAGGGTATTATGAACATGAAGAGGGGGTTATGATGTGGAGAAGAAAAAATGGTGGAAAGAAGCAATTGGTTATCAAATCTATCCGCGTAGCTTCCAAGATTCAAATGGGGATGGCATTGGTGACCTGCAAGGAATTATTCAACGATTAGATTACGTGAAAGATTTAGGGATTGATGTCATTTGGATATGTCCAGTATATCAGTCACCGAATGACGATAATGGCTATGATATATCTGACTACCAAGATATCATGGCTGATTTTGGTACAATGAGCGACTTTGATCAACTTCTTCACGAGGTGCATAGGCGGGGAATGAAGTTAATCATCGACCTTGTGCTGAACCATACAAGTGATGAACACCCTTGGTTTATTGAATCACGTTCCTCTAAAGAAAATAGTAAACGAGATTGGTACATATGGAGAGACGGAAAATCAGGGAAGGAACCAAATAATTGGGAGAGTATTTTTGGCGGATCTGCATGGGAGTATGATGAAGAGACCCAACAATATTATTTACACTTATTTTCAAGGAAGCAGCCTGATTTAAACTGGGAAAATGAAGAAGTACGACATGCACTCTACGATACGGTAAACTGGTGGCTTGATAAAGGAGTAGATGGATTTCGAATTGATGCGATTAGTCATATCAAAAAACGTCCTCATTTACCAGATATGCCAAACCCAAAGAAGAAAAAGTATGTTTCCTCATTTGCGATGCATATGAATCAACCTGGCATTCACGAATTTCTTCAAGAATTAAAAGACCGTACCTATGGTAATTATGATGTGATGACCGTTGGAGAGGCGAATGGCGTCAGTATTGAAGAGGCTGACCTTTGGGTTGGTGAAGCAAAAGGTAAGATGGATATGATTTTTCAATTTGAACATTTAGGGCTTTGGGACGCTGAAACAAAGCCAGAATTAGATATCGTAAAATTTAAGAAAGTATTAACGAAATGGCAAAATGGCTTAGAAGAGGATGGGTGGAATGCGCTGTTTATTGAAAATCATGATAAACCACGGGTCGTTTCAACATGGGGAAACGACGATGAGTACTGGAAAGAAAGCGCGACTTCCATGGGGGCGATGTATTTCTTAATGCAAGGCACGCCATTTATTTATCAGGGGCAAGAGATTGGGATGACGAATGTCCAATTTCCTTCTATTGAGGATTACGATGATATTGCAGCCAAAAACTTATACGCTGAGAAAAAAGAAGAAGGCATATCACATGATGAAATAATGGCATTCATTTGGGCATCGTCCCGTGATAATAGCCGGACACCGATGCAATGGTCAAACAAGCCCAATGCCGGCTTTACAGAAGGCAAACCTTGGTTGAAAGTTAACCCAAACTATAAAGTCATTAATGTTGAGAAACAGTTAAATGAAAAAGACTCCATTCTTCATTTTTATAAACAAATGATTCAATTAAAAAAAGATAATCCTGTGTTTACTTATGGGAAGTATAAACTGCTGAACCCAAAAAATAAACATACCTTTGTCTATGAAAGAACCATTGATGAAGATAGAGCCTTGGTGATATGTAATTTATCAACAAAAAGAGTACGGTTTAAAGCAGATGATTTCTTTCTGAAATTTGAACAGTTATTATTAAACAACTATCCGGTTAGAAAGCACAAAGCAATAAAAAGCTTTACATTAAAGCCGTATGAAACAAGAGTGTATCGAATAACCTAGAAACAGAAAAACGATGGCTTAAGCAATAGCAGCCATCGTTTCGTTATATTTGCTCTTCGATTTTTAGTAAACGTCTTTCTACAGTATAATAGTCTTCTTCGTGGTCTGTGAATAAAGCTAAATGGTACAGCTTCTCTAATAAATAGTCACGATCTAGGTCGTATATAAATTCAGTTGGAATGTGGTCGATTGTATTTCTGCTGAATTCCCATATCGTTTCAAGTTTGTCGCTGTTGATTGATTGAGCAATCATGCTGAGTGCTAGGATAATTTCTGTAATGATTAGATAATTATCACCTGCATAATGACGAATATAACCAAACCCTCGATATAAATAATAATTAAAATCTTCTGAGGCCATGACGATACGAGTTTGATTGTTTTTGTCTGCTAAGTATGGGGTAAAGGTGATGTCACCTTCGACAGCTAAAAGTAGGTCAGCCATTTGATGAATAGTTGTAATTGTTGTTTTTGGGTCGTCATTGCCGAGTGATTTGATTGCGATCTCTGTAAGCTTATTCATCCCCATCTTAATATCTTGAATTTCTGTCTCTTTGTAGCCGATTTCAATTAAACTGCAGTATTTAGCTACATCAATTTGTTCTGCGCCGGGTCCCCAATAAGAAAAAAGCCGGTTATTTTTCAACGTATAATCGCCAACTTTATTATATAACTGAATAACAATATCATCTTTTCGTGCTTCTTCTAGCATTTTTCGAAAGTTGAACCATTGAACATAACCTGACTGAGGGGAAAGCGCTAATTTTTCATGGTTTCGATAATCTTCTAACATGTTTCCTGGTTTAACAACTCGATATCGTTCAAGTTCATCTTTCAATGACTGTTTAATAATACTTTTTGATTCATTCTTCATGTTGTACGTAATGTTATGAACTTGCATCCAGCTTGTTGCATGGTTAATGAAGAAGATAAACGTTACAGCTGAAAGGAAAGCAAGTAAAACAGTCATACTTGGCACTGCAACAAAGTATTCCTCTGGTTTGCTTGTAATAAAAAGAAAGACAACTAATACATAGACAAAGCTTCCGTGGAAAATACCAAGAATATGTTGAGTAATTCTGTCTGAGATAAAGTTTAGTAACATTCGGGGAGAAAATTGACCGCTAAACGTTGTTAAAACAACGAGTACAGAGTTCAAAGTAAATGCGCTAAGTGTTAAAATACCCCCGATTAGCGCACTTACTAACAAACGAGTAGGCTGTGCTTTTGCGTGAAAGAATGAACCTACATAATTAGAAATCTCTAATCTTAAGTCTAAATAAAGTGTTAAAGCTACAAGTAGTAACGCTACTCCGATATAAACAAGAGGCATATACCACAAGGTTAAAGAAAGCTCATATTGTCTTTGTCGCTTTGACATAGCTAGATATTTCTGGATTTCAAGAGGTAGTAGTTTTTTGAACATCATTGTGTACATTCCTTTATCGAATTAATGGAATCTACTAGCGCTTTACCCTTTAGAAATATTGGTAAAACAGCTAACCACCATGTTTAATAAATATTGAAAAAAGGAACGGTTTACAAACGACAAAAATAGGAAGGAGAGATACAGTGCCAACAATGACTGCAGGCATTCAAGTATTGCCGAATGGAAAAGATATGGATACGGATGGTCTTATTCCAAAGGTAGTCGAAGTTGTTAAAAACTCAGGGTTAAAATATGAAGTAGGCCCAATGGAAACAGTTGTGGAAGGAAATGTGAAAGAAATTTTGAACCTTGTTGAAGAAGCACAACAAGTAGGCGTCGATTCAGGCGCAAAAGAGGTTATTACAAATGTGAAGCTTCACTATAAGCCAGAAGGTGTCACAATTAACAATAAATTAAAGGATGTATAATAAGAAGAGAGAAAGGGAGCAAACTGATAGTGGTTTGCTCTTTTTTATTTCGGTAAAATTTTTCGGTTGACTAAAATTCGATAATAAATAAAGGTCGTTAAAAAGCCAGCAAAGTAGAAGGTAAGGGTAAAAAAGATACTCCATCCATTTGTATAGTGGATTTTACCAAGCATGACTGCAATTCGCTCAGAAATGGTGGAAACAATGGTGAATAGCAACATCAAGATAAGGTCATTTATGACTTTCTTTTGCAAAAAATAAATGAAGGAGCAAGCTAAAATCGGATACAACCCAAGGCAATAAGGAAGAGCAGATAATGAGGTGTTCTTATAGACAGGTGTAACTTCCCAAAAATAATTAAATCCCCAATCATTTAAGATGAAAGAAATAAGCCCACCGATTGGAGCGATTAAAATAACCATAATCGGTGCTTTCCTATATAAGTAAACACCGATTAACCACGGAATAATTAAGCCAATTGTAATGTTAATGAACATCTCTAAATCCCTCCTTATGACCTATTCGGTAAGATTATTGTATCCATTACAAAACGACAATAATCGACATAAAGCGCGTTTAGGCACAAAAAATTGCTCTTTATTAATTGAGGAAACTCACTAAAGAAACCCCAATCCTTCAGTCGGATTGGGGTCTTAGCCATATGTTAAGCCACGACCCAAATAGGGCGTGGCTTAGGTTTTGTGTGGAGAATATTACAATTCTGGAGGTGTCACACGTCTTTGTTCATTAATTTCACTTTCAAGTGATTGGTCCGCCCCATTCACTAATTCTTCCTTTGCCTCTTTAAGCTTTCCGCCAACTTGTTTTAAGTCTTTTCCTGCTTCTTTTGTAGAAGAGAAAGCTTCTTGTGAATCTTCTTGTACGTCATTTACTTTTTCAACGATATCTCCGCTTGCTTTCTCGTAAATGTTTTGAAGGTCATTAATCACTTCCTTCAGAACTTCTGAAGCTCCTTGGACACGTTCCATCACTTGGTCTTTAGTGCCAGAAGGATTTTCTTTTACTTTGCCTGTTATTCGTTTGACAGAGCTAGTCGCTCCTCTAGTCTTTGTTTTTACTTGTGTGCGGGTCGAAGAATCTAACATTGTAATCGCTGCACCGGCAATTGCGCCTGCAACCATACCCTTCACTAGCTTACTGTTCTGTTGTTGCTTTTCAGTTTTCACTTTCGTTTGTGCTTGCATTCTATACACTCCTCAATAAAGATTTTCGCCTCTGTCTTTCATGATTAATAAGCTTTGTATATATAAATGGGTGTTTAGTGATTGTCTACCTTTTATTTTTCATTATTAAACAGAGGAATTTGGAGTAGGCTTTTTTTTCTAGTACTAAAAAAGACCTTCAACAGGTGAAGGTCTCGTTATTACTATCCAAAGATCATATTCCATATTCCAACGACATGAAGGAAGACAAGAAAAATTGCAATTGGCGCTACAAAGCGAATGAGTACATACCAGAGTTGGAATAATCCAACAGCAAGCCCACCACCATGTTGCAGCTCTTCAAGCAATGCTGATTTTTTTATTTTTAGTGGAACGAAAATGGCAATCATTAATGCTCCGAGCGGCATAAGGATGTTACTTACTAAATAGTCCGCTAAATCGAAAATTGTTTTGTTAAATAGGGTGATATCACTCCACACTCCGAAAGATAATGCGGAAGGGATACCTACGACAAAAATCGCTCCCCCGATGATCCATGACCATTTTTGTCTCTTTTCTTTGTCTCCTTTTGAAATAACAGCAACGATAATTTCAAGCATTGAGAATGCTGACGTTAATGCTGCAAATAAGAATAGCAAGAGAAAAGCAATAAAGAAGACAATTCCAAATGCCATTTGATTAAAGACAACTGGAAGTACATTAAATAATAAAACTGGTCCAGCATTCGGTTCTAACCCGAATGAAAAGACGGCTGGGAAAATAGCTAAACCGGCAAGCAAAACAATAAAGATATTCATCCCAACGATTGATATTGCAGAACGTGGTAAGTTTTCAGCCTTTGAAAGGTAGGAGCTGTACGTTACCATCACAGATACCCCAACACTTAATGTGAAAAATGATTGCCCTAAAGCAAACAAGATCGTTTCTCCAGTTAATTTCGTAAAGTCAGGAAGGAGAAGAAATTGAATTCCTTCCATTGCTCCTTCAAGTGAGACAGAACGGATAATTAATACAATAAAAATAAGGAATAGAATAGGCATCATAATTTGACTAGCACGCTCAATTCCTCTTTTAATACCTCGGGCGACAACAAACATTGTAATAAACATAAAGATAAATTGTACAACGACACTGATTACAGGATCTGAAATCGTTGCTTGGAAAATTTCTGCGTATTGTCCCTCATCTAGCCCGCTTAATTGCCCAGTAAGTGCTTTGAAAAGGTAAATAAGTATCCAACCGCCGATAACGCTATAGAAAGAAAGCAAAATAAAACAAGTAATCATTCCTAAATAACCGATCGATTGCCATAATGAATTTGGCGCAATTGCCTTATAAGATTCAATCGCATCTTTTTGTGTACTTCTGCCGATAACAAACTCAGCTAATAATAGCGGTAAGCCTAATAAAAAAGTGAACAGTAAAAAGATAAAGAAGAAAGCTCCACCTCCGCTGTTTCCAGCAACATACGGAAATTTCCAAATTGCTCCTAGTCCAATTGCAGACCCTGCAGAAGCCAGTATAAAGCTAAGCTTTGATGACCATTGTTCTGTCTGTTTCAATGTTCCTTACTCCTTCCATTTATTTCATTGTTATGTAGACGCAAATAAGCCGCCCCCACAAACGTAGGGGCGACTTTCACCGCGGTACCACCCTAATTCAGAGAACATTGTATGTTCTCTACCTCTTTCAGTCTTTATCGAGACAAACCGTATTACTCCAGGAATGAATTTCACTGCTTTATATGTACTGATTCGCACCAACCATCAGTTCGCTGTAACATGGATAAAGAAGCTACTGTTGTTCCTTTCAACGTATAAATATTGAATTGTAAAAATTTAATTATTATTCCGATAACTAATAAAGGTTATAAAAAACGCCCCTACGAAATTACGTAGGGACGATTATCATCGCGGTACCACCCTAGTTATGAGGACGAATCCTCATCACTTTATTGTGTTAACGGTTTAAAAACCGGCTTTTACAAGATACTGCAAAAGCTGCTCCAGAAGTGAATTTCATGCTCTTCTATGTACTGATTTACACCAACCATCAGCTCTCTATAACAGGGAAAAGAAACATTACTGAATTTCTCTCAATGCATGTCTTTATATCAAATTTTTATTACTATCTTTTTTTACCATTGTTCTTAATGGTATGTCAAGATAAATTTAATCCTATTGTAGGATTTCACTCAATAATTGTATCCACTCTACCGACTTGTCCGTCATGTAGGCGAACTTTAATACCGTGTGGGTGATATTGAGAATTTGTTAGCAAGTCCTTGACTGTACCTCGAGTTGTTTTTCCTGTTCTTTGGTCTTTCTTCAATACAATGTCAACCTCTAATCCTGGTTGAATGTTTTTTCGATAACGTCCATCCGTTGCCATCTTATCCATTTCCCTTCTTTGTTCAGCTATTTATTATTGTAGCAGAGAATTATGATAATTGTCGTTTGAAAAATAGATGCATGATAATAGGTGAACGATAAAAACTATAATTGAGGTGATAACATGAAAGACGCAAAAAAGTTCCCAATACCAAATCAAGCAAGCATGGGAGGAGAGGTAGGAATTCGAACAGACATAAACTCTGAGCATCCATACAGTAGTATTGACCACTATGCAGGGGATTCAGTAGATGAATACAGACAAATTGAAGCAGCAAATGAACATATTGCAGATAAAGAAATAGCTCAAATTACCGAAAATTCTTAGCTCTAATCCCCGCTCCACTTGAAGCGGGGATTTCTCTATTTCAAAAACGGAAAAATACTTTGGGATGCCTTTGTAAATAAGCGAATAGGTTGAAGTGGATCAGCTATTTCACCTTGTATCCATGTCCACCAAATCCATCCAGATAGAGAGGCGAGTAAGAGAAAAGTAAAGAAGCTTTTCCAATCTTTTTTCATGCCAATATAGATGAATACAGAGAGGACTGGGGTAAGAAAAGAGAATAGCATAAAGGTTTTCATTGTCCCTCTCCTCCTTTTTTTCGAAACAGAGAAACGACAAGTAAGAGGAGCGGAAGTAAAATACCTAACAAAAAGGAATAGTATGGTGTTAGCTTTTGAGCGATATCAATGTTTTCAATAATATTGTCATGCACACCTAAGGCAAAAGCTAACGTCACAAATGTAAGCAGCATAAGAATCGGTATTTGATATGGAAAGTTTAAGATATGCTGAATAAATACTAAAGAGGCATGTAATAAGACAGCAACTTTAATGACCACTGTACTAATTAAAATTGAAGAAACAAACACATCAAGGTTTTCAAGCGTACCACCAAAGAGACGGATTTCTTGAGCAGCTGCAATGGTTGGATAAGTTAAATGTGATATTCGAGTGACACCAATTGTGCCGATTAATAGAAACACGACGGCAATTGTTGAAATCGTAGCCACGGCACTTGCCCCAAGTATGCTTCTTCTTCCCCAAGCTTCATTTCGAGCTAATGGAAGAATGGATGTAATTGCGATGAATTGTAAATATGGAAAACTAAAAAAAGCCAATGTAGAAGTTTGAATTGCTTTCCAATTGAACGAATCTGGGGGAGGAATTACGCGATCTTGGTTCCACTCTCCTATTAACAAAAAGAGGGACCCCCAGAATATTAAAAAAATCACCGGGGTTAAAATTTCGACGAGGCGTCCCATTGTTCGAACGCCTTTTGAAATCATATATACAGCTGGAATTAAAGTGAGAAAGTGAAACACAGTAATAGGTGTTCGTTTCATGGATACAGTGGTAATCAAATCACCGACATTTCGGGTGGAGAAAGCTGCAACAAGGACAAAGAGATAAATAAAAATGATTGTAATGAGAGCTCCAAATTTCTTGCCGAGAAGCTCTGTTGAAATTTCGGCGAAGTTTTTCCCAGGGTACTTCTTATGCAGATGAAGCCAGACCCATATCGGTCCTAAGCTAAGGAGGAAGGCAAGCGTTGGTGGAAGCCAAGCCCATTGTTTTGTGCTGCCAATTAAACCACTCATCTGAACAAAGTAAGTAGGACCGATTAAGTAATTCGCAGCAATTAAGAAAAACTGCCATGTAGTAAGCTCATTTTTTTGTTGGTTCGGATTGGCTGTTTTGTTCACTTTGCTTAGCCTCCTTCCTCTTCCTTATATGGGTTTGTAATATTGCCGACTTCATTGAAGATTACTTTTGTTTTAACGTTAACCTTTACCTCTTTTAGCTTTATGTTTTTATCTTCTTTTGGGAGGTTTGTAGTTAGCTTTAATAAATCAATATCTTCTTCTTTAAGCTTCGCTATAAAAGAACCTATTTGTGCTTCTAATTGCTTTTCTGCCATCTTTTCTAATTTGTTGATTGTAGGTAAATTTAAGTTAACGGTGCCTTTGCTATTTAAGTATTGCGCTTTACAGAAAACATCAAATTGGTAGGAAGGAATTGATTTCTTTTTGAGTTTTTTATCTTGCACCGTGCATTCAGTAAGTTCAATATATTGTTCAGGTAAGCCGTTTTCTTCCTTAAGTGTAAGGGGTATTTGATCCAATCGATTCATTAACAAATGATACATTGTCATATCCTTTATGGAAAACTTCACGGGTTCACCTTTATTTTGAAAAGCAATCCCTCCTTCAAGCTGAAACATCCCTTCGCTTGCATCCATACTATGTAATGAATCAGTTGATGCTTGGTCGGTATTGCTGTCTGTTGTGGTGATGGCAGGAAATAACACATTTCCTTCATTGAAAAAATGTTCCACGACATCGCGAATTCGATAGTTCATGTCTGTAGCTGTATATTGTTTTTGAACGTTTTGGAAGTTACTAAAAATCCATGCTCCAGGCACAACATTTAATTTCGTCATTGTATACATCGTTTCTTCTAAAGGCGAGGTAGAAACAGCCATTAAAATGGAACCGCGTGTTTCCCGGAAACGCTCTAGAAAATTAAAAATCTCCGTTAAATCCTTTGGTGTAAGTTGTTGGGAAAGTAAGATTACTCTCGTTTTTGCAAAAAATAATTTTCTTGGCAGCTTTAATGACGCAAGCTCAACTGCTTCCTTCAAGGAAGTGTGGCGACTTGAGATTGTATAGACTGGACTTGCTTCTATGCTTTTTTCTTGGGAAGCTGTTCCAGAAGGATATACGACTTGAAAGTAGACAATGAATTCATCAGTGCGTTCGTCTTTTTCAAATCCAACTAGATCTACGATCGCTAATTGTGAAATGTCCTTTTGATCCCAGCATCCTGTAAGCATAAAAAAGATAATCGAACAGATGACAACTTTCCAAAAGTAAGTGCTGAAGTATGTCAATGGCGCTCTCTCCTTCTTGCAATTGCCTTTGGTAGCTTGTTTTTCACCCAGTTGTCGGGAAGTTTAATATAAGAATCCCTCAAATCTCTTAAGTTTAATGGCGCAAAAGGAGAAAGGAATGAGACGCCGAAGGATTGTAGTGACGCAGCATGAATAAGAACCATCATAATACCGAAGAACATGCCATAGAAACCAAGTGAACCAGCTAAAATCAAAAAGAAAAAACGCAAAACTCTTGCTGAGATACCAAAGTTGTATGCAGGACTTACAAAGTTTGCAATAGCTGTAATCGATACAACAATAACGACCGCTGCAGAAATTAACCCTGCTTGTACAGCTGATTGCCCAAGGACTAAAGCGCCTACAATTGAGATGGCAGAACCAATTGGTTTAGGCATTCGTAGACCAGCTTCCCGTAAAACTTCAAATATTAGCTCCATGACCATTACCTCAAAGAAAGCTGGATAAGGGACGCCTTCACGTTGAGCAGCGATACTGATTAAGAGTTCGGTTGGAATCATTTCTTGATGAAACGTGGTCAGTGCCACAAAAAGTGCAGGTACAAATATTCCCCACAAAAAAGAGGAAAATCTGAGAATACGAAGTAATGTTGAAATGTCCCAACGTTGATAGTAATCCTCTGGTGTTTGGAAATACTCTACAAATAATGTTGGGACAGTTAAGACGAACGGTGTACCGTCTGTGAATATCGCTACTCTACCTTCAACAATTTTTGCAGCGATGACGTCAGTACGTTCTGAGTTTGCAATTGTCGGGAATACTGAAAGTGTTTTATCTTGAATATTTTCTTCAATTTGTTGAGATTCCAGGACATAATTCACATCTATTTTATTTAATCGTTTTACTAGTTCGTCAAGAACGGATTGGGGGGCGATGTGTTCAAGATAGGCGATAACAACTCTAGTACGTACTTCCTTTCCTACTGTTACAGATTTTAAGCGAAGCTTTGGATGGCGAATACGCATACGAAGTAAGCTTATATTCATTTCTAAACGCTCTGTAAATGCTTCATGAGGACCGCGTATCGTAATTTCAGATTCAGAAGGACTTGGTTCACGTCCTCTAACTGCAAATACACTACAGCAAATGTAATCAGATTCACCTTCGATTAAAACGATTGCACTTCCATCTAATAGTTCATCTAGCAGTGTTTTATCATCCGTTTTCTCCAAGGTTGAGGGTGTCGAAATGATTCTTCTGAAAGTTTCAGTTAACGGCTCATGCAATTCTGCGTGTTGGAGTCTATCAATAATCTCTCTTTGAACAATTTCTTTGTCAGCTAGACTTTTGAAGTAAATCACAGCTACAGAGTAAGTCGACTTTTTAATATGATGGATGATTAGATCAGCAGGGTTTTCGAATGAATCTTTTATATATTCAATTCTCCCTAAAAACCCTGTGTGCTTACGCCAATGCATAAAAAACACCCGCCTTACTCAAGACAATTTGTATCATTTATGATTTCCAGATTAGGTTTGATTATGCACAAATATCCAATTAAGTCGAATAAAGTAGAAGTAAGTGGAAAGGATGGAGCTAAAGAGCTTGTAAGAGAACGTTATGTAAGTAAAGTGTCTAATTTTGTTGTTCAATTTGTACTGCAATCATAGGGAATTTCCTTCATAGTAAGTGGAGAGGAGGGTGAAACAAAAATGTTCGATGCTATTTTGAATCCACAATTCGTAGGCCAAAAAGAGATAAGCTGGTTTCTTTCAATCACGAAAGATGCTTTTTTTATCATTGACGATAAAGGGAAAATTCAATTGTGTAATCCTGCTGTTACAGAGATATTAGGGTACTCATCGGAAGAGTTAGAAGGTCAATTCATATATGAGCTGTTTCCATCTCCTTTAAAAGAGACAGTATTAGAAAATTTAACAAAGGTAGTAGGGGAAGATACCCCTTTCTCATTTCCATCAGTGATTATTGGGGAGGGAGGAAGCTGCATACGTGTGAAGTGGAATATGACCTATAATAAAAAAGCTGAAAAATTGATTGTTGTACTGCAGGAAATGAGTCCAAAAGAATCTAGCTCAGATCTAATAAGTGATAAATATGAGCCGATCTTAAAACATGCAGAGGATGCAATTGATATTTTAGATATTGATGGGAAAGCCCTTAAAGTTAATAAGGAATTTGAAAGACTTTACGGGTGGACAAATGAAGAAGTACAAGGGATGCACCTTCCTATTATTCCGTCTCATTTACAGGATGAATTTCAAGTTTTAAAAGGAAGGGTTCTAAAAGGTGAACGGATTGTGAATCATGTAACTTTTCGTCAGAGAAAAGATGGGGCATATTTTCCGATCAGCCTTACTATTTCTCCGTTATATGATGAAGACAAAATCTGTGCCTTCCTTGCTACAACAAGGGACATTACATACCAACGAAATATTGAAGAAGAGCTTTTGAAACAAACAAATTTACTCGATCAAACCAATCAGCGGTTAGAACAAATTATTGAAAGTATTTTAGATGGCTTCTTTGCAGTAGATACAGACTGGAACTTCATCTATGTGAACCATATATTAGAAGAAATATGGGGGATTCGTAAGGAAAAGCTTGTTGGAGAAAACATTTGGGAACTGTTTCCAAGTATAGTCGGCACGATCTATGAAGAAAAATATCGCTCTTCTATGAAAACAAAGAATCCCTTACGCTTTAAAGCTTATTCTGAAGGGTTAAAAAAACATTATGAAATTTGTACCTTTCCGTTCCATGATGGGCTAGCTGTCCATATTCGAGATATTCATGAACAGCAAGTTACGCTTGAAAAGTTGCAGGAGAGTGAGGAGAATATCCGCCAAATTACTGAAAATACGAAAGAGGTCTTCTGTATTCATAAAGCGGATCATTCAGGTGTTGTATATTTAAGTCCAGCCTATGAAAATATTTGGGGCGTGCCAGTCGACAGCATTTCTTATAATGATCCAACACGTTATATCGAAATGGTACATCCTGAAGATCAAGAAAAGTATGAAAATTTCCGCCTTAGCGATGCTACATCTTACCAAGAATTAGAATATCGGATTGTCAGGCCAGATAAACAAATTAAATGGGTTCGTTGGCGTAGACATCCTGCTTATCAAGCACAAAATAATGAAAAAAGAGTCATTAGTATTTGTGAAGATATTACAGAGTTAAAAGAAAAAGAGTTATTGCTAAGTAAATGGGATAAGCTTGGGGTTGTAGGTGAATTAGCAGCAGGGATTGCTCACGAAATACGAAACCCTTTAACTGCAATAAAAGGGTTTATTCAACTTATTGATGAGCAGACGAAAGGACAGTATACTCGAATCATTCTTGGAGAACTAGAACGGATCGAATCGATCATTAATGAGTTTTTATTACTTGCCAAGCCTCATCAAGAAATGCAATTTCAAAACACTCATATTCATGACATTCTCAATGAAGTACGTGTACTTCTAGAACCAGAAGCATTGCTTCATAGTATTAGAATAGATTTGTTGTTAGGGGATCATTTACCGATTATTTGTTGTGAAAGCAAGCAGCTGAAACAAGTCTTTATTAATATTATGAAAAATGCAATTGAGGCTATGTCTGATGGAGGGACAATAAAAATTTCTTCAGAAATAGTGGATGAAGAATTTATTTCTGTGAAAATTTGTGATGAAGGAATAGGGATGCCGAAGGAGCGGATTTCAAAGTTAGGAGAGCCTTTCTTTTCGAATAAAGAAAAAGGAACTGGATTAGGACTGATGGTCAGTTTCAAGATTATTGAAAACCATGGAGGCTTTATTCAGTTTGAGAGTGAAGAAGGAAAAGGAACAGAAGTAGATATTCGTTTACCTGTTTCTTCAGCTCGTTGTAAGCAATAAGCCTAAAACAAACACCGCCCGGGATTGGATGGTGTTTGTTTTTATAGGCCATTGTTTATGCTTTTGTCGTAGTTGTGTCCACTGACAGTGCTTTTTTGTCATTATCATAATAGTGTCGATTATTTTCTTGTTCGAAAATTTCGCTATCTTGAGGTTTCGTTATAAGCGAGATTCCGATAAAGGAAACCGTCGAAATAATCATCGCAAGTGCTCCTGTATCAAGCTTTGGTACATAGATGCCTTTTACTTTTAAAATATATAAGCCAAGACTACAAATCAGGCCGAGAGCTGACGACCAAATAGCGGCTTCTCGAGTGGCACGTTTCCATAATAGCCCGATACTAAGAACAGGTACGAGTGAGGCGGAGAAAATACCCCAGGATGCATTCCCGAGCCAGCCGACTAAATCAGGCGGGTTAAGTGAAAGTAAGAATGTAAGAGCAATGACACCTAACGTAACACCTCGTGAGTATGCAAGTTCTTTTGTCTTTGGAAGCTCTTCTCCCTTTCGAATAATTTGTTGATAAATATCCCGGACAATTGAAGAGCTGGCAACAAGCAAAAATGCTTCACTCGTAGACATAATGGCGGCCATAACCGCTGCAAAGATAAGACCTGCAACAACCGGATGGAAAAACGTTTGAATAAACATTGGGGTTACGAGATCAGGAGATGCAGGAGCAGCCATCGAACCATTACTAACCATTACACGAGCATATAAACCGGCGAACCAAAGGAGAACGGTGATCCCGTATGTTGAAGCTGCAATGATACATGCCCATTTCAACATCGAAGCTTTCTTTATCATGTAAAACTTCGAAACAACGTGAGGTTGACCTTGGTGGCCAATCATATAGATGAAGAAGTAAGAGATAAACGCAAAGATTCCAATTGAACCTGTACTATGATAAGCGTTTACCATATCTGGATTAATACTTGCCAAATCTGTGTTCATTTTCGTCATCCCGCCTACCATGTTCATCCCGCCGATAAAGACGATAAGCGAACCAATAACCATAATGATCATTTGAATAAAATCAGTCCAAACAGCACTGATGATCCCGCCGCCAACAACGTAGACCGTTAAGATTGTTACACCTATTAGGAGAGCCATTTGATAGTTAATTCCAAGGATTGTTTGCAGCATATTTCCAAGTGCTTTATATTGGGCCATTTGATAACCGATTGCTCCACCTAGAATTGCTAAAGCGGTAATCCCTCTCACAGCTTTACTTTTATAACGAATTTCAAGGAGGTCAGGAATTGTAAGGGAGCCAAATTTCTCAGTAATTCGTCTCATTGGTTTGGCAAGGATGAGAAAGCTAACGAATATCCCGCCAGTTGCGAATATGCCAATCATGAAGATGGAATAGCCATTTTCATAGACAAGTCCTGGTAATCCGACAAATCCAAATCCAGACATTGTAGTCGAAGAAACAGCGAGTGCAATAAGCCATGGCCCAAAGCTTCTTCCTCCGATATAAAATGTGCCCATGTCTTTTTGGTGTTTTGTTGACCATAATCCAATCCCGAACATGAGTAGTAAATAAATAATCCCAATCGTTAGAATCATCTATTTTGCCCTCCTTCACTTTTAAATGCAAAAACACCCCATAGTGATGCTGCGACGATAATACCTGGCCAGAAAATAAATAACATAAACGTTAATAACGGTGATAATCCAAACATGTCTATCCCTCCAATAAATAATGAAAATTCAGATAACTCAAGTGGCAATAGATTGATAACGCTCTCTTAATTTAAATTTCTGAACTTTGCCAGATGGTGTTCGAGGAAGTTCATCGACAAAAATGATTTTTCTTGGATGCTTATATTTAGCTATTTTTCCTTGACAATAATGAATGACTTCTTCTTCTGGGAGAGAAACATTAGGTTGTTTTACGATAATGGCACAAACGGTTTCAATGTATTTTGGATGAGGGACTCCTATAATAGAAACTTCTTTGATCTTTTCATGACGGTAAAGCAAGTCTTCAATTTCAGCTGCATAGACATTTTCGCCGCCGCTTCGAATCATATCTTTTTTTCGACCAGCGATCGTTAAGAAGCCATCTTCATCAATTTGGCCGAGATCACCTGTATGACACCAACCATTCACAAAGGTTTCTGCTGTTGCTTCAGGTTTGTTCCAATACTCTGTTGAAACAGATGGACTTTTGATTGCAATTTCGCCAATTTCACCTGCTTCTATAGACTCGTGATTGTCATTCACAATTCTTATTTCTGTAAGTGGCATTGCTTTGCCGACTGTGTGACTCTTTGTACGGTTATCTTCTGGTGAAAGAGAGGCTGCGATTGGTGTTCCTTCTGTAAGGCCATAGACTTGTACAAGACCGATATGTGGGAACTTGGCATTTAATTGTTCAATTGCCCAAGGCATAATTGGGTCACCGCCAGTATAAATGCGTTTAAGTGAATTAAGTTGATAGGTAGTTGAAGAGTTCAGCATCTCATAAATCATAAATGGAAATAAGAAACAATCAGTAATGTTGCATTCATCGATTACTTGAAGAATTCGGCTAATATCAAAGCCACCGCTTTTTGTAATATGGACAGTTCCGCCACTTAATAGGGTAGGGAGTGCAATATCCTCCATTGCCCCTACATGGTAAAGAGGGCCTGTCGTCATTGCAATCTCATTACCTGTATAGTTCCACTGCATTGCTTGCATTGAAGAAAACCAAAATGTATTGCCATGTGTCCAAAGAGCACCTTTAGGCAAGCCGGTGGTACCAGAGGTATACATAAGCATAACAGGGTCTTCAAGCTTGATTTCTCCAGGGTCAATTTCCTTTGTACTGCCAGCGTCTAATATTGCTTGCGCTTCTGCCCAATTTGGATAATGATGTTGTTGTTTTGAGAAGCAAATGAAATGTTCGACAGAGGTTTTGTTACGGATCGAGCTAATTGTTTCATTTAGCTCAGAGTGAAAACAAAGTACTTTGGCACCAGAATCATTAATGACATATTCAAGCTCAGGCGCCGTTAACCTAAAATTAAGTCGAACAGCAATTGCTCCAATTTTTGCGATTGCAAAATACAATGCGAAATATTCGAGACAATTGTAGAGAAGAACGCCAACACGGTCTCCTTTCGTTACGCCCATTTCAACTAAAGCATTTCCATAAGCATTTGAACGAAGATGAAGCTCTTCATATGTCCAGCTTTGCTCATTTTCCATTTGTACTGCAGTTTTACCTGGATTAAGTGTGTTCAGTTTTTCGGTCACGCGTCGTGTGAAATAACCGACATCAAACAATTCAAATCCCCCTTATCTTTAGTTTGTAAGCGCATACAAAAACTTTGCTTATACGATTTATTAATGCAAGTATGATGCCAAGTTTATAAGGCGATGATTACAATAAATAAGAGGGATAAAATATTTGTTTATTCCGAATATTAGGAATGTGAGTATAGTAATTTCCAAGCATTACTTGAGTGAGTAGATGGTTTAAAGAAGATTCCGGGTTTGTGAACGCTAATTCCAGAAATGTGGAATTTTAAGTAATATTATATTTTTTTAGTTTGTCATAAAGGGATGTTTTGCTAATACCTAATGATTTAGCAGCTTTAAGCTTATCGTTATGACATTTTCTTAGTGCTTGTCGAATGAAATGTTCTTCTGTCGCTGCAACTGCTTCCCTCAAGCCTTTATTTTCAAGCTTTTCGAACTTTAAATACTCAGGTAAGCTTTCAAGTGTGATCATGTTGTGATGATCGCTTAAATGAGCAGCAGCTTGGATCGTATTTTCTAACTCACGGCAATTTCCAGGCCATGAATAATGATGAAATAGATCTAGTACAGCTGGAGCGATTGTATCGATTCGACGGTTTATCTTTGATGAAACCTTCTGTAGGAAATGCTCGCAAAGCGGTACAATATCTTCTGGTCGGTGGCGAAGAGGAAGAATTGTTAATTGCAGGCCGTTTAGTCGATAGAATAAATCCTTCCGAAATTTACTTTCTTGTACCATCTCTTCAAGCGGACGGTTAGAAGCAGCAATGATTCGGACATTTACTGGTTTTGCACGTACCGCTCCAATTGGCTCGACTTCCTTTTCTTGCAGAACGCGTAATAGCTTTACTTGCATATGTGGAGCCATTTCTCCAATTTCATCGAGAAAAATCGTTCCTCCATCTGCGAGTTGGAACTTTCCGATCTTTCCACCTTTTTTTGCACCGGTAAAGGACCCATCTTCATAACCAAATAGTTCAGATTCAAGTAAATGTTCTGGAATTGAGCCACAGTTTATTTTGACAAAAGGTTGATGACTACGTTCACTAAGCTGGTGAATACTATGTGCGACCAGTTCTTTTCCTGTTCCGCTTTCACCACGAATCAAAATCGATAAGTCACTTGAAGCTACTCTTTTGATTGTCTGCTTTAACTTTTTAAGATGCTTTGATTGACCGACAATATCTGATAGTGAGTAACGGACCCCATTATTGTGACTCCATTCATCTCTAAGAAAGTTCAGTTCAGGCAGTAAGCTCTTAATATGGCTGTTCATTTCCTTCCATTCTCGAAGATCTCTAAAGATAATTGTACCGATTGCGCCGACCACATGATTATTTTGATAGATTGGAATACGATTTGCGATGACATAGTTACCGCGCAAGTATTGTAAGTCAGCAGTCTCCATTTCTTGTGTTTGAACGATAATATGCATACGTGTATTTTCAATCACTTCAGTTACATGCTTGTCTATCACATCTTTCTGCGAAACTTTAAGGAAGCTACAATAGTTTTCAGACATATATTGAATAAAGCCTTGGTTATCCACAATAACCACACCATCATACGCTTTCTCGAAAAAGCCTTCTAGCCAATCATTTATTGAAATGTTTTTCATTTGAGGCATTCGGGTGCTCCTTTCTATTTTGAGCTATAACAATACTTTCTCAATTTTCGTCAAATTCCTGCAAGACTTATGCACTATTGGTGTCCTATGGAAAAAGGAAGCTTGAATGAAAAAATACCATTAAGTATAATGACGATTAAATACATTAGCAAATTTTTGTATCTCTTTGAAAGCGTTATCCTGAACTGATTAAAAGAATGAGGGAGAGTGGCAGCAGTGTCAAAATTTGATACGTATTTCTTAATGAAAGAAGAAGATGTCATTACTTATTTAAAAGAAAAAACATCCCTTTTTACATTAGATAGTGAATGTAGTTGTGAAGAAATTGGTGATGGTAATTTAAATTATGTGTTTCGTGTCGTTGAGGAGAAAACGTCCAAATCAGTGATCGTCAAACAAGCTGGAGAAACGGCGCGCATTTCTGATGAATTCAAGCTTTCAACAAACCGGATTCGGATCGAATCAAGTGCACTTGAGTTACAAGGAAAGTTTGCACCAGGATTAGTGCCGGAAGTGTTTGTTTATGATAATGTGATGAACTGTTGTGTAATGGAAGATTTGTCTGACCATGAAATCTTGCGCACTGCCCTCATTCACCACAAAACCTTCCCTCAGCTTGCCGAGGATATTACAACCTTTATGGTTCAATCATTATTATTAACAACAGACGTTGTCATGGAGCATAAAGAAAAGAAAGATAGTGTTGGCCGTTATTTAAACCCTGAGCTATGCGAAGTTACCGAGGACCTTGTTTATACTGAACCTTATAATGATTGCAATAATCGAAATGCTGTTTTTCCTCCGAATTTAGAATGGGTAAGGCGTGAAATATACGAAGAGCAAGCGCTGCGTCTTGAGGTGGCAAAGTTGAAGTTTGACTTTATGACAAAAGCACAAGCGTTATTGCATGGTGATTTGCATACAGGTTCGATTTTTGTGAAGAAAGATTCTACGAAAGTCATTGATCCTGAATTCGCCTTCTACGGACCGATTGGCTATGATGTTGGAAATGTCGTAGCAAACCTTATATTTGCTTGGGCCAACGCAAAAGTGACTGTAGCTGACAGAGCGTTTACTAAATGGGTCGAAGAGACGATTGTCGATGTTATTAACCTCTTCAAACAAAAGTTTCATAAGACTTGGGAAGATAACGTACAAGACATAATGGCAAAGGAAAAAGGATTCAAGGAATGGTATCTTGAGAGTGTTCTAGAGGACACAGCTGCGGTTGTAGGACTAGAATTAATTCGCCGAATTGTCGGACTGGCCCAAGTGAAGGATATTACCTCAATCGAAGACGAGTCATCCCGGGTTCGAGCAGAGCGGATGTGTCTTTCTGCTGCAAAACAATTTATAATGAAGCGTACTGAGTTTACAACTGGGGAAGATTTTTTACAAGCGGTGAAAGAGTTTGAGCAAGTTAGTATTTAAAAAGGAGATAAAATGATGACAGAACAGCTTATACCAATTGAGTGGCGTAGCGGAGAGCTTGTTTTATTAGACCAAACGCTATTACCGAATGAAATTGTTTATGAGGCATTTCATACAGTTGAAGGCGTATGGGATGCGATAAAGGAGATGAAAGTGCGTGGTGCCCCTGCAATTGGTGTGTCTGCAGCATATGGATTATATCTTGGAGTAAAAGATGTAGAAGAAAGCTCCTTTGATGCCTTTTATCAAATATTAAAAGAGAAGTCTCAATATCTAGCTACCTCCCGGCCTACCGCAGTGAACTTGTTTTGGGCGTTAGAGCGAATGGAAACGGCCGCACAAGACAATAAGGGGATGCCTATCCCTGAATTAAAAGAGAGGCTATTAGCAGAAGCGGTTCAAATTCATGAGGAAGATGAACAGATTAACCGATCAATTGGCGAGAATCTTTTAACCTTATTAGAGAACGGAATGGGGCTTCTGACACATTGTAATGCAGGGGCATTAGCAACGACAAAATACGGAACACAGCAACGGCCCCAATGTATTTGGCAAAGGAAAAAGGCTGGGATTTCAAAGTATATTCAGATGAAACGAGACCGAGGCTGCAAGGCTCCACGTTAACTGCACTCGAATTGCAGCGGGCTGGAATTGATGTCACAGTTATTACAGACAGCATGGCTGCTGTAGTAATGTCACAAGGGAAAATTGATGCAGTAATTGTTGGCTGTGACCGTGTGGCTGCAAACGGTGATGCAGCTAATAAAATTGGAACTCTTGGTGTGTCGATTTTAGCAAGGCATTATGGGATTCCGTTTTATGTTGCGGCGCCGACACCAACGATTGACTTAAAAACACCAACAGGCAAGGAAATTCCGATTGAAGAACGGGAGATAACAGAAGTCATTAATCGCTTTGGTGTATACTCTGCTCCAAAAGACATTCAAGTTTATAATCCTGCATTTGATGTAACACCACATGAAAATATTACGGCAATTGTGACAGAAAAGGGAATTGTCTATCCACCATTTGCGGAGAATTTGCAGAAGTTGTTTTAGAAGAAGGGAGAGAGAGGCGTGCTGTTAGAGCAGGAAAGACGGGATATTGTTGCCTATTCCCGCAAGATGCTTGAATCAGGTCTTACAAAGGGAACGGGCGGAAACATAAGTATTTACAATAAAGAGAAGAATATGATGGCGATAAGTCCGAGTGGAATCGATTATTTCGAGATGACGCCAGAAGATGTTGTCGTGACAGACTTGAAGGGAAATATCGTTGACGGGAACCGAAAGCCTTCAAGTGAATTAGATATGCACATGATCTTTTATCAGAAGCGTGATGATTTGCAGGCGATTGTCCACACGCATTCAACCTTTGCAAAGACCATTGCTTCACTGCGTTGGGAGCTACCCGCAGTATCTTATTTAGTTGCTTATGCAGGGAAAAATGTTCGTTGTGCTGAATATGCTTCTTTCGGCACGCCGGAGCTCGCCAATAACGCATATGATGCAATGATAGAGCGAAGGGCAGTACTCCTTGCAAATCACGGTTTATTAGCAGGTGCGCATGATATTGAAAATGCTTTTAATATAGCCGAAGAAATTGAGTTTTGTGCGGAGATCTATTATCGTGCTAAAACAATCGGAGAGCCTGTCATTTTGCCTGACGATGAAATGGAACGGATGCTTGAAAAGTTTAAAACATATGGACAGAAGTAAAGAAAGCGAAAAGCCTTTCGACTGTGGGCTTTTCGCTTTTTTGTCTGTATTTTACTTAGTGCTATTTGTTCGATTTCTTAACTGTTTCGAGAAGGCTTTCGAGCAGTTTAATGACTTCCTCATTGTTTGAGTTTTCTTTTTGCTCTTGAAGCAAGCGGGCCGGGATTTTGAGACTTCTACTTGGAGCACGATGCTTACGGGTGTCACGGTCTACATAGCTATACAGTACAGGAATGACGAATAAAGTTAGAAATGTACTGCTGACTAATCCTCCAATAACGGTTATCCCCATTGGCTGCTGGATCTCTGTTCCTTCCCCTAAGCCGAGGGCAATCGGTAATAACCCAAGCATGGTTGTAATCGCGGTCATCAGAATGGGCCTTGTTCTCACTTTTACAGACTCAACAATCGCATCATATGAACGGTAGCCATGTTCTTTCAATTGGTTAATGTAATCGACAAGGACAATCGCATTGTTAACGACAATTCCTGCAAGAACGACAAGTCCAATCAGCGCTGTAGCACTTATTGGTGTCTGTGTGGCTGTTAACCCGAGAGATACACCAATGAAAACGAGCGGAACTGTAAATAAAATAACAAACGGGTATTTAAATGATTCAAATTGAGCTGCCATTACTAAGTAAACAAACACAACTGCCAGTACAAACGCCATTCCAAGCTGCTTAATCGTGTCCCCTAATAGCTCAAAGTCTCCGGTGTAATTGACTTCGACTTCTTCACTTAAATCCAATGATTCGATTTCTGTTTGAACGGCTTGCTTAAATTCTCCTAATGTCGTTTCATTTGAAAATTTAACTGTAAACTCAACCGCGTGTTCTTGATTTCTTCGGTTAATGGTTACTGGCGAGTCCCCTGTTTCAATAATCGCAACATCATCGAGAGGAATATATGAACCAGCGGGCGTTTTTAATAAAAGGTTTGCAAGTGACTGCTTACTTTCTTTTACTTCAGGTCCATAGCTCACATCTACATCAATGACATCATTATTTTCTGTTGTAATCTTAGTTGCTTTCGTTCCGCGCATGGCACTGCTGACAGCTTCAGCGATTTGTCCGGGTGCTAACCCATTGCTTCTAGCAGCTTCTGTGTCTATTTTTACTTGAAGCTCATCTTTTGTTTCCGCTAAGTTATTTGTTAATTCAGTGACATCTTTGAAGTCGGTCAATGTCTTATTAATGGTTTGCACGGCATTTGTTAAGCGCTTTTCATTGTTATCTCGCACATTGAATGTTAGTGTATTCGGTTTTGTTCCTGCCGTGCTTTGTTGGTTAAAGGAAATTTGTTTGGCATTTGTAACAGCTCTTTCAATATCATCTTTCACAGCTGCAACAAACTCACTTGTTGTTTGCTCACGTTCATTTGCGTCAATTAATGAAACGAAAATTTGTGCCATGCTTGCATTCGTTGGGCTGGCTGGACCTTGGTCCTGTGTGCTTCCAACAAGGCTGAAATAATCCTTTACTATTTTCTCGTCACTTAGTACGTTTTCAATGCTTTTAACAGTTTGATCGGTTTCAGTAAGCGCTGAGCCATTTTCCATTTCAACATTAATGGAGAAGAAGCCTTGATCAGATTGTGGCAAAAACTCTGTACCAGTCTGTGTAATCCCTAAAATACCGAGTGCTAAAAATAATCCCGTAAGAAGGAGCACACTTATGCGGTGGGCAAGTGCCCATTTAATACTCTTTTCCAGAGAACGAAGCACACGGGAATTCAGACGCTTTTCTTCAACATTTTCAGGAGTCGGCTTCAAAATACGGCTGGCCATCATTGGAACAACGGTAAGAGCAACGAACAGTGAAGCAAGCAGGCTGAAAGCAATTGTGAAAGAAAACTCTTTGAAAAGGTCGCCGATAATCCCAGTAATAAAGACAACAGGAAGAAATACGGCTACAGTCGTAAGGGTGGAAGCGATAATTGGGACCCCGACTTCTTTTGTGCCTTCTGATGCAGCTTTCTTTGCGTGCTTTCCCATATTTAAGTGGCGATAAATGTTTTCGATAACAACAATCGAGTTATCAACAAGCATTCCAATCCCAAGGGCCAAACCGCCAAGGGTCATAATATTTAATGTAAAGCCTGCAAAATAAATTAATACAAATGTAACGATGACAGAAAAAGGAATGGAAACACCAATAATGAACGGCGTCTTGAAATTTCGCAGGAAGAAGAATAACACTATCATTGCGAACGTTCCACCGAGCACGAGAGCACTTCCCATGCTCTTAATCGCTTTCTGTACATATTCTCCTTGATCAAAAAGAATAGCGGCATCGAGCTGAGTATATTCTTCTTTCTCTAAGAGGTTGTTAAGCTTTCGGTTGAACTGTTTAGAAACGGTTGCTGTGTTTGAATCAGATTGTTGAAACACACTCATAAGCAGGGCAGGCTGTTGATTATTTCTTGTAATGGTTTCTTGGCTAGAAGGAGCGATCTTAATCGTACCAAGCTCATTAAGAAGTAAGTTACTTCCATCACTTTTCTTTGAGACGACAAGGTTTTTGATTTCTTCAACAGAACTCAGTTGCCTAATAATACGGGTCGTTAGTTGCTTTCCGCCTGTTATGATCGTTGAGCCGGGAACGGAGACATTATTTGCTTGAAGAAGGTCAACGACATCTTTTTGAGTTATTCCATATTCTTTAAGCTTGCTTTGCTTAAGCTGGACTTTGACTTCATCTACTTGCAAGCCTTGATAGTCAGCACTAGCGACACCGTCCACTTGTGAGAGCTGTTGTTGGAGCTTCTTTGCCTTTTGTTCAAACGTCTTGTTTCCATCAGTTGTACTGATTGCTAGTTGAACAATAGGAATCTGGGATGGATCGAACTTTAAGAACCTAAGGTTAACAGCTTCATCAGGAAGGTTAGCTTCGTTCATTGCATTTTCGATATCATCTTGGACTTCCTCAATATTTGTTTTATTCGTGAACTCTAATAGGATTAAGCTTGAGCCTTCTTGTGAAGTTGATGTCATATTTTTTAAGCCAGACAATGTAGCTAAGCTTTCTTCGAGAGGTTTCGTAACTTCCTCAACAACTTCCTTTGGCCCAGCTCCTGGATATGTAACGACAACAGCTCCAGCCGGAGGATTTATATTTGGAATTAATTTTAATGGGGTGCCAATGACAGAGACGATTCCTAATATAATAAAAAGCAGCATCGTAACAATTGTGAAAACAGGGCGCTTTATCGAAAAATCACTAAGTTTCATCGTTCGTTCCACTCCTCGGCAAGCGATTCGTTATTACTTTTTGTTATTTTCATGAAAAAATGCGTACTCGAGAGAGAAGAAAGAAAGACGAAACAAAAAAAGCGGGAAAACGAAAGTGATTCGCTTACCCGCTACATCTTATTCAAAATCAAATAAATCGCCGGAAAGATAACGTTCACCTGTATCTGGCGCAATAACGACAACAATTTCATCAGGGCTTTTTCGTTTTGCAACTTCTAATGCTGCATAGCAAGCTGCCCCTGCAGAAGTTCCGACTAAGATACCTTCCTCTTGAGCAAGGCGTCGTGTAATATCATATGCCTGCTCATCTCTGATTCGAAAAATTTCATCATATACATCTGTGTTTAAGATATCAGGAATGAAGCCTGGACTTGTGCCGACAAGCTTGTGCTTTCCTGGCTTTCCACCTGACAAAACAGGTGAGCCGTCTGGTTCAACAACATGAACAGTTAAGTCTTGATAATGCTTCTTCAGCTCTTCACCTGTACCTGTAATGGTTCCGCCAGTTCCAGCAGTAGACACAAATGCTGCAAGAGGCTTGTTAAGTTCATTCATTGCTTCAATAATTTCAGTTGCTGTTGTATTACGATGGGCATCAGGATTTGCGCTATTTTCAAATTGCATTGGGACAAAGCTGTTAGGGATTTCTTTTGCAAGCTCTTTTGCTTTTTTAATTGATCCTGGCATTTTTTCAGACCCAGGTGTTAGAACTACTTTTGCTCCGTATGCTTTAAGAAGGTTAATGCGTTCCTGTGTCATGGTATCAGGCATAACGAGAATAGCCTGATAGCCACGGGCAGCGGCGTTCATCGCTAAACCGATGCCAGTATTTCCGCTCGTTGGCTCAATGATTGTAGACCCTTCCTTTAATAAGCCTGCTTTTTCAGCTTCAACCATCATATTATATGCAGCACGGTCTTTTACGCTGCCACTCGGGTTAAACATTTCAAGCTTCATATAAACATCTGCACCTTCTGGAGAAGTGATGCGATTTAACTTTACTAGTGGAGTATGACCGATTAATTCAGCCATATTATTTACAACACGCATGCTGTCACACATCCTTTTGAATTTAAGTTTATCTTTAGTTTAACATATCGGACTAGTCAGGATAATAGGTTATGTAAATGAAATCATAAAAGCTCATAGAGGAAGCTTCCTCTATGAGCTCGGTTATAATCATATTATGCTTTTACCCAATATGATGCTTTGTGTGTTGAAGGGGAAGGAGGAAATTGTTCTCCTTCTTCAACCTTGATTGTTTCTGTATTTTCGCCTTCAGAATCTTCGTGAACATGACCATCAAATTTGAATTCACCACTTTCAGGAGATTTTTCCCCTGTCTTAAAACGACTTGCCATTTGTCATTCTCCTTTCTGTTAAAAGGATCTTCACTCATACTCAAAGTTATTTTTTAATTTCGCTAAGAGCATTACCTGCTGATTGATCTGCATGCTTTGATGTTGCCATATCACCAATAGAAGCAATGCCCTTTAATTCTCCGTTTTCAACGACTGGTAAACGTTGAATTTGATGTTCTTGCATTAAACGTGATGCTTCTTCAACTTCCATATTAGGAAAGCCTGTAATCACTTTCTCAGTCATAATGCTTGCTGCATGAATTTCATTTTGAGAGTTTTCTTTTGCTAATCCTTTAACGACAAGGTCTCGGTCAGTAAGGGTACCTTTTAATTCATTTTTTTCAATGATAGGAAGAAAACCAACGTCATGAGTTTTCATCTTTGCGGCTAACGTATATAAATCATCCTTTGGCTCAGCATGTGCACAATCTTTCGTCATGATGTCTTGAAGTACAGCCATTATTGTGGTCCTCCTTCATGATGATTTGGTAATCCATTTCCAAGAAACGTCCTTGTCTAAACGTAAAATTGAAAATAAAATCTTTTTAATAGCTGATTAATGCTTTTTTACTATGAGCTTGATTCATTCGAAAGCTTGTCTTTAAAGCTTTCAAGCATATCTTGTGTTTCCGCAATAAGGGAGTCGATCTTTTCAACATCAGGAGTGTCTTTTTTGGCTTCTTCAATTAATGGATAAAGACTTTCTTCGATTTTTTTGTATTGATCTGGATATTGTTCTTCTACTTGTTTTTCAATACCGTCCCAGTTTGCTTCTAATGCTTTTCCTTTTTCATTAATTGGTGCCACATCTTTCTTCGAGCCTTGTGCTGCTTCTCTTAGTGCTTTAACGGATGCCATTACGCTGTCAATGTCTTCTTTTAATGCGGCGTCATCTGTTCCTTCCATTTCATTTCCTGAAGCTTCATCTTCGCTCGCTGGTTCTTCCATATTTTCATCTTGAGCAGGTTCTTCCGCATTTTCAGCCGGTTGTTCTGTTTGTGTTTCTTCTTCATTCGTAGTTACATCAGTTTCAGTGTCGTTACCACCACAGCCTGCTAGAATAATTCCCGTGGAGAGGAAGGTTGCCAGTATTAACGGTTTCTTTTTCATGAAAAGTACCTCCTTTGGAGAATGTTTACTCCTCTCATTCCCTGAAGTTGGATTCTTATAAACGAGGGCAAAAGTCTCTTTATGGAAAAAGGACGTTGGGCATGCCGCAATATCTAATCCATGGTACATTTAAGTAGAAACTTATACATTGGGAGGGAAACAAAAGTGAGCGTTGGGTTTGTTAATGGGAAATTTATTGATATAGATGAAAAAGTGTTACCAATTGATGAACGTGGTCATCAGTTTGGTGATGGTGTCTATGAAGTTATTCGTGTTTATCATGGAAGGATGTTTGCTGCAAAGCAACATTTAGAGCGGCTTGAAAGAAGTACGAAAGCGATAAAAATCGCCCTACCTTATCCAATAGAAGAGATTAAGGAAATTATTGAAGAAGGAATCGAAAGATCAGGTTATTTAGATGCAGAGGTCTACCTGCAGGTAACAAGAGGGATTGTACAGCGTCAACATTTGTTTCCAGATGTTGCACCATCACTCACAATGACAGTCCGTCCTGCACGTCAAATCCCTCAGGAAAAGAGAGATAATGGTGTTTCAGCCATTTTATTAGAGGATGAACGGTGGGCAAATTGTTATATTAAATCGTTGAACTTACTTCCTAATATTTTGGCAAAACAAACAGCATTTGAGCAGGAAGCAATGGAAGCTATTCTTCACAGAGATGGAATCATAACAGAAGGCTCAAGCAGTAACATCTTTATTGTTGTAGAGGGGAAATTGATAACGCCACCGTTAAGTCGTCACATCTTAGCTGGGATTACGAGAGAGGTTGTTTTGGAGCTTGCTAAGAAGTTAGAAATTCCAGTGGTTGAAAAGCAAATATCACTTGAGGAATTCAAAGAGAGTGACGAAATCTTTTTTACAAGTACGTCAGCGGAAGTTATGCCAGTCATTGAACTGGATGGAAAAGCAGTCGGTGATGGTAAGCCGGGAAAAACCACCGTGCAGTTACAGAAAGCTTATCGCCAATTATATATGAAATAGATGAAAAGCAAGCGGTTAAACCCGCTTGCTTTTTTGTATAGTAGCTATTTTTAGATAGGAATGATTTTTATATTGGAAAACCTTATTGTGTTTATGAATACTTTGTGAAGCGAAATAATGATTATTTTAATTCTTACTTTCAGTGTGATGTTTATCACTCTATTAGATGTTTTTCTCTATTAAGATAAGAACTGTAAAGTACTTACATCATCTAGGGATTTAATTTTCAACAATATCTTTAGAAGGGAGATATGGTAGTGAACAAAAACATCATTATTTTTGTGATTTGTGCAGTCATTGGATTTGGTGGGGGTTACTTGTTCTTCAAGTTTAGCTCGCCTGTTCAACAAGCTGGCAGTGATTCAGCTGTAGAAGACAAAGTGGCTGAAGAGCAGCCTGAAGAACAAGCAAGTGAAGCCGAGCAACCAACTGCTCAAGTAGATAATATTTTGGCGGAAAAAGGGTGTCTTTCATGCCATGCCGTTTCAAGTCTTGATCTTGAAGGCGGAGCCACAGGACCTGACCTTTCAACTGCTTACGGTAATGTAGAAGGGAAACACGGAAAGCCAATCGATGAATTTTTGAAAGAACCAACATCTGCTGTTATGTCCAGCGTAATCTCAGGCAATCCACTTTCTGATGAAGAAATTGATAAGATTGTAGAAGTTTTAAAAGAGGCATCTGAAAAATAATCGGAGGTGCTGAAAATGAAGAAAATCATTTCAGCTGTATCAGGAATAGCTGCTGGTGTAGTGTTATCAACCGTTTTATTTGGTAATTTCTCTCCAGCAACTACAACTAGTCAAGCAAATGCTAAAAATACAAATGCAGAAAAGGTATATGTGCCATTTGGCGAAAAAGATGAATATTACTTATTTGCGTCAGGTGGTCACTCAGGTCAAATGTTCATTTATGGCGTGCCTTCTATGCGTCACATTCGTACAGTGCCTGTCTTTTCACCAGATTCAGCAACAGGGTATGGATTTGATAAACATACGAAAGAATTAATGGGTGATTATACGTGGGGAGACCTTCATCATCCAGCCTTTTCTGAAACAAATGGGGATTATGATGGAAAATGGATGTTTGCTACAGATGTAGGAAACAGCCGCGCAGCTGCGATGGATCTGAAGACTTTTACAGTTAAAGATATTATCGATGTACCAAATACAAGCGGCCCACACTGTGCAATGTTCGTTACTGAAAATACAGAGTACATGTTCTTGCCAACACGTTTTGCTGTTCCGATTGCTAGTGAATATGCTCCGTTAGATGAGTATGGCGAAACATACAAAGGAATTATGTCAGCAGTAAAATTTGACGAGCAAAAAGAAAAGCTGAATGTTGAATGGCAAGTTGCTTTACCACCTTGGTCTTATGACTTATCTGATGCTGGTAAAGGAGTATCAAAAGATTGGGCTGTTATTACAACCTATAATACAGAAGAAGCAACAACGAACTTAGAAATTAACGCATCTCAAGCAGACCGTGACTATATCGTCCTTTTCAACTGGAAAGAGCTTGAGAAGATGGTTCAAGACGGACAATATGATGAAGTAACAGGACAAAAAATGATTTTCCCTGAAAAGCATAAAGGCGGTATCTATCTTGTTCCTGTAGCAAAATCTCCACACGGAGTAGATGTAACACCTGATGGTGAGCGATTCATTGCTTCAGGTAAATTAGCACCAGCGATGACAGTATTCTCTTTTGAAAAAGCATTCGAAGCAATTGAGCAACAAGATTTTGCTGGCGAAAAAGATGGTATTCCAGTCTTGAATTATGATTCTGTTGTAGAGCGTGAAGTAGACCCTGAAAATGCATTAGGACCACTTCATACACAATTTGATGACAAAGGTATGGCATATACAACGATGTTCATCTCATCTGAAATCGTGAAATGGGATCCGTCTACAGGTGAAACGCTAGATCGTGTACCTGTTCAATATTCACCAGGTCACTCAGTAGCTGCTGAAGGTGACACTGTTGACCCAGATGGTAAATATCTCGTCGCTCTTAATAAGATTGCAAAAGATAGTTATTTATCAGTAGGTCCATCTCATCCAGAATCTATGCAATTGATTGATCTTTCTGGCGAAAAGATGGAAGTTATTCAGTCAGCGCCAGTTAACCCTGAGCCACACTATGCGCAAATCATTAAAGCAGACAAACTTGACCCATTGAAAATTTATCCGAAAGAAGAGAAGCGTGAGAACTCAGTATGGAAGCAAGAAGATACACGGATTGAACGTAAAGGTAATGAAGTTCATGTATATGGAATTGCAATGCGTTCTAAGTTTATCTTCGATGCAAAAGCAAAACGCCCAGATGTGATTGAAGTAAATGAAGGCGATAAAGTATACATCCACCTTACAAACATTGATTTGGATCAAGATATTACACACGGTTTTGCGATTAACCGTTATGACTTGAATATGGAAGTACAGCCTGGACAAACAAATACAATTGAATTCACAGCTGACAAAGCTGGTACATTCCCATTGTATTGCACAAACTTCTGCTCAGCACTTCATCAAGAGATGACAGGTTACTTCCTTGTTAAACCGAAAAATTAACAACAATAAAGGGGTATCCATTACGATGCCCCTTTAAATCCATTAAAGGAAGTGAGAGGAAATGGCTGGCAAACTATCAAGTGTTTCTCGTCTATTCGTCGCAATTGCTGGATGTTTAATTGCCATGTCTCTATTTTTTCCGTGGTGGGGAATGAATTTCACTGCTCCTCAATATCCAGAAGGCTTGGATATTATCGTTTATCCAAACAAGATGGAAGGAGAAATTGAGATTATTAATGGCTTGAACCATTACATTGGAATGAAGCCATTTAGTGAGGAAAGCTTTCCAGAGCTTCAATATTTACCTTTCATTATCGGTATAATGGCGGCATTAGCATTTGCAACAGCGGCCATTGGTCGAAAAGGTCTTCTATATGCTTTAATTGTCCTATTTGCGATTGGCGGTATTTTAGGTATCTATGATATCCATCGTTGGTTAACA
Source organism: Bacillus tianshenii (assembly GCA_020524525.2). Classification (NCBI taxonomy): domain Bacteria; kingdom Bacillati; phylum Bacillota; class Bacilli; order Caryophanales; family Bacillaceae; genus Sutcliffiella; species Sutcliffiella tianshenii. Next base: position 2,747,592 of record CP129018.1, on the reverse strand, counting down.
GACTTTGGAACAAATCTTGCTCCTAACGCGCCGATTACAATCGAACCGTTTGTACCACCAGTTTTTGGGGAGAACACATTAGCGAACTTTGTAACAAATAGTTATTTCACATATGGTTCTTATTTAATCGGAATTGCTTTTATCTTATTAGTTTTGCCGCTGTGGAAGGAACGAAAGAAATGAATCGGTTGTTTATCTTGTTAGGGCTAGTAGTCGTTTTCACCCTGACTCCGAACCATATGTATGCAAAAGAAACATCTTTACAAACGCTAATCAATCGTACACCTAAAAACAAAACCTTGCAGTTAGAGGCTCGAGTGTATGAAGGAAATATCGTAATCACAAAGTCTATCACATTACGTGGCGTTGAAGGCACTGTTATAAAAGGTGATGGAACACATAATGTCATTACTGTCAAAGCTCAGAACGTCGTTTTAGAAAATTTCACAGTGACACATAGTGGGCAAGACCGCAACTCTAAGGAAGAATATGCTGGCATTAAGGTAATGGATAATCACAATACTGTGCGTGATATTACGATTACAGATTCCTTTCACGGTGTCTATTTAAGTCAAGCGCATCAGAACGAAGTTAGTGGTGTTGATGTTACAGGCCTTCATAAAGGAGAAGTTGCAGGTCAAGGAAACGGTCTTCACCTTTATTATTCAAACCAAAATCTCTTGAAAAATAATACGATAAAAGAGACACGAGATGGGATGTTCTTTGATTACTCTGATAGTAATGAAATAATTGGAAATGACATTCAGCATACACGCTATGGGCTACACTATATGTACTCAAATGAAAATGTATTTACAGACAATCGCTTCAGCTTCAATATTGGCGGGGCAGCGATTATGCAGTCTAAGGGGAATATCCTGAAAAATAATGAATTTGCACTAAATCAAGGTACGCGTTCATTTGGACTGTTGTTACAAGCTGCAAATGAAAACCGTGTTGAAAGCAATAAGTTCTATCAAAATCAAAGAGGAATCTATATCGACCAATCTCAAAGCAATGATATAAGAAAGAATGACGTGTTTCAAAATCAAATCGGCATTGAATTATGGGCCAGTTCCCAGAACCAAACATTTACAGAGAATCATTTCTCGGGTAACACGGCTTCTGTATTAGTTTTAGGAGGTAAGGCAGCAAACAAATGGTCGGAAAATGGACGGGGAAATGATTGGGGTACAGAGGTCTCGTTGCTAGATCTTGACCACGATGAAATCGGTGACTATTCAGTTAAAGGTCAATCCTCCTTATATAAGTTAGTTGAAGAGAATGAATTAGCGTATTTGTTTTTAGAAAGTCCAGCCATTCATTTGTATGAAAAGATGAACGAATGGACGAACAAGCAAGAAGTGATGTTTGAGGACCGGCATCCAATCATGTCCTCCGAGCGGTCAATGACGGCTTTCGTAGTCATACTGCTAGGAATTTTCACAGGAGGAGGATTTCTATTAAGTAGAAGGAGATATCGATCATGATGTATATATGGAAAGAATGGAAAGAACAATCGAGAGGGAAAGGTCTATGGCTTGCATTAGGAATTGTCCTTCTGCTATCTCTATTTATCTTCTTAGAAACGCGTACATTGCCCCTTGAGAATAGTTTTCAAGTTTTACTTCTTTCCTTGTACGAAATGAATGTGTATATCATTCCATTACTGTGTTTGTTCTTAGCATCATTTTCAGTGCTTCAAGAGAAAGAATTAAAAACATTAATGATTATTACAACAAAAAAAGAAAATTATCGTAGTTTTCTAATCAAGAAAGGTTTCGCAATCCATAGCGTCATCGCAGGAACGATTATAGGGATGTATGTCCTCCTTGCTGTTCCTATGAAAGTATTTTACTTATTTACCCTTCCGCACTTCTTTAGTTTCATCGGTACAATGCTTGTGTTTATCGTAATTTTTAATCAAATTGGGTTATTACTTGGAACGGTTTGTCAAACAAAGATGCAATTAGTCGGTGCCAATATTTTTACATGGTTTCTGTTTGTTTTCCTTATTGATCTTATTTTTCTTTATTATTTACCAGCCGTATCTTATGAAAATATTATGAGTTTCTCCATCTTATTTTTTCTTGATCCGTTACACACATTACCATTTCATTTACAATCGTCGCTTGGTGTTCTATCTCTTGAACATATGTCCAGGCTAATGGAGAAATTAGTGTGGATGTCACCTAGCAAGTTTTTATTCGTTGATTTATTCGTATGGACAGTTATTCCTTTTGAATTAGCGGTATTTGTTGGAGCGAGGAGGGGACAAAGATGATTCAGGTGAAAAACCTTTCTCAATCATATCGAAAGAAAAAAGTACTTGAAAATGTGAATTTTACAATTGGAAAAAATGAATTATGTGCATTAGTCGGTCGGAACGGAGCCGGGAAGTCGACTTTGATTCATTCGATGCTAGGCATACTCCCAGTGAAGAATGGAAGTGTTCATTTAAATGGCATCTCTCTTCACAAAAAAGATTGGAAGAAACATGTAGCCTATTTACCAGAAAAATTTCAGCTATACACGCATTTAACAGGGTTAGAAAACATGAAATTCTTTGCTTCACTTGAACGTTCAAAAATTGAAGAAACGAAAATAGAACAAGCTCTTCGTTCAGTTGGTTTGTGGGAAGAGCGAGAACAGATGATTAGTGAGTATTCGAAAGGAATGCTTCAACGCTTAGGGCTTGCAGTAATGCTCTATTATGACAGCGAAATCCTCATTCTAGACGAACCTACAAGTGGGTTGGACCCAATAGGACGAATAGAAGTTTTAAATATATTAAAGTCTCTTGAAAATAAAACAATCTTGCTTTCATCTCACCATTTAGATGAGATTCAAAAGGTTTGTACACATGTAGCGTATTTAGAAAATGGAATGATAACGAAATATACAACTGAAGAATTTACAACTCGAATGACAAATGGAGGAAATTAATATGAAAAAGTTATTCATGCTTCTTTCATTAATGATAATTGTAGCTGGGTGTAACAGTGCACCGAATTGGAGTGCAAAAATAGAACAAGCTCCTTACTTTAAAGATGGAGAAGCTTCGCAACTTGTTGTATCGGTTAAGGAAGAGGGCAATGAAGTGAAGGGTCTTGAAGTTGAAGCTGTTCTGGAAATGACAAAAATGGATCATGATGATTTAAAAGTCCAATTAAAAGAACAAGACGCAGGTATTTATATAGGTGAAATTGTTTTACCGATGGCAGGAGAATGGGAAGCAATCGTAACGATGAAAGATGGCGAACAAGAAACAGAAACGGTACTAACATTTGAGGCAGAAAAAGCAAACGGCGTCGCGCTTGTAAATGACCAAGAGATAACGAAAGAGGATCTTGATTTCTACCGGGTCATTAATGAAATTCAAATTGCAATGTATGAAGAAGCTGATCGCAAACAATACAGTGGTGCAGAGCTAGATGAAGCATTACGATATTGGGAACAGCAGCGAGAGGTATTAGACAATCGTAATACATTATTATCACAGATCATTCGTTTACAAGCTGCAAAGTTACTTGGAGAAGAGAAAGGATATACAGCAGAACCGAAGGAAATAGAAGCGGCAGTGAAAGAAGTAAAACAACAATATGCTAAGAGTGAAGTAGCTCAACAGTTGATTCAAGAGTACGGGGAAGAAAAGTTTTGGAACAAAGAACATCAACAATACGAAGCCATTCTTATTACAAGAAAGGTACAAGAGGATGTTGTGAATAAAGTGAAGGAAGAAAACCCTCAATCGCAACAAAATGAAGTAAACATGTTAGCACAGAAAGAATACGAGGAATTACTTGTTTCTCAGGTTGGTACATTAAACATCAAAGTATTCTAGCAAAAAAAGCAAGCGGTCAAGTCCGCTTGCTTTTACTCTATTTAATAGGCATTAATTTCATTTCCTGCTCGTGCCTTGTGCTTGTTAGCTCGAATAATATGCGTGATTGTCAGTAGTGTAAATAAACCAATTCCAATGAGGTCTGTTAACCAACCTGGGACAATTAATAGGAAGGCCGCAATACCGTAGGCAATACGCTCGTAGACTAACAATTTAATATTTAAGAAGTTTGAAAGCATTACTGCAAGCGCATAGACACCGATAATGGCTGTTCCGATTGCAAGAAATGTTTTCCATAGTACGTCTGCATTCGGACCTTGGTGAAGTAAAATCGGGTTGTAAACGAATATGAATGGGATGATAAACCCAGCTAATGTGAGCTTCAATCCTGTCCACCCTGTCTTCATCGGATCTGAACCGGCAACCCCAGCAGCCGTGAACGAGGCTAGTGCAACAGGTGGTGTTACATTCGACATCGCACCGAAGAAGAAGACAAAGAAGTGTGCGGCAACTGGATTAATCCCCATCTCCACAAGGGCAGGCGCAGCTGTTACGGCAACGATAATATAGAGTGCCGTTGATGGTAACCCCCAAGGCTTAAGACAATAGAAGTCACCATAATTAGAATCAACGTAACAGGCAGCATGCCGCCAGAAATTTGCGTAATGTTATAAGCAAGTGTAGAGCCGACACTTGTCATCGCAACAACACCGACAATAATACCACAGGCAGTTGCAATACCGACTTGAACAGCTGCTTTGGCACCTAATTCAAGTGCTTGGAATAACTCTTTAATACCAATGCGTGTTTTCTTATTGAACCAGCTTGCAACAATTGTACTGATAATACCTATAAACCCTGCGTAGAGAGGTGTTTTTCCTGTCATTAGCGCCCAAACTACGATAATAATTGGTAGAAGGAGAGCACCGCGTGCTTTTAAGACAGAGAAAACACGAGGAATCATCTCTTTAGACAATCCTTTAAGACCTAACCGCTTTGCTTCAATATCTACCATAATTAAAATTGAAATATAATAAAGCAGAGCAGGTACAATTCCGGCAATCAAAATAGTCGAATACGGAACACCGAGGAAACCGACCATGATAAATGCCGCAGCCCCCATAATTGGCGGCATAATCATTCCACCTGTCGAAGCAGCAGCCTCGACAGCACCTGCAAAGCGAGGTTTATAGCCGATACTTTTCATTAATGGAATGGTAAAAGAGCCTGTGGTTGCTACATTCGCAACAGCACTACCATTTAACATCCCCATCATCCCACTTGAAACAACGGCAACTTTTGCAGGGCCGCCACGATATCGTCCAGCAATAGCTGTAGATAAGTCATTAAATAATTGAGCAGCACCGCTTTTTTGCAAAAAAGCCCCGAATAAGATAAATAAGAAAATATATGTTGATGAAATGGCAATTGTCATCCCGAGTAAGCCTTCTGTTGTCATATACATTCGGAATAATAATCGCTCTACTGAAAATCCAGCGTGTGCAAACATACCAGGGAAGTATGGACCATATAATGCATAAATAATTGCAAAAATTGAAAGCAAAGGCACAAATAAACCAATTGTTCGTCTGGCGGCTTCAAGTGTAAGCACAATCGCAAGCACTGCAAATACGTAATCTTGCAAAATTGCCTGTGAATTTCTTACACCATGAATATCTTGGTAGAAGAAAACAATATACAAACCGCCTGCAATGCCTAAGATAGCTAACAGGATATCAAATATTGAAAATCGATCTTTCGCAGATTTAGATGTGGCCGGAAACATGAGAAACCCTAGCACAAATAAGAAAGTTAAATGGATGGCATTTCGATAGATTTCTTGCATCGTACCAATACTATTCATGTAAATTTGCACTAGTGAGAAAGCAATCGCAATGATACTGATAATCTTCCCTCGTGTCCCAGTAACCTCGCGAGCTCCGCCTGCTTCACGGTCAACAACTTTTTTCTTTTGCTTCGCCATAGGTTCTTCCTCCTTCAAGGGAGTTTCTTTAAAAAATGAATAGACAGCATGAACACTGTCTATTCATCTGAGAATTATTCTTCTTTTTCTTCAGGTGGAATAAGGTTTTCAGGAATTTCTAATCCTTCTTCTTTATAATATTTATACGCACCTGGGTGTAGAGGAGCAGGCAGACCTTTTAAAGCTGACTCTAGCTTAATATTTTTTGCACTGTTATGAACGGGATACATTTCTTCTTCTAAGTTCTCAAATAATGTTTTTGTTAATTTATAGACGAGGTCTTTGCTCATTTCACTGCTTGTCCCAAGGAAGTTTGGCTGAGCAATTGTGTTAATGACTTCTGTTTGACCAGTGTATGTTTCAGCAGGAATCTCATAGCGATACCACGTGTTGAATTGTTTGTTAATTGATTTCAACTGTTCGTCTGTAATATCAAGAACAGTTACATCTGCTCCGCTTGCATAGAGGTCTGTAACAGCTGTTACTGGAACACCTGCTGGAGTAGATGCCCCTTCAATTCTTCCGTCTTTTAGCGCTGAGGCTGCATCACTATAACCTAAATGGTCTTGGTTAATATCATCAAATGAAAGACCGATACCTTCCATAATGACTTTTGTAGATTTTTCCGTTCCACTTGCTTGTGGACCTGTTGAAAAATTTAACCCTTCAATATCTTCAATGGTGCCTGTATTAACGACATCATTTTGAACTACGAAGTGTTCTACGTTTGGCCAAAGCATTGAGACTGAACGAAGCCCTTCGTATTTTTTACCTTCAAATGAACCTTTACCAGTCCAGGCTTGGGCACCGATTAGACCTTGAAGAATAGCAAATTGTGCTTCTTCATTACGTAAGAGATCAATATTTTCAACTGAACCTGCGGACGTTTGGGCAGACGCTTTAATTCCTTCTTCCCCTAGTTTTTTCGACCAAAGGTTTGCCATACCAGTTCCAATTGGATAATAGGTACCGCCAGTTGAAGCAGTAGCAACGTTTACAAATTCTTTTCCTCCGCTGCCTTCACCGCCCCCACAACCGGCCATTGCAAATAGTAAAATAAAAGCGATGATAGATAAGCTAAATTTTTTCATGCTCATTCCTCCTGTGTTTGATGGATACTTATAAATGTTTTTCTCTAACACCTTTTAGATGATCGAGCATAGCTTGACGGGCTTCTTCAGCATTTCCTTGACTAATAGCATGATAGATTCGTTTATGTTCAAATAGCACTTTTGTAGTTCTGCCCGGTGTATTCAATGAATGTGTTCGGTATTGTGCTAAATGTTCAAGTAAAATATCTGAAATTAAGTACATCACCTTCGTAACTAATGTGTTTTTTGCTGCCCGACTAACAGCCATATGAAATTCATAATCTTCAACTGCGGCTACTTTTTGGTTGGCCACAGCTTGTTCTAGTTTTTCGTAGGCTTGAAGAATCTCTTCTTTATCAGACTCATCGCTCCTTATGGCAGCATAATAGGCTGACTCTCCTTCAATTGCTTGCCGTAGCTCCATTAATTCTGCAATATCAATCCCTTCTTGATTCAAAATGCTGTTCATTTGATGAACAATATCTTGAGAAGAACGATTACGAAGAAATACGCCAATGCCTGGTTTTATCTCAACAATACCAGCTGATTCAAGTACACTTATCGCTTCCTTAACAGACGTTCTGGAAACTGCTAATTGTTCGGATAAATTCCGCTCAGATGGTAGTTGGTCACCAGGATGAAAGTGATTGGCTTCAATGGCAGCTTTAATTTGAGCAATGATCTCCTGATAGACTCGCTTCTTCTTAATTGGCATTAAGTTCATGTATCAGCCTCCATCACTAAGCAACTGTTTAGGTGGTTGGTCCAGTTACTCGAGGATAAAGGGAATGAAGCTGCTTGGTCAATGATATTTCAGAAAATTAATAATAATGAACTAATTGTGAATTTTGAAAGGGATTGGAGTCAAAACCATATTATTCAAGAGGTTAACGCCTCTAATTTGTTAATATATGATTTTGATTTAGGTCTTTCGTTTGAGGGGCAAAGAAAGGCTTGCACATTTGTTTCGGAGTTAAGTGGAAGCTATCATGTTAGTTTTACATAATTAAGGAACTTGAACGCTGAAGTGTCGGCTCATTTACCTTTATCTACTGATGAAACAAGTAATATTAGCTGTAGGTGACCATTGTTGTGACTCGCACACAAAAACGTTTGAATTTATTGTTTCTTGTGAACATTGTGGATAGAGGAAGGTTACAGCTATAATTTTAATTAAGGGTTGCAAATATTAAAAATTTTTTTGAAATAGCAAACGCTTTCCTGAAATGTACCAATGATGGAGGTGATTTCGTTTGGAAAAGGTCTCAAAAAGCTTTTTTTTAACCTTATCGAAAAGCACTTTATTGAATAAAGCAGCAAAGCGATGGGGGATGAGCTTTGGAGCAGCAAAAGTTGTAGGAGGTAACACCTTTCCAAATGCAGTAAGTACAATTCGTGAGCTGAATGAACAAGGATTAGATGTAACGGTCGATCATCTTGGTGAATTTGTTACTTCAAAAGAAGAAGCAATCGCTAGAACAGAAGAGTGTGTAGAGACGGTACAGATGATTGCGAGAGAAAAGCTAGATTCGCAAGTATCTGTTAAGTTAACCTCTCTCGGCTTAGATCTTGATCAACAGCTTGTAACGAACAATATGCATAAGATACTTTCTGAGGCAGAACGTTGTGGTGTATTTGTGACGATTGATATGGAGGATGAATCGCGCTGTCAAGCGACATTAGATCTTTTCAAAGAATTAAAAGAACGCTATGACAATGTCGGAACAGTTATTCAATCTTATTTATATCGAACAAGTGATGATATTGATGATTTGAACAAATACAACCCTAACTTGCGTCTAGTGAAAGGAGCTTATAAAGAATCACCAAAAGTCGCATTCGAGGAAAAAAAAGATGTGGATGAAAACTTAAAGAAAATTATCAAAAAGCATATGTTAAATGGAAACTACACAGCAGTTGCAAGCCATGATGATGCAATCATTAATTTTACAAAGGAATTGGTGAAACAGCACGATATTCCGAAAAGCCAGTTTGAATTTCAAATGCTCTATGGCATGCGTACGCAAACACAATTAGCTCTCGTCAAAGAAGGATACAAAATGCGGGTGTATGTACCATATGGTAATGACTGGTATGGCTATTTCATGAGAAGGTTGGCAGAACGTCCTGCAAACGTAGCGTTCGTACTGAAGGGAATGTTGAAACAGTAGTGATGACGTTTACAAGAAAGTGAGTGCTTACCAGAAGGGTTATATCAGGGAAATGTAAGTCTCCTGGTAAGCACTCCTGCTTATACAACATATAAGAAGAAGGAGAGATGAAACAATGGTTAGACCATACAAACATGAACCATTCACAGACTTTACAGTAGAAGAGAATCGCAAGGAGCTGCAAGAGGCAATTAAGCAAGTAGAACAAGAGCTTGGCCAAGACTACGGCCTTATTATAAATGGTGAACATATTACGACTGAAGACAAAATTAAGTCGATTAATCCATCAAAGAAGAACGAAGTTGTCGGAACGGTATCAAAGGCAAGCAAAGAATTAGCAGAAAAAGCAGTTCAATCAGCTGATGAAGCATTCAAAAGTTGGAGAAAATGGGATCCAGAAGCACGAGCGGATATTTTATTCAGAGCAGCAGCGATCGTACGCCGACGCAAACACTATTACACTGCTATTCTTGTAAAAGAAGTTGGGAAGCCGTGGAATGAAGCAGATGCGGATACAGCTGAAGCAATTGACTTCATGGAATACTATGCACGTGAAATGCTCCGTATCAAAGACGGTGCACCAGTAAACAGCCGTGAAGGTGAAAAGAATAAATATATCTATACACCAATGGGCGTTTCGGTTGTTATTCCACCATGGAACTTCGCATTTGCAATTATGTGCGGAACAACAGTTGCTCCGATGGTAACAGGAAACACAGTGGTTCTAAAGCCTGCTAGTAATGCAGCAGTTATTGCTCGTAAGTTTGTTGAGGTGCTTGAAGAGGCTGGTATGCCAAAAGGTGTCGTAAATTACTGTCCAGGAAGCGGTTCAGAGATTGGTGACTACCTTGTGGACCATCCACTTACACACTTAATTAGCTTTACAGGCTCTCGTGAAGTTGGTACGCGCATTTTCAAACGTGCCGCAGAAATCCAAGAAAATCAAAAATGGCTTAAGCGAACAATCATTGAAATGGGCGGTAAAGATACAGTAGTTGTAGATAAGGACGCTGATCTTGAACTTGCTGCAGAATCAATCGTTGTTTCCGCATTTGGCTTCTCTGGTCAAAAGTGCTCTGCAGGTTCTCGTGCAGTTATCCATGAGGATGTATATGATGAAGTATTAGAGCGTGCAATTGAAATTACAAAAACGAAAAAAGTTGGCGACCCAACAACTGGTGAAGTATACATGGGACCAGTCGTTGACCAAGCTTCTTTCGACAAAATTATGAGCTACATTGAAATTGGTAAAGAAGAAGGTAAACTTGTATGCGGTGGTAATGGCGACGATTCAGAAGGTTTCTTTATTGAGCCAACCATCTTTGCAGACCTTGCTCCCGATGCACGTATTATGCAAGAAGAAATTTTCGGACCAGTTGTTGCCTTTACAAAAGCAAAAAGCTATGAAGAAGCAATTGAAATTGCAAATAATACAGAATACGGCTTAACTGGTGCTGTTATTTCAAATAATCGTGAACACCTAGAATACGCGAAATATAATTTCCATGTTGGGAACTTATACTTCAACCGTAATTGCACAGGAGCAATCGTTGGTTATCATCCATTCGGTGGCTTTAACATGTCAGGTACGGATTCAAAAGCAGGCGGTCCAGATTATCTTGTTCAGCATATGCTTCCGAAGACAGTTAGTGAAATGCTATAAAACAATCATCACCAAAAAGTCCTCTCTTTCAAAGAGAGGGCTTTTTTTGTGTTTTTCGTAAAAAAATAGTAGTATTTTTGATATAACCTAAAATAATAGTTCGGAAAGAAAGTTTGTTTTAACCGAGGAAGGAGGGGTGAGATGGTGAGTAAGTCAGTTGCACGTGTTTTAGACACGCATGATATTAATGAAGTAGCTGAAATTATTAGTGTTTTCTTGCAAAAGCCTGTTATTATCGAAAATAAGAACTTTGAACTAATTGCTTATAGCTCGAGGTATAATTATGACTTTGATCCTACGAATGAAAAAACGATCCTCGCAAAGAAGTGCCCATTGTTTATTGTGGATTGCTTGAAAAAAGAAGGGATTGTGAAGCAATTACAAACTACTCCGGACCCTATTCGGGTTTCACCTATTGAAGAAATCGGTCTCTATCAGCGGGTCGTCATTAGTGCGCAATACCAGACTGAAATAGTGGGATATGTATGGGTGCAAGAATCGGACGGCCGATTATCAGAAGATGAGCTAGAATTTTTGAAAGATGTTTCAGAACATATTGGCAGATTGATCTATGAAGTAAGTGAAAAGAAAAAAGCACGCACGCATCAGAAGGATAGCTTATTATGGCGGATTATTAATCATGAGTATCAAAATGAAAAGTTTCTAAAGCGTGAAGCAGAGTCTGTAAACTTAGTGCTTCCTTTATCTTTTTCTGTCGTTGTCATTTCATGGCCTCCTTCTCTCAAGCAGGCTGCTGTTGATGAGTTAAAGAAGACGGTGCATTTTTTAATTGGCCGGCTCGGAAAAGCAACATATTGGCTTGAGGAAGAAACAAAAATTACAGTTATTATCGGCAAAACATATTCTGAGAGATATCCAGCTTTTGAAACAGCTAATGAGTTCGTAAAGGATCTGCAACAGCAGGTGACGAACGAACTAGGAACGGACTTTCTAATTGGAGTTGGAAATGAATATGAGGAACTTGGGTTGTTACGGAAAAGCTATTTAGAAGCACTTGAAGTGATTAATACGACTGATTTCATGGAGCATGATCGTAATATTATACCAGTCGAATACGGAAAACTTGGAATCTATCGTTATGTATCAACAATTTACGAAAAAAATATGTCTGAAGGCTTTATTAATAAAGACTTACTCGTCTTAAAAAAGCATGATGATGCAAACCAAAGTGAACTGCTGAAAACATTGAAGTTATATCTTGCAAATAATTGCAAAGTGAAGCAAACAGCACAACAGTTATTTATTCATCCAAATACATTAAATTATCGTATAAAACAAATTCGCCAGTTGATTCCAATTGATTTTGATGATTTTAATTTAAAGTGTCAGTTGTATATTGATTTGATTATGCTTGATAATATTTCTGAATATCGCAAGCAGTACAAGTGATCAACGATTTTCTACAAAAAAATCTTGCTGTGACGTAAATCTATGTTACAATTAAACGCAAATTGAATATTCGAATTTTTCACTAGGGGAGCTATAGTTGGCTGAGAGAAGAGTTATCTCTTCGACCCTTTGAACCTGATCTGATTAATATCAGCGTAGGGAAGTGACTGTTGGCATCTATTTTGTAATGTTCAATTGTACATATGCTTAGAACAGGACCACTCTACGTGAGTGGTCCTTTTTTGATCTGGAGAAAGGAGAGGGAGAAATGAATTTTACAACTTATCTACATGAGAAGGCTAGGCCGATTTGGAGGCAATATCATGAGCATCCATTTGTAAAAGGAATTGGTAATGGGACACTTCAACAGGAAAAATTTCGATTCTTTATGGTCCAAGATTATTTGTATTTGATTGAATATGCCAAGTTGTTTGCAGTAGGGACGCTGAAAGCAAAAGATATTCAAACAATGCAGGAATTCACGAAGCTGCAAGATGCTATCTTGAATGGGGAGATGGAACTTCACCGTAAATATGCCGCTCAATTTGGTATTACGGCAAGTGAATTAGAGAATGCGAAACCTTCGCCGATTATGCTTGCTTACTCTCATTACATGCTGTCCGTTTCTCAGTCTGGTTCAATCGCAGATTTGATTGCAGCGCTTTTGCCTTGTGTATGGAGCTATGCAGAAATTGGTCAGAAGTTAAATCAAATTCCAGGTGCTGCAGACAATGAAGATTATGGTGAATGGGTCAAAATGTATGCTTCTGAGGAATTTGACGAGCTGTCTGTTTGGCTTAAAGACAAGCTTGATGAATTGACTGATGGAATGGCTCAGCAAGAAAAGGACCGTCTGGAAGAGATCTTTTTGAATACAAGTCGCTTTGAGTATATGTTTTGGGACATGGTTTATAACGAAGAGATGTGGCCGCTTGATGCTTGAGTTTTCGAATGTTTCATTTAGTTATTCTCATCTAAATGAAAGTATTATAGATAGCTTATCTTTTAAAGTTGAAAAAGGAGAGTTTGTAAGCCTTATTGGGCCAAGCGGTTCGGGCAAGACAACGATTTTTCGTTTGTTAACGAACTTAGAAAAACCTAAGGATGGACAGATTCATTTTCAACAGCAAAGCGTGAAAATCGGTTACATGCCGCAAAAGGATATGCTGTTTCCTTGGAGGACTGTCCTGCAAAATGCTCTTCTTCCTTTAGAGTTGCAGCGTATTAACAAAAGAGAGGCAGAGCAGCTTGCAAGACAGCGTCTCAAACAATTTGGGTTAGAGGGGACTGAGGATAAATACCCTCATCAGCTTTCAGGTGGAATGCGCCAACGTGTTTCATTTTTACGTGCAACGATTTCGGGTGCAAACCTATTGTTGCTTGATGAGCCGTTCAGTGCATTAGATGCGATATCGCGGCTGTCTATGCAGGAATGGTTACTTGAACAATGGGAGAGAGAGACTGGGAGTGTCTTATTTATTACGCACGATGTGGAGGAAGCGATCTTTCTATCTGACCGTATTCTTTTGCTACAAGGATCACCTGTTAATGAAGTAATTGAGTATCGGGTTCCATTAAAGCGGCCACGAAACTTTCAAGAGATGAATAACGAGGGTATTTTTGAGTTGAAACAACAGCTGATTCGGCAATTAAGGGGAGAATAAAATGAGGAAAATTCAGTTCAGTTCCATACTCTTACTTACCTTTTTCTTTGTCGGATGGGAAGTTGCTTCCACAAATTATAATAAGCCCTATTTGTTTCCTTCTCCTACAGCTATCATTACGAAATGCTGGGAGCTTCGTGAGCCGCTGTTGCTGGAACATCTGCCTGCAACATTCACAGTAATTGTCGTTGGTTTATTGCTGTCATTGCTCTTCGGAATTGCTCTGTCGGTCGCGATGAGTCAGTATGTGTCAGTGGAGAAAGCCATATACCCTCTATTGATTTCATCACAAACCATACCGATAATTGCGCTTGCCCCAATATTTGTTTTATGGTTTGGCTATTCCATTTGGAGTAAGGTAGCGGTTACCGTTTTAATTACCTTTTTTCCCATTACAGTCGGTTTATTTGATGGACTGAAGGCGACTGATAAAGAGTGGAAGGAATTAATGATAACAATGGGTGCGACAAAGAAAGATATTTTTCTGAAGCTAGAGGTACCTGCTGCAATGCCTTCTTTTTTTAGCGGCATGAAGGTTGCCGTGACATTAAGTGTGATTGGAGCGGCAATTGGCGAATGGTTAGGAGCTGATGCTGGTTTAGGCTACTTTAGTCGGCGGATGATGACACAGTTTGATGGACCAGGCGTGTTTGCGCCGATTGTCTTGCTATCATTACTTGGTATATTTTTATTTCTATTTGTGAACCTTTGCGAAAAAATTGCATTAAAATGGAGGGGAATTGGATGAAGAAGTTATGGAGTATTATGCTAGGGGTGTTATTACTTCTTTCCGCGTGTAGTGGACAAACAGAAACAGGTTCAGCACCTGAGGAAGAGAAGCAATCCGAAGAGAAAACAAAAATGACAGTGATGCTAGATTGGTATCCAAACGCTGTTCATAGCTTTTTGTACACAGCGAAAGAGAAAGGGTATTTTGCTGATGAAGGGCTTGATGTTGATTTCAAGTTTCCTGCAAATCCAACTGATCCGTTGAATATGACAGCTGCGGGTGAAATAACGCTCGGTCTTACTTATCAACCAGATGTCATTATGGCACGTGAGAAAGGCTTGCCAGTCAAATCAGTAGCAGCAATTGTTCGTTCTCCGTTGAATCATGTTGTTTTTCCGGAAGGCAGTGACATTCAATCTCCGAAAGACTTAGAAGGGAAAACAATCGGTTATCCTGGCATTCCAATTAATGAACCAATCATACAGACAATGATTAAAAATGATGGCGGCGACCCAGAAAAGGCAAAGATGACAGATATCGGATTTGAGCTTGTTTCAGCTATTGCCACAGAGCGAGTCGATGCTGTTTCTGGCGCATATATTAACCATGAAGTTCCGATTCTTGAAAGTAAAGGACATCCTGTTCGTTATTTTGATCCAAGTAAATATGGGGTTCCGAATTATTACGAGCTTGTGATGGTAACAAGTGATGATACATGGAGTAAGGATGAAGAAGCCATTCGTTCATTTATGGATGCTTCACGCAAGGCATTCAATGAGATGAAAGCTGAGCCGAACGAAAGCCTTGAAACATTACTTGAGAACCAAGACGAAGCAAACTTCCCGCTTGATAAAGAAATTGAAGAAGAAAGCTTACAAATCTTGCTTCCAAAAATGGAGACAGAGGATGAAGCATTCGGCACCCAAACTAAAAAGTCTTGGGAAGAAACAGCACAATGGCTTAAAGAAACAGGTCTTGTTACAGAAATACCGAATCTTGATGAGATTTTTGTAAATATCTCTGAGTGAAAAAAAGAAAAGAGGCACTCTTTTGGGAGCGCCTCTTTTCTTTTTGGTGCTTAATGCTAATCTTCGCGGTACATCATCTTTGTAAGTGGCTTTGCAAGAAGCAGAAGAATAAAGCCAAGTACAATAGCAGCTCCACCGATAACAGCAAAGATTTCAAGGTAACCTAGCGATGCTGTTAATGAAGCAAGTTGACCGGCAATAATATTTGCTACACCAATGGCTGATAACCAAGCCCCCATTAAGAGTGATGCAAGCTTTACAGGTGCTACCTGGCTGACCATTGATAAGCCTACTGGTGATAAGAATAGCTCACCAAGTGTATGGAAAAGATATGTTAAGACGATGAATGCCATATTTGCTTTTACAGTGATACTTGTTTCGTCACTTCCTGTTTGCATAACAGCAGGAAGTAGAATCATAAACCCTATTCCAAGTAAAATCATCCCGAGTGCCATCTTTGTAGGAATGCTGATGTCACCGCGTTTAGATTTAGAAAGCTTTAGCCATAATGCTGAAATAATTGGTGCTAAAATAATGATAAATAAAGGGTTTAATGATTGGAACCAAGAAACTGGAACCGTATAACCGAAAATTTCGCGATCAACAAATTCTTTCGTATAAAGTGTGAATGAGCTACCAGCTTGCTCAAAGCCTGCCCAGAAAAATACAACAAAGCAAGCTAAAATTAAGATTGACGCTGTACGAAGCTTTTCGCCTTTGCTCATAGGTTTTTTATGTTGTTCGTGGTCGAAATCTCCGCCTTCACGTAAAGGCACTGTTCCGATATTTCCAAGCATTTTTTTACTAAATGTATTAAAGATAACTTGTCCGATAATCATGCCGATTGATGATGCTAAGAAAGCATATTTAAAGCCATAATGCATCGTGCCATCTTCTAACGTTGTTAAGAATAAATCTTCAGCTAAGAAACCTGCAACTAGTGGAGCAATAAATGCACCAATATTAATCCCCATATAGAAAATCGTAAATGCAGCATCTTTTCGCTTATCATTTTTCGGATACAATTCACCAACAAGTGTCGAAATGTTTGGCTTGAAGAAACCATTTCCCATAATCAGAAATGCTAACCCTAAGTAAAGTCCCCATTGGGAATGTGTTAAAAATACTGTAAAATCACCCAAGGCCATCGTAATACCGCCGATTGTAATCGCTGTTCGAAGACTCATGAAGCGGTCAGTTAGATAACCACCGATAATTGGAGTAAAATAAACAAAACCAGTGTACAAACCATATATAGTTAAGGCTTTAGCTGGATCAACCCCAAGACCCCCACTAACAAAAGCTGTTGTCAGGTATAGAACAAGCAATGCACGCATTCCATAATAACTATACCTTTCCCATAATTCTGTCACGAACAACAAATATAATCCCTTAGGATGCTTCCTAGGTTGTTGTTCTTGTTGTATTGTTGTATCCACAATAACCCTCCCGAATTCTGAAAAATCAAGCTGTGCTTAATTATAATTTACGAAAAATTAATAAACAATGAAGTATGGAAAAATAATAATCTTAAAAGAATTGGCTATTTTGCTTCAGCTCTTATTTTTGTGAGATCCCTTTAAATACAAAGGAAATACTATCTGTGGTATTCCCTGAACAAATTATTACAAAACTCTAATATTAGTAAATAATTTTGCTAGAATAAGAATAAACCGTGTATCAATATGGAGAGAGATGCAAAATTATTATTTAGGAAGGGGAGAAGGATGAGATTCATAAATGGTTTAACTGAGGAAGAATGGTTTCAATACTTTCCGCTTTTGCGAGAAATTGTACAAACAACTGAAACAACGTGGGAAAACCCAAAACTTCAGCCCTTTAATGAAGCAATTGCTGATTTGGCAATTCAAACAGAAGAAATGTTGGAGGCAGAAGAACGTTGGAAACGTTTTGGCCCATTTCTACAGGCTGCATTTCCAGAAACGTCAGCTACAAAAGGAATGATTGAATCTCCTCTTATTGAAATTCCTGAAATGAAAAAACAACTTGAAAAGAGCTATAAAAAAGAAATAGATGGTTCTCTCCTATTAAAATGTGATAATGAGTTACCCATCGCCGGCTCTATTAAAGCGCGGGGCGGTATTTATGAAGTATTGAAGCATGCCGAATCATTAGCAATTGAAAATGACCTGTTACATATCGAAGACGATTATATGAAGCTTCATAGCAATGAATTCAGAGCCTTCTACTCCAAATATGCAATTTCGGTTGGTTCAACAGGCAACTTAGGGCTCAGTATTGGAATCATAAGTGCGAAACTAGGCTTTCGTGTAACTGTCCATATGTCCAGTGATGCAAAGCAATGGAAGAAAGACTTACTAAGAAGCAAAGGTGTTCAAGTAATTGAGTATGAAACAGATTATAGCAAAGCTGTAGAAGAAGGTAGAAAGCAGTGTCAGCAGGATAAGTATTGTCATTTTATTGATGATGAAAATTCGAAAGACCTGTTTCTCGGCTATTCTGTAGCAGCATATCGGTTAAAACAACAACTAACTGAAATGAATATAACAGTGGATGCGGACCACCCGTTGAATGTGTATCTGCCTTGTGGTGTTGGCGGCGGACCAGGCGGGGTTACTTATGGACTCAAGCATGTGTTCGGCGATCATGTCCGTTGCTTCTTTGCTGAGCCTACTCATTCGCCTTGTATGCTAATTGGAATGATGACGGGGAGGCATGAAGCACTTTCTGTACAAGATTTTGGACTAGATAATCGTACAGATGCAGATGGCTTAGCTGTTGGAAGACCTTCAAGCTTTGTCGGTAAAGCAATGGAACCTTTATTAAGCGGTATCTATACAGTGCAAGATGAAGAGCTTTATAAAATGTTAGCAATGCTGTATGATAGCGAACAAATTTCATTAGAGCCATCAGCATTAGCAGGTATGTATGGACCATTAAAAATGAAAAACTTAAAAGCTGGAACACACTTAGTTTGGGCCACAGGCGGAAGTCTAGTGCCCGAAGCAATTAGGCAGCAAGATTATAAAAGGGGTTTCGAATACTTAAAATAATTTATGATATATTCAAATTAGGACATTAAAAGGAGATGAGATTATGTCATCGATACAAGAAATGGAGCAAGCGTTCCTACAATATGTGAAGAAAATGATGGATTACAACGAAGCGCTGGCGCTAATGTTTTGGGATTTGCGAACAGGTGCCCCGAAGAAGGGTGTTGACCAACGCTCTGAAGTGATCGGAACACTTTCAACAGATGTTTTTAACATGTCAACTTCAGAACAGATGAAGCAATACATTGATGCACTTTCTACACCTGAAGCAAAACAAAGCTTATCAGATGTGACCTTAAAAACGCTTGAAGATGTGAAAAAAGACTACGACCGTAACGAAAAAATCCCTGAAGCAGAGTATAAAGAATTCGTTATGCTTCAGTCGAAAGCGGAGTCTGTTTGGGAGGAAGCTCGCGAACAATCAGACTTTGAAATGTTCCGTCCATACTTAGAGAAGCTTGTCGCGTTTAAGAAGAAATTCATCAATTATTGGGGATATGAAGGAAATAAATATAATACACTGCTTGATATGTACGAACCAGGGGTAACGGTTGAACAAATTGATAAGGTGTTTGGCCAGCTTCGAGATGAAATCGTCCCACTAGTGAAACGAATTTCAGACAGTACAAACAAACCAGAAACTTCTTTCTTATTTCAGCCGTTTACGAAAGAGAAGCAGCGAGCATTCTGTATGCGTGTATTAGAGCAGGTGGACTATGACTTTAAAGCAGGACGTCTCGATGAAACGGTTCATCCATTTGCGATTACATTGAATCCTGGAGATGTGCGAATTACAACTCGTTATGATGAGAATGATTTTCGAACAGCCGTCTTCGGAACGATTCATGAAGGAGGCCATGCTCTATATGAACAAAACATTTCAGAAAAGCTTGTCGGTACACCGTTGTGTGATGGAACATCAATGGGTATCCATGAGTCGCAATCTTTATTCTGGGAGAATTTCGTTGGTCGAGATGCAGCGTTTTGGACGAAAAATTATGCAGCATTGAAGGAGTATGCGGACGGGCAATTTGATGATGTGCCTGTAGCTGATTACTATCGGGCAATTAATGAATCGAAGCCATCTTTTATTCGGATCGAAGCAGATGAATTAACATATCCACTACATATTATGGTACGTTATGAGCTTGAAAAAGCCTTATTTAATGATGAAATTGAAGTAAAGGACCTTCCGCGGTTGTGGAATGATAAGATGGAGGAGTACTTAGGAATCCGTCCTGAAAATGATGCGCAAGGTATCTTACAGGATGTTCACTGGTCAGGTGGTGATTTCGGTTACTTCCCAAGCTATGCATTAGGTTATATTTATGCTGCACAATTCCGTCACGCAATGCAAAAGGAAATTGCTAATTTCACAGAGCTGCTAGAACTTGGTGACCTGAAACCAATTAAGGATTGGTTGTCTGAAAACATTCATCAATACGGTAAGCTGAAAAAGCCGCTTGAAATTTTGTGGGATGTAACAGGAGAAGGATTAAATGCCGCACATTTAATTACGTATTTGAAAGAGAAATATGAGGCAATCTATAAACTAGATTAAGCGAAGAGCACCAGCATTTGTTGGTGCTCTTTTACATTCTGAAAAAGTAAATTAAGGATATTGTTACATTATTTATGTAGTTTACTATGTTATGATGAAATAGAATAGTCAGACAATTTTACGAGGAGGTTTTAGGTGATGAGTAAATTTCCGAGGAATGTGCTGGCAGGAACTGCTTTGGCAATTGGCTTATTTGCGGCTCCATTGACAGGGAATGCTGCAGAGGAAGACCAAGTTAATCTTAGGTTGTTAGAAACGACGGATATTCATGTTAACCTACTGAATTATGATTACTATAAGGATGCACCAACTGACAAATTCGGCCTTAACAAAACAGCAACGTTAATTAAAGAGGCCCGACAGGAATCACAAAATTCCATGCTTTTGGATAATGGAGATATTTTACAAGGTAATCCACTTGGCGATTATGTAGCACAAGTGAAGCCTCTTGAAGCAAATCAAGTTCATCCAGCCTATGAGGTGTTGAACTTATTAGGTTATGATGTTGGAACGCTAGGAAATCATGAGTTCAATTATGGATTGGACTTTCTTCAACAAAATATGCAACATACAGAGTTTCCACTTATTAACGCAAATGTTTACGTTGATGATGGAGATGAAGACCCCTCTAACGATGAAAACTATTTCAAGCCATATGTAATATTAGACCGTACTGTCGTTGATGAAGACGGAGAAGAGCATCAGTTGAAAGTAGGAGTTATTGGGTTTACACCACCACAAATTATGCAATGGGACAAGGCTCATCTTCAAGGAAAAGTAAAGACAAAAGGCATCATTGAGACAGCAAATAAGTTTGTTCCACAAATGAAAAATGAAGGTGCAGATATCGTTGTAGCCCTTTCACACTCTGGTATTGGCTCCGTTACACAAGAACGACGTGAAGAAAATGCTACATATGACTTAACCAAAGTAGAAGGTATCGATGCGGTATTATCTGGACATGAACATTCTGTATTTCCGAGCGTGAAATATAAAGATATGCAGGGTGTTGATATTAATAAAGGAACAATTAACGGAACAGTTACAGTGATGCCAGGTTCTTGGGGAAGTCACTTAGGTGTTGTTGATCTGCAGCTTGAAAAAGAAGGTGAGAACTGGACAATTCTAGATAGTAAATCTGAAGCCCGCAGCATTGTTGATCAAGACGGTAATCCAACTGTGAAAGGGGACAAGCAAGTTGAAGAGGCTGTTCAAGATTTACATCAAGAAACTGTTGAATACGTACGTTCGCCAGTAGGTGAAACAACAGCGCCAATTAATAGTTACTTTGCTTTAGTGAAGGATGATCCTTCTGTGCAGATTGTTACGAATGCGCAAAAGTGGTACGTGGAAAATTACCTTAAAGGAACGGAATATGAGGGAACTCCTATCTTGTCAGCTGGTGCGCCTTTTAAAGCTGGAACACGTGGGGACCCGTCCTATTATACGGATGTTCCAAAAGGTACGATTGCCATTAAAAACGTTGCAGATCTTTATCTTTATCCAAATACATTAAAAGCAGTTGAAATGAATGGTGCTCAGGTGAAGGAATGGCTCGAAATGTCTGCAGGTCAGTTCAATCAAATTGACCCTAACAGTGAAGAGGAACAGCAATTGATTAATCAGCAGTTCCGTACGTATAATTTCGATATTATTGACGGGATCTCTTATCAAATTGATGTGACAGAGCCAGCTAAATATGACGGAGATGGAAATATCATTCAGGAAGATGCCAATCGAATTGTCAATGTAACGTATAACGGGAAGCCGGTGAAGGATGAACAGGAATTTATTGTAGCGACGAACAATTACCGTGCAGGAGGAGGCGGGAACTTCCCAGGGTTTGAAGATGCAAATATTGTGGTAGATTCTGCTGATGAAAATCGCCAAATCATCATTGATTATATCCGTAAGCAAGGCACCATTAACCCGACTGCCGATCAAAATTGGAGCTTTGCGCCAATTAAAGGGAATGCAAATGTAACCTTCCAATCATCACCTCAAGCACAGAAATATGCAAAAGAAATGTCAGATATTCAGTACATTACAACATTGGAGAATGGCTTTGGTAAGTACCGTATCGAAATTGACAAAGAAAAAGGTAAAAAAGAAAACGAACAACCGAAGAAAGAGAAGCAAGATAAAGGTGTAGAAAAAGAAAAAAACAAAAATAAACAAAAGAAAATGGTCTATACAGTGAAAAAAGGAGATAACCTTTATCGCATCGGTTTAAAATATGAGGTTGATTGGAAAAAGATCGCTCACTACAACAATTTAAAAGACCCAACACTTATCAATATTGGTCAACAAATTCGTATACCAAAATAAAAAAATGGCTGTCGACATGCTCGACAGCCATTTTTTTACTGAAGTTATACTTCCTGTTGTTTCTTTCGGTCGCTCCATTGTGGCTTTCGTTTGTTTAGGAAGGCGTCAATTCCTTCAACTGCATCAATGCTTTGACTGTTTTTCGTAATGATATCTGAGCTAAACGAAAGGGCATCGAAATCCTCCATGTTCAGTTGAGAGTAAAATTGCTTTTTGCCAAGCTCTAAGGTAGTGAGGCTATGACGAGCAACAGATTCCGCAAGCTTTTGCGTTTCTTCATCTAATACTTCAAGCGGAACAACCTTATTGACAAGACCGTGAGTAAGGGCATCCTCCGCAGGCATGAAATCCCCTGTAAATAAAAGCTCGGCTGCCTTTTTTCGTCCAAGGTTGCGGCTGATAAAAACTGCTGGCGTGCTACAGAAGAGGCCGATATGTACTCCTGGTGCTCCGAATTGAGCATTCTCGCTTGCTACAGCAAGGTCGCATGCTGCTACAAGCTGACACCCTGCCGCTGTGGCGATGCTGTGCACCTTTGCAATGACTACTTGTGGTAGGTTGCGCAATTGGTTCATGAAGTCATAGCATTCTCTGAATAAAAGACCGACTTCTTCCTCGCTCTTTCCATCTACTTCACGTAAGTTATGCCCAGAGCTAAATACTTTTCCTTCAGCTTCAATAATCAAGACATTGATTGAACGCTTTTCTTCAATTTTATTTAAAAGCTCTTGAAATTCTTTAATGAGTGGTAGAGAAAGAGCATTGCGTTGCGCATCATTTGTTAATGTAACAGTGCCGATTTTTCCTTCTTCACGGTAAGCAATTAGGTTCAAATAAATTCCACCTTTCTAATTTTGTCCTCTAAGGCTGAGCACTTTGGGAGCTACTCTACTGTTTTCAATTTAAAGTAAAGATACCATGTAAGAAAAATATTTACAATAAAAAGACTGAATAAAATGAAAAATAAGAAAATTTATACAAGAAGAAAACAAAGCAAATATGGTACAAAAAAACCAAGCTGATTGTTTTCAGCTTGGTTAATCATACTTATGCACTTAAAGGTAGAATATAGAGCAGAACTGTTAGGAAATGGAACACGCTTCCCCCGAGAACGAAAAGGTGCCAAACTGCATGGTGGTAAGGAAATGCTCTCCAAAGGTAAAAAACTGTTCCAACTGTATAGAAAAGCCCTCCAGCTACAAGTAATCCGATTCCCATTGCAGGCAAGGTAGTCAATACCTTATTAAAAGCAAATACAACAAGCCACCCCATCGCCACGTAGAGAATAGTAGATACTGTATTAAATTTCTTAACAAAGAAAATTTTAAATACAACACCGCCGACAGCTAGTGCCCATACAGTGCTTAGCAGTGTCCATCCCAATCCGCCTTTTACGACAATTAGCATGATTGGTGTATAGGTTCCTGCTATGAACAAGTAAATCGAAGCATGATCAAAGATTTCAAAAATATCTTTGATTTTCCCAGACTGAAAGCTATGAAGCAATGTAGAAGAGACATATAGTAGAAGCATTGTTACGCCATAGATTGAAAAACTAACAATGTGCCAAACAGTGCCCTGCAAAGCTGAAAAGACAATCAACAAAACGAGAGCCGCGATGCTAAGAAGTACACCAATCCCATGTGTAATAGCATTGGCAATTTCTTCTCCCTTTGAAAATGGATGAGTGTGAACCAATATAGAGCTCCTTTCTTTCAATAAAAAGGTGTTTCTTCCATTATAACATTTTAACGCATCAATAGCTTCCAATGTCTATTCGTTTTATTTTCTTGTGGTAGTGGCATGTAAATAGTAAGGCCACAAATGGAGGGATTACAGTGGAGTTAAATACAATTTTACTTATTCTTTTACTTTTTTTGCTTGGAGCTATGTTTTTAATTCCTATTATCATCAGTTTATGGATTTATATTCACGATGAGAAACAAGCTGAACATTCGATATTAAGGAATTACCCAGTACTTGGAAAGGCGCGTTATATTATCGAAAAAATGGGTCCGGAGCTAAGACAGTATCTTTATAATGGCGATCGAGAGGGGAAACCATTTTCTAGACTTCAATTTGAATACATTGTTAAATCCGGTAAATACGAAAATAGGAAGATTGGGTTTGGTTCTCAACGCGACTTTGAAAAGGATGGTTATTATTTATCGAATTCATTTTTTCCTACCCAAAGAGAAGAAATGAAGGTGGAGCAAGAACCAGAAATACAAACGAAAATTTATGATATTAAAGAAGAAAACCTATTTAAAAGAAAAGAAAGCCAAAAAGAACAAACAATTGTCCCCTTTTACTTAGAAAAAGATGACCGAATTGTGCTTGGAGAAGGTACATGCCGTTTTCCTTTCGAGTTAAAGGGACTAGTTGGTCAGTCTGGGATGAGTTATGGAGCACTTGGAGAGCGGGCAATTGAAACACTTTCGAAGGGTCTTGGTTTGGCGGGAGGCACATGGATGAACACAGGTGAAGGAGGCTTATCACCACATCATTTGAAAGGCAATGTAGATATTATTCATCAAATTGGCCCTGGATTATTTGGGGTCCGCTCGAAGAACGGGGATTTTTCATGGGAGGAATTTGAGAAGAAAGCTGCGATGAAAGAAGTGAAAGCGTTTGAGCTAAAGCTTGCTCAAGGTGCCAAACTTAGAGGGGGACATGTTGATGGTGGAAAAGTGACCCCAGAAATTGCAGAAATCAGAAATGTTGAACCATGGAAATCCATTGATAGTCCGAATCGTTTTCATCAATTTTCAAACCATGAAGAGATGCTCTCCTTTATTCAAAAGTTACGTGAAGCAGGTGGAAAGCCTATAGGTATAAAAATTGTAGTTGGCGATATTAGACAGGTAGAAAATCTCATCCATGAAATGAAAGAAAAAAATGAAACACCTGACTTCATAACAGTGGACGGCTCGGAAGGTGGCACGGGTGCTTCGTTCCAAGAGCTTGCTGATGGTGTAGGTCTACCCCTCTTTGAAGCTTTACCGATCGTAGATGATACATTGAAAAAATATGGATTGCGTAATCGTGTCAAATTGATTGCATCTGGAAAGCTCGTTACTCCTGATAAGGCTGCCATTGCGCTTAGCCTTGGCGCTGATCTTATCAATATCGCACGTGGTTTTATGATTAATGTAGGTTGTATTATGGCTCAGGTTTGTCATACGAATAATTGCCCAGTAGGTGTAGCGACTACAGACGAACATCTGCAAAAGGCACTTATTATTGAGGAGAAGAAGTATCGTGTTTGTAATTATGTTGTTTCATTAAGAGAGGGGTTGTTTACTTTAGCAGCCTCCTGTGGAGTTGATTCCCCGACGAAGTTTGATCGTGAACATGTTGTTTATATTACAAAGAAAAATGAAAAGCAGGCTTTATGAACAAAGGTGACCCTACATAGAGGAGTCACCTTTGTTGTTCTAAAGGAAGCTGAGGCTTTGCTTTCGTAGAAGAAGAGGTTCTTGGCCAAATCAGATGTTGAAAGGCAAAGCCGGCTATACCAAAGGCGCAGAGTAAGACTCCGATTGTAAGCAGGACAAGCTGCACACCAATAAGATCAACAACATAGCCGCCAATTAAGGGGGCAGTAATCATAATAAAGCTAGAAAGTGTATTCTGAATGCCAAACACTCGACCAACAGCATTCTTTGGGGTTTCTTTTTGCAGAAGAAAATTAAAAGCTACTAAGAATAACCCATTGCCAGCACCAATAAAAAATCCTGCAATAACTGGATATAAATGTGGCATCCCTGATTGAAGGAACCCAAGGCTTGCGTACCCTGTTCCGACAAGTAAGAATCCAAGCCCGAAATTTACTCCATAGCGAATACTTTTCTTGCGGTTCATGAATGTAATGGTAACAATTGCTCCAAAGCCACTAGCGGCAATAAGATAACCAAGAAGCTCTGGGGAATCAGCCGCAAAGTTACGAAGTAAGGTTGCAAATTGTAAATCAACAAGCTGTAATGCAAAGAGACCAATCATAGCGAACAAAAAGCTATGAAGAAGAATCTTATATTGAAAGACGATTTTCCAGCCTCCGAGAAATTGGTCCATTTTACTTTCTTTTATGTCAGTTGATTCGGAAGGCTTATTCTCTTCAATGGTTAACAGTGTAAATAAGATAGATGCTGAAATAATGCTGCTTATTGCATTTATAAGAATACATAACTTAGCACTGAACATAGCTAGAATTGCACCTCCAGCCAGTGGGCCGGCAACCTTGCCTAGCTGTAGGACAATGCCATTTAGTGACGTAGCTTTCAAAAGGTGGTCTTCATGTACAACATATCTTGTTAAGGTTTGTTGTGCAGGAGCATTGAATAAAGCAACAGTTGAACGTAGAAAAAGTAAAATAGAAGCGATATAAAGGTTGTTAGTAAAAAATAACCCAAATGTAAGCAAGCTGCTAAGCAAATCAGCTGTTACCATGATATTTACTTTCTTCATTCTATCCGCGATATTCCCAGCTAATGAACCGAATAAGATGCCTGGTAAAGAATAAATAATTGATAATACGCCAATCATGACAGGGGAGGCGTTCCATTGATAGGCTGCAATTGCAAAGACTGCGATCATATCGAACCAATCCCCAAAGATTGAGACCGAATAAGCTGAAAACATGCGAACGAATTTATCGTTTTTCCATAGAGAAGCGGGCGCGTACATCACTTCTTTACCCCCTAGTTGAACGTTTCTTTTAATGACGTGTGAACCTAAAAAAAGTTGCTTTTGAAAAGAGATTTTCTATTAAAACTGTTTTTTCTGCTTAGCAATTTTCTTTATGAAAACGCATTATTTTTTGTAACAAGATTGATACATTGTTATTAATAAATTTTAAAGATGAGATGTTAAGATTCTTATGAAATTAAGAAGTGAAATGGTGAACAAGTAGAACATTCTTCTGCTTAACATGACTAAAAGGAGCATTTATTAAATGATTCAATTAGGTAAAAAAGTGAAAACAAACGGCACATATTTCTCGCGGTATAATGAAACCATTGAAGGCGAAGTTGTAAGAGTAGATGGCGCAAATGTATGGGTGAAAAATCAGTATCAAACGATTTCAGTTATTCACCGTATTTGTATAGAAAATTAATTGGTTGTTAATTTTTTGTAACCCTCTTAGATCAATCACGGTATACTCATATATGAGGATATTGGTTAGTTTTGTCTAAGGGGGGATTTTTTTGTCTGAAAGAAAAAAATATTTAAGTATGATTGGGGTAATTTGTCTTCTGGTGGTGTTAAGTATCTTAAGCGTCAGGGAGCCGGCGAAGGCGATAACAGCAGATGTGAAGGCAGGAGTAGAGCAAGTAGAGAAAGAGCAAACACCACTTCCAACACCATCGGAAAATGAAAATGAAACTCAGTCAGAAGAAAATAAGAAAGTCGTTTATTTAACATTTGATGATGGCCCATCAACGGTGACGGGGGAGATTCTTACATTGTTAGATAAATATAATGCAAAGGCTACTTTCTTTATGCTGGGCCCGAATATAAAAAAACACCCAAGTGAAGTTAAGCAGATGGCTGCACAAGGTCATGGGCTTGGGCTCCATAGCATGACGCATCGTAAAGATAAATTTTATGCATCTCGCTATTCTTCTCTTAATGAAATGAATATGGCAAGACAAACACTTGAGGAAACTACAGGTACCTCTACATTGCTTATACGTACGCCATATGGGAGTGTTCCATATATGAAAAAGTCATATCGTGAAACAGTAGAAGAGTGGGGTTACGTGATGTGGGACTGGAATATTGACTCTCGTGATTGGAAATATCAAGACAGTCGCTATATTCAAGCGGTAATTAATCAACTTCAAATTGTCTCAAAGGGTGAGCGGCCTCCAGTTATTTTATTGCATGAACGAAAAACAACCCTTCAGCATTTAGAAAAGCTATTAATCTATTTACATAAAAGCGGCTACAGAATGGTACCGATTACGAAAGACTTACAGCCAGTCCAATTTAAAATTTAATCTCTCAATAAAGAAAGCCCGCTGCTTCAAATTGGCAGGGGCTTTCTTCTATTTCACAGTTCGGAGTGAATCTACTTTGCCACTTCCATCACAATGTGGACATTCTTTCTGCATTGGCAGAAAGGGGAGCTTGGTTAATTTTCCGCTACCTTTGCAGTGCTGGCAAATAATTAAGACGGTCAATGCTCAGTTCCTTTCTTGAAAATAAATTTTGTTATGTTTAGTTTTCCCTTATCTCGCTGTAAAAAAACAAATAGCCGAAAGTGTTATTTTGTGCAAACGGCAATGCCTACTGGGTATTCAATGTTTTTCCGCTGTGGTTCAATTAGCGAACCACGTTGAAAGTAAAATTCTGTTTCCTTATATTGAGCAAATAAGCTCTGGAATTCTTCGATTTTAAGTTGATGAACATGAAAGGGAGAACCACATGGCTTTCCACGTCCTTCCCCAAACGGAGTTGAAAGGATTAGCTGTCCCCCTGGCTTCAACATTGAATAGAGGTTAGATAAGAATTGACGATCGTTTGGCAAGTGTTCGAGTGTTTCAAAGCTAACAATTGTATCGAATAACCCTAATTGTTCAGGAAGCTGTTTATCTTCAGCGTTGTATACTCGGTAGGAAATAAGTGGGTGGTGGTATCTTCCACGTGCATATTCAATTGTTTCTTCAGATAGATCAACAGCAACAATTTCATTTAAACGGCTTTTTGCAGCCTTTGCAATCATTTGGGCTCCATAGCCTACCCCGCAGGCAATATCTAACAGACGTCCATTTGAATAATGAATGGCAAAATCATAACGAGCAACATGCTCTAATAGGAGGCGGTTAATTGGTTTCATAAACTCTGGAACGACGCGTTCGCCAGTATCGATTAGCAAAAAAATTTCCTCACTTCTTCATAATATGTTTTCATATTATCTATTATAACAAAAGAGGGAATTTTTTTCTTGTGAAGTTATTGACAGGCTATTTAAGAGCATGGTATATTACTAAAGTCGATTTGACAAAGCAAATAATATAGCTCGGAGGATTAGCTCAGCTGGGAGAGCACCTGCCTTACAAGCAGGGGGTCGGCGGTTCGATCCCGTCATCCTCCACCATAATTGGTCCGGTAGTTCAGTTGGTTAGAATGCCTGCCTGTCACGCAGGAGGTCGCGGGTTCGAGTCCCGTCCGGACCGCCATCTCTAAAAGGGAGAAGTACCCAAGTGGCTGAAGGGGCTCCCCTGCTAAGGGAGTAGGTCGTGTGAACGGCGCGAGGGTTCAAATCCCTCCTTCTCCGCCAGACACTTACAAGAAAATGATCATGGCCCGTTGGTCAAGTGGTTAAGACACCGCCCTTTCACGGCGGTAACACGGGTTCGAATCCCGTACGGGTCACTTCTATAAACCCCTTTACCTTTTTAGGTAAAGGGGTTTTTTGCTGTAAATATGAAAGGTTTCTATTTAAACGTAAGAGAGTTCAATAGAAAAATGTTGTAATAGAGCCTAAATATATATCT
The DNA here is from genome assembly GCA_020524525.2 of Bacillus tianshenii. Taxonomy (NCBI): domain Bacteria; kingdom Bacillati; phylum Bacillota; class Bacilli; order Caryophanales; family Bacillaceae; genus Sutcliffiella; species Sutcliffiella tianshenii. Next base: position 2,717,581 of record CP129018.1, on the reverse strand, counting down.
AATTCCTTTTAAAAGCATAATTGCCTTCTTTTTACGGTTTTGCTATACTGAGGTTGGTTGGTAGACAAATCCTCAAATTGAGGTACTATTTTATTAAGAGAAGGCACCCTGTCTTCTCTATTTTTTTCTATCTATAACTTTCGTCTCACAGATTTTATTCCCCGGACTTTTTACTTATCAAACATCTTTTCTCAATATTCTCTTAATTATTTTCATAATATTTTAACGTTTCAAAAAGAGGGATACTTTTATTTTTATTGAATTAACTATTTAAATAGTTTTCGTATATTATTTTGTGTTGGATGACTGAAAAGAAAGCGAGGCATCTAATCTTGACAGCAATTCATCCTACTTCATTTGAGAGTTTCTTATTTCATGAAGGCCGATTATTTCAAAGTTATTGTACTTTCGGTGCGCATATCGCAACTGAAAATGGGTTGAATGGTGTGCGCTTTACTGTTTGGGCACCTCATGCGAAGAAAGTAGCCGTTATTGGAGAATTTAATGGTTGGAATCGTGAAGGCTTCGAGTTAAAAAGAGTAAATAATGAAGGAATTTGGTCGTGCTTTTTTTCCAATGTTTCTATAGGTGATCATTATAAATATGAAATTACTACAGCATCAGGCGACGTGCTGCATAAATGTGATCCGTTTGCATTTTTCTCAGAATTACGACCTAAAACAGCTTCCATTGTATATGATCTAGAAGGGTACGAATGGAAGGATGAAGAGTGGATGCTTAAGCGTCAATTTGATAAAGATGCTTCTAAGCCGATGTTTATCTATGAAGTTCATCTCGGTACATGGAGAAAGAAAGAGGACGGTTCACTTTATTCTTATGTAGAGTTAGCGGACCTGCTTGTGGATTACGTTGTAGAGCAAGGTTTTACCCATATTGAACTACTTCCGATAATCGAACATCCATTCGATCGCTCGTGGGGTTATCAAGGAACAGGTTATTATTCAGCGACGAGTCGTTATGGAACACCACATGAATTCATGGCGTTTGTCGATCGATGCCACCAAAAGGGGATTGGAGTCATCTTAGATTGGGTTCCTGGCCATTTCTGCAAAGATGGGCACGGGTTATTTATGTTTGATGGGGAACCACTATTTGAATATGAGAATGGATATGTAAGAGAGAATGAAGTATGGGGAACGGCTAACTTTGACCTTGGGAAAAGTGAAATTCATAGCTTTCTAATCTCCAATGCGATTTTTTGGATGGATAAATATCATATTGATGGTTTTCGCGTTGATGCAGTGGCGAATATGCTTTTTTGGGATATGCACGGAGACGGTGGATATTATAAGAATGAATATGCGGTTAAGTTTTTGCAAAAATTGAACCAAGCTGTCAATCATTACGATGATAGTGTATTAATGATTGCAGAAGATTCAACAGATTGGTCGAAGGTTACATCCGAACCATCTGAAGGCGGGCTGGGCTTTACTTATAAATGGAATATGGGTTGGATGAATGACATCTTGAAATACATGGAAAAGGATGTTCACGAGCGAAAGAGCTGGCATAATTTGATGACCTTTTCCATGGTCTATGCTTATTCTGAAAAATTTATCTTGCCTTTTTCCCATGATGAAGTCGTTCACGGCAAACGTTCCCTATTAAATAAAATGCCAGGTACGTACGAAGAAAAATTTGCCCAACTACGGCTCTTATTAGGGTTTATGACGGCTCATCCAGGTAAAAAGCTGCTTTTTATGGGAAGTGAATTTGGACAGTTTGATGAATGGAAAGACCTTGAAGACCTTGATTGGAATTTACTAGATTTTCGCATGCATCGTGCAACACATGAATATAGTAGAGCGTTGTTAGAGTTTTACCGAAATGAGCCTGCGCTTTGGGAATGCGATGATCAGCCTGAAGGGTTCGAATGGATCGAACCTGATAATGCTCATCAGCGAATTCTCCTTTTTGTGCGAAATGGAAAGGGGTTAGAAGAGCGCTTAGTATTTGTATTTAACTTTAGTCCATTTGAATTTGAGAAATACAAAATTGGCGTACCTGAAGAGGGAGTCTATCAAGAAGTCTTTTCAAGTGATGCAGAAGTGTTTGGTGGGACTGGTAGAAGGAATAAGCCGAAGATAAAGAGTATTGCTGAACCTTATCACCGTCAACCGTGTCAGATGGAAATTTCAATTCCGCCGTTTGCCTTTATCGTATTTAAGAAGAAGCGAAGGGAGCGTAACGATAATGATGCACCAGAAAAAATGTGTAGCGATGTTACTGGCTGGGGGACAGGGGAGCAGGCTCAGTTTGCTGACAAGAAACATAGCGAAGCCTGCCGTGCCGTTTGGAGGAAAGTATCGGATTATTGATTTTCCACTAAGTAATTGCACAAACTCTAATATTGATACTGTTGGTGTCCTGACGCAATACCAACCACTTGTCTTAAATGCCTATATTGGTATTGGAAGTGCATGGGATTTAGATAGAAAGCATGGCGGGGTGACCGTTCTTCCTCCGTATATGGAGCGAGATGGCGGCCGTTGGTACAAAGGGACTGCAAATGCAATCTATCAAAACCTTAATTTCATCGAACAGTACCAGCCGGAACATGTTCTTATCCTTTCTGGCGATCACATTTATAAAATGGATTATTCGCTACTTCTTGATTATCATATTGAAAAAAATGCAGATTGCACGATCTCGGTGATTGAAGTGCCGTGGGACGAAGCAAGTCGCTTTGGCATTATGAATACGAATGAAAATATGGAAGTTATTGAATTCGAAGAAAAACCTGCAAAACCAAAAAACAATTTAGCTTCAATGGGTGTCTATGTCTTTAGGTGGCCTGTACTTAAAAAATATTTAGAGATGGACAATCGAAATGTAGACTCCTCTCATGACTTTGGGAAGGATGTTATTCCATTATTACTTGAAGAAAAACTAAAGTTAACGACGTATCCTTTCAATGGTTATTGGAAAGACGTTGGAACAGTAAAAAGTTTATGGGAAGCAAACATGGACTTGTTAGAAGAAACACCCGAGCTTCAGCTTAATGACCATCAATGGCGCATTTATTCGGTGAACCCAAATCAGCCGCCTCAATATATCGCACCTCAAGCTATAGTTAAAGAATCACTTGTAAATGAAGGCTGTTTTGTGTTGGGAACTGTAGAACACTCTGTACTGTTCCCGGGAGTTAGTATCGGAGAGGGAAGTGTTTTGAAAGATACGATTGTTATGCCAGGTGCAACAATTGGGAATAATTGTGTAATAGAAAGAGCAATTGTTGCAGATGGTATGAAAGTTGAGGATGGAACAGTTATTCGTCCTGAAGAAGGTACTGACCAAATCGTATTAGTGGCGAAAGAGGATGTAGTCCCAACATAAAATTGTTAGGTGTAGGTACAGAGCTATTCCGATAAAAAATGATTCTTTACTAATTAAAAGGGGTGTATCGGTTGCGTAAAACAATGCTTGGAATCATTGATGCAATGACGGAGACAAAGGCGATGAGAGATTTAACAGAAGTCCGGTCGTTAGCTGCTGTGCCGTTTGGTGGACGGTATCGCTTAATTGATTTTACGCTTTCAAACTTAGTGAATTCAGGCATCCATAGTGTAGCTATCTTTACAAAAGATCGTTTCCGCTCATTAATGGACCATCTTGGTTCTGGACGTGATTGGGATTTAAACCGTAAACGCGGTGGCCTTTTCTTTTTCCCTCCAACATCAGGGCAGGAATATTTCAACGGCTTCTTTGATTACTTTCAACACCATATTGACTACTTCTATCGAACTCAACAGAAATATGCAGTGATTGCGGATAGTAATGTTATTTATAACCTTGATTTTAAAAAGGTTTTAAATCGCCATATCGAAAGTCATGCAGATATAACAGAAGTTTGTTATCAAGGACGTCCATTAAATATTGCTATTTTAGAAAAGTCACTGTTACTTGATTTTATCCAAACCTATAAATATGAACCGTTTATTAATATGCGTGACTTTATTGCGGTATTTCGTGACCGTTTGAATATACATTCCTATGAGCATGATGGCTATACTGCAATTATTGATTCAGTGGATAGTTATTATAAACATAGTATGGAAATGCTGTGCCCAGATATGTGGCGTAATCTGTTTTTGAATGCAAATCCGATTTATACAAAAGTTAAAGACGAACCACCAACACGCTATGGTAAAGAGGCATTGGTTACGAACTCGCAAGTTGCTAATGGCTGTATCATAAATGGAACTGTAGATAGCAGTATTTTATCTAGAGCTGTACATATTGGGAAAGGCGCTGTTATTAAAAATAGCATAATTATGCAAAAATGTACGATAGAGGATGGCGCAATTATTGATGGAGCCGTGATTGACAAAGATGCACGAATCCAATCTGGCGCACATGTTATTGGTACCGCTCAGGTTCCAGTTGTCGTACGTAAAGGAATGACACAAGGAGCGATGATGAACTCGTGAATATATTGTTTGTCGTATCAGAATGTGTACCATTTATTAAGTCAGGGGGGCTGGCAGATGTTGCCGGCGCCCTTCCGAAAGAATTAAAGCGGCTTGGACATGAAGTTCGCGTGATTCTTCCGAAATATGCACTTATTTCCTCTGAGTATACAGAAAAGATGAAAGAGGTAGCGGAGTTTGATGTGCAGGTCGGTTGGCGTCAGCAATATGCTGGACTTGAAACATTGGTACACGACAATATTACGTATTACTTTATTGACAACGAATATTACTTTAAACGTCCTGCTTTATATGGTGATTTCGATGACGGTGAGCGTTTTGCTTACTTTTCGAAAGCTGTTTTAAGAGCAATTCCATACTTGGACTTTGAAGTTGATATTATTCACTCTCATGATTGGCATACTGCCATGGTAAATTTCTTATTGCAAGCCCAATATCGTGGAAATCGTCTGTATCAAGATATTAGGACGGTTTTCACGATTCATAATTTACAGTTTCAAGGTGTTTTTCCGAAGCAGATGCTTCATGAGCTTCTGAATTTGGATGAGTCCTATTTCACAATGGAACAATTAGAATTTTACGGACAGCTGAACTTTATGAAAGGTGGTATTGCTGCTTCTGATATCGTCACAACGGTGAGCCCTACATATCGCAATGAAATTTTGATGCCTTATTATGGGGAGGGTCTTGATGGATTTTTACGAGCTCATCAATATAAATTATACGGTATTGTAAATGGTATAGATTCTGAGCTCTATAATCCTAAAGATCATCCATATCTTTCTCAGCCTTACTCAAGTAAAGAACTTGAAAATAAGAATTTAAATAAGTTGTCATTGCAGCGAGTGTCTGGCTTGCCAGAAGCAGAGAATACACCTGTGATCGCTATCGTTTCTCGGTTAACGCAACAAAAAGGACTCGATCTTTTTGTCCGTATTTTTCATGAGTTAATGCAGAATGATGTTCAGCTTGTTCTTCTAGGTACAGGTGAATGGCAGTTTGAACAGTTCTTTAAACAGATGGAGCGTGAATATCCTGAGAAAGTCAAGGCATGGGTAGGGTTTAGTGAAGAGTTAGCACACCAAATCTATGCGGGAGCAGATATGTTCTTAATGCCTTCAAGGTTTGAGCCGTGTGGTTTGGGGCAGTTGATTGCTCTTCGTTATGGTGCTATTCCGATTGTCCGTGAAACAGGTGGGCTAAACGATACAATCACAGCTTATAATGAATATACCGAAGAAGGAAATGGATTTAGTTTTAAGAATTACAATGCTCATGACATGTTATTTACGATTGAACGCGCGATTCATTTTTATCATCAACAAGAAAAATGGGCTAAGTTAGTGAGTAACGCAATGGAACAGGATTACAGCTGGCGGAAATCGGCACAGGAATATGATGAGTTATACACAAGCCTAAAGGGTTGATTAGTAAAAAGGGTCATTCATAATAAGGGAGTGGAAGCTGGATGTTTTCGAATAAAGAAGCATTTAAAAGGCGTTTTTTGGATAAGTTCGAGCGTGTTTATGGGAAGAGCTTTGATGATTCGACTCCTCAAGAACAATATGCAACATTAGGAATGCTTGTGCGAGAATATGCCAGCCAAGATTGGATTCAAACAAATGAACGTTACCGAGCTGAAGGGCAAAAGCAGGTTTACTATTTTTCGATTGAGTTTTTGCTTGGTCGATTACTTGGTAGTAACCTTATGAACCTTGGTGTTAGAGAGGTTTGTGAAGCAGGATTACGTGACTTAGGTATTGAACTAGACGAGCTTGAAGAGCAAGAAGTAGATGCAGGGCTTGGAAATGGCGGGTTAGGCCGTCTTGCTGCTTGTTTTCTTGATTCATTAGCGTCACTATCCCTCCCTGGACACGGCTGTGGAATTCGTTATAAGCATGGATTATTCGATCAAAAAATTGTGAATGGCTATCAAGTAGAACTTCCTGAACAGTGGCTTCGAAACGGGAATGTATGGGAAGTGCGTAAGGCAGGTCTTGCAGTAGAAGTAAAGTTTGGTGGAAGGGTAGACGTATCCTCATCAAACGGCAGAATGGCATTTCACCATGTGGATGCAGAAACAGTTACAGCCGTGCCGCATGATATGCCTGTTATCGGCTATGAGAATAAAACAGTTAACACTTTGCGTCTTTGGAGTGCAGAGCCTTCACCATACCGCCCTGACCGAGAAGTGATGAAATATAAGCGGGAAACAGAAGCGATTTCAGAATTTTTATACCCTGATGACACGAACTTGGAAGGAAAGATCCTTCGTTTAAAACAACAATATTTCCTTGTTTCAGCTGGATTACAAAGTATTTTAAAGTCTTATTTAAAATCGAATGATGTTCGCGATTTTCATAAAAATGTCGCCATTCATGTGAATGACACTCACCCAGTCTTAGCAATTCCTGAGCTTATGCGCTTATTAATGGATGAACAAGGGCTTGGTTGGGAAGAGGCATGGCATATTACTACGAATACAATTTCCTATACAAATCATACGACGCTTTCTGAAGCTTTGGAAAAGTGGCCAGTGGATATCTTTAGTAAATTATTACCGCGCGTTTATATGATTGTTGACGAAATTAATGAACGGTTCTGTCGTGAATTATGGGAGCACTATCCTAACGATTGGAGCAGAATCGAGGAAATGGCGATAATCGCTCATGATATGGTGAAGATGGCCCATTTAGCTATTGTTGGGAGCCATAGTATCAATGGGGTTGCAAGAATCCATACAGAAATTTTGAAAAAACGAGAAATGCGGCTTTTTTATGAATATTATCCATCTAAATTTAACAATAAGACAAATGGAATTACTCATCGTCGCTGGTTATTAAAAGCAAACCCGAAGCTTGCTGACTTAATAAACGAAAGAATTGGTGAAGAGTGGGTTCAAGAACCGAAACAGCTTCAACAATTATTAAGATATGCAAACGATAAGCCATTTCAAGATAGTATATATGAGGTAAAGCAAGCAAATAAACGACAGTTGGCAGAGCGAATTAAAGAGGAAACCGGTATTATTGTTGATGAACATTCCATCTTTGATGTACAAGTGAAACGTCTTCATGCTTATAAACGGCAATTGTTAAACATCCTTCATATTATGAATTTGTATAATCAAATGAAGGCAGACCCGAATTATCGTATCACGCCAAGAACATTTATTTTTGGAGCTAAGGCATCGCCAGGTTATTATTATGCAAAGAAAATCATTAAATTGATTAACACTCTTGCTGAAAAAGTTAACCATGATCCACAGACAAGAGATTACCTCAAAGTTGTTTTCTTGGAGAATTACCGTGTCTCCCTTGCAGAGGATATAATACCTGCTACAGATGTCAGTGAACAAATTTCAACGGCAAGCAAAGAAGCTTCTGGCACAGGAAATATGAAGTTCATGATGAATGGAGCCATCACACTTGGAACAATGGATGGAGCAAATATTGAAATTCATGAGCTTGTCGGTGATGATAACATGTTTACATTTGGGTTGAGTGCAGATGAGGTCCTTGCATATCAGCAAAGAGGTGGTTATAACTCTTTTGAATATTACCATCATGACAAACGGATCCACACTGTGCTTGAACAGCTTGTAAATGGTTCACTACCGGCAACAAGTAGCGAGTTTGAACAAATTTATGACTCATTGCTTGTTCAAAACGATGAATTCTTTGTGTTGCGAGATTTTGCAAGCTATGCAAGAGCACAAATGGCGGTCGGTAATGCATATGAAAATCGTAGAGAATGGTTAAAAAAGGCAATTGTAAATATTGCAAAGTCAGGTGTGTTCTCAAGCGATCGGACCATTCAACAGTATGCAGATGAAATTTGGGACATTCACTCACATGTACGTGAAACAAACTAAAAAAGCTCCGGCAAACGCCGGGGCTTCTTCATTGAATTTATTGTTCCTTATCACTTAAAACATCAAAGTCTCCGAAATCTAAACCCATCTCTTCCAGAAAACGTACATCATCTTCATCAAGTTGGCTTTCATACTTTTCATGCAGTTCAGTTGGATATACAGTGAGGTTTCGTCCTTCAATATCTGTACCAATGAAATTTTCGAAAGCCTCCACACCTTCTGTTCCTTCATCATCTTCAATTGTTAAGTCATTGTAATTTGTTATGGTGTTATCGAAGAAATCAGACGGCGTGTCAGAGGTTCCATAACGCTGGACAGCTTGGAAAGCATCTTCCCCATCAAAGTAGTTTGCCTCTTCACTAACATCGAAGGCATGAAGCGGGTCAACCAGTACTTCTTCTTCAATTGGTCGATCTTTAGAGAGCGCCCTTTCCTTTGTGTGTTTGATGCAGCATCGTGCTGTTGGAAGAACCTCTAATCGTTCATATGGAATTGGTTTTTGACAGACCTCACATTTCCCGTAAGTTCCTTCATGAATAGAGTGAAGAGCATGATGGATTTCATTTCGCTCTTGTTCAATGTGTTCATTTAAGGCGATATCCTTTTCTCTTTCATATAATTCAGTGCCTGTATCCCCTGAATGGTTATCATAATTGGAGAGTTCACCTACAGATTGCTGGGCATGCGCCCACTCATTCCCGAAATGCTCACCCTCATCTAATTGTTCATTTATTTCGTCAAGTCTTGTGAGTAAAATGTTTTGCAGGTACTTTAATTGTTCTGCACTTAGCATTTTGGATGCTCCTTTCTGCTTTTCTTGCTTCAGCTGCGGCGGCTAGGTGCTCGAGGTCATAAGTCATCTTGTTGCAGGGACAAAGGGCGGTCCCTTCCACAACCTGCCTTATGCTTGTCGCACCTGTTCCAGCCGCCTCTGCTTTTCGAGATGTCCAGCTGCGAAAGGCAGGCTGCGCGAGTTGCTTCCGACGCACAGGATGTGCTAGCGTCGGTGTTGAAACAGGATGTTTCGTTCTTAACCGACGTTCCTTTTAATGCGCCGAAAGCAAAATGCGGCTTTCTCTGTGTAAAGCTTCCAGCAATCGGACAGCCTAAACGCCTTTCTCCGCTTTTCTTTGATCTAGCTGCGGCGGCTAGGTGCTCGAGGTCATAAGTCATCTTGTTACAGGGACAAAAAGCGGTCCCTGTAACAACCTGCCTTATGCTTGTCGCACCTGTTCAAGCCGCCTCCGCTTTTCTTGTTAGTATGGGGCAATGTAGGTTGGAGCATCCTTTTTGTTTTGGGATTATTGTTTTTCAATTACTGCCACTGTGCAGCGGGAGATACATATTAATTTTTCTTGTTCATCGGTAATTTGAATATCCCATACAAATGTTTTGCGGCCTTTGTGAAGTGGGGTTGCGGTAGCGTAGACGGTGCCGCTTTTTTTACCGCGAATATGGTTGGCGTTTATTTCTAACCCGACAGGTGCGTACTTTTCAGAATCGATGTTAATCCATGTGCCGATACTTGCGGCTGTTTCAGCAAGTACAACAGATGCGCCACCATGAAGAAGTCCCATTGGCTGGTGTGTTTTTGGACCGACTGGCATTGATAAGACAAGTTTATCTTTCGTTATTTCTACATTTTCAATCCCAAGTACTTCCATAATCGTGTTACTGTAGTTTGTTTTTTCATTCATTGACTCATTCTCCCCTAACTATATGTAATATATAAAAGACACGGCAATTAAAAACGCCGTGTCTTAAAGAATGTAGCTAATTAATAGTCCCAATGCTAATAAGAAACCGAAATGTGTATTTGTTTGAGCTGTTGCTTGCATTGCTGGCATCATTTGAACTGGTAATGTCTTTCCTTTAAATCCTTTAGCAGCTTGGATTGCTTTTGGAACACTAATAAAAACAATTAACGACCAAGCAGAGAACATGCCTGCAACGACAAGTGAGACCATCCATAAATATGAAACAACAAACATACCTGTTAAAAACAATACGGCTTTATTGTGACCGAGAAGGATCGCTAATGTTTTTCGTCCATTCTCTTTATCACCATCAAGGTCGCGAATGTTGTTCGCAAGTAAAATCGCACCCACAAGAATGGAAATTGGTACAGACACAAGAATGCTTGCTGTTGTAACAGTGCCGGTTTGGATGAAATAAGACAGCAGAATAATCGTAAGGCCCATAAATAACCCTGCAACAATTTCTCCAAATGGCGTATAGGCGATCGGATGCGGTCCGCCTGTATATAAGTAGCCTGCAATCATACAAATTGTTCCAATTGCAGCTACCCACCAAGAGCTGTTGATACATATATAAATACCAAGTAAGGTTGCGATGCCAAAGAACGTAAAAGCAAGATTTAATACGGTTTTCGGTGAAACACCTTCTCGGACAATTGCCCCACCAATTCCAACCGATTTTTCATTATCAAGTCCACGCTTGAAGTCGTAGTATTCATTAAACATATTTGTGGCTGCTTGAATAAGAATACTCGCAAACATCATTGCAGCAAAAAGCAATAAATGAAATTCCCCATCCTTTAAAGCAAGTACTGTTCCAATTGATACAGGTACAAATGCTGCTGTTAATGTATGCGGTCGTAATAAACGCCACCATGTTCTCCAGCTTTTCTTCGGAGGCGTAGAGATAACCGCTTCATGACTCTTTTCAATATGTTGTTGCATCGGGTCTCTCTCCCTTGTTATATCTTTTTGCTCCTAAAACACCAATAGAAGGTTTTTATGTGGAGTGTATTTTCAATTTTTGTTCACATTTAAGTTTAGGGAATCAACCTGATGGTGTCAATATTTTTCAGTATTCATGCTCATTAGCTTAATCAAAAGAAGTTTCACCCATATTTCTTTATTTTACACAGACTAAGAATACCCAAAAATTTTTTAAAAAATGAAGCCCAAAATACATATATTTTATTGACATCCATATTCTTTGTTATATAATAGTAATCAATAAAACATTAACTGTTATAAAACAGGAGGCGGTAAACATGGAAAAGTATAGACCAGCTTGGAAATTTTATTTGGAGAGTTGTCGCAAACATGGTTTAGAAGCAGCTTATGATTTTTCGCAGTTTATGAAGAGCCTTACAGTTGATCAGTTAGAGAAGATGTTAGAGCAAGCCAGAAACTAGAAAAGGGTGATGAATATGGAGAGCGACGTAGGAGTGTTACGTTATTAGATGCCTGTTTCCTTAAAGAAAATAAGGGAGCAGGCATTTTTATGTTGTTTTAAGGCCTAGAATTACTTTGAATTCATTCGCACTTTTCGCAGATTATATTGAACCTTTGGGAAATACAGCACACTTCGGGAAGTCTTTCAATGTTAAATGCGTAGGGAAACGTGGTATGCTTATATTGACACTCTATAACTTGCGTTGTATCTTAAAATAAGCTGATTTTGTGCGAAATTGCCTATGGAGGGAGCAATCATGGTTGCAATTCAACAGGAACTTGTAACAGAGCAACTAGCTCTTGGGGTGCAAAAAGCGAAAGAACAATCGAGAGATATCCTCGTAAGTATGGTGAAGAAGCTTGACGATTGTTCTCCACTCGCTGTTTTTGCAGCTGCTAGAGCGTTAAATATAAAAGAACGAATATATTGGGCAGAACCTAACAGTGTCTTGCAAATGGCTGCTATTGGCGCGGTAAAAACGGTGGAAGCGGTTACAGAAGACCGTTATACAGAAGTAGCCTATAAATGGCAAGAAATTGTGAAGCATGCGGTGATTGCTCCTGACAACGGACCACAAGGAACAGGCCCGATGCTTTTAGGTGGATTTGCGTTTGATGAAAACAAAAATACAAATCCAATGCTATGGAAGCAATTTTCTAATACGAAGTTTGTGCTTCCCCAATTTATTGTTTCTCGAACGCAAGAACAAACATGGTTAACGGTGAATGTAGTGGTTAATGAAGAGGATAATATAGATGGAAAAGCAGATGAACTTGTAAAGCTGGAAAATGAAATGTTTTCAGCCATTCATTCTGTTTCTTCAGCTGGACAAAATAAGTTTACTTTTGTTGAAGAAAAGGCGAAGGAAGAGTGGTTAGAGGCAGTAGATGACCTTGCCCGAGAGATTCGTGATCGATTATATGAAAAAGTTGTACTCGCTCGTGAGTTACGAATTGGCATGGATAAAGCATTGCTCGCAGAACAGGTGCTAAAACGATTAAAACATGAACAGCCTACTAGCTACATTTTCGCTTTTCAATTTGAAGATGACTGTTTCTTAGGAGCGTCTCCTGAACGACTAGTCAGACGAGAAAATGAAGAGTTTCTTTCAACATGTCTTGCTGGTTCAATTGAGCGCGGTGCTACAGCTCAAGAGGACCAACAATTAGGGCAAGTGTTGTTAGATGACCGAAAAAACCTTCACGAGCATCAGATCGTTGTGGATATGATTCGTTCTGCAATGGAACTGTGCTGTAATGAAGTCGATATTCCGGAAAAGCCTGTTTTATATAAAGCTCGAGATATTCAACACTTATATACACCTGTAGTGGGTAGGGCAAAAGGGAATGTTTCTTTATTGTCAGTAGTTGGACATTTACATCCAACGCCAGCCCTTGGAGGGTACCCACGCAAGGTAGCACTTGAGAAGATTCGTGAGCATGAGGCACTTGAAAGAGGATGGTATGCAGCTCCTATTGGTTGGATCGATTATCAAGGGAACGGTGAGTTTGCTGTTGCGATCCGCTCTGGTCTGTTGCAAGGAAAAGAAGTGTCTTTATTTGCTGGGTGCGGTATTGTTGGAGACTCAACTCCTGAAAGTGAATATAACGAAACAAACGTAAAATTCCGTCCCATGCTTTCGGCGATAGGAGGAAGAATAAATGTCCCTGAATGAGCCTTTAAGTTCTTATGTATTTGCCTTTATTGATGAATTAGTTCGAACAGGAGTGACCAGTCTCGTAATAAGTCCAGGCTCTCGCTCCACTCCGATCGCCATGGCCGCAGCTCAACACCCAAGAATGGAAACTTGGGTGAATATTGATGAGCGTTCTGCGGCTTTTTTTGCGTTAGGGATGGCAAAGGCAAGTAAGAAACCAACAGCAATTGTTTGTACTTCTGGTACAGCTGCTGCAAATTATATGCCAGCTGTTGTCGAAGCGAAGCAATCACGTGTACCGTTAATCGTTTTAACTGCAGACCGTCCCCATGAGCTTCGTGATATCGGAGCTCCTCAAGCGATTAATCAAATCGACTTATTCGGAAGTTATGTGAAATGGTTTTCGGAAATGGCTTTACCAGATAATTCCTCGCAGATTATCCGCTATGTTCGTACAGTAGCAGGACGGGCCGCAGCCGTATCGAATGCTGAACCAGCTGGACCTGTACATTTGAATTTTCCATTGCGTGAACCATTAATTCCGACACTTGAGCAAGAGATGCTTACATATACTGCAAGAGAGGAACAACAGCCTTACGTTCAGGTTAATACAGGGAAGAAAACATTGAGTCAACCTGAATTAGAGCATTATATCTCATATTTTGAACATGTTGAGAAAGGCTTGATTGTTTGTGGACCACAACAGGATGAACATTTGCCTCGAGCAGTTGTTGAGTTAGCTGAGGCACTTGGCTGGCCAATTCTAGCTGACCCATTATCACAGCTTCGTGGAGGAAGTCATTCGAAAGAGCTTGTAATTGAAACATATGATGCGTTTCTTCGAGATGAAGAAATTACGACAAAGCTTGTTCCGGAAGTGGTTATCCGCTTCGGAGCGATGCCTGTTTCAAAGGCTTACATGCTGTTTTTGAAGAAGTACCCACACATCCGCCAAATGGTTGTTGATAATGATAGTGGCTGGCGTGAACCGACATTGCTGGCCTCTCATATGATCTATGCTGACCCAGTTTCTTTTTGTGAGCAAATAATTGAAGTCATTGATGAGCGACCAGCTCGATTTGAATGGTTAAATCGTTGGGTTAAAGCGAATGACATGGCTAAAGGTGTAATCAATGGTTTTATTTATGAAGAGGGATTCTTTGAAGGACATGTTGTGAAGTATTTAATGAACGCTTTACCGCAACAAGCATCTGTTTTTGTTGGAAACAGTATGCCTGTACGCGATTTAGATACATTTTTATTGAACCATTCAAAGGATATTGAAACTTTTGCAAATCGAGGTGCAAATGGAATTGATGGCGTCGTCTCCAGTGCTCTTGGTGTAAGCACTGTGAAATCACCGCTTGTGCTGTTAATTGGTGACTTATCTTTTTATCATGATTTGAATGGTTTGCTTGCAGCAAAAATGTATCAGTTGAATGCAACAATTATTGTGGTGAATAATGATGGAGGGGGAATTTTTTCTTTTCTTCCTCAATCAAAACAGGCTGAGCACTTTGAATCATTGTTTGGCACCCCACATGGCTTAGAGTTCGAGTATGCGGTTAAGATGTATGGCGGAAAATATACCAAAGCTACAGCTTGGGAGCATTTTAATGAAGCTTTAGCAGAAAGTATTGAAGCTAGTGGTCTCCACGTTATTGAAGTCCCGACAAACCGCGTTGACAATGAACAGCTTCATCGCCAGCTTTGGAAGGACGTTCAACAGCATATAAGTGAGGCGTTGCGTCATGAAAATTCGTAATGTGAACTACTATGTTGAAACGAAAGGGGAAGGCGAACCACTTGTTCTCCTTCACGGTTTCACAGGCTCTACAGCCGATTGGTTCCCTTTCGTAGAAGAGTTTTCAAAAGCATCTCAAGTTGTGTTAATTGATTTAATTGGGCATGGGAAAACAGAAAAGCCGCATGATGAAGCGCGTTACCAAATGGAAGAAGTCGTTGAAGATTTAAAAGAAATTTTTGATCAGCTTGGTTTGGAAAAAGTGACACTGCTTGGCTATTCAATGGGAGGCCGTACTGCTTTATCATTTGCAAGTATTTATCCAGAGCGTGTGCACAAGCTTATTCTTGAAAGCAGCTCTCCAGGGCTACAAACAGAAGAAGAGCGTGAAGAACGACGTGAACGAGATCGGATGCTTGCTAATAAAATTGAGCAAGAAGGAATGGAATGGTTTGTGGGGAAATGGGGTAACATTCCATTATTCGCCTCTCAAAAACGTTTACCTGATGCAGTGAAGGAAATGCAAACGAAACAAAGGCTAAAAAATGTCCCACGCGGTTTAGCGAACAGCTTGCGAGGAATGGGAACAGGTGAACAGCCTTCATGGTGGAATGAGTTAAATACATTCAATTTTCCTGTTTTTTTGTTAACAGGCGAGGAGGATGAAAAATTTTTTACAATTGCAAAAAAGATGAAAAAGCTTATTCCAAACGCATTTCATCAAGTAATTGATCATGCAGGCCATACAATTCATCTGGAAGAACCAAAAATCTTTGCTAAAATAGTAGTAGATGCTTTGAAAGAGCATTCATAATTTTAGAAAGCACATCTACGTGCAGTCTTTAAGGAGGTACATAAGGAATGGCAGTTGAATGGGTACAAGAACGTAACTACGAAGATATTTTGTATGAAACGTATAATGGAATCGCGAAGATTACGATTAACCGTCCAGAGGTTCGTAATGCATTCCGTCCGCAAACAGTAAATGAATTAATTGATGCGTTTGCATATGCACGCGATGATTCAAACATCGGTGTTATCATTTTAGCAGGTGCAGGAGATGACGCTTTCTGTGCAGGAGGCGATCAGAAAGTTCGCGGGCACGGAGGATATGTTGGCGAAGATAAAATTCCACGTCTAAATGTATTAGATTTACAACGTTTAATTCGTGTGACACCAAAGCCGGTTGTGGCAATGGTATCAGGCTATGCAATTGGCGGCGGGCATGTTCTTCATGTCGTTTGTGACCTTACAATTGCAGCAGATAATGCAATTTTCGGTCAAACAGGACCGAAAGTTGGAAGCTTTGACGCTGGTTATGGTGCTGGACTTCTTGCTCGTATGGTTGGGCATAAGAAAGCACGTGAAATCTGGTATTTATGCCGTCAATACACTGCGCAGGAAGCATTGGACATGGGCTTAATCAATACAGTAGTTCCGCTTGAAAAGCTTGAAGAAGAAACTGTGCAATGGTGTAAGGAAATGCTTGAAAAGTCACCAACAGCACTTCGTTTCTTAAAGGCTTCTTTCAATGCCGATACAGATGGACTAGCTGGTCTGCAACAATTCGGCGGGGACGCAACATTGCTTTATTATACAACTGATGAAGCAAAAGAAGGGCGCGACGCATTTAAAGAAAAGCGTACACCTGATTTCAAGCAATTCCCACGCTTCCCGTAAGCCATTTGTGAGCGTTTGACTCAATCGAAGGACACTGCTTCAATAGAAGCATGTGTCCTTTTTCTTTGTTAGAATAAGGAGAGAACAACAAGGGTGTGAGAACAATGTCAGAAACAATGCCGAACTGGCTTTTACAAAGAGCAAATTTAACGCCTGATAGGCCGGCAATTATTACGGAAAAACAAACAATCACTTATTTAGAATTATTGCATGAAACAAAGAAAATGGCCGCTCAGTTAGCTGCAGTAGGTGTCAAACCTGGAGACAATTGTGGTTTGCTTATTAAAAACCGGGTTGAGAGCGTCGTGCTTATTCGCGCATTAGAATCAATTGGGGCGGTTTGTGTACTGTTAAATGTTCGCCTTACTATGGAAGAAATTGTTTGGCAAATGAATGATGCACATGTTTCTTCCTTTTTTTATGATAAAGATTTTGGAGACGTGGCCGATCAAATAACAACAAACTTACCGTCTGTACATTCTTATTCTTTTAAGCAGCTACAACAAGAGAAGCAAGCTGGTCCCATTGTTTTAAGAGAAACGTTTGAGCTAGAGGAATTACATACAATTATGTACACATCAGGGACGACTGGAAAGCCAAAAGGAGTTCAGCTTACGTACGGAAATCATTGGTGGAGTGCGATTGGTTCATCGTTAAACCTTGGTCTTCATGCTGATGATCGTTGGTTAGCTTGTGTACCGATTTTTCATGTCAGTGGCTTATCAATTCTAATGAGAGCGATGTTTTATGGCATTACGGTTGTTTTGCACGAACGTTTTGACCCTAATGAGGTAAATAAGTCAATCGAAGAAAACAATGTGACGATGATTTCTGTGGTAAGTGCAATGTTAACAGAAATGCTGAAGCAGCAAGGGAAACAAGCTTATCCGAAATCATTGCGATGTGTCCTGCTTGGCGGAGGCCCTGCGCCGATGCCGTTGCTTGAAGAGTGCAAGGGACGTAATATTCCTATTTTTCAAACGTATGGAATGACTGAGACTGCTTCACAAGTTGTAACGTTGGCCCCTGAATATATGCTTTCAAAGCTTGGTTCAGCAGGTAAGCCGCTATATCCTGCTTCTGTTCGAATTGAGGTAGACGGACGAGCAGCACGGTCTGATGAAGCTGGGGAAATTGTTGTAAAAGGACCTAACGTAACAAATGGTTATTATCGTAGACGTGATGCGACACGTGAAGCCATTCAAGATGGCTGGTTTTACACAGGAGATATTGGGTTTCTAGATGAAGATGGATTTCTATATGTTCTTGACCGACGTAGTGATTTGCTTATTTCAGGAGGAGAGAATGTTTATCCTGCCGAAATTGAAAGTGTGCTTTTGGAACATGAGGCAATTGAAGAAGCAGGTATATGTGGTGTCGAAAGTGAAAAGTGGGGAGAGGTGCCTGCGGCGTTTGTCGTTTTTCAAGAAGGTGAATCAGCATCTGTAGATGAATTAATTCATTTTTGCTCTCAAAAGCTTGCTTCATATAAAGTGCCAAAGATTTTCTATAAGGTAGAGCAACTTCCACGTAATGCTTCGAAAAAATTATTAAGACGAACACTTAAAAAATGGGTAAATGAAAAGATAGTGAAACGTATGAATGAATAACGAGGATGTGAAACTGTTGGAAATTCGCAAAATTACGCTTCACCATATTGAGATGAATTTGAAAATGCCTTTTGCAGCAAGCTATGGAACAATTACAAAGCGACCATTTATAATTGTTGAAATGGAAGATGAAGAAGGACAAACAGGTTGGGGAGAATGTGCAGCATTCGCTGTTCCGTGGTATACAGAAGAAACGATTAATGGGGCATGGCATATTCTTGAGGATGTGTTCATTCCTGAAGTTTTCCAAAAGCCACTTGGTAGACCAGAAGACTTGTTGGAAGAATTATCGCTTTATAAGCGGAATTATATGGCGAAGTCAGCGCTAGATGAAGCTGTGTGGGACCTATTTGCTAAGCGACAGAAGAAGCCATTGGCAGAGGTAATTGGCGGAAAACGAAAACAAGTGAAAGCAGGTGTCGTGGTAGGGATTCAACCTGTTTCAGATATGCTTAAAGCAATCGATGAATATCTTGCCCAAGGGTATGAACGGGTGAAAGTCAAAATCAAGCCTGGGAAAGATAGAGAAATCCTTGCCCCTATCCGTGAACGCTTTCCTAATCTGCCTCTTATGGCAGATGCCAATAGTTCGTATACCTTGAATGATATCGAAGACTTACAAGCACTTGATGAGTATAACCTTTTAATGATTGAACAGCCACTTGGGTTTGATGATATAATCGAACATTCTTTATTACAAAAACAAATTCAAACGCCAATCTGTTTAGACGAAAGCATTACTTCTTACGAATCTGCAAAGAAGGCTGTCCAATTAGGAGGATGCAAAGTTGTTAATTTGAAAATTGGTCGAGTCGGCGGCATTACAGCTGCTAAGCGAATTCACGACTTATGCAAGGAGCATAACATTCCTGTTTGGTGTGGAGGATTATTAGAATCAGGTATTGGCCGCGCCCACAATGTCGCAATTTCAACATTGGACAATTTCGTTTACCCTGGTGATCTATCAGCTTCATCCCGTTACTGGGAACAAGACATCGTAAAACCAGAATGGACCGTTCAAAACGGCACAATGCAAGTACCAGACCAACATGGAATCGGTGTAATCGTAGACAGAGGCTTCCTCGAAAGACTAACCGTCCGAAAAGAAACCTTTAAAATATAGAAAAGCGGAGAAAGCCTGCTTAAACCGATCGGCTGGTGGAACTCCTGACATAGAAAGCCGTTTTTTGCTTTCGGAGGAAGGGGTGAAGCAGCCCGACGGTTTGGCTTTCGCAGCTGGATCAAAGGAACCCTGCCTAAGAGCGTCACGTCCTGTGCATCGGAAGCGTATTCGAATCACCACATTAAAGAATAAGCAAAGAAGCGGCTGCCAAAGAGGCGCCGCTTCTTTTTATAGTCCGTATAATAAGTTTGGAAGCCACAAGCTGATTGCCGGTATATATGTGACAAGGATAAGACCGACAACGACGGCAATAAGCCAAGGAACTGCAGCTTTTGTTACGTCAATAAGAGGCATGTCCGTTATCCCGCTGGCAACATAGAGGTTTAAGCCTACAGGCGGTGTAATCATACCGACTTCCATATTCACTACCATGATAATACCGAAGTGAATTGGATCAATTCCGAGTGCCATTGCAACTGGGAAAAGAATTGGAGCTAAAATCGTAATAATCGCAGTTGGCTCCATAAATTGTCCTGCAAAGAATAACAATACGTTTACGATTAATAAGAAGACAATCGGACCAACATTCCAATCTGTAATTAACTCAGCGATTGAATGTGGAATACGTTCAAGAGTTAAGATGTGAGCAAATACCATTGCCATCGTAATGATGAAAAATAGCATTGCAGTTGTTTTGCTCGAATCAACAAGAATTCCAGGGATATCCTTAAGCTTTAAATCTCTATGAAGAAACAAGCCGACAATAAGACCGAAAATACATGCCACAGCAGCTGATTCAGTTGGTGTAAATATCCCGCTGTAAATTCCACCGATTACGATAATTGGCAAGGATAAGCTCCAGACTGCCTGTCGTAGTGCTTTCATTCTTTCGCCAAATGTGGCTTTTTCTGCACGGGCAAAGTTGAATTTTTTCGCACGATAGAAACTAACAAAAGCAAGTAGTGACATTAGAAGAATACCAGGCACAATACCTGCTAAAAACAATTTTCCCACAGATTGCTCAACTGTAACTGCATATACGATCATCGGAATACTTGGCGGTATAAGGATGCCGAGTGAACCGGCAGTTGAGATCGAACCGACTGCATAGCTTTTATCATAATTGTTCTTAACCATCGCTGGAATCATGATGCCCCCGATAGCAACAACTGTTGCTGGTGAAGAGCCAGAAATGGCAGCGAATAGGGCACAGGAAACAACGCCCGCAATCGATAATCCTCCAGGTATATGGCCAACCCAAGCATTCGTAAGGTTAATTAATCGTTTTGCAACTCCCCCTGTGGTAAAGATATTACCAGCAAGGACGAAGAATGGAATTGCCATTAGTGGAAAGCTGTTTAAGCCTGAAAAAACTTTACCTGCTAAGTCAGGTAATGGGTCAGTTGTAAAATAATAAATTGTTACGAGTGATGCAAGACCCAATGAGATTGCAATTGGTAAACCGAGCAGTAAGAACAGGAATAATATGGTGAAAAGTGCAAGCCCCATGTTTCCTGTTTGCATTGCATAGACTGTCCCGCCTAAAGAAAGCAAAACACATAAGGCTGAGAAAAGACGCTTCAGTGGTGAACCTGGCTTATTAATTTCCGGTGTGTTTGACTCAAGTTTAGCAGCTTGCATTATTTCACCCCTCCTTCTTGATGTAGGACAAGCTCTGCAGGTGTTTTGATTACTTTCACAATTTCTTGAATAAAACGAATTGACATTAATCCGAATGCAAGTGGAACGATTGCTTTAGGAACGTAAAGAGGTACTTCCATTTCTGGTGTTACTTGTCCAAATTCCATAATAATTAGGATGTGCTGATAACCTAACAATGCAATTAAGAAGCAAAACAACGTACAGACGGAAAGTGTTAATATTGTAATACCTTTTTGAATGGAGTAAGGAAATTGTTGAACGACTAAATCTACACCTAAGTGAACCTTTTCACGTACCCCAATCGAAGCACCAATTAAGCCAGTAAAAATTAATAAATAAACGACAAGTTCATGTGTAAAGCCAAGTGAGCCTCCAAAACCGTAGCGTAAAACAACTTCAATAAATGTAAGCGTAACGCCAACGACAAGGGCAAGTCCGACTGCAATTTCTTCTAAGCGGTTTAACAGTGTATTAAGGACTTTCACGTTCAATCCCCTCTTTCTAGAAAATCCATTTCAATAAAAAATCATACGCCTGGGTATAAGTAGAAGATTCAGTATTAATAAATATTAAATATGAGGAAAGTAGAGTTGTTCATAACCAATGGTGAGGCAAGAAAGGTTTTGGTTATAAAAAGGGGGAAAGTGCTCCCCCTCATCTAACATTAATTACGTAATGCCTTAACAGCATCGATTAAGTCTTTCCCAACTTCTTCTTCAAATTGCTTATAAACTGGGTCCATTGCTTCCATCCAAACTTGTTTCTCTTCATCAGTTAGTTCATGAATTTCTTCAAGTGTGCCATCAGCTTTGATTTTTTCTAATTCTTCATCATTCAAACGCTGTCCATTTTCACGTACCCAAGTAGTTGTTTCATTTAGTGCTTGCTCAAGACCTTCACGTACGTCTTCTGGAAGTCCTTCCCAGAATTCAGCATTTGTAATTACTGCATAGCCAAGGTAACCGTGGTTACTGATTGTCATATATTTTTGTACTTCATGGAATTTCTTAGAGTAAATGTTTGAAAGTGTATTTTCCTGTCCATCGATAACACCTTGCTCAAGTGCGCTGTATACTTCACTGAAAGGCATTGGTGTAGGATTTGCATTTACTGCCTCAAATTGAGCTTCAAGAACTTTACTAGACATAACGCGGAACTTTTGCCCTTCAAAATCTTCAGGCTTAATAAGTGGCTTTTCATCAAGTGTCATTTGTTTAAAACCGTTATCCCACATTGCAAGACCATATAGGTTTTGCTCTTTTAACATGCCAAATAGTTTTCCACCAATTTCTTCGCTTTCCATTGCTGCTTGAACGGCTTCTACATTAGGAAATGCGAATGGAAAGTCAAAGATCGTCCACTCTGGGAAAAGCTTTGACACTTTAGATGTTGCCGGAGCTGCTAATTGAACATTGTTTTGTTGAACAGCTGCTAATACATCGTCATCATTGTATAGCTGGGAGTTAGGGAATACTTGCACATCAACTTTTCCACCTGTATATTCCTCAGCTAATTCTTCAAACATGTTCGCTGCTTGACCTTTTGGCGTATTTTCAGCTACAACGTGCGAAAACTTCACAACGATTTTCTCATCAGATGCTTGACCTTCTCCACCTTCACCTTCTGCAGGTGCACTCGAACTTTCTTGATTACGAGCTCCACAGCCAGCAAGTACGCCTAATGCTAATACGAAAGCCATGGTTAACATCGCCCACTTCTTAAACATAAAAAATTCCCCCTTCGAATTGTTAGTTTGACTAACATCAAAAATATTTAGAATATTTATAATTAAATGTTAGCCTTCAATAAGCAAATTGTTAAGAATTTGTTCATATTGTTAATTTTGTTCATTTTGGTCTGAAAACGCTTACGATAAGAAAAGCGGAGGTGGCTCGCTCAGGGGCGACAAGCATAAGGCAGAATGTGGAGGGAACCGCCCTTAGTTCCCGCAACAGACTGACTTATGACCTCGAGCCCCTAGCCACCGTAGCTGGCCAAAAAGAAAAGCGGAGGTGGGCCGCTTAGAAATATTGTTTGCTGGAGCCTTCACACAGAGAAAGCCGTTCTTTGCTTTCGACGCATTAAAAGGAACGTCGGTTAAGAACGAAACGTCCTGTTTCAACACCGACGCTAGCACATCCTGTGCGTCGGAAGCAACTCGCGCAGCCTGCCTTTCGCAGCTAGATCAAAGGAACGCTGGCTAAGAGCGTCACGTCCTGTGACAACGCCTGCACTAGCACATCCTGTGCGTCGAAAGCGGAGGTGGGCCGCTCAGGGGCGACAAGCATAAGAGCAGCCTGCTCAGAAAATAAAAAAACGAAGAAGGAAAGTTCCTTCTTCGCTTATTGGTTAATCATATAGCGATTTACAGGTCTGCCGACACCGCCGTATTGGATTGTAATTTGGACCTTTCCTACTTTTTCGAGATATTCTAAATATCTTCGAGCCGTGACACGGGCTAAACCGACCCCTTCTGCTACTTCTTCAGCTGAAACAGCATAGTCTATATTAGACAGATAGAGAACAATTTTATTCAAGGTGACAGCATTTAACCCTTTTGGTAATGTCTCTCGATTTTCATACGTTTTGTTATGCAAAAGGCTATCTAGCTCAGCTTGTGAGATTTTTGTGTTTGTATGGAGTGTTCGGCGGTATTGATTATAATTTTCGAGTGCTTGCTTGATTCGTTCAAATTTAAATGGTTTCATAATATAATCGACAGCCCCATGTTGAAGCACACGTCTTACGGTTTCCATGTCATTTGCAGCCGTTACAGCAATGACGTCAATTGGATGTTCTTCGTTACGAAGATAAGAGATTGTTTCAAGACCATCCTGGTCAGGCATAAAAATATCGATAACCGCTAAATCAGGCTTTAAAGCATGTACCATCTTTACACCTTCTACGCCATTTGAGGCAATACCAACTACTTTAAAGCCTTCGACGCGCTCAATGAACTGCTTATTTACTTCTTGTACCATTGGGTCGTCTTCCATCAACAAGACTTTACATACTTGCTTCGCCACCTCTTCCATCACTCCCATCCATTAAAAACGTAATAATAAAGCTTGTTCCGAAGTTCTTTTGTGAGTTTACTTGAATATCGCCTTTTCCTTTTTGAACAATTTGTTGCACTAAAAATAGTCCAATACCTTGGTTTTCTGATGATTTTGTCGAAAACCCTTGGTCAAAAATATAGGCAGCATCACTGTCGGTCATTCCACACCCGTTATCTTCTACGAGAATTGAAAGAATTTCATCATCTTGTTCAATGCTAATATAGATTTCACGTTGTTCTACATCGAATGATTTAAATGAATCAAATGCATTTTCAATTAGATTACCTAAGATTAAAACAAAATCATGATGGTCAAGAGAAGGAGGAAACTGTTTTAATTGGCTTCTGCGGTCAATATAGACGTCAATTCCAAGCTCTTTTCCGCGTCGTACTTTACTTAAAAGAAGACCTGAAATGCTGTCATTATGAATATTTTTACTTAAGAAGCGGGTCAACTCCTGTTGTTCTTCTGTAATTTGAAAGACGTAATCCAAAGCCTGTCCTTCATTCCCCATTTGAATTAAACCAGCAATGGTATGCAGTTTGTTCATATGTTCATGATTTTGAACGCGCAATGCATTTACGAATGCTTTAACACCTGTTAGCTCCTCTGCCATCTTTTTGACTTCTGTTTGGTCTTGGAATATAGCGACAGCCCCTGCAACTTCATTGTCTACTTTAATTGGCACACGATTACTTAGAATGTTTTTATTTTTAACTTGAAGTTCTTTATTGTAGATAGGATGTTCTAGTTGCAAGATTTCAGGTAAGCGTGTATCAGGGATTACTTCTTGAATCAGTTTGCCTTCAGGGTTCCCACTAATGCTTAACATTTCCTTGGCTCGGTCATTGAAGATAGTAATTCTCTTTTCTTTATCAATCGCGACAACCCCTTCATGCATCGCATTGAATGTTTCTGTACGCTCAACAAGCAGCTTTGCAATTTCATGAGGTTCAAGTTGAAAAATTTCTCTTTTTATCACTTTTGCCAACATCCATGCACCCCAGCCACCGAAAAGGAAAGAGATTGTAGCAGTGATATAAATTTCTTGTCGGAGCTCCTTCATTAATTCAAAGATGCTTGGTAGTATATAACCTGCAATAATAACGCCAACTTGTTGATGTTCATGATTCATAATTGGCACAAAAGCTCTAACTGCAGTGCCGACTTCACCTTTTGCTTTTGATGTATAGGTATGTTCAGCAAATGCAGCATCTTCGTCCTCCCCAGTAGAAGGGGTTCCAATAAGTGTTTCAACTGGGTGTGAGAGGCGTGTCCGGTTCATATCTAAGACAACAATATAATCTGCATTGTTAATGATGCGAATTCGTTCGACAACTTCATTTATTTTGCTTCGCTCTAATTTTGTACCGTTGACATTTTCCTGCACGCTAGAAAGCTGTGCAACCGTGCGTGCAGTTATTAATGCTCGTTGACTTAACTCCTGTTCCTTCATGTTGATAAAGTTTCCTGTGAGAACAATCCCAACAATAATTAAGGTGAAAACAATAATTGTGAAAATAAAAGTTAATATCTTCCATTTAATTGATATTCGCTGCATCAGTTCTCAACCTTTTCGCAATTGAAGTAATTTCTTTAGCGGAGTAATGTTTAATGTTATTTTAACATTCAAAATTTTGATCTGGTACAATAATATAAAATCAGGAAATGAAATGGTGTGAGGGCATCGTGCGTAATTTTGTTAGTTTGAGCTTATTTATTATTTCTTGTGTTTGTATCGCAATAGTAGTTGGCTTCGGCTATGATTCTTCTCTTACTGCAATTTCAGTAGATGATGAGCAAGAAGGCCTTAGTGAACAAATTGTAATTAATTTCAGTCATGTTGTTGCTGAGAATACGCCAAAAGGGTTAGCAGCACAGAAGTTCGCTGAAATAGTAAAGGAAAAAACAGATGGTAAAGTAAAGGTTGAAGTTTTTCCTAACGGCATGCTGTATTCTGATGGGGAAGAAATTGATGCACTCCTTAGAGGAGATGTGGAAATGATTGCCCCTGCATTTTCCAAGTTGACGGAGTTATCATCAGAATGGCAAGTATTAGATTTACCATACTTATTTGAAACACATGAAGATGTAAAGAGAGCTTTTGAAGGGGAAATTGGAGATATCTTACTGAAGAAGCTAGAAGATCATCAAATAAAGGGGTTGGCATTGTGGAGTAACGGGTTTAAGCAAATGACAAGTAATGAAGGCCCATTGCGAGAACCGGAGGACTTTAGAGGTCAAAGGTTTCGAATTATGCCGAGTAATGTCTTGAGAGAACAATTTGAAATGCTTGATGTGCAGCCAAGCAGCACACCATTTAATAAAGTATATAATAATCTTGATACACGCTACTTAGATGGCCAGGAAAATACAATTTCAAATATTTATTCAAAAAGGTTTTATCAAGTACAGAATTATTTAACAATCAGCAACCACGGTTATTTAGGGTATGGGGTATTAACGAATAAGAAGTTCTGGGATAATCTACCGAATGATGTACAATCAGATATTCAGGAAGCGATGGATGAAACGACTGCATGGATTTTTAAGCAATCTGCACATCTAAATGAACAGCAGCTACTAAGAATTCGTCAGCATTCAGATATTCAAATTTATGAGCTGACATATGACGAACGAAAAAAGTGGAGAGCTTATTTTGAGCCGTTATATCAAGATTTTGCTTCAAGGATTGGAGAAGATTTAATGAATGAGGTAGAAACCATTCAACATGGATATGAAATGGAGACGAGGGCTAGATAATTCTAGTCCTCTTTCTTTATTTTTATGTTTACGTCACAGGGTATAAGGTGAAATATTTTTTTAGGTGTTGATCTTTTTTAAAATCTTTAGTAATATACCTCTAGGGGTAATGGTAAACAAAAAGTTGTAGATGGAAGGAGGAGCTTCTCGAGATGAAAGAAATATCAACACATGAAGCTTTGAAAGCATATCAACAAAAAGAACCCCTTCATTTTTTAGACGTAAGAGAAGATGAAGAAGTGGCTGAAGGGAAAATTCCAGGCGCAAAGCATATTCCGTTAGGTGAGATATCTTCACGCCTGAATGAATTAGATAAAAGTAAAACATATGTTGCCGTTTGTCGCTCAGGAAACAGAAGTGGTAGAGCTTCTATGTTTCTAGAAGAACATGGTTTTAATGTTATTAACATGGATGGCGGCATGAGTCAGTGGCAAGGAGAAACAGAATAATAAAATACTAAATTATTTTAGGAGGAATTTTACAATGGCTAATAAAACAGCGATTATTGCAGCAAATGGTGGACTTTTCGATGCGTATAAGGTGTTTAACATTGCAACAGCAGCGGCTTCAACAGATGGAGAGGTAGCAATTTTCTTCACATTTGAAGGGTTAAATCTTATTCACAAGGAAGGCCACAAACAACTAGCAGTACCTGAAGGAAAAGAACAATTCATCGAAGGATTTAAGAATGCAAATGTTCCAAGCATCCCTGAATTAGTAGAAATGGCTTCCGAAATGGGCGTACGACTAATCGCTTGTCAAATGACAATGGATGTAATGGGCCTTGAAAAAGAAGACTTTGTTGATGGTATCGAAGTAGGCGGCGCAATGACGTTCTTAGACTATGCACAAGATGCAAATGTTACACTAACGTTCTAAAAATTTAGTGTATAACAATAGGGTAAAAGAAAGGGCAGTGTATACTGCCTTTTCTTAATTAACAAAAATGCAATGGCAGGTGAAGAAATATGGATATGATGTATTGGGTTGTTATCTTTTTAATTGGATTTGTAGGTTCATTTATTTCTGGAATGGTTGGTATTGGCGGTTCGATTATTAAATATCCGATGTTACTTTACATCCCGCCTTTATTAGGTTTTGCGGCTTTTACCTCACATGAAGTATCAGGTATTAGCGCAGTGCAAGTGTTATTTGCAACCATTGGCGGTGTTTGGGCATATCGTAAAGGAGGATTTTTAAATAAAGATTTAATCCTCTATATGGGTGTCAGTGTCTTAATTGGTAGTTTTATCGGTGCTTACGGTTCAGGTATGCTGTCTGAAGATGGAATTGATCTTGTATATGGTATTCTAGCAGCATTAGCAGCAATTATGATGTTTATCCCTAGAAAAGGGTATGATGATATTGACCCGAAAGATGTAACGTTTAATCGCTGGCTAGCAGCAGGGCTTGCCTTTGTTGTCGGTATTGGGGCAGGTATTGTTGGTGCAGCGGGCGCATTCTTACTTGTACCAGTAATGCTTGTAGTCTTGAAAATACCTACTAGGGTAACAATTGCGAGCTCATTAGCCATCACATTTATTTCCTCAATCGGTTCGACAGTTGGAAAATTCACGACAGGTCAAGTATTGCTTCTTCCTGCTGCAGTTATGATTGTAGCCTCTCTGCTTGCCTCACCATTAGGCGCAAATTTCGGTAAAAAAGTAAACACGAAATTCTTGCAAATCTTTTTGGCTTTATTAATTTCCGCTACTGCGATTAAAATATGGATTGACGTACTATTTGGTTAATACAAGCAGAAAGGATGAATTAATTTGGCAGGACATCGATTTAATCCCGCAAAAGCAGATAAGTTAATCTCAAAGGAACGTCTTGAGGCGCTCCCGCCAGAGAAAGTGTTAAGTGCACTAGACATAACAAAAGGTGAAGTGGTGGCAGACTTAGGGGCTGGAAATGGTTTCTTCACACTGCCAATTGCTGAACAAACAGGCAAAACTGTATATGCAGTTGACATTGAACCGAAAATGCTTGAACTTCTTCAAGAGCGGGCAAAGGAAGCAGCTATTTCTAACATAACGTACATTGAAAGTGACTTAGAAAACACCCAAATTACTGCTGACTCAACTGATAAAGTATTAATTGGGTTTGTTATGCACGAAGTACCGAATAGACAAAACGTATTGCAGGAAGTCGAACGAATCTTAACAAGTAATGGCGTCGCATTATTGCTTGAATGGGAAGCAGTAGAATCTGAAATGGGACCTCCACTTCACGAGCGGCTAGCTTCTAATGAGTTTAAGGCCGAAGTCGAAGCATACGGCTATCGTGCAGAGGTTGTTCACTTCAACGATGCAATGTATGGGTTAAAGGTGACTTTCTAATCTGCGCTAAGACCTCAGCTCTTTATGTATAAGTTATACATGTTTGCGGCATAAGAAAGGTAAGCATGTATGTGGAGGAGCTGAGTGGAATGGAAAAGAAAACATATTACGTGGCAGTTGGAGCGCGTGAGATCTCTCAAATAAGAGATTATGGATTAAATCAGTTTGAAATTCAGGCGACAGAGGATGAGATTTTTAGGCTACGTGAAGTCTTTGATGAAGCTTATTCTGCTGATTGGCTTTCCTTTTGGCGCTCCCATGTTCCTTATGTTCAGTATCACCATGATAAAGAAAACGATATGTATGATGATGATATGAAGCAAGTGTTTCAAATGATCTATGAATTTGGCACGCCTGAAACAAAACAACAAATCGAAAGCATTGGTGTGTTAAAAGCTTGAGCTTGAACTTCTCCTGAAATATGGAGAAGTTTTTTTATTTTTCTGATTTTTTGTTTGATTCATTGCTTAGAATAAGTTTAATCACTCGTTAAAAAAGGAATAATAAAATACAGAATGATTAGCAGAAAGGAGCATACAACATGAGCGGAGGCATCGGTCCATCAATTGTAGCAGTTGTTTTGTCGATATTTTTATTTATCCCTGGAGCAGTGAATGATAGTATTCAACCGTTATCGTCAACTGTCGCGACCGCCGAAAGTGCTTCCTACAGTGAGCTTGAAGAAGAGGATATTGCTCGTGCAACGCAATCATTTATTGATACGTTAGTCCAAAATAGTGATGAAAATTACCGAGTAACTCGTTATGATAATAAAGAAGAATTGTTGGATGCTTTTGACTCTATTGCAGTTGAAAAAGCTGTTAAGCCTTATGTGGATTATTATTTCCAAGAGAAAAACGGCGACTTGTATATTAAGCCGACTGAATTACCACCATGGTTCAAACCAAATCAGTCTTATGAAATTGACCAGATAGATAATACACATGCAAAGGTACAGCAATCTAACGAAACAAGCTTATACGGTAATTATACAATTACAATTGATTTTCTATATAAAAACGAGCAATGGGTTATCCAAGATGTTCATTATCAATAATTCTGTGTGTGGGAATTGGATTATTTCTTGAACAAGTGCTATGATCTGAACATAAAATATTAAAAAATGGAGTACAAGGGATCTATGTTCACATTTACAGATTACTATGACAATGTTGTAAAACTTTCATTCGATGACCATCCTTTTTCCAACACACCAAAACATGTATGGGTAATATGCCGATTTCAAAACCATTGGCTTCTAACAAAGCATAAGAGGCGTGGAATTGAGTTTCCCGGAGGAAAAGTTGAAAAAGGAGAGACTCCTCACCAAGCTGCCATTAGAGAAGTATTCGAAGAAACTGGTGCTTCAGTTGCAAACTTATATTACATTGGACAATATGAAGTTTGTGGTAAAGGTGGCACGATTATAAAGAATATTTATTACGCTGACATCAATAAAATTGAAGCACAACGCTCTTATTACGAAACAGAAGGACCAGTATTGCTTGATTCTTTACCGGATAACCTTCGTACAGGCGAGACGTTTAGTTTTATGATGAAGGATGAGGTATTGCCTCATAGTTTAAAGCAAATTGAGAAACTCTCACTTCGTACCTAAAAAGGTAAGGTGAGGGTTTTTTATTGGAAAGTGATTGTTAAAGGAAGGTGATTCGTTGTGTACGATGGTCAAATAATTGAAAAACAAGCATACCCTTCACCACACCCTAACATACGTGTATTCCTCGTTACTTACATAAGCAAAGGACTGAAAGTAAAAGGCTTTTTAGCTGAGCCAAAAGGAGAAGGGGTTTTTCCTGGCTTCCTTTACTTAAGAGGAGGGATTAAGAACGTTGGCATGGTCAGAATTGGCCGGATTATTCAATTTGCCTCTGAAGGATTTGTCGTTATGGCGCCATTTTATCGTGGTAACCGTGGGGGAGAAGGAAAGGAAGACTTTGCAGGAGAAGACCGATATGATGCGTTCTCAGCGGTTGAATTATTACGTCAGCACGAAAAAGTAAAGAAGAATGTCATTCACGTATTTGGGTTTTCGAGAGGTGGAGTAATGGCGCTCTTAACAGGACTGTATGAAAATATATCCTCTCTCGTCATATGGGGCGGAGTGACTGATATGTTCTTAACCTACGAAGAACGGTTGGATTTGCGTAGAATGATGAAGCGGGTTATTGGCGGGACTCCAAATAAAGTTCCTGAAGCTTACAAAGCTCGTACGCCACTTTATGAGGTAAATAGACTTCAT
This sequence comes from Bacillus tianshenii, assembly GCA_020524525.2. Taxonomy (NCBI): domain Bacteria; kingdom Bacillati; phylum Bacillota; class Bacilli; order Caryophanales; family Bacillaceae; genus Sutcliffiella; species Sutcliffiella tianshenii. The sequence goes on along the minus strand of CP129018.1, from coordinate 2,686,149 downwards.
GTCCCTGCATTAATTATTCACGGTGCAAAGGATGAAAACGTATCAGTTGAACATGCCTATCGATTAATGCGAAAGATGGAGGAGTATCAAAAGGCATATACAGCATGGATTTTTGACGAACACACTCATTATTTCCCACCAGATATTAACCGTAAGCTCGTCAAAAGATTAACAGAGTGGATGAAGGAACAAGAAAAAAGAGTTGACTCAATTTGAGTCAACTCTTTTTAATAATGTGGCACATTATTCTGTATCGATAGGACCTGCCAAACGAATTTCTTCTGCTACACCATTGAATTTCTTGAAGTTTACATTGAATTGATGAGCAAGATCTTTTGCTTTATTGTCATATGCTGCACCATCGTTCCAAGTTTTCTTCGGTTGAAGAACTTCATCAGGTACACCTGGGCAGTGTGCAGGGATTTGAAGTCCGAAGATAGGATCCTTAATAAGCTCTACATTATTTAATTCGCCTTCAAGCGCTGCGCGAACCATTGCACGTGTGTAAGAAAGATTCATACGTTTTCCTTCACCATATGAACCACCAGTCCAGCCAGTGTTTACAAGGAATACTTGGGCATTGTATTGGTCAATTTTCTCACCAAGCATTTCTGCATAACGGCTTGCCGGTAATGGTAAGAATGGAGAGCCGAAGCACGTTGAGAATGTTGCTTCAGGTTCAGTAATACCACGCTCAGTTCCTGCAAGCTTACTTGTGTAACCACTAATAAAATGGTACATTGCTTGTTCTTTTGTTAATTTACTGATTGGAGGCAATACGCCAAATGCATCAGCTGTTAAGAAAATGATTGTATTCGGGTGGCCTGCAATACTCGGGTCAACGATGTTGTCGATTGCTTGTAATGGATATGCCGCACGAGTATTCTCAGTTAATGAAGAATTGTCATAGTCTGCTTCACGAGATTCATCATCAAGCACAACATTTTCTAACACAGAACCGAAACGGATTGCATCCCAAATTTGTGGTTCTTTGTCACGAGAGAGGTTGATACATTTTGCATAACAACCACCTTCAATATTAAAGACACCATTATTTGACCAACCGTGCTCATCATCTCCGATTAGACGACGATTTGCATCTGCAGAAAGAGTTGTTTTTCCAGTTCCAGAAAGTCCGAAGAAAAGAGCAACATCTCCTTCTTGACCTACGTTAGCAGAGCAGTGCATAGAAAGAATATCACTCTCTGGAAGTAAGAAGTTCATAACAGAGAAGATTGATTTTTTCATTTCTCCAGCGTACTCCGTACCACCAATTAGAACGATTCTACGCTCGAACGAAACCATAATGAATGTTTCTGATTTCGTACCGTCCACTTCAGGATTTGCCTTGAAGTTAGGAGCTGAGATCACTGTAAATGATGGCTCATGTGATTTCAATTCTTCTTCAGTTGGACGAATAAAAAGTTGGTGCACGAACAAGTTATGCCATGCATACTCATTAATTACTTGAAGTTGAAGGCGGTGCTTTTTATCTGCTCCAGCAAATCCTTGGGAAACGAAAAACTTCTTCTTTTTCGTTTAAATATGCTAGGACTTTGTTATATAATGAATCAAATATTTCTGGTGAAATTGGCTGGTTTACCGCTCCCCCAGTCGATTTTGTCTTTTGTAGATTCTTCTTCGACTATATATTTATCTTGAGGTGAACGACCAGTATATTTCCCTGTAGTCGCACGGATAGCACCAGTAGAAGTTAATACACCTTCACCACGTGCCAGTGTCTTCTCAACAAGTTGAGGCACGGATAGGTTGTGTTTCATACTTTCGCTTTTCAACAATGCGCTCAAGTCAACAGTACGTTCAACGGAATTCATTTGGCATAACCATCCTTTTTATTAGAATATAAATTATTTTAATTGTGATTTTCTTTTTTCTTCTTGAATTAGTATAACATATTCATTTAAATAGTCTATACTATTTTTTAAGAAAATCATAACTGTCCATAAGACACAATTTATCATTAATAGAGGGAATATTCGATTTCAAATTCTTACAATATTCCGAAAGTGATTTCATTATAAATGATTTTTGGTTTTTTTACGATGGAAACAGGGTAATTTTATCGATAGGGTGTGTAGATCATGAAAACTTATCGTGTATACTATGATGCTGATTGTGGATTATGTATGCAAACGAAAAGAACACTAAGATATCTTGATTGGTTCCGTATTGTAAAGTGGATGCCGCTCCAACAATTAGATGAGAAAGTTCCTATTAATAAGGAAGCAGCCAAGCGAGAACTACATCTCGTTACATCTAATGGAAAGGTTTATGCAGGTTTTTATGCAATGCGGAGACTGTTTTTAACCTTCCCGGCGACAGTCCTTATTGGCGCAGTCGGTTACCTTCCCTTTATTGACAAAATCGGTGTCCCTTTATATCGATTCATTGCTCGAAATCGTAAGAAGTTATTACGAAATAAATGTGATAATGGAAAGTGTGAAATTTAGGTTTGCAGCTACGTTCGTGAATAATATTTCTAAGCGGCCCATCTCCACTTTTCTTGCTGTCTAGCTGTGAAAGGCAGGCTGCGCGAGTTGCTTCACCTTCCCACGCCGAGGCAAAAAGCACCTCTCTGTGTGAAGGTTCCAGCAATCGGACAGCCTAACCGCCTTTCTCCGCTTTTCTATTGTCCAGCTGCGATGGGCAGAAATTTGTGTCACTTCACCTTCCCGCACCGAGGCAAAGAACGCCTCTATGCGTGAAGGCTCCAGTGAACAATATTTCTAAGCGGCCCATCTCCGCTTTTCTATTGACATTTTGGGTTAAAGTCGTTATGATAAGTCCCGAACGGATACTCTTATCCTGAGCTGGCGGAGGGACAGGCCCTATGAAACCCGGCAACCGACATCATGTGTCATAACGTTTTATGCACACTTTATTACTATGTAGACATGATGACAAGGTGCCAACCTGATGCAAGGCGTATAGTCTTGAACGATAAGAGTGAAAGGCATGAATTAACATTTCAACCTTTCCTCATAGGGGAAGGTTTTTTATTTTTTCGCTTTGCTTATGATTTCTTTAGCATACATGTGAAAAAACATATCATGCATGAATAAGGGAAGAGTACCGTATCAACAGTAAATAGGAGGTACACTTTTAAATGGCAGTAAATCGTCGTCTTTTTACTTCTGAGTCAGTTACAGAAGGGCATCCAGATAAAATTTGTGACCAAATTTCGGATGCAATCCTTGATGCAATTCTTACTGATGATCCAAATGCACGTGTAGCTTGTGAAACAACAGTTAATACAGGTTTAGTTTTAGTAGCAGGTGAAATCACAACCTCTACATATGTAGATATTCCAAAGGTTGTTCGTGAAACAGTTTCTGAAATTGGTTATACTCGCGCTAAATATGGCTTTGACGCTGAAACTTGTGCGGTTTTAACGTCAATTGATGAACAATCTGCTGATATTGCTCAAGGTGTAGATAAAGCATTAGAAGCACGTGAAGGTCAAATGACAGAGGAAGAAATCGAAGCAATCGGTGCAGGTGACCAAGGGTTAATGTTTGGTTACGCTTGTAACGAAACAAAAGAATTAATGCCGCTTCCAATCTCACTAGCTCATAAGCTTTCACGTCGTCTTGCAGCTGTTCGTAAAGACGAAACAGTCGCTTATCTTCGCCCAGATGGTAAAACACAAGTAACGGTTGAATATGATGAAAATGATAAACCTGTTCGTATTGATACAATCGTTATTTCAACACAACACCATCCTGAGATTACACTTGACCAAATCAAAGAAGATTTGAAAAAGCATGTTATCGAGCCAATTGTTCCAAGTGAACTAATTGACGAGAATACAAAATACTTCATTAACCCAACAGGTCGTTTTGTAATTGGCGGACCTCAAGGTGATGCAGGTCTAACAGGCCGTAAAATTATCGTTGATACGTACGGAGGTTATGCTCGTCATGGCGGCGGTGCATTCTCTGGTAAGGATCCAACAAAAGTTGACCGTTCAGCTGCTTATGCTGCACGTTATGTTGCGAAAAACCTTGTTGCTGCAGGTCTTGCGGACAAATGTGAAGTTCAACTAGCTTATGCAATCGGTGTTGCTCAGCCTGTATCAATTTCAGTTGATACATTTGGAACGGGCAAAGTGTCAGAAGAAAAATTAGTTGAGCTTGTGAGCGAAAACTTTGACCTTCGCCCTGCAGGTCTTATTAAGATGCTTGATTTACGTCGTCCTATTTACAAACAAACTGCTGCATACGGCCACTTTGGACGTACAGACATTGATGTACCGTGGGAACGTACGGATAAAGCAGAAATTCTAAAAGCAAGCGTACAGTCATAATAACGAGAAAACTCCAGCTATAAAAGCTGGAGTTTTTTATATAGAATCGGAAACAATAAGATTAACCTTTATTTTGTAGACTTTTGTAGTATTGTCCTTTTTCAACATATTCGCGACGGATTCGTGCCATTTCTTTCAGGTCTGCTTCTGTTAATTCACGCACAACTTTTGCTGGGCGGCCAAATGCAAGTGAGTGAGGGGGGATCTTCTTCCCTTGCGGAACTAGACTGCCAGCACCAATAAAGCTGCCTTCTCCAATTTCAGCACCGTCTAAGATTGTTGTGCCCATACCAATTAAGGCGTTTTTTCGAATAATGGCGCTATGTAAAATAACCATGTGACCGACCGTTACATCATCTTCAATAAGAAGCGTATTATTTGGACTTTGGTGAAGCACTGAATTGTCCTGGACGTTCACGCGGTTTCCAATTACCGTTGGTGCCACATCTCCACGGATTGAGGTGTTAAACCAAATGCTTGATTCCTCTCCAATTGTAACGTCACCTGTAATGGTTACATAATCTGCGATAAACGCGCTGTCTGCAATTTTAGGCATTTTTCCTTTGTATTCATAAATCATACGTTACCCACCTTTTTTTCAAAATGTTCATATTATTGGCGCATACTCTCATTTTCATTTTAAAATAGTGAATATAAAAAGCAAACAGTTTTGTGAGGTGAATGTTTCATGTGGAAGTGGGAAGCTGAACAACCACGTGCAGTTATTGTATTAGTACATGGTGCTGCAGAGTACCATGGTAGGTATAAATGGTTAATTGAAATGTGGAGAAGTGAACACCTGCATGTCTTAATGGGGGACCTTCCAGGCCAAGGAACGACACGACGAAGACGACGTGGTCATATTGATTCATTTGATGAATATATCGAAACAATTGAAGGCTGGGTAAGGGAAGCCTTAAAATATGAATTACCTGTTTACTTATTTGGCCATAGCATGGGTGGATTAGCAGTTATTCGAACATTACAGGAGAAAGATTTGCCAGTGAAAGCTGTCCTTCTTTCTTCACCGTGTGTAGGTCTGACAACTCCTCCGCCTAAGTCTCTTGATTTACTATCTCAAGGGTTAAATGTTTTTATGCCGTCATTGCGTCTTGCTTCACATTTGGAACCAGGATTAGCGACGAGAAACCCTGAGGTAAAGAAAATGGATGAAAATGATCCGTTGTTTGTAAGGAAGGTTTCAATTCGTTGGTACCGTGAATTAGTACAGGCGATGAAGCTTGCTAATCAAAACATTGACAAAATTCCCGATTTACCGTTTCTTGTTATGCAAGGTGGGGATGATAAAATTGTCGATAAGGTAACAGTTAGAAAGTGGTTTGATGCACTACCAATGAGTGAAAAAATGTTTAAAGAATGGGATAAGCTTTATCATGAAATTTTTAATGAGCCAGAGCGAGAAGAGGTCTTCCGTTATGCAAAGGGATTTATGCAAATGCAAATGAATATACAACAACGAAATAAATAAAGCGGGAGTGGAGGCTTATGAAGATTCCCAATCATCCAGTCGGATTAATGACAAAAATCTACCGTGATGTTCTGCCGTGTGTGCATCGTGAATTAGATAAATGGCGTAAGCTTGCTGAACGAATACCAAATGAAGAGTTACGAATGCAGGCGCTTGCAAGTATCAGCGCAAAAACCTTTCATTGTGAAGGCGGCTCTATATATGGGATTTTGGCAGGGGAACGGATTGAGGAAAGCATTCGGTTTGTTGTCGCTTATCAAACAATCAGTGATTATTTAGATAACCTATGTGACCGAAGTACATCACTTGACCCAGATGATTTCAGTGCTCTTCATGAATCAATGCGTGATGCATTAACCCCTGGAGCTTCTCATAAAGACTATTATCGTTTTCGAGAAGACCGTGATGATGGTGGGTATTTATCTGCATTAGTACAAACATGCCAAGATGTTCTTAGTCAATTACCTCATCTAAAGAGGGTTCAACAATATTTACATGAACTATGTTCTTATTACTGTGATTTACAAGTGCATAAGCATGTAAAAGTTGAAGAGCGAGAGCCTCGCTTAAAAGCATGGTTCGCAAAATATGAAGCTAAATTACCAGAAATGACATGGTATGAGTTCTCTGCTTGTGCAGGTTCAACATTAGGTGTTTTTTGTCTCGTTTCTTATGCATTTCAACAGCATTTGAATGAAGAAGATGTACAGAAAATTCGCTATGGTTATTTTCCATATGTGCAAGGCTTACATATTTTGTTGGATTACTTTATTGACCAAGAAGAAGATCGTGATGGAGGAGATTTGAACTTCTGCTTCTATTATCCACGCAGTGAAACGATGATTGAGCGGTTTGGTCACTTCGTTCAAGAAGCGGACAAGCATGTAAGAGGACTGCCAAATGAAAAATTCCATCGCCTCATTAATCGTGGGCTTCTTGGTATTTACTTATCTGACCGTAAAGTCAACGCCCAACATGGGGTAAGAAAAACAGCAAAACAAATTATTAAATATGGTGGCGTTATTTCAAAGTTCTTTTATTTAAATGGTCGTTGGTATCGAAGTTTATTTAGTTAAGGCATGCTTGAGAAGCATGCCTATTTCTTTTGTAGTGCCACTAAAAATGGTGGATTATTTTTTTGATTAATGTATTGGTATTGCATCACGTCAACATCTTTTTGATCAAGCTGGGAGGCATACTGTAGCACAGCATCTTTTTCCACTTTACCACCAGGGTGGCCGTGATAGATTACAATTGCGATAATACCGCCGGGACAAAGAATGTTTAGAAGGTGTTGGATAGCATGGATGGTGGAATCAGCAGTTGTGACCACCTCTTTATCGCCGCCTGGCAGATAGCCTAAATTAAAGACGGCTGCTTTTACTTTCCCATTATACGTTTCTGGGATGTGGTCATTCATTGTGCTGTGGCTGCCATGAATAAGTTCAACCCGCTCTAATAATGAAGCGTCATCAAGACGTTTGTGTGTGTTATGAATGGCTTCTTGTTGAATATCAAAAGCAAATACTTTTCCTGTTGCTCCTACTGCTTCTGCAAGTAATTGCGTATCATGACCGTTTCCAGCTGTGCAGTCAACGGCGATATCCCCTTCATTTAGTGCAGAGCGGAGTAGTGAGTGTGTATAAGGAAGAACACGTTTTAAAATCATAATGGCTTCACCTTTTGTTTCGTTGTAAATTTTCCTTGATAACTATTTCGGCGTTTTAGTTCCGCATCAATTTGATTTAAGACTTCCCATTTATTTAAGCTCCACATCGGTCCGATCATTAAATCAGCTGGTCCATCTCCAGTAATGCGGTGAATGACCACTTCAGGTGGAATAACTTCTAATTGGTCACACACAAGCTTTACATATTCATCAAGTGACATGAATTTGAGTAAGCCTTTTTCATATTGCTTCACCATAGGTGTGCCTTTTAGTAAATGTAGGAGGTGGATTTTCAAACCTTGAATATCAAGCTTTGCTACAGCACGGGCACTTTCCATCATCATCTCGGGTGTTTCTTGTGGTAAACCGTTAATAATATGGGAACAAACCTTAATTCCGTGCTTTCGAAGCTTATTGACTCCTTCTACATACGTTGCGAAGTCATGAGCTCGGTTAATTAAGCTAGCTGTTGATTCATGTACCGTTTGAAGGCCGAGTTCAACCCATAGATATGTACGTTCATTCAATTCAGCTAAGTATTCTACTACATCATCTGGCAGGCAGTCTGGACGTGTTGCTATCGATAGCCCGACAACATCCTCTTGTGCAAGGATGACTTCAAATTTTTCACGAAGCTCTTCTACAGGGGCATATGTATTTGTGAAGGCTTGAAAATAACCGAGGTATTTACCGTTCTTCCACTTTTGGTGCATTTTCGATTTAATCTCATGAAATTGCGTAACTAAGCTATCCGTGCGGTTTCCTGCGAAATCACCTGAGCCAGAGGCACTGCAAAATGTACATCCACCGTGAGCGACTTTTCCATCACGATTCGGGCAGTCAAAGCCGCCATCAAGTGCTACTTTAAACACTTTATGTCCAAATGTATTTCTTAAATGATAATTCCATGTATGGTAACGCTTATTGTCTGATGCATATAAAAAAGGATTCTCAGCCATTTTTCGCTCCTCCTTTATTCAGGAAATGGCATTTTCAAGGGCAATTGTAGCATGGTTATCGAAAAGAAACCAATTAAAAGAGAAGAATGCATGAGTATAAATGTAGCTTGTGCACAAACTACTTGTAATTGAATGTAAGGAGGGATATGGGATGGGAACTCGTTCTTCAATTGAAGAAGGATTGAAGCAAGCACATGAAATATTTGAGAAAGCCAAAAAGCAAATGGATACTTACCGGAAACAAGAACATTACAACCAAACAGAGTATACAGAAGCACAGACAGAAATTAGTGATATGCTAAGAGAGCTTGATGTGTTAGGGCACAGCGGTAATCCTCAACAGAAAGAGCAAGTTTACCGGGCGCAGCTTCAGCTTCGTCAACTTTTAAATGACATGGTTCTTGACCAAAACAATATTCTTCATTAAAAAAAGCCGGGTTAACCGGCTTTTTAGATATGTTCTACTTCTGGAGCGATATCACGAAAAGAACAAACTTCGTTACAAAATGAACAGTCCGGAGCAAAGCGTGTTTTCTTATACCAAACCATCGTATCGTTTATTAATTTTGATAAAAGAGTTCGGTTGTTTTCTTCGACTTCAAACTCTACACCATATTCATGCATGTGATTTGAAAGTGGTTTGTGCCAAACAATCTTCCCGGGTAGTTCAAAAGGAATGTTCATTAAACGAATTTTAAAAAGCAGGCGAAGGTTCTTTTGAAGAGGAAAGTGAATATGTGAACGAAAGCAGAGCCCTCCAGCACTGATATTTAAAATACATGTTTTTGTATTATTTTGAGTGAGAGGCTTGCCGTTTATGCTGCACAATGAAGTGAAAGAACATAATGGCTTTTCTTGCAAATCCTCACGAGAGTATTTTCTAAACTCTTGCATAGTGTTCCTCCCTGTCCTTACATATGCTTAAACATTTATCATATTATACCAGCTTTACTGTATAAAAGTTATCAGTTTGGATAAAATGAGAGATGTTTTTAACGAATTTTTAAAATATACAAAAGTGAAACAATACTTGACATAGTTCTTCTTTTTTCATTAAAATCACACTATGTGACAATGCGGACGAATATACAAAAGCTATGAAGAGGAGTAGTAACGTGTGAGCAAGGTTCAGAGAGTTGGCGGTCGGTGTGAGTCAACCCTTGTCTCTTCGTGAACTCGCCTTGAAGTTGTAAATACGAAGGTAGTAGTATTTACCGTATTCCCCTGCGTTAAAGGGCCTAAGTTGAACGCAATCAGTGCGTTAATAAGGGTGGTACCGCGGGAATGCAACTGTAAGCCTCTCGTCCCTTGAATTGGGATGAGGGGCTTTTTTGTCTTTTAGATTAGATAAAGAAGATTGGTTGAATACAAGGAGGTAGTGGAAATGGCATTTGATCACAAGCAAATTGAACAGAAATGGCAATCATATTGGGAACAAAATAAAACATTTAAGACAGAAGATAACCTAGAAAAAGAAAAGTTTTACGCGCTTGATATGTTTCCATACCCATCAGGAGCAGGCTTGCATGTTGGCCATCCTGAAGGTTATACGGCAACAGATATTCTATCACGCATGAAACGAATGCAAGGCTACAATGTCCTTCATCCGATGGGGTGGGATGCGTTTGGTCTTCCTGCTGAGCAATATGCTCTTGATACTGGAAATGACCCGGCTGAATTCACAAAAACAAATATCGATAATTTCCGCCGTCAAATTAAAGCGCTTGGCTTCTCATATGATTGGGACCGTGAAGTCAACACAACTGATCCGGACTATTACAAATGGACGCAATGGATTTTCTTAAAATTATACGAAAAAGGTTTAGCCTACATTGATGAAGTGCCTGTAAACTGGTGCCCTGCACTTGGCACAGTACTTGCGAATGAGGAAGTTATTGACGGAGTAAGTGAGCGTGGCGGTCACCCGGTTGAGCGTCGCCCAATGAAACAATGGATGCTGAAAATTACAGCATACGCTGACCGTCTGCTTGAAGATTTAGAAGAGCTTGATTGGCCTGAAAGTATTAAAGATATGCAGCGCAACTGGATTGGTCGTTCAGAAGGTGCTGAAGTTACCTTTGAGATTGATGGTTACGACGAAACATTTGACGTATTTACAACACGCCCAGATACACTTTTTGGTGCTACATATGCAGTATTGGCGCCTGAGCATCCATTTGTTAATAAAATTACAACTCCAGAGCAAAAAGAAGCAGTTGAAAAATATCTTGAGCAAATTAAAACGAAAAGTGATCTTGAGCGTACGGACCTTGCAAAAGATAAAACAGGCGTATTTACAGGGGCATATGCTATTAATCCAGTAAATCAAGAGAAAATGCCAATTTGGATTGCTGATTATGTCCTTATGACATATGGTTCTGGGGCAATTATGGCAGTTCCAGCGCATGACGAACGTGATTACGAGTTTGCTCAAAAGTTTGGTTTGCCGATTAAAGAAGTCGTCGCAGGCGGTGACATTGAGAAAGAAGCATATACAGGTGATGGAGAGCATGTGAATTCGGACTTCCTAAACGGGTTGAATAAAGAAGACGGCATCCAAAAAATGCTTCAATGGCTAGAAGAGAATAATAAAGGTACGAAAAAGGTTACGTATCGTTTGCGTGACTGGCTGTTCAGCCGTCAGCGTTACTGGGGCGAGCCGATTCCAATTATCCATTGGGAAGATGGTGAAGTGACAGGTGTTAAGGAACAGGAACTACCGCTTGTCCTTCCGAAAACAACAGAAATTAAGCCGTCAGGTACAGGTGAATCACCGTTAGCTAATATCGATGACTGGGTTAATGTTGTAGATGAAGAAACAGGTAAGAAAGGCCGCCGTGAAACAAATACAATGCCGCAATGGGCAGGAAGCTGCTGGTATTACCTACGTTATATTGATCCACATAATTCTGAAAAGCTTGCAGATGAAGATAAGCTTGAAAATTGGCTTCCAGTTGATATTTATATCGGTGGGGCAGAACATGCTGTACTTCACTTGCTTTATGCGCGTTTCTGGCACAAATTCTTGTATGATATCGGAGTTGTTCCGACGAAAGAGCCGTTTCAAAAGCTATATAACCAAGGGATGATTCTCGGTGAAAATAATGAAAAGATGAGTAAGTCAAAAGGAAATGTCGTCAATCCAGATGATATCGTTTATAGTCATGGTGCGGACACATTACGCTTATATGAGATGTTCATGGGACCGCTTGATGCATCTGTTGCTTGGAGCGAAAATGGTCTTGACGGTTCGCGTCGTTTCTTAGATCGTGTATGGCGTCTCTACGTAGGAGAAAATGGTCAGCTTAGTGATAAAATTAAAGCAGATAGCTCTGCCACAGATTTAGAGAAGGTCTATCATGAAACGGTGAAGAAAGTAAGTGAAAACTTTGAAGAGCTTCGCTTTAATACAGGTATTTCGCAACTAATGGTCTTCATTAATGAAGCATATAAAGCAAATGAAGTGCCACAAGAATATGCAGAAGGCTTTGCAAAACTCCTTGCACCTGTAGCTCCGCACATAAGTGAAGAGCTGTGGGAGAAGCTTGGTCACAGTGGTACAGTTTCATATGAAGCATGGCCGACATATGATGAGACAAAGCTTGTTGAAGATGAAGTAGAAATCGTTGTGCAAATTATGGGGAAAGTACGTGCGCGCATTCAAATCCCTGCAGATGCAACAAAGGAACAAATGGAAGAAATCGCGTTTGCTGATGAAAAGGTAAAAGAACAATTAGAAGGAAAAACTGTTCGCAAAGTCATTGTTGTCCCAGGGAAACTGGTTAATATTGTTGCAAACTAACACCTGAACCCGCTGATATTTCAGCGGGTTTATTTTGGTGTAAAATTTTTCAAAAGGAAAATGTTATGATTTGCACAAAATAGGGTACGCTTAAAGAGTGGGAAAAAGTAAATGCGCTGGGCAAAGGTATAGAGAATGCATATTTGTTTACTTTTTAGTTAAAAATAAAGGGTATGCGGTAAGCTCAAAATTTTTACAAAATGATGTAAACCATGTAAGCTAAACATGTGTGCAAATGAAAAATCAAACGAGCAATTGATAATTTGCTATCGTGTGTTGCTTTTACAGAGTTTATTATTTCAATGTTTTTACGGTGTAAATCTTTTTATAATAAGTTTTAAATTAAAATTACTATAAAAAGATATTGACTTTAAATAACATCAGTTTTATAATCAAAAATAGGATAAACATTACATAATGATTTTTAAGGAGGAATTTAGCGATGGCAGAACGTATGGTAGCAAAACAATCACCACGCTTTGAAATGGACGCGGTATTACCAAACAAAGAATTCGGTAAGGTTTCTCTTGAAGAAAATATGAAAAATGACAAATGGACAGTTCTTTTCTTCTATCCAATGGACTTCACTTTCGTTTGTCCAACTGAAATCACTGCACTTTCTGATGCATATGATCAATTCGAAGACCTTGATGCAGAAGTAATTGGGGTTTCAACTGATACAATTCACACTCACTTAGCATGGATTAACACAGATCGTGACGACAATGGTCTTGGTCAATTGAAATATCCACTAGCTGCTGATACAAACCACCAAGTATCTCGTGACTTTGGTGTTTTAATTGAAGAAGAAGGTGTGGCACTACGCGGCCTATTCATCATCAGCCCTGAAGGCGAGCTTGTATATGCAAACGTACACCACAATAACATCGGCCGTAGTGTTGATGAAACGATTCGTGTACTTCAAGCACTTCAAACAGGTGGTCTTTGCCCAGCTAACTGGAAACCAGGTCAAGAAACTCTGTAAGATTGTTGACAACCTAAAACTGCCGGCATCTTTCCGGCAGTTTTATTTTACTTGCAATTATACCTAATGGGGTATATAATAAACTTGACATTCGAAATGAATGCATCCAAAATAAAATCGATGTAAAATGTTTGAGAAAGGAATGATCGAAATGGCAGAGATTAAAGAAATGACAGCTGAAGAGGTACTAGAGCAATTGAAAAATGGAGAACAATTAAATCTTATAGATGTACGTGAAGATGAAGAAGTTGCAGCAGGGATGATTCCAGAAGCGAAGCATGTTCGTATGGGAACAATTCCTGAGCGATTAAATGAATTTGATAAAGACAAAGAATACATCTTTGTTTGCCGTTCAGGCGGTCGCAGCCATAACACATGTATGTTCATGCAAGAGCAAGGTTTCAAAGTTGTGAATATGGTTGGCGGAATGATGTCATGGCCGGGAGACACGGAATCACGTTAAAAAAACAACAGGTGATAACTAATGATAAAATTTGCGTTACTTGCAGCGTTAATTGTAGTGCTAATCATGCGCTCTTATATTCTGCCGCGTTTTCATATGAAGCCAATCCAACAGGATGCTGTTGATTTGGAACGGTATTGTTTAATTGATGTTCGGGATTTTGTTTCGTATTATCGAACACCAACTGACCATACAAAAAATATTCCATTATCTTACCTTCCTCGTACGATGAAGGAAGAAGCGGTTTGTGATAAGGAAATTGTTGTAGTCGGAGATGATAATAAGTCAATCCGAATGGCAGCAAGAATCATTAACAAACACATGAAAAAGTCAATTTACTACTTTACTGTTTAAGGCTCTCGTTTGCGTAACGAGAGCTTTTTTTCTTTAGAAAGGACGAAACCTCCTAAAAGTCGCCAATGCTCGCTAAAGGAATCGACAAAGGTAAGGGCGTAACTTCTTACAAGAAGCAAAAAAAGGGGGTCCGTTCTTGTTAAGGGTAAAAATTTTTGACGAGCAGCATGAGAAGGATTTAGAAGAGGTACTGAATGAATTTCTTGCAACGTTGAATGAACAGGATGTGAAGGACATTCAGTTTCAAACGTCTGTTGCAACAGAGAATGAAGAAGAGCAGGTATATTGTTTTGCGGCAATGGTTGTTTATCGCCAATAAAACAGGCAGGGTTGTATTAAGCCCCGCCTGTTGCTGCATTGTATCCAGCTAATCTTCCGGTAACTAGGGCTGCTGTTATGTTAAAGCCGCCTGTATAGCCGTGAATATCCAAAATTTCACCACAGAAGAACAGCCCAACTTTCTTTTTTGAAGCCATTGTTTTCGGGTGTACTTCTTTAATTGAGACTCCACCGCCAGTGACAAATGCTTTTTCAATTGGCAGTGTTCCATTAATTTTAACGTGTAAGTTCTTAATGTCAGTAATAAGTGAGCGGAGCTGCTCATTGCTTAAGTGATCATAAGTTGTTTGTGGATCGATTTCATTTCGCTCTAACAAGAAAAGAAGGTATCGTTCTTGAATCATTTCTTTTAATACATTCTTTATTGATTTCTTTGAATGTTGTTTAAGCTGTTTTGTCAGCATTTGAAATGCTTGTTCTTCATTTTGTTTTGGAAACAAATCCACTGTTATTGTGACTGGGTTTCCACTTTGTTTTTTCATTTCTTTGACAATATATTGACTACAACGAAGCGCGGCTGGTCCTGATAAGCCGAGGTGAGTAAATAGAAAGTCCATCTCATGTGTGACAATCTTCTTCCCTTTTTTATTTATAACAGACAATGCTCCATTTCGAATGGAGATCCCTTGAAGCTCACGATTACGAATGAAAGGCTCCTTAGACGTAAGCGGTACTTCTGTTGGGAAGAGGTCTGTGATTGTGTGACCTGCTTTTTCGGCCCATGCATAGCCGTCTCCAGTACTTCCTGTATGAGGGACTGACTTCCCGCCGACTGCGATAACAATCGCCTTCGAATCAATTTCTTCTCCGTTTTTTAAGGTAATTCCCTTTGCTTTTTCATCATCATAGCGAATAGTTTTGACGGGTGTATTTGTTCTTATATCGACTTTTAAGCGATCAAGGCGTGAAAGAAGGGCTTCAACAACAGATTGAGCGCGATTACTTGTCGGAAACATTCGACCGTTATCCTCTTCTTTCAATCCAACTCCTAATTTTTCAAAGAAACGAATAATATCTTCATTATCAAATTCGGAAAAAGCACTGTATAGAAAGCGACCATTGCCAGGGATATGTTGAATAATCTCTTCTATCGGCATGCGGTTTGTAACGTTACATCTACCGCCCCCTGAAATCGCTAGCTTTCGACCAAGCTTTGATCCTTTATCAATCAGTAATGTTTTTGCTCCATGCTCACTAGCGGCAATTGCTGCCATCAAACCAGAAGGTCCGCCGCCAATGACGATTACATCATACTGCAAGGTGACACCTGCTTTCTAAAAAAAGTTCCAGTCATCTAATAGTAGCCATTTTTCTTACCAATGATCAAGCATAAGTCAAATGGAATAACATGTTGCTGATGCAAAGGTCGATCTATGATAAAATCAAAGTTATGCTCACAAATAAAATATCCAAAGGCCTCACTAAAGAGTACTCTTTAGCGGTGGTAGGAGGAAAGTTATGTCGAACCAGCAGATACTACGAGGAACGCTAATTTTAACTGCTGCAACCTTTTTGTCGAAATTCTTAGGTCTTATTTATACATTCCCTTTTGAAGCACTTGTTGGATTAAGCGGCGGGGAATTATTTATGTATGCTTACAATCCATATACTATTTTGCTAAGTATCTCGACTCTAGGGGTACCACTTGCAGTCTCGAAGTTTGTAGCGAAATATAATGCGCTTGGAGACTATGAAACAGGTAGACGGTTGTTTCGCTCAGGCCTTCTTTTAATGAGTGCAACAGGTCTACTTTGCTTTCTGTTTCTATATGTGGCAGCGCCTTTTTTGGCGTCTATTGCGCAAAATGAAGAAAGCATATACAGTGCAAGTGACATTGTCTATGTCATGCGGATGGTTAGTTTGGCACTTATTATTGTTCCAGCCATGAGTCTTATTCGTGGGTTCTTCCAAGGACATGATTCGATGGGACCGACAGCTGTCTCTCAAGTTGTTGAACAGATTGTCCGGATTGCCTTCTTACTTGGCGGAGCGTATGTCATTTTAAAGTGGCTTGATGGAACCGTAACAGAAGCCGTTGGTTTTGCTGTTTTCGCAGCCTTTCTTGGGGCGTTAGGCGGTCTTGGTATCTTAATTTGGTATTGGTTTAAACGAAAAAATCATTTAGATACACTGTTAACGGAAAATACATATAGCTCCGATCTATCATACAAGCAGATGTATAAAGAATTATTGTTGTATGCTGGACCATTTGTATTCGTTGGTATCGCCAATCCGCTTTATCAAAATATTGATTTATTTACGTTTAAGCAAGCAATGGCTTCAATTGGAAAGGGTGCGGAGGCTGGAAATTTACTTGCTCTTTACACGATGTGGCTTCATAAAGTCATTTTAATTCCAATTTCCTTGTCAACAGCAATGGCGTTAACGCTTATTCCGACAATTACATCTTCTTATACGGAACAAAATTTTGACCGTGTGAAGCAGCAAATTTCACAAGCACTGCAGATTATTATGTTCTTAGTGATGCCTGCTGCATTTGGTCTGTCAGTTGTTGCTTACACTGCTTATGGAACGCTCTATGGCGTAGAAAACATGGATCTTGGTGGAGAAGTGCTCCGTTTCTATGCGCCGATTTCCCTTCTATTTGCGTTATTTATGGTGACAACCGCAATTATGCAGGGTATTAATCAACAACGATTTGCAGTCATTAGTTTAATTGGTGGGTTATTGCTAAAACTAATCTTAAATATACCACTTATTAAATTATTTGAAGTGTATGGCGCAATTAGTGCAACCGCAATTGGCTACTTATTTGCAGTTGCATTTAACTTCTGGGTTATCGCAAAATATACAGGCATTCAGTATAAGTTATTTGCCCGTAGAACATTGCTTATTTCAGCATTGACGTTAATAATGGTAATTGTAGCAGGTATTACGCAGTGGCTTCTTTCAATGGGGATTCAGCCAGAAGACGGAAGAATGCAATCAGCTATTGTCTTAATCATAGCTATACTAGCAGGAGCAGCTGCTTATGGAGGATTGAGCTTCCGTTCTAATCTTGCAGGAAAGCTACTTGGACAACGGTTTGCCTTTTTAAAAAGAAAATCAGAAGAGCAGTAACGAACTGGCCCCGGCACATTAATGCCCGGGGCTGTTTTTTCAATTTATAATCCAAGTTGACGTTCTATTCGGTCAAGTCGACGGTTTATTTGGTCAAAGCGGTTATTAAGGCGGTTTATACGGCTTGTATTTCGTTCAACTCTTCGTTCAAGTTGAGCAAGCCGCCGACTTAAATATCCGCCATTAGAAAAGTCTGGATAAGGGGAATAGGGCTGAAATGGTTGTTGTCGAACATACATGTTTGCTTTCACTCCATTTCTAATGGTTGTGCCTATTTGTAGGCTATGCGATAAGATAAAATTTGTAATGATAAAATGGCCTAAATTTCCAATAAAGTGGAGGTAAAGAGATGCGTATTGATAAGGTTCTTTCAAATATGGGATTTGGTAGTCGGAAAGAAGTAAAGAAACTCTTAAAAGGAGGGACCGTCAAAGTAGATGGTGATGTTGTAAAAGATGCGAAGGCACAAGTTGATCCCGAAAAATGTCTCATTACCGTGCACGGTGAGGAAGTTGAATACCGTGAATATATTTATTTAATGATGAACAAACCACAAGGCGTTATTTCCGCAACAGAGGACAATGCTCAAGAGACAGTCGTAGATTTATTGGAGATGGAAGATTTAATCTTTGAACCTTTTCCAGTAGGGCGTCTTGATAAAGATACAGTTGGGCTTTTGCTGCTAACAAATGACGGAAAGCTTGCCCACCAGCTGTTATCACCGAAAAAGCACGTCCAAAAAGTGTATTACGCTAAAATAGATGGTGAAGTAACAGAAAAGGATGTCGAAAAGTTTCAACAAGGGGTAACACTTGATGACGGCTATGTCACTAAGCCTGCAGAGTTAACGATTTTAAAAAGTGGTGAACAGTCGGAAATTGAAGTTATGATTACAGAAGGAAAGTTTCATCAAGTTAAACGAATGTTTGAAGCGGTGGATAAGCGAGTTACATTTCTTATGAGAATAAAAATGGGCTCACTTCCGTTAGATGAAACGTTAAGCCTTGGAGAATACCGAGAGCTGACAGAAGAAGAGCTTGAAGTTTTATTGAATGATATCCAAGGTTAACATCAAAAAAATCCGCGGATGCTGTTATCCGCGGATTGAATCTATATTGCGTTTATTTTTTTATGATGTTACTTTTACTCTTTTTCTTGTAGTGGTCCAACGTCCACGGCTAGGACTGTGAACAAGATTGTTATACTCTAACACATTCAAGTCTCTCTGTATCGTTCTTGAAGTCGTTCCAAACTCCTCAACAAGCTCTTGTGTTGAGACCATTCCACGTTCATTAATAAACAGGTACACGGATTTCACACGGTTTAGCATACGAGAAGTTGCAGGACTCAAAAAACCACTCCTTAGTCACTTGTCCTAAATGATTTCTCATTTGGACATCGATTTGAACCAAAGACCTAGCTGGACATCACTGCGATTACTTATATAATTTTAGTATAAAAATTATTTGACAATTCTATTTTACCTTAAATGGTGGTAGGAGATCCAGCGATAAAAAACGATTTACATAATATTAACACTATTATACAGACCTTTACATTATTAAAGGAATCTTCTCCTCATTCCTTTCATTATATTATGAAAACTTTAGTGATTTTGTGTGCCATGATCTAAGAACAGGTTTAAGCTTCATCTAGTATATTTTTATGTCCAAATCACAGAATGTTATGACTATTTCTCTATAATTAGAAAAAATCCTGCAAAGTCATTGATTTTTTTCACTTTTTCGCATGAGATTGAAATTAGTGTCACATTATGAAAAGGAGCTATTCCGTTTTTCTTTCTTCCTATCTTTGAGCATGCTATCCTTATAGTGGATAATCAAGGAAATATATGAGGAGGGTTGCGCTTGCACTTTTTTCGCACTATTTTTCTAAAGTTAGTTGATATTAATAATTGGGTTTTGTTTTGGTCAAGCACAGCACTCATTTTGTTTAGTACGATTGTCATACATTTGCTTGAACCGGAAACATTTCCAACATTATTTGAAGGCTTCTGGTGGGTCATGACGACTGTAACCACTGTTGGTTATGGTGATTATTCACCTGCAACTGTACCCGGGAGAATTTATGCAGTCTTCTTGTATATGATTGGTATTGGATTAATTGGTGTTTTAATTGGAAAAATTGTTGATTGGTTTGCAGATATCCGCAAGAAGCGTGAGGAGGGCAAGATGGATTACAAAGGAAAAGATCATATTGTAATTATCGGTTGGTCGAAGAAAGCAAAGTTTGCAGTTGAAGAAATCATCGAATCTTCCCAAGCAGAAATAGTAATTATTGATCAATTAGAAAAAGCACCCTTGCTCAATGAGCGAACGCATTATATTCAAGGGAATGCATCTAAAAAACAAACGATGCAAGCTGCAAATGTGAAAGAAGCTTGTGCTGTATTAGTCTTTGCTGATGATACCATTCAAGATACCGAATTAGCAGACGGAAAATCATTGTTAGTTGCATCCACAATTGAAAATTTTGCCTCAGGTGTACATACTACAGTTGAAGTAATGGATGAAGAGCATATTAAGAACTTCAATTACGTTCATGTTGATGAGTTCGTTCTTAGTCATGAAATGATTTCTCGTCTTGCTGTGCGTTCAGCCTTTATGCACGGTGTAACGTCTGTATACTCACAGCTAATGAGCCATGCGCATGGGGATGATCTCTATGAAATTCCTGTTCGGTCAAGCTGGCATACATATCGCGACGCGTTTGAGGAGCTATTGCGCGAGGGAGCGACACTTATTGCAGATGGCAGTCGTTTAAATATTAATCGCAGACTTGATGAAGCGATTTCTTCAGATTCAAAGTTGTTTGTTATTTGTGATAAAGAAACATATCAAAAGCTACAGCAACAATAATACAACGAGGTGACAAACAGATGACATTTAATTGGATGGAAGAAGTGTTAAACCGAAAAGAAGAAATTTTAAAAGAAACCCAAGCTTTTTTACAAATAAAAAGTGTGCTTGATGAAGAAAAAGCAAGTGAAGGAGCACCATTTGGCCCAGGAATAAAAGAAGCTCTAGAATTTATGCTTCAAAAGGGAGAACAAGACGGCTTTACTGCAAAGAACTTAGATGGCTATGCTGGTCACCTGGAATTTGGGGATGGCCCTGATTTACTTGGTATCTTATGTCATGTTGATGTTGTGCCAGAGGGAGATGGCTGGACAACCGACCCATTTTCAGCTGATATTCGAGATGGAAAAATTTATGCCCGCGGAGCAATTGATGATAAGGGACCGACAATGGCAGCTTATTTTGCAATGAAGCTTGTGAAAGAAATGAATGTTCCATTAAAGAAACGGGTACGAATGATCTTAGGTACGGATGAAGAAAGTGATTGGCGTTGTATGGACCATTATTTCAAGCATGAAGAAATGCCTGCCTTTGGTTTTGCACCAGATGCTGATTTTCCAATTATTTTTGCTGAAAAGGGAATTGCAGATATCGAGTTGATAACGAAAGGTGACGCATTGGAAAATAGCAATAATCACCTCATTTCCTTTGAATCAGGCCGTCGCTTTAATATGGTTCCAGATGACGCACAAGTTATTTTGCATTTGGAAAATCCTGAGGAAGTAAAGGAGAAGTTTGAAGCTTTCTTGCAAGAGCAGCCTGTAAATGGGAAAGCGACAGTAGAAGGCCATAAGCTTTTCCTTCAAATAGAAGGGGTATCTGCGCATGGTAGTGTGCCGACAAGTGGAAAGAATGCAGGCCTTTATTCTGCAAAGTTTTTGAAGGGGCTTAAGTTAGACAAGCAAGGAGAAGGCTTTGTTGATTTCTTAGATCATTACCTTGTTGACGATGGGAAAGGTGAAAAGCTAGGTATTCAAGCTGAGGATGATGTGTCAGGTGAATTAACTGTAAATGTAGGTTTGCAGCATTATCGCGCTGAAGAAGGCGGTAAGGTAGGTCTTAATATTCGTTATCCAGTTAAGCATCAGTTTGAAACAACAAAAGAAACGTTGGAGGCTATTGCAGGTAAGCATAATATGAAGATGAATATTGTTGACAACTCAACACCACATCATGTTCCAAAAGATACAGAGTGGTTAAAAACATTACAGCGTGTGTACGAAGAGCAGACAGGTGATAAGGCTGAACTGATTTCGATTGGCGGCGGGACGTATGCGCGAGTGCTTGAAAATGGTGTGGCGTTTGGTCCGCTATTCCCAGGCAGGGAAGAAGTTGCCCATCAGAAAGATGAATATATGTGGGTAGAGGATTTATTGAAAGCTACGGCAATTTATGCGCAGGCAATTTATGAATTGGCAACCGAATAAGAAACAGAGACCGCTCTCAGTCTTGGGAGCGGTATTCTCTTTGCTGGAAAGGAGCTGCATAAGGTGCAAAGTGTAGCGTTAGGAAAATTAGATAAAACAGGCATCCAGTTTCGTACGATTTATTTCTTTATGTTCTTTGCATTTGGTGCGTTGTTCCCATTATTATCTGTTTTTTTGCGAAATGAAGCAGGACTATCTGGAACACAAATTGGTTTTATCATTTCACTAAGTCCAGTGGTGATGATTTTTATCCAGCCTGTATGGGGGCTTATATGTGATGCAACACAACGACCTAGACAAGTATTAACGATTGCCCTTTGTTTAACAGGTCTTGCGGCATTGCTTTACTTGGTTGTTGACACATATGCATTGCTAATTGTGGCTGCAATTGTGACAGCCTTTTTCCAAAGTGCCATTGTACCTGTTTCAGATAGTATTTCATTAAGTTATGTTCAGCGCACTGGTGAAAATTACGGTTCAATTCGCTTATATGGGGCGCTTGGCTTCTCTGCAGCTGTTCTAGTAGCAGGATGGTTGTCTGATCAAACAAGCATTCTCGTAATCTTCTATTTATTTGCTGGCATCTTAGTGTTTGTTTCTGCTCTTTCATTTCGTTTGCCTGAAGAAAGTCAGCAGATGCGGGTTGATATGAAAGAAGGAAGTAAGACATTAATTCGTATGCCGAGGTTTTTATTAGTTGTTGCAGCGACATTTTGCGTATTTGGCCCTGTGTTAGCTAATAACTTTTATTTTGGCCTTTTTCTTGAGGAAAGTGGTGCGACATTAACAGGGGTAGGGGTCGCGTTTTTGTTAGCAGCTGGAAGTGAAGCGCCGTTTATGAAATTTGTTCACATCATCATTTCAAGAATGGGTATGCTTCCAGTATTGTTTTTGGCAGCGGTTGTCTCAGCATTTCGGTGGATGATCTATATTTTTGAGCCACCACTAGCGCTTGTCTATGGCACAACGATTATGCAAGGGATATCAGTCGGCTTATTTGTACCAGCAGCCCTTCAGTATGTACGAGATATTGCACCGGATGAAGTGAGGGCTACAGCGGTTTCGCTTTATTCTGCAGCTGGAAATGGACTCGGGAATTGGTTCTGCTCGTTTGCGGCAGGCTTTATTATTCAATATTTAGGTGTTTTTTCGCTCTATATTCTCTTTGCTGGCCTTACTTTTCTTGGTGCATTGTTGATTCTCGTCGTATATCGATTAGATAAAAGGCAAACTATGATAGAATAAAGAAAAATTATTTTGTGAATTTAGACAATTAAGGAGGGCTACAACGTTGAAGACACACTACTTTCTTGCAGTCCCTCTGGCGCAGGAAGTGAAAGACAAATTGGCGTTGCAGATGAATGACTGGAAAGAACGGCTCGATTTTAAAAAGTGGGTTCATCCGCAGGATTTGCATATTACACTTGTTTTCTTAGGGGATGCAACGAAGGAGCAAATTCAACTTATTAATGAAAAGATGCCAGCTCTTATGAAAGACCATCAGCCGTTTGAGCTTCAGTTATCTTCGGTTGGTAGCTTTGGTCGGGGGGACTCTCCTCGTATTTTTTGGGCAGGTGTTAAAGAATCTAAGGCACTTAACAACCTCCAAAAAGATATTGCCGCATTATGTGGAGAGTTAGGTTTTCAATTAGATAGACGTGGGTTTACTCCACATATTACCCTCGCAAGAAAATGGGTTTCAAATGACACCTTCCTCTCGGAAAAGAGTGAGCTTGAGATAGGCGGACTCTGGAATGTAGACGAAGTTGTTCTCTATCAAACACACCTTCATCAATCACCGAAGTATGAAGCTATAAATGTGTTTGTAATATAAGAAGATCGTCGTTTAAACAGAATAAACGCAAACAAGCATTGAAAAGCTGGGGGGAATTGTACGAAAAGGGGAGAGGAAAGGTTATGAAATGGATTAAGATGATTGTGCAAATTGCCTTTTTATTTGGCTTTTATTTTATCGGGACGTGGATTCAAGAGGCATTGAATTTATTTATCCCGGGCAGTATTATCGGAATGCTGTTACTCTTTACAATGTTAAAGGCAAAGATTATTAAACTACATTGGATTGAATCTGGGGCAAGTTTTCTTTTATCACACTTGCCGCTTCTTTTCATTCCAGTAACTGTCGGCATAATGGATTATTTCTCCCTGTTCAAAGGGAAAGGGGCTTTATCATTATTAGTTGTGTTTCTTAGTACGGTTTTAGTTATGATTACCTCTGCTTATGCTAGTCAGTGGATTGCGCTGCGCCAGGAGAGGGGGCATAAGCATGAAAATATTGTTAATCATGTTGATTAGTATTATCAGTACAATTGTCATTTATCAAGCTATGAAGAAGGTTTATGCGCGTGTGTATACGCCTTTTATGGTGCCTATTGTGACGGGAACAACCTTAATTGTTTGTTTATTGCTCTTATTCAATATTTCTTATAATACGTATATGATAGGCGGAAAGTGGATTGTTGATTTACTTGGCCCTGCAGTTGTTGCGCTTGCTCATCCACTTTATAAACAATGGCCTACAATTCGTAAATATGCCATGCCGATTATGACAGGTGTACTTGCTGGAACTGTAATTGGCATTATTAGTGGAATTGAATTATCACTACTATTTGGTATTGAAACGATGACCTTGTATTCAATGGTTCCGAAATCTGTTACGTCACCTGTGGCGATGGATATTGCGAACGTCATCGGGGGAAGTCCCACATTAGCAGCTGTTTTTGTGATGGTTGCAGGTATTTCTGGTGCTGTGATTGGGCCTTTTCTATTAAAGTGGAGTGGTATTCATCATTATCTTGGCAGAGGCATTGGCTTTGGTAGTGCTTCTCATGGGATTGGAACGGCAAAAGCGCTCGAGCTTGGTGAAGAAGAGGGTGCAATCAGCTCGATTGCGATGACGTTAAGTGCCATTTTTGCATCAATTCTTAGTCCGTTGTTTGTGCAATTGTTATTGTAGAAATGAAGGACATTCCTTAAATAAACCGTATATTATAATTACAGATCATGAGGGATGTTTTATATGGAGGATTATAATGGCTCAGTTAATAAAGTTACAGGATTTTATTTCACGTTATGAAACAGATATTTATCGTTATCCTAGCCAGTTTCTTCGTTTGAAGAAAAGTCGCTGGGATGGAATTAAGCGTGAATGGTATAACGGGACATTACAGCAAGTGAAATTCGGCGCATTACCTGTGGAGTTTGGGGAATATCGAGAGGAAGAGTGGGATAGTGACGATTGGTTAAGTGATGGCAGGAAGTCGATCTTTTCTTCAGTGAAAAGCTGGTTTTCTAAAAACAAAAATAAACAAGAAGACTCATACTTTGAAAATGACTTTTTTTCTGCATCATCTGAGTTTCAAAGAACCGAAGAGCGCCGTACACTTGAAGACATTAAACTAGAATTTCTTGATGAGCTCCTTCGCTTTCAAATTATGTGGGCAAGCTCTACATTAAGAGAAAGGTCTTTAGTCAATCAATCTTACTATTACGATCCTATCTTGAGGTTTTTGCTTCAAGAATTTCCTGATAACTATCTTGTCCTGTATAATCCTATTTTACAAATCAAAAATGCACCTGTTGAGCTTGAGATTATTTTAATTAGTCCAACGACAACATGGTGTATGACAGTGCTGGAGAGTCGTGAAAAAGAAAGTGATGTTTTTCGAGTAGATAAAGGGCGTTACTGGATAGAAGGCTACGGTGAAGAGGAAAGAAAACGAATCAACCCAACTATTTCGTTAAATCGGATGTACCGAATTGTGCACAGTATTTATGAACAAATGGGGGTTGACTTGCCGATTAAAAAAATTGTGTTAACTCGACAAAGCTTCATAGAAGGTGCCCATGCAAGCACAGACACACTCTATGTTGATCGTCTTAACTTTGAAGAATGGCACGGGCGCATGAAGCGAATGCCTTCCCCATTGAAACATGTACAATTAAAAGCCGCCCAAGCTTTATTAAATTTCTCTCAGAGCACGTATATTAAGCGTCCAGAGTGGGAGGAAGAGGACGAACATGAACAGGATAGAGAAGACCAAGATGATTCCAATACATCATCTCTCTAATTGTGGTGTTGGGCTTGGCTTACCGAGGTAGTACCCTTGAGCAAAGTCCATGCCAGCTTCTTGACAGTATTCAAATTCCTCTTTCTTCTCAATTCCTTCTCCGAGAACTTTGATATTTAAGTTAGAAGCAATGTCGATAACGGATGTAAGAAACTTTTGTTTTTCCATATTTTCATGACAATCTTGAATATATTGTCGATCGATTTTCACATAATTCGGCTGCAACTTATAGAGCATATCAAGTGTAGCATAGCCTGAACCGACATCATCAAGCGCTACTTGCATACCGTTTTGTTTATATACATCTAGTACGTGCTTCAAGTGTGGAACATCAGTGATTTTCTCTGTTTCTACTACTTCAAAGACGAGTGATGAAGGATCTACTTCATAACGCTCGACAATTTCAAATGTATGGCGTAAACAATATTCCGGATTGTAAATACTAGATGGTAAAAAATTAATAAAGCTTTTTAAAGGAGGCTTGATATGTTGTGCTCTTGCCTTAATAGCCTCTTCTCTTGCCCGTTGATCAAGTGTTGACTGCATACCTGCTTTCTGAGCCGTAGAAAATAGAATTCCAGGTGATAAGTCAGCATTTCCTAGTGGACGTAGCAAATGTTCAAACCCATATATCTCATTTTCGGTAAGATCAACAATCGGTTGAAGGAAGCTTGTAAAATCACCATCTTGAATATATGTTATAACATCATAGTGCTGTACTCTTGTTTTTAATTCTTCTAAACTGTGATTTATAAGTGGAAGAGTAGAAGCATCCGTGCTAATTCCAACTCGTAAGGAATGGCTGCTATCATAACTTTGGATTGTCGAAATATAATTAATTATTTGTTCATGACTTTCATAAGTGCATAAATATGTATGCTTTGGCCCTGGTACAAGAAAAGGCAGATTTATTTCAAGTTTTCCGAAGATAAAGAGGGTTCCTTTTTGGGGAATTGGACTTTGTCTTCCGCATTGTGTACACATATTCATTATTTATCAACTCCATTAATAAGGTCTATCCTACTGGTATGAATGTCTTGTATTTAATACCACGGATATTTAAATTTAAACGTGAAATGATGGTGACGCTTCATGCAGCAATTATTTCAACCATATTTAGATGAACTTACGAAAATTACGATTTTAGCTGATCTGACCTATCATCCTGACAGCTTTTACTTAGTGTCTTCTCAGAGAAAGATGAAGTTAGATATTGACAAAATAATTAATTCTGAAACATATGTGAAGTTTATTTGTCGCAGTAAAAAGCCGGTTTTGCTTGAAGAGCAACATCACATTGAAGACCATGAAGGGAATTACTACCCTTTATTAATCGGCGCTGTTATTCGCACAGAAGAGTTCGATCAACAGTACGCATATTTCGGTACAGATCTAGGTAACACGTATTCGAAAAAAGGTACAGCTTTTAAAGTATGGGCCCCAACGGCTTCAGAAGTTGAGCTGTTATTTTATAATAAAGAAGAAATGGTTGTTCGGCAAAAGAAAATGCGTCGCGAAGACAGAGGTGTTTGGACTGAATATGTAAGCAGTAATCTTGATGGACAATGCTACACATACCGTGCAAAAGTTAACGGGAAATGGAATGAGGCCGTTGATCCTTATGTAAGGGCTGTCTCTGTAAATGGTAAGTACGGCATTGTCATTAATCCATCTAAAGTAAATATACCATTATATCGAGAATCTCTTCCAACTTTAAATCGTATGACAGATGCGATTATTTACGAAACTCACATTAGAGACTTTACAATTCACCCAAAGAGTGGCGTAACTTATAAAGGGAAATATTTAGGAATGACAGAGGATAATACAACTGGACCACTAGGAAGTAGGACAGGATTATCCTATTTAGCTGAATTAGGAATTACGCACGTTCAAATATTGCCAGTTCATGATTTTGAAGGGGTTGATGAACGCAAGCCTCAACATGATTATAATTGGGGCTATAACCCAGTGCATTTCAATGTCCCTGAAGGAAGCTATGCGACTGACCCGTTTGATCCTTATGTTCGAATAAACGAGCTTAAGCAAATGATTGCAGCCCTTCATGAGAAGGGACTACGAGTCATTATGGATGTTGTCTATAACCATGTCTATAAACGGGAAACATCTGCATTCAAAAAGCTCGTTCCTGGTTACTTCTTTCGCTATGATGCGGATGGCATGCCTGCAGATGGCACTGGCGTTGGTAATGATATTGCCTCCGAACGTTTAATGGTTCGCAAATTTATTATTGATTCGGTCGTTTACTGGGCGAAAGAATTCGGGATTGATGGTTTCCGATTTGATTTAATGGGAATCTTAGATATTAAAACGATGAATGATATTCGCCTTGCTCTTGATGTGGTTGATGATTCGATTTTATTGTTAGGAGAAGGCTGGGATTTAAATACGCCGTTAGCTGCTGATAAGAAAGCGACGATCGAAAATGCATCAAAGTTGCCACGGATTGCTTTTTTCAATGATCGCTTTCGTGATGCAGTTAAAGGGAATAATTTTAACTTGGAAGATAAAGGGATTATTAGCGGGAAGGAATTGCAAGAAGAGGTACTAAGGCATTTAATGGCAGGTACAATTACAATAGATGAAGAGTTGCCCGGCTTATTCGAAGCACCAAACCAATCTGTTAATTATGTAGAATGTCATGACAACCATACATTGTGGGATAAGTTATCAGTTTCGAACGAAGCGGAAAGTGAAACAGTAAGAAAGAAACGGCACCGTTTAGGCCTAGCAATGACATTATTAGCCCAAGGTATTCCGTTTCTCCATAGTGGAATGGAGTTTTTCCGTACGAAATATGGTGATGGGAACAGCTATCGTTCAGGAGATGCGGTTAATCAAATCGATTGGGAGCGAAAAACACTCTACCAAGACAATGTGGAGTACGTAAAGAATCTGATTGCCTTTCGGAAAAAGCATGCTGCATTGCGAATGGATAAACGTTCACAACTGATCGAACATCTCAAATGGATTGAATCAGATGAAGGCTGGTTTGCCTATTTATTAACAGGACCATCTATTCTTGGAGATGAAGAAGAAATTTTGTTGCTTTTCAATTACAGCTGTGAACAAAAAAGGTTATCTTTTGATGTTAGTGAAGGCTGGTATACGTTAGTAGAAGGAACAACTGCAGCAGAGGTTCCGCTCCGCTCTGTTGATTTCTCTGATTATCTACTAGAGCCATTATCAACAACGGTAGCGTTGCGAGTGAAAAGCATATGATAACTAGAAAATGCATCAAACTTATGTTGTAAATTGTCGAAATGCGTTATACTAATAGAATGAACTTTAGTCTGGACTATTGACTTTGAAATTGAGGGTGAATCCGTTGGAACATCAATTGGGTTTAGGCGAAGGATGGCGCATCACTCCTGCAGGGGGAGCCACTGGTGAAGCATATATCGCGGAAAACCATAAACAAAAACTTTTTTTAAAACGTAATTCTTCTCCTTTTCTAGCTGTGCTGTCTGCAGAAGGGATCGTTCCAAAGCTCGTGTGGACGAAGCGAATGGAAAATGGAGATGTCATTACAGCTCAGCAATGGCTTGAGGGACGAGAGCTTAAAGCGAAGGATATGCCAAACTCTGCAGTTGCGTACCTTTTAGGCAAAATACACGGCTCTAAAGAATTGCTAGATATGTTGAAGCGTATTGGAAAGACACCGTTAGAGCCGGAAAATGTTCTAGCTGATTTGAAACGAAGAGTTATTCCGCAGGTTGACCATCCTGTTATTTATAAAGCAGAACAATATTTAGAAAGAAATATGGAATTAATTTATCATAACAATAAAGTAGTTTGTCATGGTGACGTGAACCATAATAATTGGCTGCTTAGTTCAGAGGAGCAACTGTATTTAATTGATTGGGATGGAGCTATGATTGCAGATCCTGCCTTAGATTTAGGTCAGTTACTGTATTGGTATATCCCAAGAGATGAATGGAATGATTGGTTAAAGCAATACGGTGTAACGTTAACAGAAGATTTGAAACAACGAATGAGATGGTATATTACAGCACAAACGATTATGTCAATTGATTGGCATCGGCGAAGAGATGAACAGAAAGAGATGAACAATTGGATTGAATATTTGCAAGAATTATTATAGTGCTGAACATTTCCGAGGAAATGTTCAGCTTTTATCTGTTTCAAGAGAATTTTAGCGAAATGGAGTATCGTATTGCTGTAATGTACCGAGCCATTGATTTAAGTTTGGAGAATGTTGTTGAATATGAGCATTCAAATCTTTCGTGCCAGCTCCTTTTTGACTGTACTCATAAATTTCATGAAGAAGGGTCTTCAGCTGTTCATCCGTTTTGTCATTTCCAACAAGAGATTTGGCTAATCGCTGCATCTGCTGACACTCAGATACAGAACCACATTGGTCGGTTAAATGGTTTTGCATAATATCCATTAAAATTTGTCTTTGATGTTGTGGGTTGAGAGGCATCATTATTCCTCCTTTAGTTGGCATGTCCTTATCATAACCAAGTAAAGGAGAAATCATGAAAAAATGCCGTGCTTAAATGGAAGCACGACATGGTGAATTAATTTAAATTAGCAGCATATTTTAATTGTTGTTTTTTCACTTCAGGGTTTAAACGATGTGAAAGCTTTTCGATTGGATAAAATGTTAATGAATACATAACAAAAAGTACGGAAAAGAGACCAACAACGCTAAGTTCAAGCAAGCTACGAAAAACATGTAAAATAGACTTCATATTTGTAATAATCACTCCAAGTTTAAGTTCTATACGAATCATAAATGGGAAAGCGTTTACATCCCTAATAGCTAATATGTGAGTATAATGGGACGAGAGGAAATCATAGTGAATCTCTGCGGATAAGATAGAAGATGTTAAAAAATCCTCGCTATAACTGAAAGATACGCGACATAACAAATGATTTGCTGAAAATAATCAGTTTTCGACAAGGTTCGCAAACGATATCTTTTGTTTTCAAGTGTTTCGTGGTATGTTTGACAAGGATAATGTACGAAAAGATGGAGGTAACAGAAACATGCGTTTAAGACATAAGCCGTGGGCAGAAGAAATGATCACGGAAAATAATCATATTGTCATTGGAAATCCAGCTGAATATGCAGGCAGATGGGCAAAGGATATTTTTCAAAATGACAACCCTATCCATATTGAAGTAGGAACTGGAAAGGGAAGCTTTGTGACCGGCATGGGAAAACAGCATCCTGATATTAATTTTATTGGGATTGAACTATATGACAGTGTTATTGTATCTGCATTGCAGCGTATCATCGATGAGCCGCAGACAAATGTGAAATTGTTAAACGAAAATGCGCGAGATATTACTGAAATTTTTGCTGAAAATGAAATCTCTCGTGTGTATTTGAATTTCTCTGATCCGTGGCCTAAAAATCGCCATGAAAAGCGTCGCTTATCTTATAAAACCTTCTTAGAATATTATGAGAAAGTGCTTGTGGAAAACGGTGAAGTTCATATGAAAACAGATAACCAAAAGCTGTTTGAGTATTCGCTAGAAAGCTTTTCACGTTATGGCATGATTGTAAAAAATATTTCCTTAGACTTGCACAATAGTGATATAGAAGGAAATGTGATGACTGAATACGAAGAAAAATTCTCAAATAAAGGGCAGCGTATTTATCGTTGTGAAGCTCAATTTCGTTAAACTCGTACATTATTGTACGGGTTTTTTTGGTGAAAATATTCTGAAGATTCGGTAATATGGATATAGAAGAACTTTTTAGGGGGGAAGAGATTGAATTTAGAAAAACAACATTTCTCTGCCATCATGGAGTCAATGGAAGATCCGATTATTGTTGTTTTGAAGGATAGTACGATCGTCTTTGTGAATGAAGCATATTCTCGGCAATTCAATGTTCCTTCTAAGAAAATTATCGGCCGAAAATTAAATGAAATTGAAGAAGATGCAAGAATTCTGAAAGTATTAGAAACAGGGGAGCCATTAATTAATGATTGCAGCTTTGTTCATTCCTTAAAAAGAGACGTCTATGCAACAATCACTCCATTAATGGAGAACGATAAGCAAATTGGTGCCGTGACGATTATGAAAAATATCGATGAAATTACAAAGCTTCAAGATGAACTGGATCGTTATAAACGTTACTCCATGCAGCTTGAAGGTCAATTAGATAAAAACAACTTTTCATTACTAGAGAGCCAAGTTCCTTCTATGATTAGCGCTGTTAATATTGCTCGTAAAGTAGCAGGGACAGATGTAACGGTCATGCTGTATGGAGAAAGTGGGGTCGGGAAAGAAGTTTTTGCAAAAGCAATTCATGAAACAAGCTCCCGCAAGAACAAGCCGTTTATTCCAATTAATATGGCGTCCATTCCCGATAACCTGTTAGAAAGTGAATTGTTTGGTTACGAAGAAGGCTCTTTTACTGGTTCACGTAAGGGCGGTAAGAAGGGACTTCTCGAGTTAGCAAATGGTGGTACGCTCTTTCTTGATGAAGTTGGCGAAATGTCAATGAAGGTGCAAGCCAAGTTGTTGCGCGTCATTCAAGAACGTTCATTCCATCGGGTCGGCGGAACGAAAGCTTCACCGCTGGATGTGCGAATTATTTGCGCAACAAACCGTGATTTAAATGAACAAATTCAAAAAGGAGAATTCCGAGAAGACCTTTATTACAGATTGAATGTCGTCCCAATTCAAATTCCACCCTTAAGGGATAGAAAGCAAGATATTCCTTACGTCGCAAGCAACTTACTTAACCATCTCATTTTTAAATACAAAAAACCAATTACAATAAATGATGAAATCTATGAAGTGTTTCGTATGTACGACTGGCCAGGGAATGTACGTGAATTGAACAATGTGCTTGAGCGAATGGTTGCGGTCAGTATGGGTGCACGATTTGAAGTAACTGATATACCAGAGCATATCAGACGTACCTCTTCACAAGCTCCAACTTATCCCGAAGAAGCAATTGCTGACTCTCCTAGTTTGACAAGAGTGCTTGAACAGACAGAAAAAACGAAGCTGTTAGAAGTGTTAGAAAATAGCCGAAATCGAACTGAAGCGATTAAAAAATTGGGAATTAGCCGAAAGACCTTTTACGCGAGGTTAAAGAAATATGGGATTACTTAAAATGTTTCCGAGTGAGACGTTGTGTTTCTAAAAAGAAATACTTTTGTTTCTGATGGAAACAAAGAGTTGGATATGTAGCTTGCTTTTAATTAAGATTGTCGTCTTTTATGATAAAAGGGAAGGATATTACTAGGTGGCACGTTTTTTGCATATTAAAGGGTTAAGAATTTGTTTTACTACTTAAAATGGAGGAAGAAAATAAAAAGCAAGTAGGTGATGAAGGTGAAAGTAAATATTAAGCGAATTGAACCGAAAGCAAAGATCACTGTTCAAGAGAGTGCAGGTCTTGCGATTGTGACATTATTTAGACCCCATATGCGCAATGCATTGTCATCAAAAATGTGGCAAGAACTGACTGAAATAGGTGAGCATATTTGCGATAACCCGAAAAATAAAGTGCTCGTGTTACGAGGATCGGGTAATCAATTTACTGCCGGTTCAGATATTAAAGAGTTTCACCAAATGACGGTGGAAGAGGCTGAACAAGCATTTATTCATATGGAAAAAGCAATTTCCACATTTGAAAAATTGCCAATCCCGACAGTTGGTGTCATAAACGGTCCAGCAATGGGAGCAGGGTTGGAGCTTGCCTTAAGCTGTGATATTCGTATTGGTTCATCCCACGCTAGAATGGGAATTCCGGTCGGACGGTTAGGAATTAAACTCAATAATAAGTTTGTAAAGCGATTAGTTGATTTAATCGGACCAAGTCGTACGAAGGATTTAGTGTATACAGGGCGTATCTTTGATGCTGATGAGGCGTATCGTTATGGCATGCTGAACTATGTAGTTGAAGACGAGCAAATTGACCGCTTTGCATTTGAAAAGGCAAGAGTCATTGCTGAACAATCACCAGCTTCATTGCTGGCTGTTAAGCAGTCAACTGCAAATTGTATTAACAGTATTGAAGAGCTGTGGAAATCAGATACAAACTTTGTTGACCCGCATGATTTTCCAGAAGGAATTGCTTCGTTCGTAGAAAAAAGAAAGCCTGATTTTAAAAGAAGAACAAAATAATAAACAGAGCAGGGGGAGGATGTGCACGTGCTATATATAAACGGAGAATGGCAGAAATC
Source organism: Bacillus tianshenii (assembly GCA_020524525.2). Lineage (NCBI taxonomy): Bacteria > Bacillati > Bacillota > Bacilli > Caryophanales > Bacillaceae > Sutcliffiella > Sutcliffiella tianshenii. The sequence goes on along the minus strand of CP129018.1, from coordinate 2,652,086 downwards.
AGAATCAGGGGAGATGTTTGCATCATACAATCCTGCAAACGGTGAAGAGATTGAGCAGGTGGCTGATGGGACGAGAGAGGATGTTAAGCGTGCAATTGAAGCAGCACATGCTGCCTTTCAGGAATGGTCTTCTTTAACACCTTACGAACGTTCAAGTTATTTGTATAAAGCTTATCAAATAATGGTGGAACGTAAGGAGAAGCTTGCTGAGCTAATGACGATTGAACAAGGGAAGCCATTGAAAGCATCGCGTAATGAAGTGCAATACGGAGCGGACTTTCTATTATGGTATGCAGAAGAAGCGAAACGATTATATGGTCAAACCATTCCGTCAGCACGGAAGGATCAGCGCTTCATGGTACTTCAACAGCCTGTTGGCGTTGTCGGGGCGATCACGCCATGGAACTACCCTATTTCAATGATTACGAGAAAAGTAGCACCAGCTATTGCGGCAGGGTGCACAATTGTGTTGAAGCCTGCAGAACAAACACCGCTCTGTGCCATTGAAACGTACAAAGCGTTAATTGACGCTGGCATTCCAAAAGGAGTTATCAACCTTGTTCCTACTAGCCAGCCAGAAGAAATTGGGCAAGAGTTTCTCGAAAATGCTAATGTGCAAAAATTAACGTTCACAGGTTCAACTGCTGTTGGAAAATATTTAGCTCAAGGTGCGGCAAAGCAGATGAAGCGTGTGTCAATGGAACTTGGTGGACATGCTCCATTTATTGTTTGCGAGGATGCTGATCCTGTTCATGCAGCAAAGGGTGCATCACTCGTTAAATTTTTAAACACTGGGCAAGCGTGTATAAGTCCGAATCGAATTTTCGTTCATCGCAGTTTAATTCAAACCTTTACAGATACATTTGTTCAGCGGGTTGAAAAGATGAAAGCAGGAAGTGGGTTGGAAGACGGCATTAGTATTGGTCCACTTGTAGACGAAGCTGCTGTTGAAAAAGTGTCTTCACAAGTAACAGATGCTGTTGCGAAAGGAGCTGAAGTAGCAGCTGGTGGAGAAAGGTTAACATCAGGGAGCTTAGCAAAGGGCACCTTCTACGCACCAACTGTATTAAAAAATGTCACTCCAGAAATGAAAATTTACCGGGAAGAAACATTTGGACCTGTAGCCCCTATTATTCCATTTGATGATGAAGAAGAAGTGTTAAAGATGGCGAATGATACAAATTACGGGTTAGCTGCGTATGTGTATACAAATGACCTATCACGTTCAATGAAGATGTTTGAAGGACTGCGCTTTGGCATCATCGGTATTAATGATATTAATCCAACATCTGCTGCTGCTCCATTTGGCGGAATGAAAGAAAGCGGAATAGGACGCGAAGGTGGCCATGAAGGGATTCAAGAGTATTTAGAAACAAAGCTTGGTGGATTTTCAATCAGATAGCAAGAAAAAAGAAGAGCTTACCTTGGCTCTTCTTTTTTAGTTCAATTAATCCATTTGAAGTTTCTTTACTTTCAGATCAATTGTACTGAATTCAACGTCCATGTAGGTATTAAAGTCAGCAAAGATTTTCTTTTGTGCATCATGTAAGGCTGTTATTAAATTTTGATTCGATACATGGTTTGCAGTCACTTCAACCATTAAGTAAGGGTTACCAGTAAGGAGAACATGGATGGAATGCACCTGTTCGATGACATCAATCTCCTTACAAATTAGCTTAATAATCTTTTGAAGGACACCTTCTGTAATATGAATCGACCCTTTTTGAAAGTTCGGCTGAACGATTGTTGTTTCGCCGATCTTTTCTTTTTGCGGTGTGAAGAAGCTCATTCCCTTTGAAATTAACTTCTTAAATAAGCTTTGATCCACTTGAACGTATGGGATCGGAATAATATGTTTGCCTTCCATCTTTCGTGTATAGAGGGCGATTTTAATTTCACTGGAGCTGCGAACCTCTTCAATTGTTGTGTGAAAATCAATTTTTCCAAGCTGCAGTTTAGCGGCGATTTTTTCGACCATATTAACTGACGTCCCGATCAGCAAAATCTTTTCAATTTTTTTTCGTTTAATTGCATCTCTTACCTCTTGTGCATGGTTATCATCATGGAAAATTGCGCGTTTAACAGCTTTAATTGTGTTTTTTTCAAATTTTGCTGATGTACCAGCAATACGTTTCCCATTATAAATCAGCAAGCCATCGTCGATGATGGCAGGAATGTTATGTTGATAGGCAACAGAAAGGGCACTTGTGCTTTTCCCTGTTCCGCTTGATCCTGTTAGAACGTAAACCTCCATAAGCCACCTCACCTTTTATTTATGTATAGTTACATTCTTCGTTTGATTAAGAACTCCTTGTTTATCAATAAGCCTAATCATTTAATCTTCTATGTTTCCTAAGTATACAGTTTTCCTTTTTAAATAAACAACTTTGTTTCTATTTCGAAACATAAGAAACATAGAAACAGTAGAAATCCCTTTCTCTTCAGTAAAAATTAGGTTGGCACGGAACTTGCAAATATAAAAGTAACAAACCTAAAAGCTTCAAAGGAGGAGAAAAAGTGGCAAAGGTAAACTACTCAACAGAAAATAAGATAGGATTTATCGAAATTGATTCCCCACCTGTAAATGCGTTAGACGCAGAGGTACTAGAGGAGCTCTCAAATATTTTAGATGGTATTTCAAATGAGATTGATGTGCTAGTTGTTTCTGGTGCTGGGGACAAAGCGTTTGTAGCTGGAGCAGATATTCGTGAATTTCCTCAGTTATCAAAAGAAAAAGGTGAAGAGATGTGCATAAGAGGCCAAGGTGTTTTCAACAAGCTTGAAGCATTACCTCAGCCTGTTATTGCTGCTATTGATGGGTTTGCATTAGGTGGTGGTTTAGAGTTAGCGCTTGCATGTGATTTCCGCATTGCAACTCCAAGCTCAAAGATCGGTTTACCGGAAGTGAAGCTAGGTATTATTCCAGGGTATGGCGGAACACAGCGTCTTGCACGACTTATTGGACCAGGGAAAGCAAAGCAGCTTATTTACTCAGGCGAATTCGTATCAGCTGAGCAAGCGGAAGGCATCGGTTTAGTAGAAGAAGTGACAGATGGTTCAGCTGTAGAAGCAGCAATCAACTGGGCAGAAAAAATTAAATGTAGAGGACCAATTGCAGTAGCGGCTGCAAAGCGTGCTATTAATGAAGGCCTTCAAACAACACTACAAGAAGGATTAGCACTTGAGGCACAGCTATTTGGAGACATTTGCGAAACGAAAGATAAAGTTGAAGGTGTAACAGCATTTTTAGAAAAAAGAGAACCAAAATTTGTGAAGCTATAGGGGGAAAATAGGATGGTCAAAAAAGTAGGGATAATCGGTTTTGGCACGATGGGTTCAGGTATTACACAAGCAAGCTTAGAGGCTGGATACGAGGTCGTCGCAGTTGAACAAAAGTCTGAATATTTCGAACGGGGTTTGAAGCAAATCCAGAAGAACTGGAACCGTTCAATTGAAAAACAGCGTATGTCAGAAGCTCAGAAGCAGGAATGTGAAAGCCGTCTTACGACAACAACTGACTGGAATGCTCTTGGCGAAGTAGATTATATCGTTGAGGCGGTTAGTGAGAACCTTGAATTGAAGAAGGAGCTATTTCGAAAGCTAGATTCCATTGTGAAAGATGAAGCGATTGTTGTAAGCAATACATCTGGTTTAAGTATTACGGAAATGGGAAGCGTCATGAAAGATTCTTCAAGGGTTATGGGCTGTCACTTCTTCAACCCTGTTCCAGTGATGAAGCTGGTCGAACTTATTCGCGGTTATGACACAAGTGAGGAAACATACCGTGTATCGAAAGAGTTTATCGAGTCACTAGGCAAAGAACCAATCGATGTAAAGGAAGCCCCGTTGTTTGCAGTAAACCGCATCTTAGTTCCGATGATTAATGAAGCGGTCTTCGTATTACAGGAAGGTACTGCAAGTGCTGAAGATATTGATAAAGGAATGAAGCTTGGTGCAAATCACCCAATCGGCCCGCTCGCCCTTGCTGACTTAATTGGTTTGGATACATTGTTGTTTGTTCAGGACTCTCTCTATGAAGAAACACAAGATTCAAAGTACCGTGCAGCACCATTACTTCGGAAGCTTGTTCGAGCAGGACACCTTGGTCGAAAAACAGGTCAAGGCTTCTACTCTTATTCATAAGACTGTGTTACAAGGCCCGCGCTACTGCGAAAAGTGCGAGTCTACAATGGAAATGAATCCTCATGTTTAACAGAGCCATCCATAAAAAGGAGGAATCGACATGTACCTAACTGTTGGAGGTTTAATTGAATGGTCGGCCGAAAATTATCCTGATAAGCTTGCGCTCGTATATGAAAGTAAACAACAAAGATGGTCCTATCAGCAATTAAATGCGAAGGTGAATCAGTTTGCCGCCGCACTACAAAAGCTTGGTGTCAAAAAAGGGGATGTCGTTTCTACATTTTTATATAACACAAGTGAGTTTGTAATTGCATTATTTGCTTCAGCAAAGATCGGTGCAATCTTTAACCCGATTAATTATCGTCTAACTTCACTGGAGCTGCAGTTTATCGTAAATGATGCCCAGTCCAAAGTGTTGCTATATGAGCATGCGTTAGCTTCTACAGTTGAAAAAGCAATGGAGCGCGGTATGAATGCTGAACATTTCGTTGATGTAGATGGTGGAGATGAGGAGCATACACATGACTTCTACGCTCTGCTTAATGAACAGGAGGACAGCTATGAATTTGTAGAAGTCACAGAGGATGACCGCTACATTATGATGTACACAAGCGGGACAACTGGCCGTCCGAAGGGTGTCCTTCATCGTCATCGCGATATGGTTCATCACAATTTCCTAATGATTCAATGCATGGGGCTGACAAAAGATGATGTTGGTCTCTCGGCTGCTCCGCTTAATCATACAGCAGAGCTCCATACTTCATTTCTACCGAGAGTTCAAGTCGGAGCAACGAACATTCTGCACCATGTGTTTAAACCGAAAGAAGTTTTAGAAACGATTGAAAAAGAGCAAGTCACTCACATATTTGCTGCACCGACAATGGTAAATATGCTTCTCAATGATGAACAATTTGATCAATACGACCTTTCTTCGTTAAGGCTGTTAGGCTATGGAGGCGCGTCGATGGCACCTGTACTTATACGTCAATTCCAAGAAAGAGCAGGTGCAGACCTTGTCCAAATGTATGGAACGACTGAAATGGGGCCAGTGATGACAGTTCTCTATGCAGATGAACAGTTAGCGAAAGCAGGTTCTGCTGGAAAAGCGATGATGACTCACCAAGTACGTATTGTAAAGCCGAACTTAAATGGCGGTCCTTCACATCCCGAAGATATCTGTGCTGTTGGAGAGGTTGGAGAAATTCTTGTAAAAGGACCGTGCGTCATGGAAGGTTACTATAATCGCCCTGAAGCTACGGCTGATGCGCTCGCACACGGCTGGTATCACACTGGTGACATGGGCTCTTATGATGAAGAAGGATATATTTGGATTCGAGATCGAATGAAGCATATGATTGTCTCAGGTGCCGAAAATATTTACCCTCGCGAAGTAGAAGACAATTTACTGGAACACCCAGATGTACTTGAAGCAGCGGTAATCGGGCAGCCTGATGCTACTTGGGGGCAGGTCGTTGTCGGCTGTGTCGTCCTAAAAGAAGGTAGCACACTTACAGAAGAAGAACTGGATGACTTTTTGAAAAATGGCGACAGTCTTGCAAAATATAAGCGACCCCGTAAATATCTCTTCTTAGAAAGCTTGCCAAAGACGCCGAGTGGAAAGATTCAAAAGTTTGTCCTAGAGAAGAATCTTCAAAATGTGTAGATGAGGGGGAGGAACATGTATTTTGAATTGCCGCAAGAATACAAAGAAATAAAGGACAGTATCCACCGTTTAGCCCAAGAGAAAATTAAACCGCGGGCGATTGAAATTGATGAAGCAGAGGAATATCCGATGGATGTGAAGAATTTACTTGCCGATTATGGTTATCTTGGTGCCAATATGCCAGAAGAGTATGGCGGCTCAGGGCTTGACTTATTAAGCTTCTGTATTATTGTGGAAGAAATTGCGCGCGCATGTGCTTCATCCTCTCAAGTAGCCGTCGTTCAGGAGCTGGGCACATTACCATTGATGATTGGTGGAAGTGACGACTTGAAGGCACGTTACTTGCCCGACATTGCTTCAGGTCGAAAGATTGCTGCCTACGCCTTAACAGAACCAAATGCAGGTTCGGATGTACAAAGCTTAAAGACAACAGCCGTTCGTGAAGGGGATGCTTACCTTTTAAATGGGCAAAAGATGTTTATTTCAAACGGTGGCGTTGCAAATGTGTACACGGTTTTTGCGAAAACAGAAAAAGGTATTACCACCTTTCTTGTAGATGCTGATTCTCCAGGACTTGAAGTCGGCAAGCTTGAAAAGAAAATGGGGATTAAAGGTTCACCAACTGCACAGCTTTATTTTGAAAATTGTCGCGTACCAGCTGAGAACATGATTGGTGAAGAAGGGCAAGGGTGGCTTCTTGCAATGAAGACATTTGATAAATCACGTCCTTCAGTTGGAGCTCAAGCGTTAGGGATTGCTCAAGGTGCATTAGATGCGTGCTTAGAGTATGTACAGGAAAGAGAACAGTTTGGCAAACCACTTTCCTCATTCCAGGCTGTACAGTTTATGCTTGCTGACATGGCAACGCAAATTGAAGCAGCTAGATGTCTTGTCTATAGAGCGGCTTCGAAAGTGAATGAATTAAGTTCAACAGGAAAGAATCCAGAGCTTGTAACTGCTTCCTCAATGGCCAAAATGTATGCTTCGGATGTCGCCATGAAAGTAACAACAGATGCAGTTCAATTGTTAGGCGGATATGGATACGTACAAGAGTACTCTGTTGAAAGAATGATGCGTGATGCGAAGATCACTCAAATATATGAAGGAACGAACCAAATTCAACGCATTGTCATTGCCAAAAATGTATTAGGGGGAAAACGATGAAACAGTCATTAACACTTTATTTTATTCATGGTGCAGGTGGAACGGGCAGTAAGTGGCGCAGAGTTGAAGGATATCTTGGTGAGCTACGCTATAAAATTCTTACGCTGCCAGGACATGATGAGGATAACAGACCGATGTCGTCTACAATTGAAGAGTTTGCTAGTGTTTGTAGTTCAGAAATTGATGAGGATGGGATTGTCATTGGGCATTCAATGGGCGGTTTAATCGGGATCGAATTAGCGGCGATAAATGAGAAAGTGAAGGGGCTTGTCCTTGCTAATAGTCACTATGAATTGCCTGTGCATCCCAAAATCTTAGAGCAGCTTGAAGCTGGGGTATTTCCTGATAACTTCTTTTATGCATCCTATGCTAAAGATGCGGATCAACAATTACTGCATGAAGAGAAAGCTGAGCTTCATAAAAACGCTATGTCTGTTAACGTAAATGATTTTGAATGCTGTGCAAAATATCGAGAAGGAAAAACAGCACTGGAGCAGTTGAACATTCCTGTGTTAGCCATCTTTTCAACTGAAGATAAGCTTGTCCCGCCTAATGCAAAAGAACAATTGCTGTCTGTTAAGCCTGATTTACAAACTGAAACAATCGAGGGTGCAGGTCATTATGCGATTTTGGAGAAGAGTAGCGAATTTACTGATGCTGTATTGAAATTTAAAGCTTCAATTCAAGAACAGCACGAAGCTGCTTTGTAAATAAATTATTAGGGGAGGGTAACGTATGGCATTTTACTTTGGAAAACGAAGAGAAGAGGGAGCGGAACACCATTCCGCTCTTGGACCACTTAAGCTGAGGTTGCCGTTCGTACATTATGGAATTGAATTTCCAGATTGGATTCAAGGTGCGATTCTCTGTGTTGTGCCAATGGGTGTATCAGCCATTATGATGGATGTGCTAGGCATTCCATTTGAGCTCGCAATTGCGTTTATTATTATTAACAATTTTCTCTATTTACTTCATACATCGTTTGGAGACCCATCAATTGTTGGTTGGATTACAGCTGGGATTCCACTGTATGTAGGGTTTTTGACAGGATTTCCTGAAGGGCAGGCAAGAATTGAAGCACTCATTGCCTTGCAAATTATGGTTGCGTTGATTTTCTTACTGATGGGGTTATTTAAAGGAGCAGAAAAGCTTGTCCATAAGATTCCAATCTCCTTAAAAGCAGGGATATTGCTTGGTGCAGGCTTTGCGGCTATTTTTGGTGAATTTGCAGAAGGTGGCCGTGTATGGTCAATGCCTGTAACGATTTTACTAGGTGCCGCGTTTGGATTCTTTATGATGTTTTCAAAAACAGCTGCACCTCTTCGTGAACGCTATGGTTTCTTCCGTTATATTGCCCAGTTTGGGATAGCCATTCCATTTGCCCTCTCATATGTAATAGGTATTACAATTGGAGAGGTACAGATGCCTGAATTATCTTGGAGTTTTGTGCCGATACCATTTACAGAAATCGTTTCCTCTTATAGTATCTTTGCTGTAGGTGTCCCCTCTTTCGACATGTTTATGAAAGCGTTTCCATTAGCTATTGCTGCTTATATTATTGCCTTCGGAGATGTACTCGTTGCTAATTCCCTCTTAAAAAGTGCCGATGAAGTACGCAAAGATGAGAAGCTTACGTTCAGCCCGACAAGAAATAGTATCATTGTGTCAATCCGCAACTTCTTAGAAGCCATTTTTATGCCATTTCTTCCGCTATCAGGGCCGCAATGGACTGGCGGGCAAGCGCTTGTCTTAAATCGTTACATGAACAATAAGCGCGAACAAGTTGACAGCTATTGGGGCGGTGCGACAGGTCTTTACTGGGGAATGAGCATTGCGCTTATGCTTGGACCGATCGTTACGTTATTTAAGCCAGGTGTTAATATTGGGATGGCATTGACGATGCTGATTCAAGGATATTTATGCGGCTACCTCGGAATTGATTTGTTAAAAGAAGAAGGAAATTTGCAAAAAGGTGTAGCGATTATTGTTGGAGCTGTGCTGGCAACAAAAGGTGCAGCATGGGGACTAGGTGTTGGACTTGTCCTTTGGCTTATTCTTGAACGCAATTGGGTTAAGCCAACCTCAGCTCAACAAGCAGTTGAGAACAAGGAAGTTAGTTAAATTGTTTGATAGGCGTGCCTCTCCCCCTTGGGGCATGCCTTTTTTTAATTGTTTTGCTTAGATTAAGAGAAAAGCTGATAAATGTTTATGGAAAAGCAGGAAAAACCCGAAACATCCTGTATACAAGTAAATAGGATAGATACAAAGGGAGAATTGTTATGTTTGAAAAATTAGCTGTACAACCGGTGCGTGTTGATTTGCCGTTTCGCCTCAATCATGTCAATTGTTTTATCGGATTTGGGGAAAGCGGTATAAAAATTATGGATACTGGGCTCCATAACGAAACAGCCATGAAGATATGGGCGCCTGGGATTGAAAAACACTTGGTAGAGGAAATTATTGTGACCCACTACCATCCCGATCATTATGGATATGTGGGAAAGCTGCAAGAGTTAACAGGCGCCGACGTCGTAATGACTGAAATAGACGAACGCTCAGCTCATTACTCGTGGGATCAGGAGCATATAGATGCTCTTCCTGATAAATACTATACCTGCGATATTCCAAAGGAGCTTGCTGAACAAATGCATAGCAATACAGTGGATTTCGTACCACTTGTAACGCCACATGCAACTGTGAATCGCTTTTTAGAAGAAGGGGAGAAAATTGTATTCGGGGCGCATGAGTATGAAGTAATCTTTACACCAGGACATTCTGATGGACTTGTTTCATTTTTTAATGAAGAAAACAGTGTGTTGTTTTCGACGGATCATATTTTGCCGAAAATAACCCCGAATATTTCCTATTGGTTTCATGGCGATCCGAACCCTCTTAAGACGTATTTTCAAAGCTTGGAAAAAGTTAAGAAATTAGATGCTACATATGTTATTCCTTCTCACGGAAAGCCGTTTGAAGGTGCAAATCAGCGAATTATAGAAATTGTTGAGCATCATGAAGAACGATTAGAAAAGTTGCTACATGTATTGGAAGGCTCACAAACAGTTTATAATCTTTGCTTAAAACTATTTGGTGAACAGTTAAATGTTCATGAAATGCGATTTGCAATTGGTGAAACGGTCGCACACCTTGAATACCTCGTCGAACAAGGCGCATGTGAAGTAGAGATGAGCGGCGGGAAATGGTATTATCGAAGAAAATAGCGGCAACCCTAAGGGGAGCCGCTATTTTTTATAGTTCGATTACGTTTGGATATTCGTCAACTTGTACATTCACTTCAAACCGGCTCATGCCGACTGTCATTCTGCCTTCGTCCATCGTTGTTAAGTTTGCCATATGTACAAAGCTTGGAACTTGGTCATCCGGATAAATGAGCACATTATGCTTAAGAAGTTGAACGCGTTCCCAGTCTGTTAGAGAGAACGGAATACCTTCTGCCCGCTCTTCATAATCACAAGCCTTTTGCACTAGTGGTGTTTGGCCAGGCTTTTTCAAATGTTGATAAGGATTTGAAAAGATTGTTGTTTGGAAGATTCCTGCACTGCGGAAGCGGTTAAGTACACGTCTAACAGCTTCTTGTGCTCCGTTTCCAAAATTCCCTGGTACAACACATATGTCTGCTTGTAAGTCTTGCACCTTTTCAACCCCAGCCATTAGCGTGTAAACATCAGAACAAATGACAAAGAGGGCTGTTTTCACTTCCCCATTAATCTGAAGCTGCACCTTATTTAAATAGTTGTAGTCCCCTACATTCATCTTTGGGAATTTCTCGTCATATTGCTTGCGCTCGAAGGACTGTGGTGTAATTTTTGCCTGCGGTGTATGAACCTTGCCGTCTTTTGTGATGATAACGAGTGTGTTGTAGTTCTGGTTGTCTTCCATGTGTGGCAAGTCAACCGGCACAATGTTTAATGTAGTGATGATACTAACCTTTTTAGCAACCGCTGTTTCTTTTAATTGCTGTAGTGCAATTTCTGCTTGCTCTTGTGTATAAGCTACATATTCAGGTAATACAGCAATACCGTTCTCAGGTACGTTGTTCAATTCTTCAAGGCTGTTGCGCAGTACAGAAGCTTCACTGCCCATCGGATATGAAAGTACATACCAAGGATGTTTGTTTTCCATTTATATTCCCCCCTGTGTATTCCAACAGTTTCATTTTAACAAATAAATGTGACTATTTTGACAATTTTTTATAAAAAAAGGGTGAACAACAGTTGTTATTCACCCGCGTACTATTATGAAGGGTTTGCATATACATCGATAATGGTGCCTGATTTTGCGTCAACAAGGAACTCAAACTGCTTTAATTCGCCGTGCAGAGAACTAGAGATTCCACCGCGATAGACATTGTAGGTCATATCGAATTTCGAGACTTGCTCTGGTTCCATATGTACCCATGCACCATCTACTGGTCCTTTTTCTTTAAAAGCATCTTTCGCATATTTCAAGGCTTTTTCTGGAGAAATAAATTGTTCATCAAGTTTTTTTGCAACCATTAATGCAGAAGCAAAACCGATACTTGCACCAACTAAAAAATTTCTGAATTTCATTCAAATTCCTCCCATACCAAAGGTTTTTGGAGTCAACTTGTTTTTTAAAAAGCTGCTTATCTTTTCATTATAGTACACAATAAACAGAATTACATGAATTTTGATTCTGAATTGAAAGTGGAAACAACTTGTAACGTTCTGTACAATAGTTATTGTAGAAAATAAATTTAATTCATACATACAAATCCTTATGAATGAGAGGTTGTGAAGAATGAATAACGAGACATTACAGCTTTTTCAAACATTGACTGAATTACAAGGAGCACCAGGCTTTGAACATGATATGCGAAAATTTATGAAGGGGGAGCTTGAAAAGGTTTCTGATGAAATCATTCAAGACCGTCTTGGCAGCGTTTTCGGTGTGAAAAAAGGTGATGAAAACGGACCGCGTGTTATGGTTGCAGGTCATATGGATGAAGTTGGCTTTATGGTAACAAAGATTACGGATAATGGTATGATTCGTTTTCAAACACTTGGAGGCTGGTGGAGTCAAGTTATGCTGGCTCAGCGCGTTCAAATTATGACAGATAACGGTCCGATTGTTGGGGTAATTGCGTCAACACCTCCTCATCTATTATCAGAAGCACAGCGAAAAAAGCCGATGCAAATTAAAAATATGATGATTGATATTGGGGCAGATGACCGTGAAGATGCCGAAAGGATTGGCATCATGCCTGGTCAACAAATTGTTCCGATTTGTCCGTTTACACCGATGGCAAATGAGAAGAAAATAATGGCGAAAGCGTGGGATAACCGCTACGGCTGTGGTTTAGCCATTGAGTTATTAAAAGAATTAAAAGGTGAAAGCCTTCCAAATATGCTTTATTCAGGAGCAACAGTTCAAGAAGAGGTTGGCTTACGTGGTGCTCAAACTGCAGCAAATATGATTAAGCCAGATATTTTTTATGCCCTTGATGCGAGTCCTGCAAATGATGCTTCAGGTAATAAGACCGAGTTTGGGCAGCTAGGTAAAGGGGCATTGTTGCGCATTCTAGACCGGTCGATGGTTACTCATCGTGGCATCCGTGAATTTATTTTGGATACAGCGGAAAGTGAAGAGATTCCATATCAATACTTTGTTTCTCAAGGCGGCACCGATGCTGGACGTGTCCACCTTACAAATAGCGGCGTACCATCCGCTGTTATTGGAATTTGCTCTCGCTACATTCATACAGCTGCTTCCATTATTCATGTAGATGATTACGCAGCAGCGAAAGAGCTGCTTGTAAAATTAGTGAAGAAGACAGATAAAACAACAATTGAGACGATTCGTCAAAATAGCTAAGCTCAACGAAGAAGCTGTCGCAAAAGCGGCAGCTTTCTTCTACTTAAGGTGAAAATTGGAGGATTAGTGATGAAAATTGCAATTGGTTCTGAGAATCGGACAAAAGTTCATGCGGTTGAAACCGTTTTTTCAAATGAAGATATGGTCGTTACAACGGTAAATGTCCCATCTGATGTGGCAGAGCAACCAATGTCTGATGGAGAGACCTTACAAGGTGCGAAGAATCGTGCTCGTCATGCCTTGGAAAAAGGTAAGGCTGATGTTGGGATTGGTCTTGAAGGAGGCGTTATTGATACAAACGAAGGAATGTATCTTTGCAATTGGGGAGCATTAGTCGACCAGAGTGGAATTATTGTTGCTGCAGGCGGGGCAAGAATCATGCTTCCTGAAGAAGTAGCTGAGGGCGTGCGTGCTGGGAAGGAATTAGCACAAGTAATGGATGCTTACACAAAGTTACATGATGTCCGTTCGAAGCAAGGGGCTGTCGGGATTTTTACAGATGGTTACATTGACCGTAGTGAGATGTTCATCCATGTTGTAAAATTACTTGCTGGGCAGTATTCGTATCAGTTAAAAACAAAAGGACTCCGCAAGTAGCGGAAGTCCTTAAGCTGTTTCAAATATATAAGATAAAACTTTCAATGCTTGGTCAGTTGTTTCAACCGTTACATTTGCTTTATTAGAGAGTTCCTTAAGGGGATGGTGAAGAGCTTGTGGACGGACAATAATAAGTGGCTTATTCATTGTTAGGGCAGCGCTAGCGTCCATCGCCGTATTCCACTGTTTATATTGTTCTCCAAATAAAGCGATCACTGCATCAGATTTATTCAAAAGAACTTCTGTACGGAAGTTATTAATATCAGAAGCAGCGTCATCCTTAATAATAGAATTTGGCTGTTTGCCAAGAATCTCTTCTCCAATATTATCGGAACGGTCATGATTTTCCATCGGTCCGACAAAGTGAATTGGTAGTTGCATGTCTTTTGCTTTTTGTTTAATTTCGTTTCGCCAATCATCGTGAATTTGGCCTGCTAGATAGACAATTAGTTCCATTTTTTCTCCTCCTGCTTGCTTAATGGAAGTAAGAACCTCCATACTTTTTTCAGATGTTCCTCACATGTTTTACCCTGGCTGGCAATTTTTTAAACATTATTAAAAAATTGATTAAGCAAATTCGTCTGTATGTCTTGTCAAATATTCTGACGAATGTAATATAGAAGATAGAAGTTTTGGCAAAACAGGAGGACTTTAAGGTGAAACGTTTCTATAAATATGCCATCTTATTTATGACTGTCGTACTGTTAGCTGCATGCTCTGCTTCAGAGGAAGAGGCACTCACAGAAACAGAAACGGCTGTTCAAGAAGTATTGAAAGCGGATACTCTTGCAAGAAACAAGGAGAAAGACGCATTTGAGTATTATATGCCTATCGAATTTTCGATTGTTGAACAAGACGACTATAATATTGTTTTTTCGAAGGGGAAAACTAACATTATTCTTTTTGTAAACCCGAATGAAAACGCAAAGAGTGATAACCTCTATAAAGAAGCAGCCGAAGACCGTAATGTCATTCTCGACAAAACGTGGGAGGAAGGCGAGCAATTAGCATATTTAATTGTTGATTCGCTAAAAGAGGAGAAATATGAATTAGTAGTAGGGGTAGGCGGCGTGAAACTTACCGCTGAAACAACTGCTTCTGATATGGTGGCTGATGCTAAGCTGATGATGCAGGTTGCTGAGTCTGTTGTCATTAAGGATCAACCATCTGAACAAAACAATCCAACTGAAAGTAAAACTGAATCGAACGCTTAAAAAGGAGTCTAACGTTAGACTCCTTTTTTCTATGTTGTATGTGTAAACTCCACCTGTCTTTACATATGTCAAAAAAGACACTAAACTAATTGTGTTAGAAATAGGAGAATATATGACAGAGGAATGAGATGTAGGAGGAGAGCAGGAAATGAAGGGCTTTTTGCAAAGGAAAGGTGTCACGCTATCAGCAAAAGATTATTTTGTGAAGGCATTAAGTTTTATGGCACTTGGTTTGTTTTCATCATTAATTATCGGCTTAATTATTAAAACAATCGGTGAGCAATTGCATTTCCCATTTTTTGTAGATATGGGTAAATTCGCAATGGGGATGATGGGTCCTGCTATCGGAGGTGCTGTTGCTTACGGTTTGAATGCACCACCACTTGTAATCTTTGCCTCTATTATTACAGGGGGAGCAGGTGCAGAGCTTGGCGGTCCTGCTGGAAGCTATGCAGCTGCACTTCTTTCTAGTGAATTTGGAAAGATCGTTAGTAAGGAAACGAAAATTGATATTATTGTCACGCCATTTGTCACAATTGCAGTTGGTTTTATAGCTGCAGCATTAATTGGTCCGAGTATTGCAAAGTTTATGGAAGCGTTTGGTGCTTGGATTATGTGGGCGACAGAACTACGGCCATTTCTAATGGGGATTATTGTAGCTGTTTTGATGGGATGGGCGTTGACCGCACCGATTTCTAGTGTGGCAATTGCGCTGATGCTTGATTTGAATGGTCTTGCAGCAGGTGCCGCTACAGTAGGGTGTGCTGCGCAAATGATTGGCTTTGCGGTTAGCAGTTATCGTGAGAATGGGTTTGGTGGATTCGTGGCGCAAGGAATTGGGACATCAATGCTTCAAGTGCCAAATATTGTACGTAATCCAATTATCCTTATACCACCAACAGTTGCAGGTGCAATATTAGCTCCTTTTGCTACGGTTTGGTTTGATATGGTAAACAATGCTTCTGGAGCTGGTATGGGAACAAGTGGGGTTGTTGGACAGATTATGACATTTACAGTAATGGGTTTTTCAATGGATGTTCTTTTCAAGGTTCTCACATTGCACATCATTGGTCCGGCATTGATAAGTTTGGTATTATCAGAATTAATGAGGAAAGCAGGCCTTATTAAATTTGGAGATATGAAGATTGATTATTAATGTGGAGGATTGATGATGAAAACAATTCAATCAAAAGAAATGTTTACACAAGCCCAGAATGATGGAAAGGCGATCTTTCTTTTCTCAGCAGATTGGTGTCCAGATTGTCGTGTTATTGAACCGATCTTGCCAGAAATTGAAGAAAAATATAATAGCTTTACGTTCTACTATGTAGACCGTGATGACCATATTGACCTTTGTGCGGAGATGGACATCTTCGGTATTCCAAGCTTTGTGGCATTTGAGAATGGGAAAGAGCTTGGACGTTTTGTAAGCAAAGACCGCAAGACACAAGAGCAAATCGAACAGTTTATTGAAAGTCTTTAACAAAAAGCAGCTCCCTAGGGGCTGCTTTATGTTTGAAATATAATGAATCATTTCGATTTTTCAACAGAACGTGATAAACTAATACAAGTGTAAAAAAGAAGCCCAAAATTAAACACAAAGATACATTGTGTTTACGTCATCACACTCTTCTACTCATATAAAAAGTCGTTACGAATAAAAGAAAGGAGGACATTAGAATGAAAATGGATACAAAGAAAATGAAAAAAGAACTTGAGAAACGCTTGGAGCGCCCCGAGTGGGTATTAAGCTTTGACCGGGAAAAGGATGAACTTCGAATTGAAGTAGAGAAGACGAAACAAGGAATTTCAATCTCTCTTCCGGGCATTGTCGCTAAATGGGAAGAAAGAAAAGAAGCAGCGATTGACGATGTTGTCTACCATATTGAAGAAGCACTGCAAGTAATGAGCGAAGAACAGCAGCTTCATGGTAGTGAAAAGCATGTTTTTCCAGTCATTCGTTCAACATCTTTTCCAACAGAATCGAAAGATGGAAAAGCACTTATCTATGATGAGCATACTGCGGAAACAAGGATTTATTATGCCTTAGATCTTGGAAAAAGCTATCGTTTGATTGATGAGCCATTTGCAAAGAAAGAAGGTTTAGACCCTGAACGATTGCGAGAAATTGCTCGTTTTAATGCCCGCTCATTAGATGCAGAATTTAAAAGTGATGAAGTGGCTGGGAATACCTTTTACTTCTTAAATTCAAATGATGGATATGATGCAAGCCGTATTTTAAACGAAACGTTGCTTGAAAAGATGGCCGCTCAAACTCAAGGAGAGATGGCAGTAGCTGTTCCGCATGCAGATGTGCTCATTATCGCTGATGTTCGTAATGAAACAGGCTATGATATTCTTGCACAGATGGCTATGAAGTTCTTTGCTGAAGGACGTGTGCCAATAACCGCCCTTTCGTTTATTTATGAAAATAAAGAGTTAGAACCAATCTTCATATTGGCGAAAAACAAGCCAAAGGATAAAAAGAAAAAAGGGGAAGAATAAGATGAACGCATTTTACAATAAAAAAGGTATTGGTGATACATTAATTCTTGTATTAAATGAACTACCACGTGCTGAAAGAGAAGTCGAAGTAAAAGGCAATGTAGCGCGTATTTTTAGTACAGAAAATGGCAAAACAGCTGGCTATAATTTCTTCAATATTTCTGAAGAAATGTCGCTTGATGCTAATGGTGTTGTAGAGTTGAATGAGGAAATTGTAAATCAGTTAAACAACTTAATTGAGAAAAGCGGCTTTGAACAAAAGCTTGATGCGGACTTTTCACCAAAGTTTGTCGTCGGCTATGTTGAAGAGAAAGAAAAACATCCAAATGCCGATAAGCTTAGCGTTTGTACAGTCAATTTAGGTGAAGAAACGGTACAAATTGTATGCGGTGCGCCAAATGTTGATGCCGGCCAAAAGGTTGTTGTCGCAAAAGTAGGTGCAGTTATGCCATCTGGAATGGTTATTAAAGAAGCTCAACTTCGCGGGATGGATTCTTTTGGAATGATTTGCTCGGCGAAAGAACTAGATTTACCGAATGCACCTAAGGAAAAGGGAATACTTGTCTTAGAAAATAATTATAAAGTTGGACAACCGTTTGATTTTTAAGCCACTAGACATTTGTTCTAGTGGTCTTTTTCACTTATGTACGAAACTTTTCTTTTCTTGTTAAAATAAACACAAGGGCATTTAACTTAAAAAACGAATTAAAATAGAAAAGAAAAGAAAGAGGAGTTGGAGGATGAGCAATTGGTTTAAACGTTTGTTTAATACTTTAAAAGAAGAAGGGGAAGCAAAAAAACAACAATCTGTCCCAAAACAGCAGGCTACTGAAAAGCCTTCTTTAGAAAAAGGTAATATGGAAGCGAAAGTTGCTTATCAATATCCACAAGGGAATTTTCGTTTCCCTGTCATCCCAGATAGTGAATTGAGTGAATCAAATAAAAAGCAGCAAACGTCTTCAGAAAAACGGAAACAGCTTGAGCTTGAACGTGAGCGGCGCAGACGTCGCACAGAAATGATGTATGAGCAGCAAGCAGATGATGAAGTTTATGAAGAGTACGTAAAACCGAAGCGTGAGCCAAAACCGAAAACAGCGAAGCCTGAAATTGCGCAAAAGAAATTTAAACGTACAGAAGTACCCTCTCCAATTCATGGCTATAAAAAGCCAAGGCCAAAGCAAGAGGAAGTGGAGCTCGTTTTTAACCAGTCGACTTCTGAAGGGAAACGAGAGGAACAAACTGACCTATCACTTAATGAAAATGCTTCATCACCTGAAGCTGATCACCAACCCGAAGTTGAAGATGTTGTAGAAAAGAATGAAAATGCCGAAGAGCACACTGCTGAAACAAATGAACAAGAACAAGTGGAGACAGAAGTGACCTCTACTGTTGAAGAAGATGCTTCACAAGAGGGAGAAGATGAAACTACTGATACTGACCTAAAGGTTGAATCAGGTGAGCAGGCTAAAGGTGAACAAGAAGCCGCGCCAACACTATTCTTTGAACCAGAGCAAATTGTTGAACGGGAAAATGAAAGCGACCTTGCAGTTGAACAAGAACAGCAAATTGAAACGCAGACCTCTTCCTTACAATTTGTTGAAGATGAAGATGATGAAGATGATAAAGAGATCGAACAAGTAGCTGAAGAGACAAGCGATACATCTAAAGATACGGAAGTTGAAGAACAAGATATTTCAGCTAAACAACTCAATCAAGATATTGAAGAAGAGCAAGAAAAGACGCTTGAACAAACAGAGCCGGCCCCTTTATTAAATGAGAAAGCTGAGCAGTCTGAACACGAAGAAGCTGAAAAAACATCACAACAGCCGACTCAAAACAAAGACCCGAAAGTAAAAGAGGAAAAAAAAGAGCGACCGAACGAACAATCCAAGAAAACAAGTGTCGTACCATTTAACGTATTAATGAGTAAAAAAGATCGTCAGCGCTGGCAACAGCGTGAAACTGCTTCAGCAGCAGAACAAAATGAAACGCAGTCACCATCTGGTTATACGAAGCCACAAATGACACTACTTGATATACCAGAGCAAACATTTGAACATAATGATGAGTGGCTGGAAGAGCAACGAGAGCTATTAAACCTGACATTAAAGAACTTTAATGTTAGAGCAAAAGTTGTGAATGTGACATGCGGTCCAGCTGTTACACGATTTGAAGTTCAGCCAGAACCAGGTGTGAAAGTAAGCAAAATCACAAACTTAGCGGATGATATTAAGCTTAGCTTAGCAGCGCGTGATATTCGAATGGAAGCACCGATCCCTGGTAAGAATGCGATCGGTATTGAAGTACCAAACCAAAAAAGTTCGCCTGTATTTATACGGGAAGTATTACGAAGCCCAGCATTTCAGTTGAGTGATTCACCACTTACGGCTGTTCTTGGGCTGGATATTGCTGGTGAACCGATGGTGACAGATATTCGTAAAATGCCGCATGGTCTTATTGCTGGTGCGACAGGATCGGGTAAGAGTGTCTGTATTAACTCTATCCTGTTAAGCTTGCTGTATAAGGCAGCACCAGATGAAGTGAAGCTGTTACTCATTGACCCGAAAATGGTTGAATTAGCTCCATACAATAATGTTCCACACCTTGTGAGCCCTGTTATTACAGACGTAAAGGCTGCGACAGCTGCATTGAAGTGGGCTGTTGATGAAATGGAACGTCGCTACAAGCTGTTTCATCATGAAGGGGTTAGAGATATTCATCGTTTTAACCAAAAAGTCGTCAATGAACAGCAAAAAGGTGAAAAGATGCCATATCTTGTGATTATCATTGATGAGCTTGCAGACTTGATGATGATGTCTCCACAGGATGTCGAAGAAGCTGTTTGCCGTATAGCCCAGAAAGCTCGAGCTTGTGGCATTCATCTTCTACTTGCAACGCAGCGTCCATCTGTTGATGTTATTACTGGACTTATTAAGGCAAACATTCCAACACGTGTTGCTTTTTCAGTTTCTTCACAAGTTGATTCAAGGACAATTCTTGATACGAGTGGGGCTGAGAAGCTGTTAGGAAAGGGTGATATGCTGTTCCTCGGAAATGGTTCTGCTAAGTCGGTTCGTATTCAAGGGACGTTTGTTTCAGACGATGAAATTGACCGTGTTGTCCAGCATGCAAAAAAACAAATGAAGCCGACATATTTATTTGAGCAAGAGGAATTAATTAAACAAAGCACTGTGGCAGATGGAGAGGACGAATTATTCGGAGAAGCTTGTGAATTTGTTGTAGAACAAAATGGCGCTTCAGCTTCTAGTTTACAGCGTCGCTTTCATATCGGTTATAACAGAGCAGCACGTTTAGTGGAACTAATGGAAGCGCGTGGGATTGTCTCAGAGCAAAAGGGAAGTAAGCCGCGAGACATTCTTATTTCAAAAGACCAAATGACCGAATTATTACCTGATGAAAAAACAACAATATAGACTAGGAAAGAGGTTGATTAGAGTCAACCTCTTTTTTTTTGCTTAAAATTATAGCCATTAAATATTAGTGTCGTATAACAAGATAATTGACGGTTGTTTAAAAATTTGTTTTAATATAAGAGGACATATTGTTCTTTAATTAAAAATTTATTTATGAAAAGTTATTTTTCGGCTTTTTACTGAGTAATAAGCATTAGCTAAAAAGTTTGTATCCATTGTTATTTTGCAATGGTTCATTTTATGTAAAAAAAAAGAAAAGGGGGAATTGCCATGAAAAAGAATTGGCTATTAGCGCTTGTTCTGTTGTTTGCCATGTCAATGGTTCTTGCAGCATGTGGCGGTGGCGGAAATGAAGCTGAAAATGCTGGTTCTGAAGGTGATTCAGAAAATCAAGGTTCTGAACAAGCAGAAGGTGGAGAAGGTAATTACATTACTGACCTTCAATTAGGTACAGGAAGTACAGGTGGAACATACTTCCCGCTTGGGCAAGAGATTGCTACAGTTTTGAATAATAATGTAGAGGCTGAAGGTTTCAATGTAAGCGCTGTATCAACTGGGGCTTCAAATGATAACTTAGCACGTATTATGCGTGAAGACCTTCAACTAGGTATGACGGTTCACATCCCTGCTAAAAATGCAGTAGATGGTGAAGGAGAATTTGACGGTGTACCTGTAGAAAACGTTGGATTTATGGGTCATATTTATCCAGAGGTTATGCAAGTTGTAACACTTGGTTCTACTGGAATTGAATCAATTGCTGACCTGAAAGGTAAGAAAGTTGCGATTGGACCACCAGGAAGTGGAACTCAAGCAGCTGCTAAGAAAATCCTTGAAGCTTATGGATTGAAAGAAGGCGACTACAAAGCATTTGAAGAAGGCTTTGGTGACGCGAAAAACAAACTTCAAGATGGTCAAGTTGATGCAACATTTGGTTTCTTGGGATTACCGGCATCTTCAATTGATGAATTACAAGCACAAACAAAAGATGTAAAATATCTTCCTATCGAAGGCGATGCGCTAGCAACACTTGAAGAAACAACAGGGTATGAAGGATATGAAATCGCTGCAGATACATTTGAATGGTTAGATGCACCAGTGAATACAATTACAGCGTATGCAATCATGGTTGGTTCTACTTCACAAATTAGTGAAGAGCTTGGCTACCAAATCACGAAGGCAATGTTCGAAAATGCTGATAGTATTTCTCATGCTCAAGGTGCACATATTACAAAAGAAAATGCTCTTAAAGGTTCTAAAGGGCTTCCAATGCACCCAGGAGCTAAAAAGTATTTCGAAGAAGCAGGCATTTCAGAATAATAACCACTATGGGCCGGACACCACGTCCGGCTTTTTATCCGCAAAAGGATAAATTTCCACGAAAAAGTAGGATCAATCCTGCTTTTTCGTGGAAATTCTACTCCGTAGAACAGCAATTCATTATAGTTGAAAATTCATAATTTATAATGGTGGTGATGAAATGGGAGAGAAACAAAATCAAACAACACATGAGGAAATATTAGCAAAGTATGACAAAGAGCATTCTTATCGAACTGACCTTGGCATCATGGGTTGGATTGTTGTCATTGTCGGTGTTGCTCTTACAATCTTTCATTTGTTTACAGCTTTTAGAGGGGTTTATCCTTCACAAATCCAAGGTCCTATTCATCTTGGAACAGGCTTAGCTCTTATTTACATTCTATACCCAGCGAAAGCCGAATGGGCGCGTAGGCCAGGTGTCCCGTTCTATGACATTATTCTTGCAATTGCTGCATTAGCAACAAACTATTACATTGTCTTTAACTATGAGCGAATTGTGAATAAAGCGATTATTCTCGGTTATAACGATGTAGATATGTTTGTAGCCACTGCTGGAATTATTCTATTACTTGAAGCAACAAGACGTGCAGTTGGACTCCCGATTGTTATTATTGCAGGAGCAGCGCTTGCATATGGATTGTGGGGAAAAGGCATTCCACTGTTTGGTCATGCAGGCTTCAGTTGGGAAAATTTAAGTACAGAAATGTTCTTTAAAACAAATGCTATTTTCGGTATTCCGATTCAGATTTCATCGCAATATATTTATTTGTTCTTATTCTTCGGGGTTATGCTTATTAAAACAGATATCGGACGCTTCTTTAATGACTTGGCATTTGCTTTAACAGGTCGTTTTACAGGTGGTACAGCAAAGGCTGCGGTATCTGCTAGTGCGCTTCAAGGGATGGTAACAGGAAGTTCTGTTGCAAACACAGTAGGCTCTGGTTCTTTCACGATCCCAATGATGAAACGGGCCAAGTTCCGTCCTGAATTTGCTGCAGCAGCTGAAGCATCTGCTTCAACAGGTGGGCAAATTATGCCACCTATCATGGGCGCAGCTGCTTTCATCATGGCTGAGTATACAGGTGTCCCTTATAGCGAGATTATTATTATTGCTATTATTCCTGCTGTATTGTATTTTTCCGGCGTGTTTATGGGAACGCACTTTGAAGCGAAGAAACATGGAATTTTAGGTGTTCCAAAAGCTGAACTTCCTAAGATGTCTCATTTGATTAAACGTATGGACTTGTTATTACCGCTTATTGCAATTGTTGGCTTGCTACTTTCTGGTAGAACGGCTACATATGCTGCTCTTTGGGGAATTGGTACAGCTTATCTTGTAAGCTTATTCCGCAAAGATACGCGAATGTCGTTGAAAGAAACAATTAATGCATTAGCAGAAGGTGCTCGTACGGCCCTTCCGGTTATCGCAGCTTGTGCGACAGCAGGTATTGTTGTAGGGATTGTCGTGCTAACAGGATTAGGTGGTAAGATTGCAGGCGGTATTGTTGAATTAGCAAATGGTCAATTTTTCTTAATTTTGTTCTTCACCATGATTGCATGTATTATTCTTGGAATGGGTCTTCCGACAACTGCCAACTATGTTGTAACAGCTTCAATGGCAGCACCTGCTATATTAGGGGCGTTTCCTGATATCCCAGTTATCGCTGTACACATGTTTGTATTTTACTTTGGAATTGTCGCAGACATTACGCCGCCAGTTTGCTTGGCCGCCTATGCGGGGGCAGGTATTGCCGGAGCTAATCCACTAAAGTCCGGGGTGAATGCATTTAAGCTTGCCATTGCCGCATTCATTATTCCTTACGTATTCGTATCGAGCCCAGTCTTACTATTACAAAACGATGCGAGCTTTATGAATGTAACGCCAGTACTTGTCACAGCCTTACTTGGTATGGCAGCGATTAGTGCATCAATGATGGGTTACTTCCATAAGAGAGCAAGTGTCATTGAGCGTACGGTTTTATTTGCATCAGGTATCTTACTTGTTTACCCAGAGCTTATGATTTCAATGATTGGCCTAGTCATTTTAGTACTTGTGTATGGCTATCAACGCTTTATGAAAAAAGAACAGGGTACTTTAGTTGCTTAAAGAAACTGTCGATATCCAAATAACAATGAGCTGTGTGATACACAGCTTTTTGTTTTAATTTTTGCGCTTTTCTGCGCCTTTACTTCTTATAGCAGAACGTATATGATGTATGAAGAATAGCTTCTTGACGTGAATAAGGAAGGAAACGTGAACTTATATAGAAGTGGAAATGACTGGTTAAATAAGGGGTAGCAGACATGAAGGAAATTAATCTGAAGTTACAAGGGAAAATCAAGCGTTTAACAAATAAAACGTTTAAGTTTGATGAACGTGTTGGTGAAGGCTGGTTTTCAGCAGTCTACTTTTTAAAAACAAAAGAGATTGTGAAGGAGTATAAGCCAAATAACATTGTGACCATGCAGTTTTTTCAAAAGGATAATGCGGTGCTATGTGGTACAGATGAAGTGATCGCTCTTATCAAAACCTTTGCTGAAAATCCTGAAGAGCTGGAGATTTATTCTTTAAAAGATGGAGATAAAATTCGTCCTTATGAAACTGTTCTTACGATTAAAGGTCCTTATCAAAAGTTTGGCTATTTGGAAGGGATTGTTGATGGGATCCTTGGCCGTCGAACATCAGTCGCAACCAACGTCTACAATGTTGTAAAAGCCGCTCGAGAATCAGGTATTCAAAAGCCGATTATTTTCATGGGCGACCGTGATGATCATTTTACACAACAATCAGGTGATGGTTATGCTGCCTATATTGGTGGTTCAACTGCACAAGCTACACATGCGATGAATGAATGGTGGGGCAAGCAAGGAATGGGGACAATGCCTCACGCGTTAATTCAATTGTTTGAAGGGGACACAGTCGCAGCCACGAAAGCTTACCATGAGAAGTTTCCTGAAGATGATTTAGTTGCGCTTGTCGACTTTAACAATGACGTGATTACAGACGCATTAAAAGTAG
This sequence comes from Bacillus tianshenii, assembly GCA_020524525.2. Lineage (NCBI taxonomy): Bacteria > Bacillati > Bacillota > Bacilli > Caryophanales > Bacillaceae > Sutcliffiella > Sutcliffiella tianshenii. The sequence goes on along the minus strand of CP129018.1, from coordinate 2,627,174 downwards.
CTCGTGAATTTGGAGATACTTTAAAAGGTGTACGTGTTGACACGTCACGTACGTTAATTGATCAATATTTCATTCGTAATCAGGATAAGCTTGGCACGTTTGACCCACGAGGGGTAAATCCTGAATTGATTTTTGCATTAAGGGAAGCTTTAGATGAGGAAGGCTACCAGCATGTAAAAATCGTCGTTTCAGGAGGCTTTAACGAAAAACGCATAAAAGAATTTGAACAAAAGGGTGTACCTGTTGATATGTACGGGGTTGGCAGCAGCCTGTTAAAAATAAATATCGGTTTTACAGGAGATAATGTCATTCTTAATGGTAATGAGCAAGCCAAAGCTGGTCGCCGTTATCGACCAAATCCTCGATTAGAAAAAGTTGATACATAAGGCACACAAAGCTGATGGGCACTCATTGTCTGTCAGCTTTATTTTAACTTATGACACTCCCCCAGCTAAAGCATTGGAGTGCTAAAGTGTTCGCAAATTCAACTTTGGAGCAGCCTGAAGTAAAGAGATTTTCATACCCCATAGTATGAACAAGGGAACTTTGCTATAATAGGTTGAAGTGAAGTTAAATAGTTAATATAGTTTAGTGTTTCAGCGGTTTGGATGAGCATACATATAGATAGGAAATAGGTATGAAGTTCATATCCTGATAAGAAGAATAATAACAAAAATTAGATTTTACTCATATACTACAGAAGTTAATGTAAGAAGTGATGAGAAGAAATTTTGGAGGTTCTGGTTATGACAGTTTACCATTTTGTCGGGATAAAGGGAACCGGAATGAGCGCTTTGGCGCAGGTCTTGCATGATATGAATGAAACTGTTCAAGGTTCTGACGTCGATAAGAAGTTTTTTACTCAGAAAGCGTTGGAAGAACGAAACATTCCAATTTTACCTTTTGATGCGGCTAATATCTCAGAGGGACAGGTCATTATCGCGGGAAATGCATTTGCAGATGATCATGATGAATTAGAGCGAGCACGTGAATTAGGGTTGCCTATATTCAGGTATCACCATTTTCTAGGAGAGTTAGGGAATCGTTATACAAGTATTGCTGTAACTGGTTCACATGGCAAGACTTCCACGACTGGTTTGCTTTCCCATGTCTTACAAGCAGCATGTCCTACTTCATATCTTATTGGAGATGGAACTGGTAGAGGAACAGAAGATAGCCGCTATTTTGTATTTGAGGCATGTGAATATCGTCGTCACTTTTTATCATATTATCCAGACTATGCGATCATGACAAATATTGATTTCGATCATCCTGATTACTTCCAAAGCATTGAGGATGTTTTTGAGGCATTTCAGCAAATGGCCTTGCAGGTGAAAAAAGGTATTATTGCATGTGGTGACGATGAAGAGCTCCAACAAATTCATGCTAATGTACCTGTTATGTTCTATGGTTTTTCTGATCATAATGATTTCCAAGCACAAAACATTCAGAAAAGCACGGAAGGTACTACGTTTGATGTATTTGTCCGCGATAGCTTCTATGCGACATTCCATATTCCGGCTTACGGAAACCATAATGTATTGAATGCATTAGCAGTTATTGCACTATGCCATTATGAAGAAGTTGATACAGAAGCTATTCAAGAGCAAATGAAGACATTTGGCGGTGTGAAAAGACGGTTCAGCCAAAAAGCATTGGGTAGTCAAATTACAATTGATGATTACGCCCATCATCCAGTAGAAATTAAAGCAACAATTGAAGCAGCACGTCAAAAATATCCTGAGCGAGAACTAGTGGCAATTTTTCAACCACATACTTTTTCTAGAACACAAACATTTTTAGACCAATTTGCTGAAGCATTGAGCTTAGCAGACAAGGTATATTTATGTGACATCTTTGGTTCTGCACGAGAAAAGCAAGGAAACTTAACAATTGAGGATCTTCAAGGAAGAATTGAAGGCTCAGAACTCTTGAATGAAGAAAATATCAGTGCTTTGCGTCATCATGAAAACAGCGTATTAATCTTCATGGGAGCAGGAGACATTCAGAAGTATCAAGAAAAATATGAAGCAACGATAACCACTACGTAAAATAAAAACGGCTGCACAGATGTGTAGCCGTTTTATTAGTATAAGCCTAATGTTATTTCAAATTCTCAGGGTTAAGACCTTCTAGTTCTGGCAGTACAAAGCGGCCGTCTTTGCGAATAAGGACATCATCAAAGTAAATTTCTCCTCCACCGTATTCGGGGCGTTGAATATTGACCATATCCCAGTGGATAGCAGAGTCATTTCCATTTGGTGCTTCATCATAGCATTGACCAGGCGTGAAATGGAAGCTTCCGTCGATTTTTTCATCAAATAGGATATCCTTCATCGGTTCTTTAATAAATGGATTGACTCCAATCGCAAATTCCCCAACATAACGAGCACCTTCATCTGTATCGAAGATTTTATTAATACGTTCTGTGTTATTTGCTGTGGCTTCAATAATCTTTCCATCCTTAAATGTAAGCTTTACGTTTTCAAAGGTAAAACTGTTGTACGGAGAAGGGGTATTATATGTAATTGTTCCGTTAACTGAATCTTTAACAGGTGCTGTAAAAACTTCACCATCAGGAATATTGCATTCTCCTGCGCACTTAATAGCAGGGATATCTTTAATTGAGAAGGTTAAGTCTGTTCCAGGGCCTGTAATTCTTACAACATCTGTTTTATTCATTAGTTCAACAAGTGGGTCCATTGCTGTATTCATTTTACTATAATCGAGTGTACAAACATCAAAATAGAAATCTTCAAAAGCTTCGGTGCTCATATTTGCCAATTGGGCCATCGAGGCGTTTGGATAACGGAGTACACACCACTTTGTTTTAGGGACCCGAATATCGCTATGTACTTTTTTTCCGACAGTTTTACTGTATAATTCCATTTTTTCACTTGGAACATCAGCAAGCTCTGAAATATTGTCACCAGAACGAAGGCCGATATACGCATCCATCTTTTTCATCATTTCGGCTTCAGTATCAGCTTGTAATTCTAATTGTTCAAGTGTGGCTCCTTTAATGAGAGAGCGATTAATCTGAGGGTCTTTTAATAAAACGTACGGATATCCCTCGGCTTTATATGCTGCTTCAACAATTGCGTTTACAAGTTCTTTTTGTAAGCCTGTATTTTCAATGAGAATTTTTTCACCTTTTTGTAGTTGTACAGAATATTCGATTAGATTATTTGCTAATGCTTGAATTCTAGGATCTTTCATTTAACTTCCTCCAAATCTATTAGTTGTTCTCTCATTATTTTAACCGAAAAGGGAAGGAAAGTAGAGGTGTTAGAGAGAATATGTTTGTAAACAGGTGTAGAGGGGTAGAGTAATTTAAGCAATTGAATATGCTATATGCTAGCTCACTTGCTTTCTAAGTCATGTAGGAGGTGCACAAGTTGTTATGATCATCATTCTTTATTTAAGTATTGCACTTATCGCTGTAGCATTTACAGTATTAGTCGTATTTTTAGTGAAAACTCTACGTTCTGTTCAGCGAACTTTAGACAATGTAGCAGACACCCTTGAAGGTATGGACAAGCAAATGCAGGGCATCACGACAGAAACAACCGAATTATTACATAAAACAAATCGTTTAGCTGAGGACATTCAAACAAAGTCCGAGTCATTGAATTCAGTAGTGAATTCGGTGAAAGGTGTCGGGGACACGGTACAAGATTTGAATAATTCACTGAGAACTGTAAGCACGTCTATCTCTTCTCAAGCCGAACAGCAAAGTGATAAGGTAGCACAGGCAGTACAATGGAGTCATGCTGCCATTGATGTTTACCAAAAGTGGAAAGAAAAAAAGAAAACAACAACTTTATAATAAGTGAAAGGGGAGTATAAAAAGATGAGCAATGAAAACAACAGTAACAACGGCAACAACATTAATAGTAAGGACTTTATGATCGGGAGTTTAATTGGTGGATTACTTGGAGCTTCTGCAGCATTATTGCTTGCGCCAAAGTCAGGGAAAGAATTGCGTCAAAATTTGAATGAGCAAGCTGTTATTGTCCGTGATAAGACAAATCAATTCCGTGACGTAGCAGCTGAAAAAGGTTCAAATTTCGCAGATGCAGCGAAAGAACGTACAGAACGCCTATCTCAAGCGGTTACTGAGCAATCAGCAAGTATTAAAGAGAAAGCAAAAGAATGGAAAGAAAGCCGTTCTTCTAATGAGGAGAGCGATTCTGAGGAGCCAGAAGCTGCAAGTGAAGCTGTACTTCCGCAAACAACTGAGGAAGATAACAAGCCTGTAGAAGCTTCTGAAGTTGCTGCAACTGTAGATGAAGAACAAACGCGATCAAACTAAATAAATCTAAGACTGGTGCCGAAATGGTAGCCAGTCTTTTTTTATGAAAAACTTTTACTGAATATCTAGCTTGTATGAATTCGGGCATGGCAAGGGTTCGACAGGAAGATAAACTATGTAAAGCAAATAAATTACAATAAAGAATGTTTAATCATGAAATAAACTAGGTAAACAGTGAGTAGATAAAAAAAGGAGGGTTATAAAGTGAACGAGGAAAGTCGCAAAAGGCTATTAGAATCGGTTAAACCACCATCATGAATTGAATGCGAAAGTTTAAGTTAATGGCGAGAAAGGTGGAGAAAAAACTCGCGCCCCCTGGGAGTAATAACAGACTCCAAAATATAATTTAAAACTTTTCGTCTAAAAATAATCGTTCAATAAAGTTAATTTCGAGATGTTGATTGGATATCAAATCTAACAGTTATTAAAAGTAGTGAATAGCTAAAGTCTAACGGAATTTACTTTCTCAAAGAAATCAATTTTAGAATTAGGAGTGAATATGTAATGGCTAAGGATCTATACCCTTCAAGAATTGGACAAGATGCAAAAATCATGAAACGTAAAGACCCAGTTATTCATCATAACTCTAAATTCTCAGACGGACCTCTAAAACAAAAGCAGCTCGATTTCTACGAGGACAATGGTTACTTGCTGTTTGATAAGCTCTTCACTGATGAAGAAGTAGCGTTAATGAAAAAAGAATTGGATAAAATGATAGAAGAAAATCGCGAGAAAGATACAGTAGATGTTATTCGTGAGCCTGGGAGCAATGAAGTTCGTTCAATCTTTGAAGTGCATAAGAACAGTGAATTCTTTAAGCTTCTTTCTAAGAATGAACGCTTAGTCAGAGTAGCACAACAGTTGCTCGGAGATGACGTCTACATTGAACAGTCTCGTATCAATTTCAAACCAGGCTTTAAAGGGAAGGAATTTTACTGGCATTCTGATTTTGAAACTTGGCATGTAGAAGATGGCATGCCGAATATGAGAGCAGTGAGCTGCTCAATTATTCTTACAGATAACTATGAATATAACGGGCCACTTATGTTAATCCCTGGCTCCCATAAATGGTATGTATCTTGCCCAGGTGAAACGCCGGATTCCAACTACAAATCTTCATTGAAAATGCAAGAAGTTGGTGTTCCAGACAATGACAGTATGAGATGGCTTGTGGACCAAGCAGGAGGACAGATTGACCGAGCAACAGGTCCAGCAGGTTCAGTCCTTTTCTTCGAATGTAATACAATGCATGGCTCAGCCGGAAATATTTCACCGTTTCCGCGAAGTAACGTCTTTTTTGTCTTCAACTCTATTCAAAATAAACTTGTTGAGCCATTCTCTGGTCAAGAACCGCGTCCTGAGTTCTTAGCAAACCGTGAAAACATCAAACCAATTGTCCCTGAAAGAGGAAAAGTTGGTTCATCACTTGTACGATATTAGTAATTTAAGAGAGGCCGGGGAAAACGGCCTCTCTTTTCTATTGCACAATGTTTTTGAAAATGTGCAGACAATGGTACAATAACTTTATTCACTTAAATCGTTTAAAGGAGGAGTGTAGAGATGGTCAAAAAACAAGTTTCAACAATTGAACAATTTGAGCAGCTTGCACAAGAAAATTCGCGTTTTTTATTTTTTAAGAATAGTTTAACATGTCCTGTCAGTTCAGAAGCATATAACGAATATGAGAAGTTCATTAGTGAACATGAGGACGTACCAACATTTTTCTTACATGTTCAAGAAGCCCGCCCATTATCAAATTATATTCAAGAAAAATACGGAGTAAGACATCAGTCGCCTCAAGCATTATTAATTGAAGATGGTAAAGTGGTATGGCATGATTCGCATTGGAGAATTACAACAAAATCACTTGAAGAAGCTGTTATAAAATAATAAAAAAAGCAGAGGGCTTCTCTGCTTTTTTATTATGGGCGGGCATTTGGCCATTCGATCTTTAGCTCATCACCAGCCGTTATTTGCTGTTGGAAGCCCGCTTCTTTTCCGTTGCGGAGGATGGTGAAATTCCCTGATTGCATATCAGGCAGTTCAATGTGTACATAACGGAAGATATCTTGAAAAATGAACGGATCAACTTCTTTCTTTACTACTTGTAAGGCGTCTTCATGCTGTAAAGGTGTGTCTTCCTCAGCAGCTTGGCCGTTCACTTCAATTTGACCAGCTTGTTTCGAAAGTGTAAGTTGTTTTCCGTTAAATGTAATTGGAATACTATAGGTTGTTTGGATATTCTGCTGATCAAGAATATCTCTTACTAATGGTGTAGGTCGCTCTCCAATAAAAAGCTGGTCACCGTCTTCAATTTTTTGGTTTGGCTTGGTAGGAAAGCCATTCTTCGTAATAGGTGCTTCGAAGCCTTTTACACTAATCATAGAACCATTTAATTCGACACGAAAAGGTTCGATGCTTTCAATTCCTTTTTCGTGATTAACAGTATAAAGCAGTTCACGAATTGTTGTTGGGTAGGCAGTTGTAATGACGTCGTGGTCTGCTAGAACGGTTTCAGGAGGTATGATTTCTCCTTTTTTGTAAAATGTTATTCCTGTTTCATAGGAGATGCCATTGATCCAAACGGTTTTGTTTTCTGTTTCTTGAAACAGCTCTTTCACTTGAACTTTTGGTGCTTCACCACTTTTGCCTCGTTCAACGATAATTTCATCACCATGCTGAATTTGTTCTTCAAGTGAACAAGGTTGTCCATTTTTTTGTAAGGTAGGAGGCTGTCCGTGTAGGCCTGGAAGTGTGACTTCTCTTTCATCAATATTCACAATGATAGCCATGCCGGGTTTTCCGTATAACTTGTTCATTTCAATCCCTGCAGCAAGTAGGCAGTCCCCAACCGTTAGTTGTTTCATATCAAATAATCGTACGTTTTTGCCATTTACTGTAATTCCAATGTAGGTGATTGGCTTTTGCTTTGCTGCAATAGCGATTCCTATTGGGGTAACAAGTTCAGGTCCTTTTTCAATATGTTCAGCAATTTTTAATTTTTGGATAGCGTCAATGCCTCTGATAGCGACGCGATTTTCAGGTAGATTTAGTTTTTCTGATAAGCGCTTTGGCAGCTCTGGTGTTAAGCTTCCGCCTCCGACAAGCATGATTGCTTTAGGTGGCTTTTTATTAAGAGCGGAGATTTCATCGCTAATTTCAGTAGCAAGCTTCTCAAGAGCAGGAGTGATATTTTCAATTACTTCATCACGTGGAACCTCTTGATCGAATCCGAGAATATCTGAGATTGTAATCGTTTCATTCGTATGTAAGTCTCGTTTTGCTTGCTCTGCTATATGAAAATCAAGTAAATATTGGTCACTAATGGCTTCTGTAATTTCATCTCCAGCAATCGGCACCATCCCATAGGCTACAATTGTACCAAGGTCTGTTAATGCAATATCAGACGTGCCTGCTCCAATGTCTACGAGGGCAACGTTAAGTCTTCTCATTGATGGAGGAATTAACACATTTAGTGCTGCAATTGGTTCTAGCGTTAATGCTTCCATTTCCAAATCAGCACGTTTTAAAGCTGCAATTAGGGATTCGACCACGACTTTCGGAAGGAATGTTGCAATAATTTCAACTGATGCCTTATCTCCCTGTTGGTCTAGTAAACTTCCAATCTCTTGCTCATCTAAGTGATAATGAATTACAGAATACCCGACGCAATAATAGTTTGCGCTTTCTTCAAAATTATCTTCCTGTGCCAGTTCGAATTGTGCTTGTTGAACCGTAGATAACTCTAAATGAACGATATCTTCATTTGTGATCATTGGTTTTCCGCCAATCGGAATTGACACAGTCGCTCGTTTTGTTTTTAAAGCACGCCCAGCTGCTGCTACACATACTTTCTTAAGAGCCCCATGTTTTGCTTCGAGCACTTCTTTTATTTCGCGAATAATTTTTGCGACTGCCATGATATCATGGATTTGACCGTCGAGCATTGCCCGCTCCTCATGTTCCTTCGAAAGAATATCTAATACTTCGAAACCGCTCTCACTTTCTTTTAATATAATCCCTACGACAGAGCGTGTGCCGATATCTAGGGCAAATGTATAAGTTTGTTCCGTCACAACCATCCACCTTCTCCATTATTACTTTTTTACTTTAACGCTTAAAAGCGTTGTGTAAATAAAGAATTTCCTAGTGACAATCTCGTATTTATCGTTTATAATAAACCCTAATCATTTAGAAATGTATCATAATTTTTACATCTTATAAACAATTTAAGGGAGGAAGGGTCTTATGAGTAATGCGGAACTAGAAGCACTGAGAGCACAGCTTGATGATGTGAATGTTAAGCTGTTAGATCTAATTAATGAACGCGGAAAGCTTGTAAAAGAAATCGGTAAAGTGAAAGAGAAGCAAGGTGTAAACCGATTTGACCCTGTTCGTGAACGAGCAATGCTTAATTTGATTGCAGAGAAAAACGAGGGTCCTTTCGAAACATCAACATTACAGCACTTATTTAAAGAAATTTTCAAAGCTGCTCTTGAGTTACAAGAAAATGACCATCGTAAAGCATTGTTAGTATCCCGTAAGAAGAAACCTGAAGATACAATCGTTGACATTAAAGGAGAGAAAGTCGGCGATGGAAATATACATTTCTTCACTGGTCCATGTGCTGTTGAGTCATACGAGCAAGTAGCAGAAGTAGCAGAAGCAGTGAAAGCGAAAGGCTTGAAGCTTCTTCGTGGTGGTGCATTTAAGCCAAGAACGTCGCCATATGACTTCCAAGGGCTTGGACTTGAAGGTCTGAAAATTCTAAAACGTGTGGCAGATGAATATGATTTAGCAGTAATTAGCGAAATCGTAACGCCATCAGATATTGAAAAAGCAGTTGATTATATTGATGTGATTCAAATCGGGGCACGAAATATGCAGAACTTTGAATTATTGAAAGCTGCAGGCTCTGTCGACAAGCCGGTTCTATTAAAACGTGGAATGTCAGCAACATTGCAGGAATTCATTAATGCTGCTGAATATATTATTTCTCGCGGCAACGGCAATATTATTTTGTGTGAACGTGGTATTCGCACATATGAAAAAGCTACTCGTAATACACTTGATATTTCAGCAGTACCGATCTTAAAGCAAGAAACACACTTACCGGTAGTAGTCGATGTGACGCATTCTACAGGTCGTCGTGACTTGCTGCTTCCAACAGCGAAAGCAGCTATTGCAATCGGAGCTGACGGTGTTATGGCAGAAGTGCATCCAGACCCAGCAGTTGCACTTTCAGATTCTGCTCAACAAATGGATATTCCTACGTTTAATGATTTCATTGAGCAGCTTACAAAAGGAAATACAGTAAAGGCATAACCTTTCAAATTGCGAAACCTTCTGTGCAAACAGAAGGTTTTTGCTTTTTCTAAATAGGTTATCGCTTTAGTAAGCAAAGAATGATTGATAAAACCTTATTCATTCGAACATAATTGTAATAATAGAAGAAATTATGAAAACCTTTTTAAATCGCTCGGATTCAATTGCGGGCTTGACAAATGTATCGTATCATTACAGTACATAACTTTAGGAAGTAAGAGAGCGTTTTTAATATAAAAAATATTATCTGAAAACGAGTTGAGGAGGAATATAGCAATGAATATTACAATTTACGATGTGGCAAGAGAAGCGAACGTTTCAATGGCAACGGTTTCGCGTGTAGTAAATGGAAACCCGAATGTGAAACCTTCAACAAGGAAAAAGGTACTTGAAGCAATTGAGCGTTTAGGATATCGTCCGAATGCTGTAGCTAGAGGGCTTGCAAGCAAGAAGACGACGACAGTAGGTGTAATCATTCCTGATATTTCGAGTATTTTCTTTGCAGAGCTTGCACGTGGCATTGAAGATATTGCGACAATGTACAAATACAATATTATCTTAAGTAATTCTGACCAAAACAAAGAAAAAGAACTTCACCTTCTAAATACAATGCTAGGAAAGCAAGTTGATGGTATTGTCTTCATGGGTGGAAAGATTACGGAAGAACATGTTGAGGAATTTAAGAAATCCCCTGTGCCGATTGTGCTTGCAGCGACAATGGAAGAAAATAATGAAGTTCCGTCCGTCAATATCGATTATGAAGAAGCTGCATATAATGCGATGATGAATTTAATCGAAAAAGGACATAAACGTATTGGCTATGTAACTGGACCATTAGATGGTGCATTGACCGCGCAAAGAAAATTTGCAGGGTATAAACGCGCTCTTCAAGAAGCAGGAATCAGCTATGATGAAGAATATATTTATCACGCTGATTATACGTATGATGCAGGACTAGAGGCTAGTGAAACATTTCTAGAGCTTCCTGAACCACCTACAGCTATTTTTGTAGCGACAGATGAGATGGCTCTTGGTGTTATTCATGGCGCTCAAGACCGTGGTGTAAGCATCCCAAATGAACTTGAAGTAATTGGATTCGACAATACACGCCTAGCTGTCATGGTTCGACCACAGCTTTCGACTGTCGTGCAGCCGATGTATGATATCGGTGCTGTGGCAATGCGTTTGCTTACAAAATATATGAACAAAGAAAAAGTAGACGATCATATTGTTGAGCTGCCTCATCGCATTGAATTCCGTGATTCAACAAAATCATAAGGTTTCCGATAATAATAGAGAGAAAATGAAAAATTAGAGAATGATGTTAGGGAGAGGTATATGAAAAAGTTTGACGCTATGACCCCGGTTGGTATTGTCGTCGGTTTACTTATGATGTTTTTCGGGATTTTCTCAAATGGCGGTGTAGGTGGAATTTTAAGCTTCATTCAAGTAGCCTCCATTGTTATCGTTTTTGGAGGTCTTGTTGGCGGTTTATTAATCAACTATAACATCAATGAGCTTAAGATGACTTTTAAGGTTGTTAAAGAAGCTTTCAATCAGGAACAACAAGATGTGAAGAGCCTCATTCAAATCTTTGTTCACCTTTCTGATAAGGCACGCCGTGAAGGTTTACTTGCTCTTGAAACAGAAATGGTGGATGTGCAGGACCCCTTTATTAAGAAAGGGATTCTACTAGCGGTAGATGGGATCGAGCCTGATGTAATCAGTGACATTATGAATGCTGAAATTGCAGCCATGGAGGAGCGTCACCGCAAAGGCAGAGGCATTCTTGAGAAAGCTGGGGAGTATGCACCAGCTTGGGGGATGCTTGGTACGCTTATTGGACTTATTTTGATGCTTAAGAACCTTAGCGATCCTGCTACACTTGGACCTAATATGGCAGTAGCACTACTAACGACTTTGTACGGCTCTTTATTAGCAAACCTTGTTTTTATCCCAATGGCAGGAAAGCTCTCTAATAAATCAGAGCAAGAAGTGTTCATGAAACAAATTATTATTGAAGGGGTTATCGGTGTTCAATCTGGACAAAACCCAAAAATCCTTGAAGAAAAATTAAGTGCTTTCCTTCCTGCAAAAGACCGAAACCTAGAAGAAGAAGAGAATGAGATGATGGGAGAAGCTGCAAATGAGGCGTAATAGGCGGGAGGACCAAGAAAAGGGCGCTCCGAAATGGATGGTTACCTTCTCTGACATGATGACGTTAATCTTAGTATTCTTCATCTTACTCTTCTCGATGTCCCAAATTGATGCCCAAAAGTTTCGAGCTGTTGCGGAATCATTTAATGATCGTGTTATTTTCGATTTCTACCCATCAGTTGTTCCGATGATTGACCCTTCTGATAAAACAAAAGAGGATGACGCATCTGCCACTACTGAAGATCCGAAAAAAGGTGAAGGTGAACAAGATGATTTAGGTCAGCTTCTAAATGAAGTAGAAGCCTTCCTTGAACAAAATGGAATGACTGAAGTGGTAACAGCAAACCGCTCTGAACGTGGGGTTGTTCTAGTGCTGCAGGAAAGAGTGTTGTTTAACACAGGTGATGCTGCGTTACTAGATACAGCAAAGCCATTTTTGGACAAAGTAGGGACATTACTTGAGAAGGTACCGAACCCTGTTAAGGTAGAAGGACACACAGATAATCGGCCAATATCGACTTTTCGCTTTCCATCCAACTGGGAGCTTTCTGGAGCTCGTGCCAGCAGTGTTATCCGTTATTTAGTGAGCAATCATGAATTAGATGGGAAGCGGTTTACATCTGTTGGATATGGTGAAACTCGACCAGTGGTACCTAATTCTTCACCAGACAATTGGAAAAAGAATCGTCGTGTTGAAATTGTGATCTCTGACCCTGCTTATAATGAAACAGATCAACAGCTTCCAAATCAACAATAAAAAGTCAAGCGCCGCAAGAGAGTGCGCTTGACTTTTTTAATTTAATGACTAATTTTAGAAGCTCGTCTACGTCGAATTGGCTGTAACAATTTATCGACGGTTTGAATATTTTTTTCGTTTATCTCAGGTTTACGTGGAATTGGCTTATATAAATTTTCCGGGTCTTCCCACGTTAATGGGAGGTCCACGGGTGATAGGGACTGCCACTGATTTAGCCATGCTTCAGGAAGCTTCCCTTTTGCTGATTCTAAACATTCTGTCATTTCAAGCCAAATCATTGCCCATGCCCGCGGGACTACGCGCCAAATGTCGTAACCACCGCCTCCTACAGCAATCCAGCGTCCATTACAGTACTCGTGAGCCAACTCATGAGCAATCCTTGGGATGTGTCGATAGATATCAATTGTTGATGATAAATGTGTAAGCGGGTCGAAATAATGAGCATCGGCTCCGTTTTGGGTCAAAATCACATCCGGCCGAAAGAATTCTGTAATTTCTCGGATTGAAGTTTCATAGGCTTCGACCCATGATTCGTCTTCTGTGAACGCGTCGAGCGGAATATTAAATGAATAGCCATATCCTTTTCCGTGACCGCGTTCATTCACATTTCCCGTTCCAGGAAATAGATAGCGTCCGGTTTCATGGATGGAGTAGGTACAGACGGTTGGATCATCGTAGAAAGACCATTGAACCCCATCGCCATGGTGAGCATCCGTATCAATATAAAGCACGCGCGCCCCGTACTTTTCTTGAATATACTTAATTGCAACGGAAGCGTCATTATAAATGCAAAACCCAGAGGCTTTTCCTTGAAAGCCATGATGCAGACCGCCGCCAAGGTTAAGAGCATGGTCTGCTTTTCCTTCCATTACATAATCAGCAGCTGTTAATGTACCACCAACAATCGTTGCGCTTGCCTCATGCATGCCTTCAAAAATAGGTGTATCCTCTGTTCCGATTCCATAATTTAATGCAATATCTTCAGCTAAATCACCTTGCCCAGCTTTCCTTACTGCAGCAACATAATGAGGATCATGCACAAGTGCTAGCTCCTCATCTGTTGCTTGCCTTGGGGGAATAATATCTGAATCATCGATTTTATCGATTTCTTTTAGCAGGCTTGTCGTAAGCTTGACCCGCACTTGGTTGAAAGGGTGGTCATTGCTGAATTTATAGTTTTGGTACTCGTCAGACATGATATAGATTGCATTTTTTTTCATGATGAAACACCTGGAAGGTTTGGCCACAGTACATGGTAGCCTTCATTTTTGAGATCCTCAATTACATGTGTTGGGTTCATCGTTTGAACCCGGAAAACGAGAATCTTATAGTTATCAGATTTGTCTGGGTAGACGAGTACGCTAATAATATTGATTTTATTTTTACGGAAGACAGAGGCCACATCTGTCAGCACACCTGCACGGTTTTTCACTTTAATTTCAAGCAATGAGCTCGGTTGGTCGGCACCTGTTAATTCAACAAGTGTGTGTAGCATGTCTGTTTCTGTGACAATACCAACTAATTTTCCTTCTGATACAATCGGAAGACACCCAATATGATGTTCATAAAAAATAGAACAAATGTCCTCGACGAAATCAAGTGGATGACCTGTGATTACATCTTCTGTCATGATACTTGCGATTGGTTTTTTCAAATCTTCCATATGTTCTTCAGAATGGAAGATAGATGGACTGACATCTCGAATATCACGGTCAGATACAATGCCTAGCACGTGGTAGTCAGTGTCGACAATCGGAATATGGCGAACAGAGTTGGAGTGGATTATTTCACAAGCTTTTTCAATTGTGTCATCTGGTAATAAAGTAACAATATCCTTGCTCATGATCTCTTCAACAATCATTTAGACTCCTCCTTAGTAACTACAAATATACGTCTATCTTAAAAACGCTTTCATTCTACTGAAATTAATACATAAAGCGATTCATAAAACGAAGTTGGTCAAACTGCTGCACAGAATCTTGGTCAACACGGCTTCCGATTCGTGCCATTAAGCAATTGGCCGGGTGTGAGCTAATCTCAGGGTCGTCTGTTGCGTAGTATGTGAGGCCACCAGCATTCATCATTTTTTCCATCACTTTTCGATATTCCCATACATTTAACCCTGTACCTTTTAAGTCCCAATGCCAATAGTATTCAGTTGTAATAACAATATAGTCTTCCATTGCATCATCCATCATTGAAACTTGTAATAGGTTTTTACCTACGCCTGAGCCACGATATTTCGGAATGACCTCAATCGCCCCAAGCTCGATTAAGTTCTTCATGTTGCCTTCTGACCAACGCTCTAAAGGGTCTGGGTGTAAATAAGTCACATACCCGACAATCATATTTCCTTCTCTCACAATTAATATACGACCTTCTTCTAAACTAGCAATTTCAATTAATGCTTTAAATTGCTCTTTAGGTCTACGGAAGGAAGTCAGATCCTCATGAAAGTCATATGTTTTCAACGTATGTGGTGGGATAGGACCTTCGATGACTATTGTACCTTCTTTTGTTTTTAGTTCCTTGGCGTTGTAAGTTTTTTTGTGTTTCATTGGTTCACTCCTAACAACGTGTTCAACTGAATTTTATTGGTGTACTGCCTATATTATACATAATTCAAAAGGACTGTGAGCAAAACTTTTTGAATAGATTATAAAAGATATAATTATTTAAAAATTGAGAAATAATAGATTTTATATTATAATGACTTTAGAACTTTACATAAAGGGGGACACATTAATGAAAGTGGAAGCGCTTTCTGCGGTAAAAGGGGATTACAACATGAAGGACTATCAAGAAACCTACGAAACTTTTAATTGGGAAGAGACAGAGAAAGAGTTCTCTTGGTACACAACTGGCCGAGTGAACATGGCGTATGAGGCAATTGATCGTCACACAGAGAATGGAAAGAAAAATAAGGTAGCCCTTTTTTATCGGGACCCGAATCGTAACGAGAAGTATACGTTCCAAGAAATGAAGGAAATGTCGAACAAAGCAGGTAATGTTCTAAAACAAATGGCAGATGTAGAAAAAGGAGATCGTGTATTTATTTTTATGCCTCGTTCTCCAGAGTTGTATTTCACAGTTCTTGGTGCAATTAAGCTTGGAGCAATTGTAGGTCCATTATTTGAAGCGTTTATGGAAGGTGCGGTTCGTGACCGCCTAGAAGACAGTGAAGCAAAGGTCATCGTTACAACTCCTGAATTACTGGAGCGCGTACCTGTTGATGAACTTCCACACTTGAAGCATGTTGTCCTAGTGGGAGACGATGTGAAAGAAGAAGGTCCTTATATTGATTTTAATGCACATTTTGAAGGAGCAAGTAAATATTTAGACATTGAGTGGGTAGACCGTGAAGATGGACTTATCCTTCACTATACATCCGGTTCTACAGGCAAGCCAAAGGGTGTTCTGCATGTGCATAATGCAATGGTTCAGCATTATCAAACAGCTAAATGGGTTCTTGACCTTAAAGAGGACGATATTTATTGGTGTACAGCTGACCCAGGCTGGGTAACAGGCACATCCTACGGTATTTTTGGCCCGTGGCTGAGCGGTGTCTCAAATGTCATCGTTGGCGGACGCTTTAAGCCTGAAGCATGGTATCAAACATTAGAAGATTACGGTGTAACCGTATGGTATAGTGCGCCTACTGCATTCCGTATGTTAATGGGGGCAGGGGACGAGCTTGTAAAACGTTTTGACTTATCTAACCTGCGACATATTTTAAGTGTTGGTGAGCCGCTTAACCCTGAAGTTGTTCGCTGGGGGATGAAAGTCTTTAACCTGCGTATTCATGATACATGGTGGATGACTGAAACAGGTGCACAGCTTATTTGTAACTATCCATGCATGGAAGTGAAACCAGGTTCTATGGGTAAACCAATTCCAGGTGTGAAAGCTGCAATTGTGGATGACCAAGGCAATGAGCTTCCACCAAATCGCATGGGGAACCTTGCTATTCAAAAAGGTTGGCCATCAATGATGCGTGCAATTTGGAATCGCCCTGAAAAGTTTGAATCTTACTTTATGCCTGGTGGCTGGTATGTATCAGGTGACTCTGCTTACATGGACGAGGATGGCTACTTCTGGTTCCAAGGCCGTATCGATGACGTAATTATGACGTCTGGTGAGCGTGTCGGACCATTTGAAGTTGAAAGTAAGCTTGTAGAGCATCCTGCTGTTGCTGAAGCAGGTGTTATCGGTAAGCCAGACCCTGTACGTGGCGAAATTATTAAAGCGTTTGTGGCGCTGCGTGATGGCGAAACAGCTACAGATGAATTGAAAGAAGACATTCGTCAATTCGTGAAAAAAGGATTAGCTGCACATGCTGCACCACGTGAAATTGAATTCCGTGATAAGCTTCCTAAGACACGAAGCGGGAAAATTATGCGTCGCGTCCTGAAAGCTTGGGAGCTTGACTTACCGACTGGTGATTTATCAACAATGGAAGACTAAGCTTTAAACAAGAAGAGCACTCCTAACTTTAGAGGAGTGCTCTTCTTACTTTTTATTCTGTTTCGTCTTCTGGAGGGAGTGGAATATTTAATTCAGTGCTATCATCATTCACATCTTCTTCTATTGGCTCGCTTTCAATTGGTACGTCTTCTGTCAAATTTGCACCTTGAACTGTGTTAGATGGTGCTGATTCTATATTTGTTAAATCAATTGCTGTTACGTAATAGACAGCGCTTGGGTTTGGTACTTGGTAAGAAGATGATGATGTACTTGCAATCAGATTAAAATTATCCAGTGGTGAAGCTGCTTGATAGACACGGTAACCAACGACATCTCCTTCTGAATGTGCTGGCCAACTTAAGGTATTGCCAGTAAGCTTTAATCCACGCACAGCTGATGGTGCTTTGCCGTTATCTCCACGAGAAGATTTTTCTGGAACAATTAAGTTTTCCCAAGATGAACCATTTGGAATCAGTTGGTTCAAGTTATTAAGCTTTGAATAGCCGCCAGACTTAAGAAAGCTCTCTTTCAACATGATGCCTTCTTGAACGAATGCACTTGGAGCGCTGCTCGGAACGCGGTAGTGTTTTCCGTTCACCGTAATGTATTTTCCGACTTCTAAGTTATTATCTGGCTGTGTCGGGACGTATTTGCTGTTAAATAAATCACTTCTTGTCAGACCTGCTTGTGTACACAAATCACTTGGTAACATGCCAGATACTGCGCAATAAGAACGGCTTATAATCCCTGATGGACGTTTAAAACGCTCGTTTGGTGCAATTAATTCTGGACGAATATCATAGGCGCTGTTCATTAAGTCCGCCCACAGCTTTAAGTTCCGCTGAGAGTATGAATATCCTTTATAATAGCGGTCAAGTGGCTTTGGTGTATCATAGCCCATCCACAGACCGAACGTTACATTTGGGTTTGTGGCTACAAACCAAGCGTCTTTATAATTTTGAGATGTTCCTGTTTTTCCTGCCCAATCTGCACTGAATTTCATACGTGAAGGTAAGGCTGATGCAGTGCCGCCATGAATGACATCGCGCATCATATCAATTGTTAAATATGCTGTTTGTGATGAGAAGACATTTACTTCCTTTGTCTTATGCTGATAAATTACTTCATCGTTATCATCCGTAATCTTGTCAATCATATAAGCATCAACAAATTTTCCACCGTTCGCAAAGGTCACATAAGCATTTGTATTCTCTTCAACTGTAACTCCCCGCTCTAAGCCACCGATAGATAGTGCCAAATGATTCGGGTCGCTCTTTGTAAGAGTTGTAATCCCCATTCGTTTCAAATAAGAGGCAGGGTTTTGATTAGCGATGTCTGCATAGATTCGAGCTGCAGGTATATTATAAGATCTGGCAAGTGCTCGTCTTGCAGATGTAAAACCATGTACACCACCGCCGTAGTTTTCGGGCTTCCAAACACTGCTTCCTGCTGGAATTTCAACTGGTACATCAGGAATAATTGACCCGGGCTGTATTGCACCAAGTTCCATTGCGGGTGCATAGACAAGCAGCGGCTTCATAGTGGAGCCATTTGAACGTTTAGCTAACGTAGCGTGGTTCAATTGTTCTCTGTCATGGTCTCGTCCACCAACAAAGCTGAGAATTCTTCCAGTTTTATTTTCAATTAGAATACCGCCAACTTCGACTGGTTCCATCACACGTATTTTTTCCCCTGTATCTGGGTCGGTACCTGTTTCAGGTTTATCATAGCCGTAATAAGGGTAATTATTTTTTATCTCTTGCATTTTATCGTACATTTCTTTATCGATGGTTGTATGAATTTTGTAGCCATTTTTTCGCAGATTACGACTAGCCATAATCGCATATTCGTTAAAGAGCTCTTCATTTTTTGCTAAGTCATCATTTGTGTAGCCATCTTCATTTGCTAATTGGTATGTTAAAATATTTGAAGCACGGCGCTCGATTTCAAATGTTAACCAAGGGTATTCTTGAAGTGGATTTGGTTTTGGTGACGTAAGATTTGCGCGAATATCATATGAAACAGCTTTGTTATATTCATCTGTATTAATAAAACCAACGTCTTTCATTCGCTTTAGTACTTTTTCCATTCTATTTATGCCAGGAGTAATATCTTCTTTTACTTCTCCGCTATTAGTGAATGGGGTATAACCGAAAGGACTTTGTGGAAGTCCAGCTATATAAGCTGCTTGAGCTAAATTTAAGTCTTTCGCATCTACGTCAAATATTCCTTGCGCTGCTGCTTGTACACCAGCAATATTGCGACCAGATGAATTACGTCCGAAAGGTACAACATTTAAATAAGCTTCGAGGATTTCATTTTTTTTTGAAATAACGCTCAAGCCTTAGGGCAAGGACCATTTCTTTCGCTTTTCGTTCGAAAGAGACTTCATTTGTGAGAATTTGATTTTTGATAAGTTGCTGTGTGAGGGTACTTCCGCCTGTTTGAATTGCTGAATTTGTGAATTCTTGATAGAGTGCTCGTAGAATTGCTTTTGGAACAATTCCATTATGCTCGTAAAAATATTCATCTTCTGTAGCAATGACAGCTTGTTTTACATAGTCTGATACGTCTTCAAGCTTAATTTCCTCACGCTCAAGATCAGAGCGAAGCTTTCCGAGGTACACATTATCCGCAAAGTATAGATCCGTTGTTTCTGCATAATTGTAAATTTCTTTTTTCATGTCGTCTTGGCTGCGTACCGGTTCGTCTTTGACAAGTGAGGCAAAGTATCCAGCCCCGACACCTCCGGCAAAGCTCATACCGACAAGAATAACAATAAATGAAACGAGAATAAGGTTCCACAACACTTTATATGTGATACGCATGCTTTTTTGCATCTTACGCTTATTGAACTCCATTGCATCAATCCCCCTAAATTTCCGCCATTATTATAGCATAATACCCATTTGTTTGACATATTTTGCACCAATCTATTTATTTGAAGTTGACGAAAGGTTACGATTTGTGATAAATAAATACATATGCAAGAAAAAGAATGAATCGTGATAAGCTAAGACAGGAACCTAGTAATGTTTGTCTCCCTGTTTCTCAGAGAGCTGGTGGGTGGTGTGAATCAGCGCAAAGACAGACGTGAAATACATCCTTGAGCTTCTTTTGTGAAACTGAACGACTAGCAAAAGACGGTTATCAGGCCGTTATCTGATTGAAAGCGGAAGAGATAGTTCTTCAAAAAGGGTGGTACCGCGGGAAAATTCCCGTCCCTTCTTGAAGGGCTTTTTTTATTTTTTACAGAAAAAGGAGAGAAAATGATGGAATTATTAAAAGACTTGGAATACCGTGGACTAATCAATCAAGCAACTGATATGGAAGGTCTGCGTAAGCACTTAAGTGAAAATAAAACGACTTTGTACTGTGGGTTTGACCCGACAGCAGATAGCCTGCATATTGGTCATTTACTGCCAGTCTTAATGCTTCGTCGTTTTCAAGATGCTGGTCACCAGCCAATTGCTCTTGTGGGTGGAGGAACAGGTTTAATTGGTGATCCAAGTGGTAAAAAAGCTGAACGAACATTAAATTCCGAAGATATCGTTCAACTTTGGAGCGATAAGATAAAAGGTCAATTGTCACGCTTTTTAGACTTTGAGGAAGGTGACAATGCTGCAGAAGTTGCAAATAACTTTGAGTGGATTGGCGACTTAACAGTTATTGAATTCCTGCGTGATGTTGGGAAGAACTTTGGTATTAATTACATGATGGCGAAAGACTCTGTAAAATCTCGAATTGAATCTGGTATTTCATTTACTGAGTTCAGTTATATGATCCTACAATCATTTGATTTTATGAAATTGTACGAGAAAAAAGGTTGTACACTTCAAGTCGGCGGTAGTGACCAATGGGGAAATATTACAGCTGGTCTTGAATTGATCCGCAAGACAAATGGTGAAGAAGCGAAAGCATACGGTCTAACAGTACCGCTTGTCACGAAAAGTGACGGTTCTAAATTCGGTAAAACAGAAGGCGGTGCAATTTGGCTTGACCCAGAAAAAACAACATCATATGAATTTTACCAATTCTGGATTAATACAGATGACCGAGATGTAGTGAAATTCCTGAAATATTTTACGTTCTTATCACACGAAGAAATCGATCGTCTTACAAAAGAAGTCGAAACAGCCCCTGAAAAGCGTGAGGCACAAAAAGCACTAGCAAAAGAAATGACAACACTTGTACATGGCTCAGCACAATATGAACAAGCTGTACGTATTTCACAAGCATTATTCAGTGGTGACATTAAACAATTAACAGCTTCTGAAGTAGAAGAAGGCTTTAAAGATGTACCTTCATACGAATGTACAGAAGAAGAAATGAGTTTACTTGAGCTGCTTGTTGATGCAAAGATCTCACCATCAAAACGCCAAGGCCGTGAAGATATCAAAAACGGTGCCATCTACATCAATGGCGAACGCTCCCAAGAACTAGACCGAATCCTAACAGCAGACGACCGCATCGAAGGCAAATTCACAGTCATCCGCCGCGGCAAGAAAAAAATACTTCCTTATTACTTATAAATAAGAAGCGGAGGCGGGCCGCTTAGAAATATTGTTCACTGGAGCCTTCACGCATAGAGGCGCTTTTTGCCTCGGAGTGGGAAGGTGAAGTGACACAAATTTCTGCCCACCGAGCTGGACAATAAGAAAAGCGAAGGTGGCTTGTTAAGGGGCGACAAGCATAAGGCAGAATGCGGAGGGGATGGCTTTTTGTCCCCATAGCAGACTGACTTATGACCTCGAGCCCCTAGCCGCCGCAGCTGGCCAATAGAAAACCGGAGTCGGGCCGCTTAGAAATATTATGCACTAGAAGATAATTAAAAAATGCGCCGACATATTATATGTCAGGCGCATTTTTTTTGCATAAGAAAAGAGCCTGGACCAAGTCCAAGCTCTTCTTCAAGAAACTTAACGAGAGTAGAATTCAACGATAAGTGGTTCGTTAATTTCTGCAGGTAATTCAGAGCGTTCAGGTAAACGAGTGTACGTACCTTCCATTTTTTCAGCATCAAATGATACATATTCTGGTACGAATGTGTTTACTTCGATTGCTTCCTTGATGATATCAAGGTTGCGAGATTTTTCGCGAACGCCGATTGTTTGGCCAGGCTTTACGCGGTAAGATGGGATATCTACGCGGCCGCCATCCACAGTGATATGACCATGGTTTACAAGCTGACGAGCTTGACGACGAGTGCGAGCAAGACCTAGACGATAAACTAGGTTGTCCAAGCGAGATTCAAGAAGAATCATGAAGTTCTCACCATGGATACCTTTCATTTTACCAGCTGTATCAAAAGTGTTACGGAATTGGCGCTCATTCAAGCCGTACATGAAGCGTAGCTTTTGCTTCTCTTGAAGTTGAGTACCATACTCAGAGATTTTGCGGCGCTGGTTAGGGCCGTGTTGACCTGGCGCATAAGGGCGCTTTTCTAATTCTTTACCTGTACCGCTTAGTGAAATACCAAGACGACGAGACTTTTTCCAAACTGATCCTGTAAAACGAGACATTCTCGTTCCTCCTCTATTTTATATATTCGTATAAAATAACAACAGGTGTGGAACTTCCAACTCATGCTCATTTTGTTTTCATGTACCTTCGCTCCAGCAGCAAAGAGTTACGCGATACACCTCTAAGGAGAGGAACAAAATGAAAACATCAGAGAAACCACCTAAGCTGCCTTATTTTACACACAAATTTCATTTTAGTTGTTTTCTCTTAAGAAGTCAAGGGTTGAGAAGAATTCCTCCTATGTCTATGATGAGTGTACCTATGTGGAACGAGAAAGTAGTGATACAAAATGAAGGAATATAATGAAGAAACCGTAAAGCAGCGAAAGTTACGGCAGGTGTTTATTCTTATTTGTTTTGCTGCAGTTGCAGGAGCATTTATGTGGCAAGCTAATTATTATTCGAATAGTAAGAAAGAAGAATTCTTTTATGGTGCAGGGGTTGTGCAGGTTGGAACAGCAGAGCAGCCACCTTTAGTAGTAATGACAAAGCATGTGAAGCAGAAACCAGGTTTGCTGCTATACGAAGTGCAGCCTGGCAATCACTTTCAGTTTCAAACAAAGAAAGCAAAGGAACTAAAGGCAGATCCAAAGAGTTTGAAAATATCGAATGAGACTGTGTATGTGAAAATGAAAAAAGACTGGTATGCATTTGATAAACAACTAGAAGAAGAGCAGCTTAACGGTGAACCGCAGCTTACCTTTGTGCAAGAACCCTATAAAATTAATAAAGTTGCTGAGGGCTATCAGCTTGAGTTGAATGCAAGTGAAGCGCAGGTTATTACGTTTCAATTAGAGGAAAAACCTCAGGCTGTTCAGTTATTAAATAAGAAACCGAAGGCATGGTTAGTTATTTTTGAAGAAAATGTTTCAATTTTAACTGAAAATACCGATAAATAAGTTAATATAGGATAAATGTATGACTAATTAAAAAAAGTTTTTGTGTAAATTGTCAATAAATGTACAAATTTTGTAGACGTTTTTGTTAGGAAAATACTAGGAAGGTAGATTATAATATTTAGTAGGCTCTAAATTAAAGAGAATTTGTACGTTAAAAAGTATTATAATAGGTGGATTAAATGGGGTTGACAAAATGATGCGGCCAGTAAAAGAAACTCAGGTGAAAATTGAACAGCTCAAAAGCATGTTTTTTGATTTAATTGCAAATGGCTATTACGGTACAGACCGAGCTGCCTTTTTGAACGCGTTTGTTGTGCAGTTGAAAGACTTTCTTTCTGTTGAGCACATTGGTGTGTACTCCTATAATAAATGGAAAGAACAATTTTATTTAGAAGACAGCACATTTCAGGAAACGGAAGAAATTATTCAACGTGTTGAAAAGGAAGATTGGCTGAAGCTAATTCAACAAAACGTCGATACAGCCGTGTATAATGGGGCAATGCTACAGCCTCTCCTTAGTGATAAATATCAAATAGCAGCTGTACCATTTCGAAAAGTAAATGCTGATATTTATAAAGGGATTCTTTTCTTTTTCTATGACCGCCATGAAAATTTGGAGGAAAAAGGGTGCTTTTTGGAAGCCGCAGCAGATGAATGTGCAAAGCTATTTGACCATTGGAAACGAAATAATTCATTTTTGAATGATGAAGACCGGTATGAACAACTATATCGGGTTACAGCGAAATTCCATTCTTCGATGAACACGAAGGATGTCTTACGCGAAATTATCATAACGCTTGAAAAGGTCTATCCTTCATTTGAACATTATTTGTTGATGTCTCAAGATACAGAAGAATTTGAAGAGCTGCCAGTGCGCGGTCTCCAATACAACGGTGAAACTGTAAGCCAAGCAGCTATTCAAGCTTATTTAACAGGGAATGTCCAATTTGAGGATAAGTTAAAAAGCAATCAGTCACTTTTATATGTCCCACTCAAAGGTAAGCAAGGGATTTATGGAGTCTTACAGGTTTTGGCTCCTAACGCAGTTATGTTTACAAAACAAGAGGTTGATTTTGTTGAGCTCTTAGCTAATACGGCTGGGAATGCGCTTGAAAACGCTCAGCTTTATCAGCAGTCAAAGCAACTAATCCATGATTTAAGGTTGATTAATAAGACATCACATCGCTTAAATTCAAATTTGCGCTTGTCTGATACAGTTCAATTTATGAAAGAACAGATTATCGACTCTTTCGGAGCACAAGAAGTTGGTTTCTTTATGTTTCCGAATAAGGCAGATGCACATTTGCTTGAAGGGAGTACAGATTACTTCCAAACATCTGAAGCTCAGAAGCTTTTACAAACCGCTGTTAAGAAATTAAAAAAAGCGAAGGATTCTTTGTTTGTAAGTGACCTTGAAGGAAATAAACAATTTGCTTGCTTGGAATACCGCTCTTTACTTGTCGTGCCGATGATCCAAAGTGGTGAACTTAAAGGTGGTGTAATTGCTTTACACAGTAGTCCATACCACTTTACTTTCGAAAAGTTTAAGTTACTTGAATCACTTGTTCATCATTCGACATTGGCGTTTGTCAATTCGATGCTTCGTGAAAAGCTGGAGCAAATGGTTGTAACAGATTATTTAACAGGGCTTTATTCTCGTAATTATCTTGACGACCATATCCAAAAAGCAATGAACGAAGATGGGCAAGGTACGTTTATTATGATTGACATCGATAACTTTAAATCTGTAAATGATACGTTTGGTCACCAAGTCGGGGACAACGTCATTGTCCAGGTGGCTAAAATTCTTACAAAAAATACTCGCTCAGATGATATTGCATCTAGATGGGGTGGCGAAGAGCTTGCTGTATATTTACCGCGAGTACCTCTTGATAAAGGAATACTTGTTGGAGAGCGTTTAGTGAAGTGTGTACGTGAGCATACTGAACCGAAGATTACAATCTCTTGTGGTATTTCTCATTGGTCAAAGGATCGAGAGGATTCAGTTAAGTATTTATTTAATCGTGCGGATGAAGCACTCTATGAAGCAAAGCATAATGGTAAGAACCAAGTAGTTGTTCATGAAGATGATCGCTAAATAAAGAAGCTCACTGCTTAACGGTAGTGAGCTTCTTTGTCGCTTTATAGATGCTTGGAAAGTTCTTCGACAAATGCTTGTAAATATTTTTCATCTATTTCATCAAAACGGTCAGTTTCGGGACTGTCTATATCTAAAACTCCGAACACAGTATTGTTTTGAATGATCGGTACGACAATTTCTGAACGAGAGGCTGCGTCACAAGCAATATGACCTGGGAAAGCATGTACATCTGCTACACGCATAGTTCTTTGTTCTTCGACTGATGTTCCGCATACACCTTTTCCGGTTGGAATACGCACGCAAGCAGGAAGCCCTTGAAATGGGCCGAGAACAAGTTCATTTTCTTCCATTAAGTAAAAACCGACCCAGTTTACACGATCAAGAAATTGGTTTAAAAGGGCAGACGCGTTCGCTAAATTTGCGGTGACATTTTTTTCGCCATCAAGTAAAGCTTGTAATTGCTTTATGAGTAATTCGTAGTTTTTGTCTTTTGATTGGTTATAGGCTTCGACTTGGAACAAGATGATTCCCCTTCTTTCTAAATGAAATTACTTGTATTCTATCAAATATTGCGTTTTGAGACTATTAATGTCGAGCGAAACTTGGAGGACTTTATCTAGAGCGGTAGAAATGAAGTATACAGGCATAATTCAGAAGGGAGAGGTAGAGGATGAGTACGAAACAAAAGGTGATTGATGCGGCAATTTCTTTATTTAATACAAAAGGGTTTCAAGGGACGTCTGTTAGGGAAGTGGCTAAGAAAGCCGATGTTAACCCCGCCTTAATTTCGTATTATTTTGGTAGTAAGAAAGGCTTGTTAGAAAGCTTGCTTCTCCAATTTTATGAACCTTATTTACAAATGCTCGAGGAAGCTGTAAATGAGATGCCGAAATTGACTCCTGCTGTTTGTTTGAAAGAAATGTGTGCTCGTATTCTTGCCTTTCAGCAGCAACATGTCGCTTTAACAAGATTTGTGTATAGGGAAATGACATTGGATTCTGTTTTGATTCGCGAAATGATGGCCACATATTTAAAGAGGGAAACATTCTTTATGAAATCTGTTTTTCAAGCAGGTGTGCAAAATCAACCTTTCAATCATTATTCAATAGATTACGCGGTCATTCAATTTAAAGGGATGGTTATGATGCCTTATTTGTACCCTCAGTATTTAACAGAAGTTCTATACATACAGCCGAGGGAAACATACTTTGTACGACGCTATCAAGAGCGAATAAATAGATGGATTGATTCAATGCAAATCTTCCAAACAGAAACACAAACAAAAAAGAGAGCATAGTGCTCTCAGCTTTGTCCCAATAATACCTTTTGCAATTGGTGATAATGTTGCCCAACATCATTTGCTTGGTGTGCATCTGAACCATATACGAGTGGAATCCCCATTGAAGCGGCTTGTTTAACTAATTTTTCCGTTGGATAAGGTTCTCCACAGAGCGGCTTGCTTAAACCAGCAGCATTGTAGTCCAGTTCAAGTCCATTGCTTTTAACAAGCTGAAGCAGTTCAGTGGTTTCTCTTTCAAAGGATAGGTCGCAAGGGAAACGTTTTTGGAATTTATGCACAAGTGTTATGTGTCCGATCCGCTTTGGTTTGTATGGACCAAGATCTGCTTTAATTGACTGCTTAACTGTATGAAAATATGCCTCATAGATTTTTGCTGTAATACCAAAAGAGTGAATCATCTCTTGAAAGGTGTCATCACTAAAGTCTAAACAGAAGTAGTGGTCATTTTGTTTTAGAAAGTGGACAGATAATATGCTGTCGTCTAATAAGTGACCATAGGTTTGTAAGAAATCAGTCGTTTCCTGCTCAAATCCTTCAATAAAATCAATTTCTAATCCGGTCTGAATGTGAATGTCGTTTGCGTATTTCTTCTTTAAATCTGTAAGTGTTTTAAGATAATTCTCTAACTGTTGGAACGGCATACTGCTGTCTTTATCAGGTGTCGGATCTTCGAATGATGGTGGAAGGGGAGCATGTTCGGTAAAAGTGATCGTACTAAAGTCTTGTTTAATTGCTTGTTCAATGTATTCTTCGAAAGAATCTTTGCTTCCATGAGGACAATATGGGGTATGGATATGTCCGTCAATTTTCATAATGATTTCCTCCCACTCCTAAAGAATGATTCGTCAATTTTTTTGAAAAAATTTGGTCATAAATATTGAATACATGGTATCATAAAAACATTAAACGATATATACATAATGGATTTAAATCTTATTTTAATATGGTTTTCAAGACTCGCGTTTCAATTATACAGGGTAACAGGCATTTCTACATAATAAAACAGTGTGCACGGCCCTTGATGTAGAGAAGGGGTAGGAAGATAGATAGAGAACATGAATGAGAAGGGTGCTATCGTATGGAATATGTGATCGGGCTTGTCATTATTTTTCTTGGCTTAATTACATACAGCTTAATAATGCGTAAAAGAATATATGATGAAGTTTCACGGCTTGAAGCGTGGAAAATGGAAGTAATGAACCGGCCAGTGACAGAAGAAATTTCACGTGTGAAGGCCTTGAATTTGACCGGTCAAGCAGAAGAGAAATTCGAAAGCTGGCGAAAAACATGGGATGAAATTGTGACCCAGGAACTTCCGAAAGCTGAAGAGATGCTGTTCGATGCAGAAGAAGCAGTAGACAAATATCGCTACAACAAAGCGAAAAAAATAAATGCTGAGACAAGTGATTTGTTGAAATGGATCGACGAACAGATTGACACACTTTTAGCTGAGCTTCAAGAATTACTTGGCAGTGAAGAACAGAATCGTGTAGATAATGAAGAATTGCGCTATACGTTTAAGCAGCTAAAGAAAAGATTGTTAACAGAACGACATACGTTTGGGAAAGCGGAAGAACATATTGAAGCGCAACTTGGTGAAATAGAAAAGAGATTTACAGACGTTGAAACAGAGACAGAACAAGGCAATTACTTTCAAGCCCGGGAAATTGTGCTTGAAATCAAGGAGCGGTTAACAGATGTGCATGAGAAGACAAAGTTAATTCCGAATCTTCTTACAGATTGTCAAACCCATATTCCTTCCCAAATTCAAGAATTGCGTTCTGGATTTATTGAAATGGTGGAACAGGATTACGTGCTTTCGCATCTCGCTGTTGAAGAAGAGCTGGAGAAGATGGAAGAGCAATTAGTAGAATATGAAAAGCTTGTCGAGAAAGCCGAAATTGCGAAAGTAAAAGATGACATTGCAGATATGAAGGAAAATATTGAGCAAATTTATGATGCACTTGAAAAAGAAGCGATTTCCAAGCAAATCGTACTTCAAGATGAACCGACTCTTGAGCCGGTTTTGGAACGTTTGAAAGAACAAGTTGCTGCAACAAAAGAAGAATCGATGTTTGTCCAAATGTCTTACCATTTAACAGAGAAGGATTTAGAAACGCAGCATCGGCTTGAGAAAGATTTAAATTATATGATGAAGAAATATTATGAAGTTCGTCATCGAATTGAAGAAAATGATCTGCCTGCAACGAAACTTCGTCATGATTTAGAGGAAATTGCGAAGAAAGTAAACGAAATGAAAGAAACACATAAGGATATTCAAGAAATGCTTCAAACTCTTCGAAAAGATGAAATTGAAGCCCGGGAAAAGCTTCGAGAAATGAATAAGAAGTTGTTAGAAGTAAATCGTCTTGTGAGAAAGAGTACACTGCCTGGTGTTCCGAAATATTTCTGGTCGCAAACAGCAAGTGCCAATGATAGCCTTCAAGCAGTTGAGGAAAAACTTGAAGAAAAGCCACTGGACATGGCTTCAATTCGCCGCTACCTTGACGAGGCGGTTGGTAAAGTTAACAATGTATATGAAGAGATCACACATATGCTAGACCAAGCTGCGTTAGCTGAGAAAGTCATTCAATACGGAAATAGGTATAGAAGTCAATATCCATTTGTGGCGGCACGATTGATTGAAGCTGAGGAAGCTTTCCGTGCATGCCAGTATGAGCAATCATTAGAGATCGCTGCAAGCTCACTTCAGGAACTGGACCCAGATGTCCTTTCGAAAGTAAGTCAGTTGTTAGAAAAAAATGAAAAGGAACTTTTGCTTAAAGGGGAAGAATGATGAAGAAGATTCTTCTCGGTGTAATGGCAACAATATGTTTGATAGTGTGGGCGGTGTTTATAATAGTCCTGACAACTGATCGTTCGACAGTAGGCGATGGAATGCTTGCTTCAGGTAGAATGACGGTTTTGAAAAGCTTAGAAATCCCAGAAGAAGCATTTAATAACCAAGTTGAAATGCAACCGCCCCCCGCAGAAACCCCTTCTGACCTTAAAGCAGAAGAGAAAACCAACCAGCCATTCATTACAAAAAAATTTGTTGCAGGTCACACCGATACTCAGACAATGTCGATCGATGAGTTAATGAAAGTATTAAATATTCAATGAAAAAACCTGCAGGATTTTTTATCCCGCAGGTTTTTTGTAAGAAACTTTCCTTAATGTTGATGTGAAGAGCGAGTGAATTCAGTTGCTCGTTTTGGACTTCCTTTTACCTTTGCAAAAATGTAGCCGACAATAGAACCGATGATTGCTGGAACAAGCCAACCAACACCTTGGCTGTATAATGGAAGAAAGCTTCCTAGTGAGTTGTTCAAATTCGTAAGATCTACACCAGCAGTGCTCAAGCCATCTAATGCACTAATCAATGCCGCGCCAATAATCCCGCCAGCATATACTTCTCGATAACCATTGAAGAAGTTATGCATGAAGGAAAGAATGATTAATGCAATTGCTAACGGGTAAATAGCAATTAAAACAGGTAGAGAAATGGTGATTAATTGCGTTAAGCCAACATTTGCAATGATCATGCTAAATACACTTAAGATTCCGACAATAACTGGATAAGAAAGCTTTGGCATAATTTTTGTGAAATATTCTCCAGTAGCAGATACAAGACCTACAGAAGTTGTTAAGCATGCAAATGTAATCGCAAGGCCAAGTACAGCCGTACCCGCAGAGCCAAATAGATGAGTAGCTGCCCCAGAAAGAATAGCTCCACCGTTGTTCGCTTCACCAATAACATTAATGCTTGTCGCCCCAAGATATGCAAGTGATAAATAAACCAACGCAAGGCCTGTAGCAGCGATTAGGCCTGCTTTAACCGTCGTACGAGCAAGGATCTTCTTATCTGTTACGCCTTGATCTTTAATAGCAGAGACAACAACAATTCCGAATACTAAAGCAGCAATGGTATCCATCGTAAGGTATCCGTCGATAAACCCTTTGAAAAATGCTCCAGATGCATATGCCTCAGTTGGTTCAGCAATGCTGCCCATTGGTGTTACAATTGCTTTAATAACAAGCGCTCCTAATACGATAACAAGAAGCGGTGTCAGTACTTTACCAATACGGTCTACAAGCTTAGATGGATTTAAAGCAAGTAAAAACGTAATGCCAAAGAAGATAATTGTATAAATAAAAAGCGGCATCCCTGTTGCATTCATGCTTTCAGGCAAGAATGGTGTAACCCCGATTTCAAAAGCAACTGTACCTGTTCTCGGAATTCCGAAAAGAGGGCCGATTGCTAAATACATGACGATTGGGAAAATGGCTCCAAATAGTGGATGAACGCGTTTTGATAATGAACCAAGGTCACCTGTGAAAGCGATTGCAGTAACCCCCAGCAGTGGTAAGCCGACACCTGTGATTAGAAACCCGAACGTTGCCAGCCAAACGTTAGTCCCAGCTGCTTGTCCTAATGCTGGTGGGAAAATCATATTTCCAGCTCCGAGGAAAAGAGCGAAAAGCATAAGGCCAATCACAAATGTTTGCTTAGCAGAAATTGATTCCTTCATATTAAAAATCCTCCTGTGCTTCCTAGTTTAAATATTGTGAAAACTCTCATAGAACACGATAAGATAATATCACAAATTTCCTACAAAAAGTTTTATTACAAAAAAGTTTAAATAATAAATAAATTCTTAATATTTAATTATATATGATTATTAAGCTTATACTCCCTGGTTCTTTCTTTTTCTTGATTATAAGATTAATGAGAGAATTTTAAGAAAATACTTTATGGAAATAATATTGGTTCTTTTGTATGAAAATTACACATGACAAATGTAGTGCAAGTAGGTTGAAATGAAAAAAGAAGACCTTTATATTTTTGTGTGATGAATAGTATTAGATAGAATCATTTATGATCACTTATAACTGTTTCTAATTTTCGTGAGTTATGGTAAGATTATTAGTTGCAAAAAATGCCACGCAGGGAGATTTGCTTATGATTTATTTGGATAATAGTGCGACAACACAGCCATATCCTGAAGTGTTGAAGACATATCATACAGTTGCTCATAAATATTTTGCTAATCCATCATCGATCCATGGATTAGGTGGTGAAACAGAGCGTCTGCTTACACAGTCTCGGAAAAGATGTGCAGAACTTATCGGTGTTAAGCCGACAGAATTAGTATTTACATCCGGCGGGACGGAAGGGAACAACATTGCTATTAAAGGAATTGCTTTGGAACATCAATCACGCGGTAAACATTTGATTACGACAACGATTGAACACCCTTCAGTGGATCAAAGTTTTAAGCAACTAGAAAAGTTAGGTTTTGAGGTGACTTTTTTACCTGTAAATGAAGAAGGAAAAGTTTCTTCCCAAGATGTGCAGGAGGCTTTGCGAGATGATACGATTCTTGTTTCCATGATTCATGTGAATAATGAAATGGGAACGGTTCAGCCAATTGAAGAGGTAGCAGCAATTTTGAAAGACTATCCGAAAATTTTCTTTCATGTTGATAATGTGCAAGGTCTGACAAAAGTGCCGTTATTGTTAAAAGATGTTGATCTATGCACGATGAGCGGACATAAAGTTCATGGTGTAAAAGGCTCCGGCCTCTTATATGTACGTGAAGGCGTCACACTTTCTCCTTTATTTACAGGAGGCATTCAAGAAATGCAAGTGAGGGCAGGAACGGAAAATTTACCAGCAATTGTAGCTGTTACAAAGGCACTCAGGCTCGGGTTTGAAAGAATGCCATCAGGTATTCAGAAGCTTGAAGAGCTAAAAGGAGAATTACAAAAGGAATTAGAGGAAATAAACGGTGTTGTTGTTAACACACCACGTAATAATAGTGCTCCACACATTGTTAATTTCTCTGCATTAGGCGTGAAGCCTGAAGTATTAATTCATTCATTAGAAGAATACAACGTATACGTTTCAACAAAATCAGCATGTTCTTCAAAACATGCTGATGCCAGCAAGGTAATAATGGCTGCTGGGCTTGGTGAGGAACGAGCTGTAAGTGCAATTCGTCTGAGTATGTCGTTTGAAACGACAAAAGAAGAGGTTGAGCTATTTTTGAATGCTTTGCGTGCGGTATTACCAAAATTACAAAGAATAATGGGGTCATCATCATGAATTATAACCATATACTTGTTCGTTATGGAGAAATGGCGTTAAAAAGAAAAAATCGTTCGAAATTTACAAGTCAGTTAAAGTCTAATGTGAAGCAGGCACTGAAAGAGTTTCGCAATTTAAAAATTCGTAAAACACATGACCGAATGTTCATTGAATTAAATGGTGAAGATTACAGGGCGGTTATGGACCGACTTAAAGAAATTTTTGGGATTCAATCGTTAAGCCTAGGTTTGCGTACTGAAAAAGAAATCGATGAAATTCGACAAGGTGCTTTAGTAGCTCTGCGCGAAGCAATGAAAGAGCCGAATATGACGTTTAAAGTTGAATCAAAGCGCACAGATAAACAATTCCCTGTCCGCTCACAAGCCTTAAACCATGAAATTGGTGGTCACCTTCTAAAGAATGTCGAAGGGCTTTCTGTAGATGTTCATAACCCTGATATTATGGTGCGTGTTGAAGTTCTTCAAGATGGTTGTTATATCACATGCTTGAAGGAGCAAGGTGCAGGTGGCTTGCCTGTTGGAACAAGTGGAAAGGCAATGTTAATGCTATCAGGTGGAATTGATAGTCCTGTTGCAGGTTATTTAACGATGAAGCGTGGTGTGCGGATTGAAGCTGTCCACTTTCACAGCCCGCCTTATACAAGTGAACGCGCCAAACAAAAAGTCATTGATCTTGCAAAGAAATTAACACGTTATTCAGGAAAGGTGCGCTTGCATGTTGTGCCTTTTACAGAATTACAGCAAACACTTCACCGTGAAGTGCCAGACAACTATTCAATGACTGCGTTACGAAGAATGATGCTGCGTATTACAGAGCAATTAGCTGTGAAGAATAATGCCCTTGCGATTGCGACTGGTGAAAGTGTTGGTCAAGTTGCAAGTCAAACGTTAGAAAGCATGCATGCTATTAATGAAGTGACGAATTTTCCGATTTTGCGTCCTTTAATGGCAATGGATAAGCTTGATATTATTGATATTGCCAAAAAAATTGATACGTATGAGATTTCAATTCGCCCGTATGAAGACTGCTGTACCATTTTTCTACCATCAGCACCGAAGACAAAACCAAAGCGAGCAAATATTAATAAATATGAACAATCACTCGACATTGAGAAATTGGTTCAGGATGTTGTTGAGCGAACAGAAGTACTTGAAATAACTACAGTAGATGAAGTAGAAGAACAGTTTGGTGAGTTGTTATAAATAACAAAATAAATATGAAACAATTACCATAGACTTTCCATGAATGGTTTCACCTCTTTTATCACATTATATGAACACCAAAGGAGGTGAAACAACATGGCACAAGGAAATACAAACCAACTAGTTGTACCTGGTGTACAACAAGCAATCGACCAAATGAAATATGAAATCGCTCAAGAATTTGGTGTTCAACTTGGTCCAGATGCTACTGCACGCGCTAACGGTTCTGTTGGTGGTGAGATCACAAAGCGTCTAGTTCAAATGGCTGAACAACAAATGGGTGGTTACCAACAAAAGTAGTCCACAACTATATAATCATGGCTAAGCCCTTTTCAGGATTTCCTGGAAAGGGTTTTTTTAATGGTTTAGAAAACCCCTGGCTATGCCGGGGGTTCTAGATAGCTTATAGCGTGGTAATAAAAAAATCCCCCTTCATGGTAAGATAAAGTTGGTTTCCCGACCACTTTATCTCGCCATAGAAGGAGGAATGCCCCTTGAAGGACATGAATAGTTTAGCACACACAACATGGAATTGTAAGTATCACATTGTGTTTGCGCCAAAGTACAGAAGACAGATTATTTATGGAAAATATAAAAAGAGTATTGGACAAATTATCCGGGATCTATGTGAACGAAAAGGTGTGGTGATCCATGAAGCCAATGCCTGTCCGGACCACATTCATATGTTAGTTAGTATCCCACCTAAATTGAGTGTGTCTCAATTCATGGGTTACTTGAAAGGGAAGAGCAGTCTCATGATTTTCGATCGACATGCCAATTTAAAATACCGATATGGAAACCGGAAATTTTGGTGTAGAGGCTTTTATGTTGATACGGTGGGTCGAAACAAGAAGCGAATACAAGACTACATTCGAAATCAGCTGGTGGAAGACTATCGAGCTGACCAGTTAACATTGTTCGAAGAGTTTGATCCGTTCACAGGACAAAGAAATAAGAAAAAATAAGGAAATTCTTTAGAATTGGTGAGTGAATGTGGTGCATAAGGGAAACCCTTTCAGTGGGCCTTTAAGGCCGAGGCCGGTAAAAGAGGCTTTCAGCCGCAGAGCAAACCACCAGTTCACACTGGTGGTTTTGATTATGTGTGCTGGAAAAGGTTCCAGCAATCGCACAGCCTAAACGCCTTCCTTCGCTTTCGACGCACAGGACGTGACGTTTCTAGCCAGCGTTCCTTTGATCTAGCCGCCTCCGCTTTTCGGATATGTCTAGCTGCGAAAGGCAGGCTGCGCGAGTTGCTTCACCTTTCCACTCCGAGGCAAAGAGCGCCTCTCTGTGTAAAGGTTCCAGCAATCTCACAGCCTAAACGCCTTTCTCCGCTTTTCGGATATTCGACAGAATTTTGACTTGGGCGAAGAAAATATTTCAAAAAACCAAAAAGAATATTTAAAAAATTTATATTTTTTTGTATAATAAAAATAGTACAATAGCCGTTAGATGATTTTTGTGCTAAAAGTGAGCGGTTGCTCAATGAAGTTTAACGGTGAATAATTTATAGGGGGAGAATATATGAATAAAGCTGAGATGATTGCACCAGAGAATTACAACCTAGTGGAGGAAGTTGAACGTTTTGCTGCTAATCCTGAAAACAAGGCGATTGTTTGGCAGGACAGCGAGGGAAATAAAGAAGAGCTTACTTATGCTGATTTGATGGAGAAAGCGAACAAAATTGGAAACGCTTTATTAAATACAGGTCTTAAAAAAGGCGATAAAGCGATTATTGTTATCCCACGCCTTGTTGAAGCATATGCAGTATATGTTGGTTGTATTAAAGCAGGGATTGTCGTAAGCCCTGGATCGGAAATGCTTCGTGCTAAAGACCTTCGTTACCGTATTAATCATGGGGAAATCAAAGGTGTTATTAGTTATGAGCCATTCGTCCCTGAATTTAATGAGTTAACTGACATGGACTTGCCTAATAAATACGTCGTTGGCGGAAGTGCTGAAGGCTGGTATAGTCTTGACGAATTAATGGCTAAAGAAAGTGGCGAATTAGAGAAAGCGGATACAAAACGTGATGATATGGCGTTCTTATCTTATACTTCTGGTACAACAGGAAATCCAAAAGGTGTTGTACACACACATGGTTGGGCTTTCGCTCACTT
Organism: Bacillus tianshenii; assembly: GCA_020524525.2. Classification (NCBI taxonomy): domain Bacteria; kingdom Bacillati; phylum Bacillota; class Bacilli; order Caryophanales; family Bacillaceae; genus Sutcliffiella; species Sutcliffiella tianshenii. The sequence goes on along the minus strand of CP129018.1, from coordinate 2,590,900 downwards.
ACGCACTGCAGCAAAAGGCTGGTTGAACATCGATCAAGGTGATAAGGTTTGGGCAACAGCTGCACCTGGTTGGCAGAAATGGATTTGGAGTCCTTTCCTTTCTGTACTAGGTTCTGGTGCAACAGGTTTTGTTTATAATGGTAAGTTTGAAGCAAATAAATACTTACAGCTTCTTCAAGATAATAAAGTTAATGTTCTTTGTTGTACACCAACAGAGTATCGTGTAATGGCAAAGGTTGATAACCTTGATGAGTACAAGCTTCCAGAATTAAAAAGTGCTGTATCAGCAGGTGAGCCATTGAACCGTGAAGTTATTGACACATTCAGAAATCATTTCAACGTTACTGTTCGTGATGGTTATGGTCAAACGGAAAATACGCTACTTGTAGGTGTTCTTGAAGGAATGGAAGTAAAACCAGGTTCAATGGGTAAACCGACGCCAGGTAACCTTGTTGAAATCATTAATGAAGATGGCGATCCAGTTGCTGCTGGTGAAGTAGGTGACATCGCTGTTCATAAAGATACACCTGCGTTATTCAAGCATTACTATAAAGATCCTGAACGTACTGCAATGCAATATCGCGGTGATTACTATGTAACAGGTGATAAAGCGAGTAAAGACGAAGATGGTTACTTCTGGTTTGAAGGCCGTGGTGATGATATTATCATCAGTTCTGGTTATACAATTGGACCATTTGAAGTAGAAGATGCTCTTGTAAAGCACCCTGATGTTAAAGAGTGTGCGGTTGTTGGAAGTCCTGATGAAGTTCGTGGTAATGTTGTTAAAGCCTTCATCGTTTTGAAAGAAGGCGTTGACTCGAATGCAGAAGGATATGTTAAACAGCTTCAAGACCATGTTAAAGATTTAACGGCACCTTACAAATATCCACGTAAAGTTGAATTTGTAGAGGAATTACCGAAAACAACGTCAGGTAAAATCCGCCGCGTTGAACTTCGCCAAAAAGAAATGGCACAAAAAGCTTAATTTTAAAACAAAGCCCTTGAGCATATGCTCGAGGGCTTTTCTATAGGAGAAGAAGGTTAGACCCCTCGCTTTGTAAAGCTTTTGAATAAGCGAAAAGAGTGTGTTACGTTAGTGTTACTTTTATTAGTTAAAGTGAGGAGAATTAATGTGGGGAAATTGTGGCATAATGGTGTCATTTATACAATGAGTAAAGAAGGGGAAACGGTCGAAGCTGTATTCACAGAAGACGGCTTCATTAAAGCAATGGGCTCATATAATGAGTTGAAAGAAACTTATCAATCTGAAATAACGGATGAGGTAAATTTAAAGGGTAATGTGATGTATCCGGGGTTTGTAGATAGTCATATGCATTTAATAGGGCATGGCGAGAAGTTAATTCGCTTAGACTTATCAAAATATCAATCATCTCAAGAAATGAAGGAAGCTCTTGTGCAGAAGGTAGCGGAAACAAATGAAGGTGAATGGATTATTGGTGAAGGTTGGAATGAAAATGTGTTTCCTGATCGAAAAATTTTTCATCGCCTTGAATTAGATGAGATTGCACCTCAAAATCCGATGATGTTAACAAGGGTATGTCGCCACGCCATTTTAGCAAACACGAAAGCGTTAGAACTGGCTGGCATTACGAAAGATACTCCAAATCCATCAGGTGGGGTCATTGTTCGGGATGTTGACGACCAGTCGACTGGGTATTTACTAGACCAAGCACAGGAGCTTGTCAAAGCTGTTATTCCCGAAATCAGTACGGAAGAGCTGCAGCGGGCTCTTCAGGTATCAGTGGAAGATTTGCTACGGATGGGGCTCGTCGGCTCACATACAGAGGATCTGAACTACTATGGGGGCTTTAAACGTACTGCAGAAAGCTTCTTTCATGTTATTGATGGCGAGCAAGTTAAATATCGAGCCCATCTACTTGTTCACCATGGGGTTGTTGAGGAGTTTAATGAGGATAGAGAGATTCAGGAAATGCAGAACGAATTTGTTGAATTTGGTGCGATGAAAATCTTTTCTGATGGTGCCCTTGGTGGAAGAACTGCACTTTTAAGTAAACCATATAATGATGTGCCAGAAGCATCAGGTATGGCGATTCATACTGTTGAAAAGCTCGAGCAGTTAGTACAGCAGGCAAGGAAGTTTGAAATGAATGTTGCAATCCATGCGATAGGTGATCTAGCAGCGGAATACGCCCTTGCCGCAATGGAGAAGTTCCCACCAGTTAACAGCGGTAGAGACCGTTTGATTCATGCTCAAATTATGCGCCCAGATTTAATTGAAAAGGCAAAGAAGATGCCTGTTATTTTTGATATACAGCCGACCTTTACTTCCTCGGATTTTCCGTGGGTAATTGAGCGCCTCGGAGAACACCGAATGACTTACTCATATGCATGGCGAACACTTTTAACAGAAGGTATTCATTGTGCAGGAGGGTCAGATGCACCGATTGAAGAGGCTGATCCGTTGCTTGGAATCTTTGCCTCTGTCACCCGTGCTCATCCTGATACACCGTGGCATACGTATGGGCAAGAGCAGTGCTTAACGATGTTTGAAGCGGTTCAGCTTTTTACAATAGGCAGTGCCTATGCTATTAACAGAGAACATGAAAGAGGTTTAATTAAAGAAGGATATGTCGCAGATTTTACAGTCTTAGACCAAGACCTATTTCAAATTCAGTATCGAGATATTTTACAAACGAACGTAAAAATGACGGTTGTTGATGGCGATGTCATGTACGAAGATAAATGAAAAGAACTTGGCGCAATGCCAAGTTCTTTTCGTAAACCACGATATCTATAAAAATGTGCGCTGGACCTTTTGCCAGAAGGAGTTGTCTTTTAGCTTTACGGTTTTGACGATTTTATCGCTAAGTTCAAAGTCGATTTTGTTAATATGTTGAATGCTCAATGCTTCATTATCCATCCCAATGACCGGGTAGTCGTTACCGTCTTGAACAATACTTAAAGAAAGCTTACGGTTACCACTTAAGATGAAGGATGAACCAAGTGTACGGTAACGGTTATTATTTAATGAAGCGAGTTCGCTGACTTGCATGCATGGAAGCATCGGGTCGACAACTGCACCGTTGACAGACTTGTTATAGGCTGTGCTTCCTGTTGGTGTCGCGATTACTAAACCATCTCCACGGAATGTTTCAAATTGCAAATCATCAATGCAAACATCCATCACAAATGTTTTAATAACCGAGGAACGGATTGTACATTCATTTAAGCAATTAAAGGACACTTTATCATCAACTGTTACATTTATAGTTGGATAGCGGCGTACTTCAATTTGTTCGTTTGTCATCGCTTCAATCATTTTTTTTGTATCTTTAATATAGAAGTCACAATAGAAATAAGATGTGTTGTCAGCCGAAATGCCTGTATATAAGCAGTCTTGTCTAAAGCCAGTCTTTCTTACAGCCTGTAAGAAGGTGCTGTCCCCACCGACACTAACGATAATGTTGGCGTCTGTGGAATCTTCCACAACGTTAAAATTATACTGGTGTGCAAGCTGCTTTAAGTTATCAACGTCATCTTTACATTGGTTGTTTTGGTAGAAGAAAAAGATATTTCTGCGATTTGGCATGAAAATCCTCCTTAGCTGTAAGTCATCATTCATTTTCCTTTATCTAATAGTGTATCAAAGATTTTCTAGAAAAGCTTTATGAAACATGTAAAAAACTTTGACGAACCGTATCGTATGCTATGAAACTTCTTTGTGCTTTCTTCCGTATAATACGTGAGATCCCATTTATTGATACTTGAAAGGAGTGCTTTTGCGTGAGTAAAAAAAGGTGGCTTGCTTTGCTTGCAGCCGTTCTTTTATTTATTGGGTCCTGGGTGGTGGACTTTGCTACTGCAAATAAAGCCGACCAGTTTAAAGCGCTGGAAGGTAATTTCTTAAATGCACAAGGAGAAGAATTTACTGAGAAGGTGGTTGAACCTGGTACAAAGCAAGGGAAAATAGTTGTATTAAATGTAAATGGAACGATTCAGGATACAGGTAATGTCCAAGGGATGTTTTCCGCTCCTGGCTACAACCATCGAAAGTTTTTGCGAATGATTGAACATGCAGGAGAAGACAAAAGTGTAAAAGGTGTAATTCTGCGCGTCAATTCACCGGGCGGTGGTGTTGTAGAAAGTGCAGAAATTCATGATAAATTAACGAAATTCAAAAAGCAGTATGACAAGCCTCTCTATGTGTCAATGGGCTCAATGGCTGCCTCAGGAGGGTATTATATCTCAACTCCTGCTGACAAAATCTATGCAAGCCCTGAAACATTAACAGGTTCCTTAGGGGTTATTATGCAAGGAATGAATTATGCTGAACTAGCAGATGAGCTAGGGATTGAATTCGAAACCATTAAAAGTGGAAAATATAAAGATATTTTCTCACCGTATCGTGATATGAGTGAAGAGGAACGAAAAATCTTGCAATCGATGGTAGATAACTCTTATGAAGGATTTGTTGATGTCATTGCAAAAGGAAGAAGTATGTCAGAAGAGGAAGTACGAAAGATTGCAGATGGGCGGATATACGATGGAAGACAAGCGAAAAAGTTAGGCTTAATTGACAGCTTTGGTTACTTTGATGATACGATTAGCGCGCTTCGAAAAGATGAGAAGCTTGGAAATGTAAAAGTGGTCCAATATGAAGAGAACTTTGGTCTTCCTTCATTCTTGGCAGCTTCTGCAGAATCGATGATGAGCAGCAAATCAGAAATCGAGTTGCTTCGTATGTTCAGTCAACCGAATGCTCCTCGGCTTATGTATCTTTATACAAAATAATAAGGGGGGAACATTAATGGATACAACGATTAAAAATGAGCAGCATCAAGTCGATGACAAGCCTTCTTATCAAAAGCCTGTGCTTGATGTATGGTATGCAGGTTTTTGGATGCGTTTGTGGGCCTTTATCGTTGATTTAATTGTGGTAGGCAGTTTACATCGCTTGCTTGTCTACCCAGTGTTTCATCTGACTGAAACGCCAGTAGATCAATCTTTCATGTTTGCTCCTGCCGCCATTGCGACAACGATTATCGGCTTTGTTTACTTTGTACTTATGACGAAGTTTTTTCAACAAACGGTTGGCAAGATGGTTTTCGGTTTGAAGGTGGTTAATTTAGAAGGGCAAAGACCGTCCTGGGCGACTGTTATTTTTCGTGAAGTTGTCGGAAAGTTTATTTCAAAGACGCTTTTCTTTGTCGGCTATCTTGCTGCAGCTGTTTCCGGGAGAAAGCAGGCTTGGCATGATAAGATAGCGGATACGTATGTGATTCATGATCGCTCCTAATTGAACAGTAATGAAACCTGTCGTTTTTGAATACGGCAGGTTTATTTTTTTCTGCGTGGGAAATGATGGAGGCAGAAGGAGTGTAAAAAATGTGGTGGGCATGGATTGCTGCGGGAATCATTATTCTTCTCTCAATCATATTATGGACAAAAATTTCAATAACCGTTCATGTTCTGCATGCGCAGGATAATGACTTTATACGAGTTACAATAAAGGCCTGGGGCATACTTTCTTATACAACTGAAATACCGCTCTTAAAAATATCTGATGATTCTGCTTCAATTGTTATAGAAGAAGAGACAAAAACAGGTGAAGGGAAACAAACTGCGAAAGAAAAAGAACGTAAAATTACCCCTACTGAAATTCTCAATCAAATTCAAAAAGTAAAAGATTATATTGAACATATTATTAATTTACATGTGATTGTTAAACGGTTTTTAACTCATGTAACGGTTCGAAAGTTTGAGTGGCATTCTGCTTTTGGTACAGGAGATGCCGCAACAACAGGGACATTTTCAGGTGCTTTATGGTCTTTAAAAGGCGGTATTATTGGTTTGCTGGCTCATTATATGCGTTTGAATGTCCAGCCTGTTTTGCAGATTACTCCTCATTTTCAAGAACTTTTTTCTAGGACAGAGCTGATATGTATGTTTTCATTTCGGGTGTGGCATGCTATAGGCGCGGGATTTCGTATCTTGAAGTATTGGAAGAATGTTGACATAGGAGGAGAAGAGCATGTCAGAACATCCGATTCAAGGCTTGATGACGACAGCAATGGAAAACTTGAAAGAAATGATTGACGTTAACACAATTATCGGTGATCCTGTCGAAACGCCTGATGGCAGTATCATTCTTAGTGTTTCGAAAGTAGGTTTCGGGTTTGCTGCAGGTGGCAGTGAGTTTTACAGTGACCGTCAAAGTCAATATGGTGGAACATCACCTTCTCACCCATTTGGAGGAGGAAGCGGGGGCGGCGTTTCAATTACACCGATTGCTTTCTTAATTGTAGGTAAAACTGGTGTTCGAATGGTGCCGCTAAATGATAGTGTCCATTTGTATGACAAGTTAATTGATTTAGCACCCCAAGTTGTTGAAAAAATTCAAAACCTGTTAAATGGGAAGAATGATAATCATTCCAATAATTATTCTAAAAAAGAAGAACGCTACGACAATGAGCCGCCAATTTAAGATTAGCGGCTTTTCTTTATCAGGCATGAGAAGAGAGAATAGTTGAAATTCTTTCTCAGCTTATTTATGATAGCAAGTGTGAGTATCGTGAATAATTAAGGAGGGCTTTATTAATGGCAAACGTAACATTCAAAGGTAATCCTGTAACACTTCTTGGTAATGAAGTAAACGTTGGAGACAAAGCACCAAATTTCACAGTTCTAGCAAATGACCTTTCTGAAGTGACACTTGACGATACAAAAGGCCAAGTACGCTTAATCAGTGTTGTTCCATCTCTTGATACTGGAGTGTGTGATGCACAAACACGCCGTTTCAATGAAGAAGCAGACAAGCTTGGTAACGTAAAAGTACTGACAGTTAGTGTAGATCTTCCATTCGCGCAAAAGCGCTGGTGTGGAGCGAACGGCATTGAAAACGTTCAAACACTTTCTGATCATCGTGACCTTTCTTTCGGTGAGGCGTACGGTGTTGCGATTCAAGAGCTTCGCCTGTTGACTCGTGCTGTATTTGTTGTAAACAGCAATGACGAAGTTACATATGTAGAGTACGTGAAAGAAGCAACAGACCATCCAGATTACGACAGTGCACTTGAAGCAGCTAAAAAAGCTGAGTAAGTTTTAACTTCTTAAGAACCCCGGCAAAAACTGCCGGGGTTTTTGTATAAGTAGAAAAGTTCACTATCTCCCAAGTTTCTGATAGAATTTTGCTTGGCTTTAATTATGAATTGGGTGCAGGAGGCAAAATAGATGAATCAATTTTCAAAGATGGAAAAATTGTTTGAAGTATTTTCGGAAACTGCTAACATACTTGAAAACGAATTAAGTATCTCGTATTTAGAGGCGTTGGCAGAAACAGGCGAAAATATTTTTCAACAAACAATTGTTCACGATGTTTCAGAATTAGTTAAAAAACGACTGCAAAAGCATTATGACACCATTAAACTTGAAGAGTTTGCAAAGGAAGATGTGCGAAAGGCATTTCAGCTTTCCGTGTTAAAAGGAATGAAGCAAGCGGTACAGCCAAACCATATGATGACCCCTGATGCTGTTGCTTTATTTATCGGCTACATTGTAAATAAAGTAATAGAAAACAAGCAAAATCTTTCCTTATTAGACCCGGCAATCGGAACGGCGAATTTAGTAACAGCAGTGTTAAATCAATTAACGAAAGAAGCAACTGCTTACGGAGTAGAAGTTGATGAGACATTAGTAAAGCTTGCATATGCAAATGCAAATCTACAACAACAGCCGGTGGAATTGTTTAATCAAGATTCATTACAGCCGCTGCTTGTTGACCCAGTTGATGTTGTTACATGTGATTTACCTGTCGGGTATTATCCTGATGATGTAACCGCCTCTAGTTATAAGCTTAAAGCAGATGAAGGTCATTCCTATGCCCATCATTTATTTATTGAACAGAGCTTAAAATATACAAAAGAAGGCGGCTACCTTATTTTCCTAATTCCTAACTTCTTATTTGAAAGTGAAGAAGCATCAAAATTGAATGCCTTTTTGAAGGAAGAAGCAGTGATTTATGGAGTCCTTCAACTTCCGCTCACAATGTTTAAAGAAGAAAAGTTCGGAAAAAGTATCTTTATCATTCGTAAGAAAGGCGAAGGTGTCGCAGTACCAAAGCAAGCAATGGTTGCAGAACTACCGAGCTTCTCAAATAAGCGAGCGATGCAAAGTATTATCCAGCAAATAGACGAGTGGTTTGATAACCAAATTCAAAAATAGAATGATCGAGTAAACACACACATTTATTAAAAAATGTGTGTGTTTTAGTTATTTTGGTGGAAAACAAAATAACAGAGCATTGCAAAGGTCATAATAGCGCGGAATGTATATAATAAAAAATGCCCCAATTCAGAAAATAAGGAATTTCGGAGTAAGCGTTATCATTTAGTATTTTTGCTTGAAAAGCAGGCGTTTGAATGTTTAAATAGATAAGGTAAAACACAATCTGTATTAGTTGTATTAGTTTATTCTATTATTACAGGATATCTTCGGTTACGCTTTATTATTGTTGATTATTTACTATTTCATGATATCTGTTATATAGATTTAATATTTTGTTTAACACAGAAGGAGATGTCTTCTTATGACTAAAGTATTGGCGATTAATGCTGGCAGTTCCTCTTTGAAATTTCAGTTGTTTGACATGCCTTCCGAAACTGTATTGACTAAAGGTCTTGTAGAGCGCATTGGTTTGCAGGATGCTATTTTTAGCATTTCAGTTGATGGAGAAAAGCACGAGATTGTAACGGATATTGGCGACCATTCTGTTGCGGTAAAGTTATTACTTGAAAAGTTACTTGCTCATAACATTATTAAATCGTTCGATGAAATCGATGGTGTTGGTCACCGTGTTGTTCATGGCGGTGAAGAGTTCAATCATTCTGTATTAATTACAGAAGAAGTGGAAAAGAAAATTGATGAGCTTTCAGAGCTTGCCCCACTTCATAACCCTGCCAACCTTGTCGGTGTACGTTCATTTAAAGAAATTTTACCAAATGTTCCACATGTAGCAGTATTTGATACAGCATTCCACCAAACAATGCCAGAGAATTCTTATTTATACAGCCTGCCATATGAGTACTATAAAGATTATGGTATTCGTAAATATGGTTTCCACGGGACATCTCATAAATATGTGTCACAACGCGCCGCTGAAATTCTAGGGCGTCCGGTTGAACAACTTCGCTTACTTTCATGCCATCTAGGTAACGGTGCAAGTATTGCTGCAATTGATGGCGGACGTTCCATCGATACATCTATGGGCTTTACTCCGCTTGCAGGGGTAACAATGGGTACACGCTCAGGTAATATTGATCCAGCGTTAATTCCATTTATCATGGAGAAGACAGGGAAATCAGCTGCAGAAGTAATTGACATCTTAAATAAGAAAAGTGGTATGCTTGCTGTTTCTGGCTTTTCTAGTGATCTTCGTGACATTGAGTCTAAAGCTGCTCAAGGAAACGAACGTGCACAACTTGCCTTAGAAGTATTCGCAAACCGTATTCACAAATACATCGGTTCATATGCAGCACGTATGAGCGGTGTTGATGCGATTATCTTTACAGCTGGTGTTGGTGAAAACAGTGATGTCGTACGCGCTCGCGTCTTAAAAGGTCTTGAGTTTATGGGCGTTTATTGGGATCAAACATTGAATGAAGGATTACGTGGAAAAGAAGCGTTCATCAGCTATCCTCATTCACCTGTAAAAGTTATTGTCATCCCAACAAATGAAGAAGTCATGATTGCTCGCGATACAGTGAAGCTTTCAAATTAATCTGATTTAAAAGTCTTTGTGTGAAAAATGCACAAGGACTTTTTTGTTTGGATTGGAAAGTAAACTAAAAAACAGCTAAAATGAAGTACAAGAAAATGAATTGGTGGAGGTGCAGCATGTGCAGTGGACGAAGACAGAAAATGAAATTCTAAATGAATTATCACGCTGGGAAGAAAGTTTGCATACGTATGAACCGACCGACTTTGAACGTACATATGATAAATGGCTTGTTTCTGGGTTTAATAAAATTGAGGAATCTGTGAAGCAGCGATTCTTTGCAAGGATGGATACGTGGCTTTTTCATATGCATGCGTTTATTCAAAACACGCAGATGCAGAGCGATGAACGAAATCGTATTATTACAGATGCGCGGATTTTTAATGAAGAGATTGACTCAATTGAAGGGATGAAAGAGCTCACGTTGCCGCAAATCCTCTATTTATCAGAACAAAGGATTGCAAAGCAAAGGCTTTTATCTTTTGCACAAGGGGGTGTGAGTGGTAGCGGCGGGTTGTTAACGCTAGGCTTAGACTTGCCGATGATGGCTATCTTAAATCTAAAAGCTGTGCAGACGATTGCGATGACATATGGCTATGAAGTTAGCAAGCCTTTCGAAATGATGACCTCATTAAAAGTCTTTCATATGGCCGCACTTCCGAAACGAATGCGGGGAGCAGGCTGGGAGAACTTGAAGGAAGATTTAAAAGAAGCGGAAGAAGAGACCTATCTGTATGCAGGTGATGGTGAATTGACAGATGAAACATGGTTCGACCAACCGTTAAAGCAGCTGTTGAAAGCTTTATTTATCCTCACCTTCCGCAAAAAACTAATCCAAGGCATTCCACTACTAGGTATGGCACTTGGTGCGAGTATGAATTATCAGCTCTCACGCCAAGTAACAGAATTTGCACATCACTTCTATCAACTACGCTATTTACAAGAAAAAGAACAAAAGCAATCAGATTAAAATACAAGCCCCGACAATTATAAGTGGTCGGGGCTTGTGTCTATGCATGAACTTTTTCTGTAACGTCTTCATTCGTGCGGTACCAAATCCAGAGGTCGTTAATGACAGATGCAAGGTCAGAGATTTCTGAATTAAGACGACAGGAAGTATCGAAGTCTTCTTCTATATTAAGTGCTGCTTGCTTTCGATTGATAATGACTTCGATATCAGCGATGCGGTCAGGAATTTTTCCGCGTACTTTTTCCCAGTGTGAAAGAATGGTTTGTTGTGTTTGTTCTGTATAAGCACTCCACTCTTCCTCTAACATTGGCAATTCAATTCCGAGTCGTTCATCATAAATAAAGTAGTCTCTCATAGTTCCCCCTCATATCGACGTGAAGTTCCTACATTATATACTATCATTATCGTACACACTATGAAAAATGCTTTGTGTGGCAGTTTTTTAGCATCAAAATTTATTTTTATACTTTTTTCTGTATAACTATTGAAAAATAATAAGAAAGTTGTTAGAGTATTAAATATCAAATCGAAGACAAGAGTTTGAGGGTGATGACAGTTCTTTTTTCCGCGTCATTATCGCCTCATTCATTTTTTTGCATAGTATGAATAAATATTAAACTAAGAGTATCTTTATACAATAAACAGGAGGCATTTAACATGGCGAAAGAAAAAGTGGTATTAGCATATTCAGGCGGATTAGATACATCTGTAGCAATTAAATGGTTAGAACAGCAAGGGTATGATGTGATTGCGGTTTGCTTAGATGTAGGCGAAGGAAAAGACCTTGATTTTATTAAAGAAAAAGCATTAACAGTCGGTGCTATTAAATCTGTTGTGATTGATGCAAAGAAAGAATTTGCTGAAGACTTCGTTCTTCCGGCACTTCAAGCAAACACAATGTATGAAAACAAATATCCATTAGTTTCAGCGTTGTCTCGTCCATTGATTGCGAAGAAACTAGTGGAAGTAGCTGAAGAAGAAGGTGCAATTGCAGTTGCACATGGCTGTACAGGAAAAGGAAATGACCAAGTTCGTTTTGAAGTTTCGTTTGCAGCGCTTAACCCAGACTTACAAGTGGTCGCTCCGGTACGTGAGTGGAGCTGGTCACGTGAGGAAGAGATCGAATATGCGAAGAAGCATGATATTCCAGTACCAATCAAGCTAGACAGCCCATATTCAATTGACCAAAACCTTTGGGGACGTGCAAATGAGTGCGGAATCTTAGAAGATCCGTGGGCAACACCTCCAGAAGATGCTTATGATATTACAAATTCAATTGAAGATGCGCCAGATACACCTGAAATTATTGAAATTGATTTCGAACAAGGAAAACCAGTTGCATTGAATGGTGAATCTTATGAATTCCACGAACTAATCTTAAAGTTAAATAAAATTGCTGGAAACCATGGTGTGGGCCGCATTGATCACGTTGAGAACCGCCTTGTTGGGATTAAGTCTCGTGAAGTATACGAGTGCCCAGCTGCAATTACATTAATTAAGGCACATAAAGAGCTTGAAGACTTAACACTACCGCGTGAAACAGCACACTTTAAACCAACAGTTGAATTAAAGTTTGAAGAAGTGATCTACAACGGTCTTTGGTTCTCTCCATTAAATGATGCCCTATATGCATTCTTGAAAGAAACACAAAAGACAGTAACAGGTAAAGTTCGTGTGAAACTATTCAAAGGGCATGCAATCGTTGAAGGACGTAAATCTGATTATTCTCTTTACAATGAGAAGCTTGCAACATATACATCTGATGATGAATTTGACCATAATGCGGCGGTTGGCTTTACGAAGCTTTGGGGTCTTCCAACGCAAGTACACAGCATGGTGAACAAGGAAACGAAGAAGGTGACAGTGTGAAAAAACTCTGGGGTGGACGCTTTCAAAAAACTGCTGAAGAATGGGTCGACGAATTCAATGCGTCGATCCCATTCGACCAGCAATTAGTTGAAGAAGATATAGAAGGAAGTCTTGCACACGTAACAATGCTTGCAAAATGCGGCATTCTTACAGACGAAGAAGCGGATACAATCAAAGGCGGCCTCCACACACTGCTTGAAAAAGCAAAGAACGGAAAGCTTGAATACTCCGTTTCCTATGAGGATATTCACTTAAACCTTGAAAAAATGCTTATTGATGAAGTTGGTCCTGTCGGTGGAAAGCTTCATACAGGTAGAAGTCGTAATGACCAAGTTGCAACAGATATGCACCTCTATTTACGCAAGCAAGTAAATGAAATCCTTGAAGGTGTACATACACTACAAGAGGTGTTAGTTAATAAAGCAGAACAGCACGTAGAAACAATTATTCCAGGTTATACGCATTTGCAGCGCGCTCAGCCTGTTTCATTTGGACACCACTTAATGGCGTATTTCTGGAAGTTCCAGCGCGACCGCGAGCGTATGAGTGAAGCGTTAAAGCGTATTAATGTTTCGCCGTTAGGTGCTGGTGCACTTGCAGGCACGACTTTCCCGATTGATCGTGAATACAGTGCGGAATTGCTAGGGTTCGACGGTGTTTATCAGAACAGTATGGATGCGGTAAGTGACCGTGACTTTATTCTTGAGTTCTTATCAAGTGCTTCTATCATGATGATGCATATGTCTCGCTTTTGTGAAGAGTTGATTCTATGGTCAAGTGAGGAATTCAAATTCATTGAGATGGATGATACCTTCTCAACTGGCAGCAGCATTATGCCTCAGAAGAAGAACCCGGATATGGCGGAGTTAATTCGCGGGAAGACAGGGCGTGTCTACGGCAGCTTGTTCGGACTGTTAACTGTCTTGAAAGGGACGCCGCTTGCATATAACAAAGATATGCAGGAAGACAAAGAAGGTATGTTTGATGCTGTGAAAACAGTAAAAGGTTCGTTGAAAATCTTTGCTGGCATGATTGATACGATGACCGTTCGTACGGATGTGATGGAAAAAGCAGTTCGCAGTGATTTCTCCAATGCAACTGAATTGGCAGATTACCTTGCATCAAAGGGAATGCCTTTCCGTGATGCCCATGAAGTTGTCGGTAAGCTTGTACTGACATGTATTCAGCAAGGCTGTTACCTGCTCGATCTTTCATTCGAAGAGTACAAAAATGCCTCTGAATTATTCGAAAAAGACATTTATGAGGTGCTTGAGCCAGAAACGGTTGTAAAACGCCGTGAAAGCCTTGGCGGCACAGGCTTTGCGCAAGTTACTCAGGCAATTGAAAATGCAAAAAAGACGTTGGCAAACTAATGTTGCCAACGTCTTTTTTATAGTTTTATTCAGCTTGAGAGCGGACGATCAATACGTCACATTTTGCATAGCGGGTAATGTGTTCGGAAACACTACCGATGAAGAATCGTTCTACCGCATTTAAGCCGTGAGCTCCACAAATAATTAAGTCTACATTGTGTTTCGGGGCAATATCTTTTGAAATTTTTACTTTCGGAGAACCGTATTCGATTACCGTACTTACATGAGAAAGACCGCTTTCAGATGCTTCTAGCTTGTATTCTTTCAAAAGGTCCTCAGCGTGTTTTTCAGCGCGTTCTACAATTGTGCTGTCATATGCTTCAACAGTAGCGTATGTACGTGTGTCAACGATATGAGTAATGATAAGGTGCGCATCATTTCGTTTTGCAATATCAATTGCTTTGTAAAAGGCTTTATCAGCTTCTTTGGAACCGTCAACCGCAATTAAAATGTTGTTATAAGTAAGGCTCATAATTCGTTCCTCCCTTTGATTACCTGTATTTATTTTAGTATAACATGGGAAACATTTCTTTCATAAGCAAGTTGTTAAAATTTTTCTACAACTCCTTAAAGGGGGTGAATGTATGCGAAAGAAACAAGAAGAGCTAAAGTTTCAACAACAAGCCGTCTCATATGATGAAGCTGGTGAGAAAGAAGTATTTAATCAAATTACAGAAGCTTACCAAAGCGGTGTAGTAGAGCAAATAGATGAAGATAAGGAACGAAATTCACTTCGTTAAGCCAGTGAAGCAGGTACTTCTAATAATCGAGGTGCCTGCTTTTATCATGGAAAATGAATAGATTATGAAACTTTTGCGTCATTCTTTCGTTAATACATATAGAAAGGGATCAAAGTAGAAAGAGGTGTGATCGTGAGCTTGTTCAAACGCTTGTTTCAAAAAGAAAAAGAAGTTCCGAAGGTTGAGGAGCGAAATGTCTTTAACATAAAAGTTGGCGATATTGTAACGTATGATTTAGTGGATTATCAAGTAGTTGGAACACTTTCCTACAATGATCACGGCTTTCAGTGGTTTGCTTATCAGCTTCAAGGCACGAACGAGACAATTTGGTTAAGTGCTGAAATGGATGATCAGCTTGAACTATGCATCTATAAACATGCTAATTTGAAGCTCACAACACCACTGCCTGAAAAATTGGAGTATGATGGTGTTACTTATTATTTAGACGAAAAAGGAACTGCTAATGTTCGCGGCGAAGGCCGCGGTAGAAATGTTAGTGGTATGACAATTCAGTATTATGATTACTGTGATGATGAAGAAGAACAATTTCTTTCTGTAGAAGTGTGGGGTTCTGAAGTTGAAGTAAGCTATGGTTTTGAAATTGAGGAGATGGAAGTGAAAATTCTAGCAGGAAGCTAATGAAAAGAAGGAGGAATTAAGATGTTTCAATTTTTTAGACGTTTAAAAACAGTTGTAGGTTCAGAGTTGAATGCAGCATTGGATAAAGCAGAAGACCCGGTCAAAATGCTCGAACAATATATGCGCGAGATGGAAGCGGATATTCGTGAAGCAGAAACAGCTGTTGCAAAGCAGATTGCAAATGAAAAGATGCTTGAGAAAAAGCATGCGGACGCTAAAGCGCTTGTTGAAAAGAGAGAAGCACAAGCGTTAAAAGCACTTGATGCTGGGAATGAGGATTTAGCTCGCCGTGCACTAGAAGATAAGAAAGACCAACAGCGTAACATGGAACAGCTCCAAGAAGCCTATGAGCGTGCAAGTGCAGATGCTGGTGAACTGCGTAAAAAGCTTGAAGAAATGAAAGCAGAATATCAGCAGATGAAGCTGAAGAAGGATTCGCTTAAAGCACGAGCAGAATCAGCAAAAACACGTACGAAGATGAACCGTACGATGTCGAGCATCGGGGGAGAAGAATCACGCCGTGGCTTTGAACGAATGGAAGAGAAGGTACTTCAGTATGAAGCAGAAGCAGAAACAAGCGATGATATGAAGTCTTCAAGCCGTTCACTTGATGATGAATTTGATGCCTTAGGTGAAAGTGATGTTGACAAAGAGTTAGCAGCATTAAAGAAGAAACTGGGGAAAGAATAGGCTTTCCCCTTCTTTTTGGAAAAGAGGTGAGAGAATGTTGAGGAAATTAGGTATACTTATGGCCTCTCTTATGCTTGTTTTTGTAGCAGCATGCGGTGGGAATGAGAATGTTGTTGAGCAGTCCGAACCAGAGTTGTTCGATAGTTCAGGGCAAAGTGTAAAGGAGCAGCAAAGCGCCCTCCTCCAATATGTTGATAAGAATTATGAATTTGTGGAAATCATTAATAGTAGTGTCAATAATAATGATGTTTCAAAAGTGTATCGCGCAACTGATAAATCAATTGACCAAGTTGCAACTGAGCTTCAAGAACAGGCTGTACCACGTGAAATAAGTGAGCGTCAAAATGACAAACAAGTTTTAATCTATGATAATCCACGTCTTTTTGTCATATTGACACAGGATGAAAACGAGCCAGCAAACACGATGGTTGAGCTTGCTGAATATCCATTTGTTCGTGATAATTTTTCTCCTAGCTTCTTTGATGGCTTGTTTGTGCTGTGGTTTTTAGATGAAGTGTTGGATGTGGATGATTGGGGAAAAAGGCAGAAAAAACGTTGCTATGAGGCAAATAATAACTGTTATCGTGGTTATAGCACAACAGGAGGCAGTTACATTGGTCCGAGCAAAAAACCAAGTTTCCGTGGTTATTCATCATCCGTCAGAGGTGGAGGGCCAGGTGCAGGGAAATAACTGAAAGTGAGGGATAGGAATGGAGCCGTATTTATTAACTGTTTATTACTTTTTGGCAGCAATAGCAATCGTAGTTGTCGGTCTTGTAATCTTCGAGTTGATTACAACAAAATATAAAGACTGGCAGGAGATTGCTGAAGGAAACTATGCTGTTGCATTGTCAATTGGCGGGAAAATCATTGGTATTTGCATTATTTTAACCTTTTCCATTTATACAAATGATACGATTGTTGAAACCTTGATTTGGGGCGGAGTTGGAATTGTCCTGCAAATGGTAGCTTATTTGCTGTTTGAGCTGTTCACACGCCGCTTTTCTGTTGAAGAACAATTGAAACAACGGAACATAGCTGTCGGTATTGTCAGCTTTTGTGTATCAGTCGGTTTGGCATTCGTTATCGGTGCGTCGATTACATAAGGTGTTAGGAGACCCTCGAAACAGCGCGTTTCGAGGGTTTATAAGTTGTTAGAAACGCAGGTGAGAAGATGACAACAATTGCAGAGAAGAAAAGTAAAAGTATCTATTGGGCTTCAGGCATTGTGTCGATTTGTGGCATTATTTTTGAAGTTTTGTTTGGTGCTCTCGGTTCGTATATTCTCGGCGACGGTGTGAAGCAATATACGTTAACGATTTCCTTGTTCTTGACCGGCATGGGAATTGGGGCATCGCTCAGTGAGAAAGTGATGAAGCAGTTAATCACATCATTTGTCATAATTGAATATGCAGTCGCAGTTATCGGTGGTTTTTCAAGCTTCTTGTTATTTGGAATTACTGCCTATATGGCCGATGGTTCAGATGCTTTTTTTCTATATTTTGTTACGCTTTTAGTAGGTGCATTGACAGGCTTGGAGCTTCCAATCTTAATCCGGAAGGCGAATGAGATAGGTGTTGAGCTTAATCGGAGTACAGCGCGGGTGTTGTTCTCTGATTATGCAGGCGGATTAATTGGAGGGCTGTTGTTTGCTTTTTTGCTCAGACCGCAATTTGGTCTTGTTAAGTCTGCTTTTCTCGTTGCGATGATTAATGCCGCGACAGCTATGTGGATTCTCTTTTTGTTCCGACGTGAAATCAATCATTTTAAAAGATACGTAACAGCAGGAGCGTTCATCTTAGTCGTTTTATTTGGCGGCGTATTTGTCGGTGAAAAGATTGCTTTTACATTTGAACAGAAGCTGTATCGTGACCCGCTTATCTTATCAGAGGAAACAGCATATCAGCATATTGTGATGACCAAATCGCGTGACGACGTTCGGCTGTTCTTGAATGGCTCTTTGCAATTCAGTTCCAGCGATGAATATCGGTACCATGAAATGCTCGTTCATCCGCCGATGTCCCTTGCGAGGGATAGAAGCAATGTTCTCATTCTTGGCGGTGGCGATGGGTTAGCGGCTCGTGAGTTATTGAAATATGATGACGTAAAACAAATTACCGTCGTCGATCTCGACCCACGAATGGTTGAGATTGCTTCAACGAATCCAGATTTAGTAAAGCTTAATAAGCATGCATTTGAGAATGAACGTGTGCAGGTTGTACATAAGGATGCATTTAAATTCATGGAAAGTACTGACGAATGGTATGATGTCATTCTTGCTGATTTGCCTGATCCGAATAATGAATCGTTAAATAAGCTGTATACGATGGAATTCTATTCGTTGCTGCGTAATCATTTAAAGCCTGGTGGGAAGATGATGGTACAATCAACGAGTCCTGTATTTGCACCGAAAGTATATTGGACCATTAATGAAACAATTGAGGCGGCACAACTGCATACGGAAAATTTTCATGTTGATATTCCGAGCTTTGGAAATTGGGGCTTTGTGATGGCATCTAGAGAAGAAATTGAGTTAACGCCTTTTAAGCTTAAGGTTGATACGAAGTTTTTATCAGAAGAGATGTTATCAGCGCTCACCTTTTTTGGAAAAGATGAAGATGAGAAGTTTTACGATGACCAAGGACGGTTATTAGAATTACAACCGAACACATTGATTCATCCTCGTTTAATCACATTATATGAACAGGCATGGTCGCATTACTAGGGTGAATTAGGCAGGGTTTTGCCCGTTGATGTCGTAAATATGAAGTAGGCAAACTTTTAAGAAAAAAGGAGCGGAATAGCTTTGAAAATTTCTTATCATGGACACTCAGTTGTAATGATCGAAACAAACGGAAAGAAGATTCTAATTGACCCGTTTATTTCGGGGAATGAGACATGTGATTTAAATGCAGATGATGTGACATGTGACGTCATCTTATTAACGCATGGGCATAATGACCATGTAGGAGATACAGTTGATATTGCAAAGCGTAATGATGCGTTAGTTGTAGCTCCGTTCGAACTTGCTACATACCTTGGCTGGAAAGGCTTGAACACACATCCAATGCATATTGGCGGTTCCCGTGAATTTGATTTCGGTAAAGTGAAACTAACACAAGCATTCCACGGTTCAAGCTATACAGAAGAAGAAAACCAAAAGATTGTGTATACAGGCATGCCTGCAGGAATTTTATTCTATGCTGAAGGCAAGACGGTTTTCCATGCAGGGGATACAGGGTTGTTCACGGATATGAAAATGTACGGAGAAATGAATAACATTGATGTGGCATTCCTGCCAATTGGAGATAATTTCACAATGGGACCAGATGATGCAGCTGTTGCGGCAGAATGGTTAAAAGCAAAGCTTGTTGTGCCGATTCATTACAACACATTCCCGCCAATTGAACAAAATCCAGAAGCCTATACAGCAAAGTTAGCAGCGATTGATGGTGTTGAAGGAAAAGTAATGAATGCCGGCGATACACTTGATCTATAAAATGAAAAAGCTGGTTGTCAAAATGACAGCCAGCTTTTCGTTTCAAGTTTTCTAACTGGGCCAGCTGGATTCGAACCAACGCATGACGGAGTCAAAGTCCGTTGCCTTACCGCTTGGCTATGGCCCATCGATAGAGCTGCCTGACGTTTTACGGGCAGGCAGCGATGTTCCGTTGAGGAAATTACTGCATGTTTTGAATTTGTTGACACGCACGAACAGCTTGATCAATCGCTTGTTGCGCTTGCTGTGGGTTTTGCTGTTGTTGCTGAGCAGCATTTTGCGCTTGTTGAACTGCATTTTGAGCGTTTTGGATTTGTTGAATTGATGTAGGGTTTGCTGAATTTTGTGCAGCGCTCATTGCTTGTTGAAGTTCATTTGCAGCTTGTTGCAATGCTTGCTGAGCTTGTTGTGGATTTTGTTGAGCCTGTTGCATTGCTGTTTGCGCTTGTTGAATCGCTTGTTGTGCTTGTTGTTGTGCCATGTGAAATTTCCTCCTTGTGTTGTGTTGACATTCTATAGAATGGCTCATCGGATGAATTTTATACACATCTTTTGAAAAAAATAAATTTATCTTGAAAACCGCTGAATTGCGAAGGCAATTGATGTGCAGAGATATGAGAAGTATAATATAGCTAGAATATCTTGCAGACCGAACAGTTCGGGATGAACAGAAAGAATGGTGAGGCAGTTGGCAACAAAACATGAGCAAATCTTACAACACATCGAAAACTTAGATGTCGGGAATAAAATTTCTGTGCGCCAAATTGCAAAAGAATTGCAGGTCAGTGAAGGAACTGCATATCGTGCAATTAAAGACGCAGAGAATAAAGGATTGGTTAGTACAATTGAACGAGTCGGCACAATCCGTATTGAACAAAAGAAGAAAGAAAATTTCGAAAAGCTTACATACGCTGAAGTTGTTAACATTGTTGATGGACAAGTGCTTGGTGGAAGAGAAGGCTTGCATAAGACATTGAATAAGTTTGTCATCGGTGCGATGAAGCTTGAAGCGATGATGCGTTACACAGGTGCAGGTAACTTATTAATTGTCGGGAACCGTACGAAAGCACATGAAAAAGCACTTCAAGCAGGTGCAGCAGTTTTAATTACAGGTGGCTTTGATACAGACGAGCATGTGAAGCTGCTTGCAGATGAATATAAGCTACCAATTATTTCTACAAGCTATGACACGTTTACTGTTGCAACAATGATTAACCGTGCAATCTATGATCAGCTGATTAAGAAAGAAATTATCTTCGTTGAAGACATTTTAACGCCTTTAGACCGTACATTTTACATTCATGTAAATGATAATGTGGGCAAATGGTTTGAACTTAATGATGAGACAAAGCATAGCCGTTATCCTGTTGTTGATAATCAATTGAAGGTAACTGGCATGGTAACAGCTAAGGATGTTATCGGAGTGGACCGTCATCTTCCGATTGAAAAAGTGATGACGAAGAATCCAATGGTTGTGAACGGGAAGACATCTGTAGCAAACTCTGCTCATATGATGGTGTGGGAAGGAATTGAGGTACTGCCTGTCATTGATGATAATTATAAGCTGCTAGGAATTATCAGCAGGCAGGACGTCTTGAAAGCACTACAAATGATCCAGCGTCAGCCACAAGTCGGCGAAACAATTGATGACTTAGTAACAAATCAATTTATTAGTGTGCCAGAAGCGGGCGCAAATGTGTACCGCTGTGAAGTAACCCCGCAGATGACGAATCATCTTGGAACTGTTTCTTATGGCGTCTTCACAACGCTTGTAACAGAAGCAGGAAGTCGAATGATGCGTAGCTATAAAAAAGGTGATCTCGTCGTTGAGAATATTACCGTTTATTTTATCAAGCCAGTTCAGTTAGAAAGTGTGTTAGAGATTGTGCCAAAAGTGCTTGAGATGGGGCGTAAATTTGGGAAAGTCGATGTTGAAGTCTACAACGAAGGAAAGCTTGTTGGAAAAGCCTTATTAATGGCACAATTAATTGATCGATAATAAAAAGTCATGTCCACAACTAGACATGACTTTTCAAGAAGCTATTTGTTCAGCTTTTCTGCTTCGTCAACAGCAAGAGGGAAGTAATGTTTCTTTGCTTTGAAGCCAAAGAATGCACTCATACCGCCGATAAGAATAAACAATATGCCAATCACATTTGAAATTGTCGTGTTCCAGACAATGATTTGGTTAAGTCCAAATAAGAATACAAATGCGCCGAGAGCAATGCTTGACTTTGCTGACAGCCATTGCTTTTCCATAGGGCGTCTCGAACGAAAATACTTTGTTTTATAAAACAAATAAAAACCAATTGCTAAAACAGATAAAAAGCCAAAAACAGGCATTGGGTTCACACCTTCCATTCTTCATTCGTCTTCTATTGTAACGAGGGATAGAATGAAATACTAGTGTGAAAGGTGAACACAAAATGAAAAATAGAGAGGAAGCTTCCAATGAAACAAGAGATACTGGATGCCATTAAAGAATATGATCGCATTATTATTCATCGCCATGTACGTCCTGACCCAGATGCGCTAGGCTCACAAGGAGGGCTTGGTGAAATTATTAAGTCATCATTTCCAGAAAAAGAAGTCTTGCTAACTGGAGAGGAAGAACCTTCGTTAGCTTTCATGACTCATCTTGATGACGTTTCAGATGAGCAATACAAGGGCGCGCTTGTTATTGTTTGTGATACAGCAAACCAAGAGCGCATTAGTGATGAGCGTTATCACTTAGGTGACAAGCTAGTGAAAATTGATCACCATCCGAATCGTGATGAGTATGGTGACTTAATTTGGGTCGACACTGATGCAAGTGCAACATGTGAAATGATTTATGAGTTCTATGAATTTGGTAAAGAGCAAGGCTTAGAATTAACGCAGGCGGCAGCCCGTTTGTTGTATGCAGGTATTGTTGGAGATACGGGCCGTTTCTTATATCCAAGCACAAATATTAATACATTTGAATATGCAGCAGAGTTGATTAAGAAAGGATTTAACTTTTCTGAGCTGTATAATAATATGTATAAAATGCCACAAAATCTTGCACACTTAAATGGCTACATTCTACAAAACTTTTCGACAACCGAAGAGGGAGTGGCATCCGTTAATTTGACGAAAGAATTATTAAATGAATACGGATTAACTGCAAATGAAACATCGAAAACCGTTGGTGCGCTTGGAAATGTAGAGGGCATCAAAGCATGGGTCTTATTTGTCGAGGAAGAGGACCAAATCCGAGTTCGCCTTCGTTCCAAAGGTCCTGTCATTAACACAGTTGCGGAAAAATATAACGGCGGAGGACATCCGCTTGCATCAGGTGCTACCGTGTATAGCTGGGAAGAAGCTGAAAGAGTAGTTGCAGATTTGGATGCAGCATGCAAACAGTTTGAACAGCAAAAATAAAAAAGAATTGGGTGCTAGTGTGGCACCCGATTCTTTTTTTGCTTAGTCAACAAGTTTAACTTCGGCATGTATTTCTAAGGTTGTTGAGATAAACAATTGTTTTACTTTTACCTTATATCCAACTTGGTCGAGCTTGTAGACTTTGTTTTCAACCGTTTTAATAAGTAAGTCCTTGTTGCTAATAATCGTTTCAATATCTTGTTTAAGTGTGGGCTGCAGTTCGTCTTGAATTTGCTGTTTTAATGTATGAACGGTCAAGAGGTCCAGCTTCAATGCCTTCGCGTTTGTTAATGAAAGTGCAATATCATCGATGACGAGCTTTTTTTGATTTTCTTCATTTAACTTTTCAATATCTTCTTTCCACATTTCGTTTTGCTGTTTTAAGCTGTTGATAAGTGACTGTTGTTCAATAAGCTGTGTCACTTGTTTTTCCTGCATTTCTCCGTACATAAATAGAAATACACACCAGCTGATTAGCATGCCGACAAACATGCCTGCAAAGAAGCGCTGCCATGCTGGGGATTTGTAGTAAGGAGGAATGTGCATTACGTACTCTCCTGGGTGAGCCATTGAATAAACAGCGAAGCAGTTTGGGTACCACCCATCGCTGCTACAATCAATAAGATTTGCTTGAATGCACTGAGTGGTTCGCCGTAAAAAATCCCACGCTGAAAGTTTGAAATGGCATCAAATGTCCCTCCAATCGCAGCGACGATTGCCCAGATTTTCAAGCTTTTTTCAAGCCGAAAAATCATTGTCAGCGGTGGTTCGCCAGTAATAAATGCCCCAAGCCCCCCAACGAGTACACCGCCAAATAAAACCCCAAAACCGATAAAATAGCAATTCAAAAAGGAAGCCATAAAGCGTTCTTCCATTCTCCGCACCTCAATTTTTTATAGAGTCTTACTCAATTTTATGGCAGCGTGTCCGAGATTATGTTTTTTCCTCTTTAGTTGGTTGTGTACTATAATGGAAACAAGTATTCGGATTAAAAGGGTGGAACGGTCCATGGAAGTAATACATTTAAATGTCCACAGTGGCTATAGTTTGCTAGAAAGCGCAGTGCACCTTGAGAAGCTGGTATTGAAAGCGAAAGAAATGCGGATGCCTGCCGTGGCGTTAACAGATAAAAACGTCATGTATGGGTCGCTTATGTTTTATCAGCTTTGTCGTAAGCATGGCATAAAACCAATTCTAGGGTTAGAGCTCTCCGTGCTAGGCACTGATGAAACAATGTATCCATTAATCTTGCTGGCAAAGAATGAGCAAGGCTATCGAAACTTAATTCATTTAACAAGTATCGTACAAGTTAATGAACTAAACGGTGTGAACCAGGAACAATTAGCTCAGTATAGCGCTGGCTTAATTGCGTTAATACCTCCGTGTGAAAAGGTTGCGCACAATATTGAACAATATAAAACATTATATGGGGAGGACTTTTATGTAGGTCTTTCACAGCGAAATACTGCACTTGAAGAGAGGCTTGTTACGCTTGCAGAAGAACATGGTATAGAAATCGCTGCAATTGATCCAGTTTATTATTTGGAGCAGGAAGACGCATTAGCTTATCAATGTCTGCTGGCGATTAAGCATAATATAACTCTTGAGGATGAACGTCTAAAGGACCTTGCTTACAAAGAGGCTCAATTGAAATCTGAAGCGGAACTAAAAAGACGGTTTGCATCCTATCCAAACGCGTTAGCGAATACAAAGAAAGTTGCCGACAAATGTGAGGTGCATCTAAAGCTAGGTGAGCGACTTCTCCCGAAATATCCAGTTCCACAAGGTGTAACGGCTGATGAATGGTTGGAGCGGCTTTGTGAGAGAGGTGTTCAGAAACGTTATGGGGAAAACAGTTACGCACAAGACAGGCTGAAACATGAGCTTGCGATTATTAAGAGCATGGGGTTCAGTGATTACTTCTTAATTGTGTGGGACTTTATGAAGTATGCACATCAGCAAGGGATATTAACAGGGCCTGGACGTGGCTCAGCGGCCGGTTCACTTGTTGCATATGTGTTAGGCATTACAAATGTTGATCCATTAAAGTATGATCTTTTATTTGAACGTTTTTTGAATCCTGAGCGTGTCAGCATGCCTGATATTGATATTGATTTTCCTGATCATCGCCGAGACGAAATTATTGAATATGTCGCGCAAAAATATGGCCGTGAGCATGTTGCCCAAATTATTACATTTGGAACGCTTGCAGCGCGTGCATCAATTCGAGATACAGGACGTGCGTTAGGAATGAGAATACCTGATATTGACCGCTTAGCAAAAACAATTCCAGCAAAACCAGGTATGACCTTAAAAAAAGCATTTGAGAGTTCGAACGAATTACGAGCGTTGTTGCAACAATCTGATGAAGCAGCACGCTTATTTCAAATAGCAACAGCAATAGAAGGACTACCGCGCCATACGTCTACACATGCTGCGGGGGTTGTGATTAGTGAGCGAGAACTTTCAATGCATGTTCCTGTACAAGCAGGACAGCATGGGATGTTGTTAACACAATACCCGATGGAAGATTTAGAGGCAGCAGGGCTATTGAAAATGGACTTTCTTGGATTACGAAATTTGAGTTTAATCGAATCCATTCAACGTCTTATTCGTCATTCAACAGGCCGGCAAGTATCAGTAAGGGATTTACCATTTGATGATGCGAAAACCTTTCAGCTGCTCGGAAATGGAGATACAACAGGTGTATTTCAGCTTGAATCAGAAGGGATGCGCAGTGTATTAAAGCGACTTCAACCTTCAAGCTTTGAAGATATTGTCGCTGTTAACGCTTTATATCGCCCTGGGCCAATGGAGCAAATTCCTGATTTTATTGCGAGAAAGCACGGTCAGAAGCCAATTCATTATCCGCATCCTGTCTTACAGCCGATCTTAGAAAAAACATATGGCATTATCGTGTATCAAGAGCAAATCATGCAGATTGCGTCTACAATGGCTGGCTTTACGCTCGGACAGGCTGATTTACTGCGGCGCGCTGTAAGTAAGAAGAAGCGAGAGGTGCTAAATGAACAGCGTAAATCCTTTGTTTCAGGGTGTACGGAAAATGGCTATGATGAGCGGACAGCAGAAGAGATCTATGATTTAATCGTTCAATTTGCGAATTATGGCTTTAACCGAAGTCATGCGGTTGCATATAGTATGATTGCGTATCAGCTTGCATATTTGAAGGCAAATTATCCGCTTTGCTTTATGGCTGCTTTGCTTTCAAGTGTGCTTGGCAATGAGGACAAAACAGCTGCATACATAGCAGAAGCGAAACTAAAAGGAATAGAGGTCTTGCCCCCTTCTGTTAATAAGAGTTATGCTGCTTATCGTGTCGAAGGAGAGGCGATTCGTTGCAGCTTAGCGATTGTGAAAGGCGTTGGGATGACTGCTGTTCGGGAAGTTCTTAATCAGCGGAAGCAAGGGTCTTTTGCAGATTTGTTTGATTTCTGCCGTAGAGTGTCGTTAAAAGTGATTAACCGTAAAGTGATGGAAGCACTTATTTTTGCAGGCTGTTTTGATGATTTCAAGCAGGAGCGTTCAGTGTTATTGGCAAGCTTGGATTCAGCCTTTAGTTATGTTGAGTTAGTTTCAGAGGATGAGGGTGGCTTTTTCCTTGATGAAGAAGTTGTGCCGAAGCCTGATTATACGGAGGCCGAACCGTTTGAGGTAAGCGACGAGCTACGTTTTGAGGTGGAGGCGCTTGGCTTTTATTTGTCAGCACACCCAGCGGATGAATTTAAGGAGTTATTCGAGAAGTTAGCCATTACATCTATACATGAATTAGAGGCAATGCGTGATAAGACGCTTGTAAAGCTTGGTGTGTATTTGCACCGGGTGAAAATGATTCAGACAAAGAAAGGCGATCAAATGGCATTTGCTGATTTCAGTGATTCAACAGGGGAAGTAGATGCTGTAATCTTTCCAGATGTTTATCAACAATACAACTTATTCCTCCAATCAGAAAAAACGTACGTTGTAGACGGATATATTGAACGTAGAAACGGCAGACTGCAAGTAAACGTCAAAAAAATAACGCCGGCTTCACGGCTGAAAGGGCTGCTCAATCAAACGCTCTATTTAAAGGTTGATATTGAACATCACAGCTCACAGGTCTTTCAGCAAATCAGTGGAATTCTACGTCAGTTTCCAGGACCTGTAGAAGTGATCCTATATTATGAAAAAGATAAAAAAGCGACAAAATTAACCAAGCAATTTCATGCATATCCCTCAGAAGCTTGTCTGACAAAGCTCCGTCATCTTCTTGGTGAAAGCAATGTGGTGATTAGAAATCATTAGACTTTACAGGGGAGATACGTTTGTTATAATTAAGAAAGTCTAGTTACGTGGTCAGACCACTATTTATGAGCGAAGAATACATTTTATTTTATACAAAAATCGTTATTAACCGACAAATCATTCATTATTAGTTTCAACAGAGGTCTGGCTTTGAGTGAATTTTTTAGCAGCCCGTCATTTACAAGGAGAGTGAACGAAAAGTGTCCATTAGACGTGAAGAAGCGTTACATATTCATCGTGTAAACGGAGGAAAATTAGAGGTAAAAGCAAAAGTACCAGTGAAAAATGCGCGTGATTTAAGTTTGGCGTATTCACCAGGGGTTGCTGAACCGTGTAAGGAAATCTATGAGAATAAAGAAAGAGTTTATGACTATACAATGAAAGGCAACATGGTTGCGGTTGTGTCAGATGGAACAGCTGTACTTGGGTTAGGGAATATCGGCCCTGAAGCTTCATTGCCAGTAATGGAAGGGAAAGCTGTTTTATTCAAAAGCTTCGCAGGTGTTGATGCCTTTCCAATTTGCTTGAATACAAATGATGTTGATGAAATTGTGGAAACGGTTAAACGGTTAGAGCCAACATTTGGCGGCATTAATCTAGAGGATATTGCTGCACCAAATTGCTTTGAAATTGAGAACCGCTTGAAAAGAGAGACAAACATCCCTGTTTTTCATGATGATCAGCATGGGACAGCGATTGTGACACTAGCAGGTCTTGTCAATGCATTGAAAATTGTCCAAAAATCAGAATCAGATATTAAGGTTGTCATGAACGGAGCAGGTGCGGCTGGTATTGCGATTATGAAATTGCTCCGCAGCTATGGGGTACGTGACATTATTATGTGTGATTCAAAAGGAGCAATTTTCGAAGGCCGCTCTTACGGTATGAATGATATGAAAGAACAAATTGCCAAACGCACGAATCTTCAAAAAATTGAAGGCTCTCTTGAAGATGTTATTAAAGAAGCAGATGTTTTTATCGGAGTTTCAGTTGAAGGTGCTTTGACGCAGAAAATGGTAGAAAGCATGAACAACAATCCGATTATCTTTGCAATGGCAAACCCTGTTCCTGAAATTATGCCAGAAGATGCAAAAGCAGCAGGTGCAATGGTGGTTGGAACAGGTCGTTCTGATTTCCCGAACCAAGTCAATAATGTACTTGCATTTCCTGGTATCTTCCGTGGGGCACTTGATGCATACGCGACTCATATCAATGAAGAAATGAAAATTGCGGCTGTCCAAGCGATTGCGGAATTAATTTCTGAAGATGAACTCTCTTCTGATTATGTTATTCCGGCACCGTTCGATACACGCGTAGCTCCAGCCGTTGCAGCAGCAGTTGCGAAGGCTGCTGTTGAAACAGGGGTTGCAAGACGAACTGTTTCCCCAGAGCAAGTTGCTGAAAAAACACGGCGCTTAACAATGATTAACGAAGACGGAGACCAATAAGGTTGTGGAGCAGGGGGGCAATACCTTCCTGCTCCTTTCCCATACCGTAAAAATTTGATGAGCCCACCAGAAGAGAAAGTGGGGGATGAAAAGAACGGTGACAATCAAACAGAAAGTCTATATTGAAATATTACAACAGCTACGGATGATTATTGAAGAAGATGGGCTGAACCAAGGTGATAAGCTCCCTTCTGAACGTGAATTAGCAGAGCGATTGCAGGTTGCTCGCTCATCTGTGCGTGAAGCATTAAGGGCCCTAGAACTTGTTGGCTTAATTGAAACACGTCGGGGAGAAGGAACTTTTATCAAGGATGCCGAAAAACATGAGTTAATCCAAGTTATCGCTGCGTTTGTCCTGCAGGCAAAGCATGCAAAGGATGATTTGCGAGAAACAACTGAACTGATTGAATTACAGGCATTAAACCTTGCACGTGTAAGAATTAATGAAGAAGAACAGAATCAAGTAAGCGAAGTATTTCATGAACTAAGGGATTACTATGAACGCACAGGCACCATACATATGACACATCATGAGAAACTGTACAAGCTGATTGTTCAAGCATCGAAAAACCATCTGTTGCTTCGAATTTGGATGATGTTAAACAACTATTATCAAACAGTGTGTGATTCTGCTTCTCCATTGCCGTTTCGGCATTACGAACAGATTTACTACACACTTCTCGATGACGAGAAAAGTTGAAAAGTATCCACTTGTCGAACAGTGCTTGACAACCTTCTACAAAATAAGCAAGTCCTGCTGTGTACAATAGAAGCAAGTGATGCAGAGCATTGAGGAGGTTATACCCTTGTTAAAAGATTTATTTAGCAAAAAGAAAAAATATGCTTCGGTTCCTTCAGAGGAAGCAAAACAAAATGTCCCGGAAGGAATAATGACGAAATGTCCGGAGTGTAAAACGATTCTATATACGAAAGAAATGAAGAAATATTTAATGGTTTGTCCACAATGTGGGCACCATCATCCGATGACTGCATATGAGAGAATTAACAGTCTGTTTGATGAAGGCACGTTTGAAGAATTTGATGCAGACATGATCTCAGAAAACCCACTAGATTTCCCTGATTATGAAGAAAAACTTCTGAAAGATATGAAGAAGGCAGATTTGAATGAAGCAGTTGTGACGGGAAAAGGAGAAATAAATGGACTTGGAACAGTGATTGCGATTATGGATGCTCGTTTTCGGATGGGTAGCATGGGCTCGGTTGTCGGTGAGAAGATTACTCGGGCTATTGAACAAGCAATTGAAGCACAGCTGCCGTTTATAATCTTTACAGCCTCTGGTGGGGCAAGAATGCAGGAAGGTGTCTTAAGCTTAATGCAAATGGCGAAGACAAGTGTTGCATTGAAGAAGCTTAGTGACCATGGCGGGTTGATTATCTCTGTTATGACCCACCCAACAACTGGCGGGGTTTCAGCGAGTTTCGCCTCACTTGGTGATTATAACTTTGCTGAACCGAAAGCATTGATTGGTTTTGCTGGGCGCAGAATTATCGAGCAGACAATTCGTGAGAAGCTACCAGAAGACTTTCAAACGGCAGAATTTTTGATGAAACATGGCCAGCTTGATCGTGTTATTCCGAGACCTGAAATGAGAGAAACACTTGCGACAGTACTAGATATTCATCAGACGGGAGGGAAGAAATAATGAATGCTCCGTTAGACTTTGAACGCCCGGTTGTTGAGCTTCGAGATAAAATTACAGAACTAAAGAAGTTTACGGCAGAAAAAAATATCGATTTAACAGATGAGATCGTCAAGCTAGAAGAACGTCTTGAACGACTTGAGAATGAAATATACGGAAACCTACAACCATGGAATCGTGTACAAATTGCTCGTCATGGCGCTCGACCTACAACGCTTGATTATGTAGAACGTTTATTTACGTGCTTCCTCGAATGTCACGGTGACAGGTATTACGGAGATGATGAAGCGATTGTCGGCGGGATTGCAAAGTATAAAGATATGCCTGTGACAGTTATTGGGCATCAGCGCGGGAAAGATACGAAAGAAAATATTCGCCGTAATTTCGGTATGCCTCATCCAGAAGGTTATCGAAAAGCGCTCCGCTTAATGAAGCAGGCGGAAAAGTTCAACCGTCCGATTATTACGTTTATTGATACAAAAGGCGCTTACCCTGGTAAAGCGGCAGAAGAGCGCGGTCAAAGTGAAGCGATTGCCAAAAATTTATTTGAAATGGCAGGGTTAAAAGTACCTGTTATTTCGATTGTAATTGGAGAAGGAGGAAGCGGCGGAGCCCTTGGGCTTGGTGTGTCCAATCATATTCTTATGTTGGAAAACTCTACATATTCCGTTATTTCTCCAGAAGGTGCAGCTGCTTTATTATGGAAAGACTCAACCCAAGCACAGCGGGCAGCGGAAACGATGAAAATTACTGCCCCTGATTTGAAAGAGCTTGGCGTTGTTGATGAGATCATCCCTGAAATCCAAGGTGGTGCTCATAAGGACGTGGAACAGCAGGCAAATCAAATTGATGAAGTTCTTGAGCGTTCGTTTAATGAGTTGATTGACAAAGAGCCAGCACAGCTTATTGAACATCGTTACGAAAAATATAAAGCAATCGGAAAGTATAGCTTTGAAAACGTTTAACCATTGATTATACCTAGAACGTGCTCCGGAACACTGTTGTGAAGGGCACGTTCTTTGTTGTAAGAGGTCAGACTTTCGTATTGTTTTCCGTGATTCTTCATGTTATTTTTAAACCATATCTATAAATTTATTTGTTTTAATAGTTGACTTTTGGCTATATTTAGAAGGGGATTTCCATTGGTATCCTCACAAATTAATACAAGGTGAGATGTGTGTTTATACTTACTTTGAAGAAGGAAAAGATCTTGAAGAAGTTGAAGATGATAATTTTAAATAAATGAGGTGTTCTGAATGAGAAGAATCGGTGTATTAACGAGTGGTGGAGATGCACCAGGTATGAATGCCGCAGTACGCGCCGTTGTAAGGAAAGCGATCTTTCACGGGCTTGAAGTGTATGGCATTTATCATGGGTATGCTGGTTTAATTAATGGAGATATCCAGAAGCTCGAAGTAGGTTCTGTTGGGGATATTATTCATCGAGGCGGCACAATGCTTTATTCAGCTCGCTGTGAAGAGTTCAAGACTTATGAAGGTCAGCAAAAGGGAATTGAGCAGTTGAAAAAGCACGGCATCGATGGCTTAGTTGTCATTGGCGGTGATGGTTCGTTCCAAGGTGCTAAGAAATTAACAGAGCAAGGCTATCCTTGTATCGGGGTTCCAGGCACCATTGATAATGATATCCCAGGGACAGACTTTACAATCGGTTTTGATACAGCGTTGAATACAGTTCTTGATGCTGTCGATAAAATTCGCGACACAGCAACATCTCATGAACGTACATATGTTATCGAAACAATGGGCCGAAATGCAGGGGATATTGCTCTTTGGGCAGGCCTTGCTGGTGGCGCAGAATCCATTCTTATTCCCGAAATGAATTATGAGATGGACGATATTATTGAACGGTTAAATAATGCTTATGCTCGTGGGAAGAAGCATAGTATTATCATTGTTGCGGAAGGCGTTGGAAGTGGCGTAGAATTCGGGAAAGAAATTCAGAAGCGCACAAACTTCGAAACACGTGTAAGTGTACTTGGTTATATTCAACGCGGTGGCTCACCTACAGCTGTGGACCGCATGCTTGCAAGCCGCCTTGGCGCAAAAGCTGTTGAGTTATTAATCGCTGGAAGTGCTGGCCGTGTAGTTGGCATTCAGAACAATGAATTAGTTGACCATGACATTCTTGATGCTCTTTCACAAAAGCATCTCATTGATGATAAAATTTACAAGCTATCTAGTGAATTATCCATTTAAAACCGATCCATTTATCACAAGATAAGTGTATCGGAATAAGGATTTAACATTTGGGAGGAAAAACATCCATGCGAAAGACGAAAATTGTTTGTACAATTGGACCTGCCAGTGAAAACATTGAAACTTTAACAAAGTTGATGAACGCAGGTATGAACGTTGCTCGGTTAAACTTTTCACACGGCAATCATGTAGAACATGCAGCTCGAATTAAAACGATTCGTGAAGCAGCTGAAAGCCTAAATAAAACAATTGCAATCTTGCTTGATACGAAAGGGCCTGAAATTCGTACGCATAATATGAAGGATGGCGAAATTCAGCTTGAAGCAGGCTCAGAAATCCGTGTTTCAATGGAAGAAGTGCTTGGCACGAAAGAGCGTATTTCTGTCACATATGAAGGCTTAATTAATGATGTACACCAAGGTTCAAAAATTTTGCTAGACGACGGCTTAATTGAGCTTGAAGTAACAGGGACAGAAGGCAATGAAATTATTGCAAACGTAATGAACACAGGTGTGTTAAAAAATAAAAAGGGTGTCAATGTTCCGAATGTAAGTGTAAACCTACCGGGTATTACAGATAAGGATGCAGAAGATATCAAATTCGGAATCGAACAAGGTGTCGACTTTATTGCTGCTTCGTTTGTAAGGCGTCCTTCTGATGTGTTAGAAATCCGTGAACTATTAGAAAAGCATAATGCAAACATTCATATTGTCCCTAAGATTGAGAATCGTGAAGGTGTGGACAATATTGAAGGTATTCTTGAAGTGTCTGACGGCTTAATGGTTGCCCGCGGTGACCTAGGCGTGGAAATTCCAGCGGAGGAAGTACCGCTTGTACAGAAAGAGCTTATTCGTCAATGTAATATGCTTGGAAAGCCTGTTATTACAGCAACGCAAATGCTGGATTCCATGCAGCGTAACCCGCGTCCAACTCGTGCGGAAGCAAGTGACGTAGCAAATGCGATTTTTGATGGAACAGATGCGATTATGCTTTCTGGTGAAACGGCTGCTGGAAATTATCCCGTAGAAGCTGTACAGACGATGAGAAATATTGCTTCCAAAGCTGAAACAGCTCTTGCGTACCATGAAATATTAGCAGGCAGAAGTCGTGAAATCGGCAAAACAATTACAGAAGCAATCAGCCAGTCAGTTGCCCATACTGCACTGAACTTAAATGTATCAGCGATTGTAACGCCAACAGAAAGCGGCTATACAGCTCGGATGATTTCCAAATATCGTCCGAAAGCTCCGATTGTTGCTGTTACTTCTAATGAGCATGTGACACGCAAACTAGCACTTGTCTGGGGCGTCACCCCGCAGCTCGGTCAGCAATCAAGCTCTACAGATGAAATGCTTGAAATCGCGGTTCAAGAAGGTCTTCATTCAGGTGTTGTGAATAATGGGGACCTAGTCGTTATTACAGCAGGTGTACCTGTTGGTGAGTCAGGAACGACAAACTTGATGAAAGTCCATGTTGTCGGTGATAGCATTGGCCGCGGTCAAGGAATTGGCAGAAAGTCAGCAACTGGTAAAGTTGTGATTGCAAAAAATACACAAGAAGCGCTCGATAAAGCGGAAGAAGGCTGTGTGCTTGTCACATATGGAACAGACCGTGACATGATGAAAGCATTAGAGAAAGCCTCAGCTATTATTACAGAAGAAGGCGGACTTACAAGTCATGCTGCAGTGGTAGGCTTGAACTTAGGTATTCCTGTCATTGTAGGCGTTGGTAACGCAGTGACAGCATTTAAAGATGGACAAGAAGTAACAGTGGATGCTGTACGTGGAGATATTTACAATGGCCAAATGAATGTCTTGTAAGTAAGAAAAGAGAAGGGTTGCGCTCCTTCTCTTTTTTGTATAGAGAGAAGACGATCGTGGATGTTTTTTAGGTAAATCGTTATACTTGTCTATAAGAGGTTGTTTTCTCTGAAAGGTGTGAGTAACTTGCGATATATTCTGCCATTTCTAATCATTGTACCTGCTTTAGAAATCGGTTTATTAATCTTTTCCGGTAATACACTTGGTGCTTGGCCGACAATTTTGTTAATTATATTAACTGGTGTAATTGGGGCATGGTTGGCGAAGAAGGAAGGCTTGGAAATTTTACGTCTTGCACAATTGCAAATGCAGCGAGGAGAGCTTCCAGGTGAGGCGGTCTTTGATGGAATTTGTGTATTAGTTGGCGGGGTTGTTTTGTTAACGCCAGGCTTTATTACAGATGCACTTGGGTTCTTTCTCCTAATCCCAGCGACACGGGGGATTGCGAAAGTCGGTCTCCGCAAAATTGTCAAGCGAATGATTGATAACGGTCAAATAACGATGATAAAACGATTTTAAAAACCGGCTGCAATAGCAACCGGTTTTTTTATACTTCTCGTTTGTTCAGAATAAAAAGCCAAAGGTCTTTAATAACACCTGCTTCGTGAAGAGTTTTCAGGATGACAAGTGTAACAGGGCCGATGATTAAGCCGAGAAAGCCGAAAAGCTTAAAGCCGACAAACAATGCAACGAGTGTAGCTAATGGATCAAGCCCGATGCTTGAGGATAAAATTTTCGGCTCCATCACTTGCCGTTGGACAACTACAATGATGTATAGTACACCCAATCCAATCGCTAAGCCTGTATTGCCGGAAAACAAGGCGTAAATGACCCATGGGACGAATACAAGTCCTGTTCCTAAGTATGGAAGCAAATCAACAAGTCCGATGATAAGTCCAATAGTAATGCCGTGGTCTACGCGAAGAATCAGAAGTCCGACAATGACGATTAGAGCTGTAATCGAAATTAAGGTGAATTGCGCTCGTATGAATCCAAATAAAGCTTTCTGTAAGTCAGTAAATACTGTTCTACCACTTGTTTTAACTTTTGAAGGTAAAATCTTTCGTAATAGTGCACCAAGTTTGTACCAATCCTTGCTAATAAAGAATGTCGCAAGTAGTGAAAAAACAAGTACAGTGACAGCGTTTGGAAGCCAGGTGAACAAATCAGGAATACTCCTTAGCAGGTTTTCTAGCCACCCACTAACGTTTTGAGCAAACTTTGTACCAAGATTTTTAACGTTCTCAATAATTGTTGTTTGTTGACCTGTCTCAAGCGTATTAAAAATACCGATTATTTGGTTATATGTCGGGATCACTTGGTCAGTAAGGAAATCTTCGAAATAAATAACAAGTGTTTCGAACTGGCCTGGTACAACATCAGCCAAATATTTCGTCCCTGAGATAACCTCTACAACAATTAATGTAAGCAATCCTCCTAGCGCTGCAAAAACAAATAATAGTGCGATAAATACACTAAGCGCTCTTGGAATCTTTGACCGTTGCTCTAGTAAATTAACGATCGGGTTAATGAGATAGGCGATGATTAAGGCAATAATAAAAGGATATGTAACGGTCGAAATTTGAAAAGCCACATAACCACCAATAATAATACACGCCAAGACGAATATAAAACGTAAGATACGCTGCCAAAGCGTCGTATTCAAAAAGTTTCACTCCTTTCCCTGTTTCACTCTATTATATACGCTACCATCTTTCCCTAAGTTTCAATGTTTCAAAAGAGAATTATTTTTTCTGAATATACGAAGCTTCAAAAACATTTTTTTGGAGAAGATGGATGTGTATGATAGTATAAATTGTGGTAGCGCATAAAGGGAAGGATGACATCACCTTGTTTTCACAAGCAACGGTTTTTTTACTCGTTTTATTAGGGATTGGTATTGTTGCCAAGAACCAATCACTTAATATTGCGGTGCTTTTCCTGTTAGCTGTCAAGATGACCGGCTTAGGAGAGAAGATTTTCCCCTATCTTCAGCAAAAAGGCATCAGCTGGGGTGTGACAGTTATTACAATCGGGGTCTTAGCACCAATTGCAACAGGAGAAATTGGTTTTAGGCAATTAACGGAAGCTTTGCGCTCATATACAGCATGGATCGCGCTTCTGTCGGGGGTGGCAGTTGCACTTATTGCTAAAAGTGGTATTCACTTATTAACAACTGATCCGCATATAACAGCAGCGCTTGTAGTCGGAACCATTTTAGCCGTTGCTTTATTTAATGGTGTCGCCGTAGGTCCATTAATTGGGGCTGGTATTGCCTATCTAGCAATGAGAGTCGTGCAATTATTTGGGTCATAAGAAATATTTATGAAAATTAATTGAACACTTTTCATTCACAAAAGTCTGATAATTGTTTATAATGTACATAGGTTTCCACCAATCCTTCCTACATATTTTTCTCACTATGAGAAATGAAAGCATTTTCTTATTTTGACGACTGAACAGTTGGGTAGGGGAATTTTTTTGAAAAAGGAGTGGGGTCAAATGACAACTACACGTGGTCTAGAAGGGGTAGTAGCAACACAATCATCAATTAGTTCTATCATTGATGACCAATTAACTTATGTTGGTTATAATATCGATGATTTAGCAGAGAATGCAAGCTTTGAAGAGGTAATTCATTTATTGTGGCACGGAAAACTTCCAAACAAAGATGAGTTGGAAACGCTTAAGAACCAACTAGCTGAGGAAGCAACAATTCCTGAAGAAATAGTTGCGCACTTAAAATCTTATGATTTAAGTACGGTTCATCCAATGGCAGCGCTTCGCACAGCCGTTTCAATGCTTGGCTTATTTGACAGTGAAGCAGATGTAATGGATGAAGAGGCAAACTATCGTAAAGCGATTCGTCTTCAAGCGAAGATGCCGACAATCGTCGCTGCATTTTCACGTATCCGTAAAGGACAAGAACCAATTGCACCTCGTACAGATTTAACAATGGCAGCAAATTTCTTGTACATGTTAAACGGTGAAGTTCCAAAAGACATTTCAGAAGAAGCAATTAATAAGGCGCTAGTATTGCACGCTGATCATGAGTTAAATGCATCAACGTTTACAGCACGTGTCTGTGTAGCGACACTTTCCGATGTATACTCTGGTGTTACAGCGGCTATTAGTGCGCTTAAAGGTCCTCTTCATGGTGGCGCGAACGAGCGCGTAATGAAGATGCTTACTGAAATCGGCGAAGTAGAAAAAGTTGAAGGCTATGTGCAACGTGCTTTCGAGAATAAGGAAAAGATTATGGGCTTTGGTCACCGTGTATATCGTGAAGGCGATCCACGTGCGAAGCACCTGCGAAAAATGTCTAAAGAACTGACTGGTATTGCTGGAGAAGCTAAGTGGTATGAAATGTCTCGTAAGATGGAAGAAATCGTGACATCTGAAAAAGGCCTTCCACCAAATGTTGACTTCTATTCAGCATCTGTCTATCATAGCTTAGGCATTGATCATGACTTATTCACACCTATCTTTGCGGTTAGCCGTGTATCAGGTTGGTTAGCTCACATTCTTGAGCAATATTCAAACAACCGCTTAATTCGCCCTCGTGCGGAATATACTGGGCCCGCAAATTCAGCAGTACGTACCACTTGAGCAACGTTAATAATTGTTAAAAGCAGCAAGGAGAAAAACTCCTTGCCTGTTTCTTTCATAACCTTAATAATAAAAATAGAGAGAGAAAAGATACGATGATTTTTTAGGAGGTAATTAGATTGACACAAGGAGAACGCATTACAGTTAACAATGGATCAATGAATGTACCGAACCACACTATTATTCCTTACATTGAAGGAGACGGCATTGGCCCGGACATTTGGGCAGCAGCTTCTCGCGTAATTGAGGCAGCAGTAGATAAAGCTTATAATGGCGAAAAGAAAATCGTTTGGAAAGAAGTTCTAGCTGGTGAGAAAGCGTACAAACAAACTGGTGAATGGCTTCCTGCAGAAACGTTGGATGTAATTCGTGAGTACATAATTGCAATTAAAGGTCCTTTAACAACACCAATCGGCGGCGGAATTCGTTCATTGAACGTTGCGCTTCGTCAAGAATTGGACTTATTTGCATGTGTGCGTCCAGTTCGCCACTTCAACAAAGTACCATCACCTGTTAAGCGTCCTGAAGATGTTGACATGATCATCTTCCGTGAAAACACAGAAGATATCTATGCAGGTATCGAGTACCAAGAAGGCTCTGACGATGTGAAGAAAGTCATTAATTTCCTTCGTGATGAAATGGGCGTTAAAAACATCCGTTTCCCAGAAACTTCTGGTATCGGTATCAAACCTATTTCAGAAGAAGGTACAAAGCGTCTAGTTCGCTCTTCAATTCAGTATGCACTTGATAACAACCGTAAGAGCGTTACACTTGTGCACAAAGGTAATATCATGAAATTCACAGAAGGCTCATTTAAAAACTGGGGTTATGATGTTGCTGAACAAGAGTTTGGTGACAAAGTATTCACATGGGCTGAGTATGATCGCATTGTGGAAGCAGAAGGTAAAGATGCAGCGAACAAAGCACAAGATGCAGCTGTTGAAGCTGGAAAAATCATTGTGAAAGATTCAATTGCTGATATCTTCCTACAACAAATCCTTACTCGTCCACGCGAGTTTGATGTTGTAGCAACAATGAACTTGAACGGTGATTATATTTCTGATGCTCTTGCTGCACAAGTTGGTGGTATCGGAATCGCTCCTGGTGCAAATATTAACTACGAAACAGGACATGCAATCTTTGAAGCAACTCATGGTACAGCTCCTAAGTATGCCGGTCTTGATAAAGTAAACCCATCTTCTGTAATCCTGTCAGGTGTACTTATGCTTGAACACCTTGGCTGGTTTGAAGCTGCGAAATTGGTAACTGATGCGATGGAAGAAACAATCGGTAGCAAGGTTGTTACTTATGATTTCGCACGTCTAATGGAAGGTGCAACAGAAGTGAAATGCTCTGAGTTCGGTGATGCTTTAATTAATAACATGAAGTAATTCATGCTTGAATAAGTAATATTTAGAGCCGTCATTCTACATGTGCGGCTCTAAATAATTACAACTAAGCACAATGAAATGAATAGGGGGGCATTGGGAAATGAAAATTAAGCGCAGAAAAATTTCAGTAATTGGTGGCGGTTTTACAGGCGCAACTACTGCATTAATGGCTGCAGAAAAAGAACTGGGTGACGTTATATTAGTTGATATTCCAGATATGGAAGACCCAACGAAAGGGAAAGCATTAGATATGCTTGAAGCAAGTCCTGTTCAAGGGTTCGATGCCAATGTAGTTGGTACATCAGATTACGCTGATACTGCTGAATCTGACATTGTCATTATTACAGCTGGTATTGCACGTAAGCCTGGTATGAGCCGTGATGATCTTGTAAACACAAATGCAAAAATCATGCGCACTGTTACAAAAGAAATCGTTAAGTACTCTCCAAATTGTTATATCATTGTATTAACAAACCCTGTTGATGCGATGACATACTCTGTCTTTAAAGAGTCAGGCTTCCCGAAAAACCGTGTTATCGGTCAATCTGGTGTACTTGATACAGCGCGTTTCCGTACCTTTGTCGCTCAAGAGCTTAATCTATCTGTTAAAGATGTAACAGGTTTCGTACTTGGTGGACACGGCGATGATATGGTGCCATTAGTACGTTACTCTTATGCTGGTGGTATTCCGCTAGAAAAGCTGATTCCTCAAGAGCGTCTTGATGCCATTGTTGAACGTACTCGTAAGGGTGGCGGTGAAATCGTAGGTTTGCTTGGTAATGGTAGTGCATATTATGCACCAGCTGCTTCACTTGTTCAAATGGCTGAAGCAATCCTGAAGGACCAGCGCCGTGTTTTACCTGCAATTGCTTACCTTGAAGGTGAGTACGGACATGAAGGTATCTACTTAGGCGTACCTACAATTCTTGGTGGGAATGGCATTGAAGAAATCATCGAGCTTGATCTTTCAGACGACGAAAAAGCACAATTAGCGAAGTCTGTTGAATCAGTTAAAAATGTAATGAAAGTTTTGGAATAGTTTTGTTTTATCGAAAACAGGGTGGATTTTCTACCCTGTTTTCGATAAAATGAATTTGAAAGCGGTTTCAATAGATGGGGAGGTTTTTTGAAATGCTTATGAAACGAAGAAAGACACAAGGTCGTAAGATTGATGAAATTTCCACAGGGGAAAGACTCGTCATCACCGAAAAGATTGAAGACAAGGATTTGCTGTTATATCTTGGCTTAACAGATGACGCAAACCCACTTTATATTCAGCATGATTACGCTTCAAGAACACCACAGAAGCAGCCAATTGTGCCTCCTATTATGCTTACAGGTATCATTACATCTGCTGTAACAAAATATCTTCCTGGCCCAGGAAGCATGATAAAAGCACAGCAGTTTTCATTTCCACATCCCGCATACCATTATGAAAATATCAATTATGAGTTTGAAGTACGCGAAGTCTTAACAGATGAACACATCGTTATCATTGGTGTTTCTGCAACAAGCGAAAGCGGTGAAGTTGTTGTAGAAGGTACAATTGATGTATGCCCACCATATCCATTTGAACCAATCACAGGTCGAATGCTTGATAATTTTTAGTTTTTTTATGGCTAAAAAATCCAGAAAATTAAAAAGCGTTTTACAAAAGGTATCCGTTTAGGGTGCCTTTTTTTAGTTAGTAAATATATTGTAAAACTACATTTTGTGCATTCATGTATTTCATAGTATGATTAAGTTAAACAGAAAAAAGAGATGAAACGAA
This sequence comes from Bacillus tianshenii, assembly GCA_020524525.2. NCBI lineage: Bacteria > Bacillati > Bacillota > Bacilli > Caryophanales > Bacillaceae > Sutcliffiella > Sutcliffiella tianshenii. The sequence continues at coordinate 2,549,746 of CP129018.1, read as the reverse complement.
GGGGTTTAATATACATAACAGGAGGAAGTGCTCTTGAGTAAGCGAATTTTAGTGGTAGATGATGAACAATCGATTATTACGTTGCTTCAGTACAACTTGGAGCAAGCAGGCTATGAAGTGATTACAGCAATGGATGGGGAAGCAGCTCTAAAGAAAGCGCAAGAGGAAGCGCCAGATCTAATTGTGCTTGATTTAATGCTTCCGAAATTAGATGGAATTGAAGTATGTAAAGAGTTACGCCAACAAAAGCTTCACGTACCCATTCTTATGCTTACGGCGAAAGATGATGAATTTGATAAGGTGCTTGGCCTTGAGCTAGGTGCAGATGATTATATGACAAAACCATTCAGCCCGAGAGAAGTTGTGGCGCGCGTGAAAGCAATTTTGCGTCGAATGGTAATGGTTTCTGGCAGTGAAGATAACAATGACGAACAAATGCAAAAAGTTGAGCTTGGAGAGCTTGTCATTATGCCGGAGCATTATGAAGCCTATTTTATGGGTAAACAGCTGGACTTAACGCCGAAAGAGTTTGAGCTTCTGGCTTATCTTGTAAAGCATAAAGGCCGTGTATTGACACGCGACCAATTGCTAAGTGCTGTCTGGAATTATGACTTTGCTGGCGACACCCGAATTGTAGATGTGCATATTAGTCATTTACGTGAAAAGATTGAAACAAATACGAAAAAGCCGCTATATATTAAAACAATTCGCGGCTTAGGCTATAAAATGGAGGCGCCGAAAGCTGAATGAGTAAATTCCGCTCAAAAATCACCTTTGCGCTTGCGACATTAATATTAGCTGTCCTAGTTTGTCTTGGTATCTTAATTGGTCAGTTGTTTAAAAGCTTTTACGTTAATACGTTTGAAGGGCGAATTGATAAAGAAGCGGCATTGATTACGCAAATGATCGAGAATTCAGCTGAGACAAATACACCAATTGCTGAAACAATTAAGGAAGTTGGCGGGAATTTAAATGCTGACATTACCATTCTTAAGACAAATGGAAAGATTGTCGCTCAAACAGCTGATGAGAATTTTACAAATACAAGTTTAGAGCGAATTTCTAAGTTACAGCGTTATATTGGTACACAGAATACGAATTTTGAGCCTTTCTACGAAATGAATGATCTAGAGGGTTTGTTTCACTATGTAGCACCTCTTAACTATGACACACAGGAAGGGTATTTAGTGCTATCACTTTCGGTTGAACCTTTAAAAGAGTTCAATAAGAAAATTTGGTGGCTTCTGATTTTAAGTTTAGGGCTTGCATTTGTGATAATTCTAATGCTTGGCATTCGTATTACTAGGCAGTATGCGAAGCCGATTGAAGACGCAACTCGTGTTGCAAATGAGCTTGCTAAAGGAAATTATCGGGCGCGGACGTATGAAGATAGAGCTGAAGAAACAGGGATGCTCAGTCAGTCAATTAATATTTTAGCGAGAAATCTGCAGCAGATGACGGCTGCTCAAGAAATGCAAAATGACAGGCTAAGAACGTTAATTGAAAATATGGGAAGCGGCCTTATCTTAATTGATAGCAAAGGGTATATTATTCTTGTTAATAAGTTCATTAAGCGGTTCTTTCATATTAACCCGAAAGATTTATTATATAAGCTTTACCATGAAGCTCTTCCGCACCAAGAAGTGATCCGGGTGGTGGAAGAAGTATTCATGACAGAGCGGCAAGTGCGCAAACAGCTTCATTTAGCGATAAAGATTGAACGTCGTCATTTTGAAGTGTACGGTGCGCCAATTATTGGGGAAAACGAAGAGTGGAAAGGGATTGTACTTGTTTTCCACGATATCACTGAGCTAAAGCGTCTTGAGCAAATGCGAAAAGACTTTGTGGCCAATGTGTCTCACGAACTAAAAACCCCAATGACCTCGATTCGTGGGTTTTCTGAAACCCTTCTTGATGGCGCAATGGAAGACCCTGAGCTTCGAGAATATTTCATTAATATTATCTTGAAAGAAAGTGGTCGGCTGCAAAATATTATTAAAGATTTGCTCGACTTATCGAAAGTTGAGCAGGAAGGGTTTCAATTAAATCTGCAGCAGGTGGATTTACAAAGTGTTGTTGAAGATATTGAGCTTATTCTTCGTCATAAAGCAGAGGAAAAGGAAATAGACCTGCAACTCGATCTTCCAGAGGAACCTTGTCTTGTCGAAGGAGACGCTCATCGAATCAAGCAGATCTTTATCAACTTGATTAATAATGCCCTCTCTTACACACATGCAGGAGGTTCGGTAACTGTTTCGGTTGGGAAACGCGGCAAATATTGTTCTGTATCCGTCGCAGATACGGGCATTGGGATGAAAGAAGAGCAAATTCCACGTATTTTTGAACGTTTTTATCGAGTTGATAAAGACCGAAGTCGTAATTCCGGAGGTACAGGACTTGGGCTTGCGATCGTGAAACACTTAGTAGAAGCACATAAGGGGAAAATTGAAGTACAAAGCGAACTGGGTAAAGGAACCGTGTTTACTGTGTTATTTAAACACAACAATTAACATTAGGTTAACAATTATTTTAATCCTCCTTAACAAACGCTTGATATGATACTAATTGAAAACCCCTTCATCTAATAACCATCTTTGGACAGGAATGTAACCCCATTCCTGTCCTTTTTCTTTTGGTTGAAATTAGAAATGGAATTCCTACAAAAAAGCGGAACTTCTATAAGTATTCTTTCGTAATACAATTAGAGTGATTAGGAAGAGGGGGAATACGATGAACATAAAGAAGGTATATCGCATTATCGGTTTTGTTGTGGCACTCCTTTTATTAGGACTTATTGGGGCTACGACTTGGTATACAGTGGATGAATCTGAACAAGCGGTTACGATGACATTCGGTGAAGTGCAAGAAGGCATTTCTGAGCCTGGCTTACACTTTAAGCTTCCGTGGCCGATTCAGTCTGTAACAGTCCTTTCGAAAGAAACATACAGCCTGCAATTTGGTTACGAGCAGAAAGGTGAAAAGGTGACGGCTGAGAACCCAGAAGATACGAAGATGATTACAGGTGACGAAAATATTGTGCAAGCAGATCTTGTTGTGCAATGGAAAATCACTGACCCGAAAAAATATCTCTTTAACACAGAAAATCCTAAGCAAGTACTCTACAATGCAACCTCAGCTTCACTTCGTGGCATTATCGGAAGCTCAAAGATTGATGAAGCATTAACAAGCGGAAAAGCAGAAATTGAAGCAGATGTCCGTGAGTTGTTAATTTCACTTGTCGAAAATTATGATATCGGGATTTCTGTTTTGAACGTCAAGCTTCAAGATGTTGATTTACCAAATAAAGAAGTCCGCACAGCGTTTACAAAAGTAACAGATGCCCGTGAAACGATGAATACAAAAATAAATGAAGCAAAGAAATACTCGAATAAACGAAGCAAGGAAGCAGAAGGTGAACGTGATGCGATGATTTCGCAGGCAGAAGGTGACAAAGCAGCCCGTATTGAGAAAGCACGCGGAGATGTTGCTCAATTTAATGCCCTTTATGCAGAATATAAGAACCAGCCAGCTATTACACGAGAGCGCCTCGTCCTAGAAACATTAGAGCAGGTGCTTCCTGAGGCAAAGGTCTATATTATGAATGATGAAGGCAATACATTGAAATACTTACCGCTTCAGCAAATGGAAAAGCCAGTCCCAGCACCACAGGAGCAGAAGAAAGGAAGTGACAATCAATGAGCGATAAAAACATCATAAACATGGGCGAAAGGAAATCATCGAATCTTGATTTCGATTGGAAGAAATACTGGCGCAGTGGATTGCTCATTATCCTTCTTCTCATTCTGTTGATTACTGCGATAAGCAACATCTATATTGTAAAAGAAAATGAATACCGCGTTGTCAGGCAGTTTGGGGAAATTGTTCGTATTGATAAAGACCCAGGCTTAAGCTATAAAATTCCGTTTATTCAGTCGGTTACAACACTTCCAAAGAATCAAATGATCTATGATGTTGCCAAAGCGGAATTGAATACGAAAGATAAAAAGCGAATGATTCTTGATAACTATGCCATTTGGCAAATTGATGATCCGAAGAAAATGATTTCGAACGTAAGAAATGTTGTAAATGCTGAAGCGAAGATGGAGGAGTTTATTTATTCGGTCATTCGTTCAGAGCTTGGTCGCTTAAATTACGATGAAATTATTAATGATGAGAAATCAAACCGCCGCAGCTTAAATGAACGTGTCACAGACGAAGTAAATTCCCTGCTTACGAAAAATAACTATGGGATCTCGGTAAAAGATGTACGCATGAAGCGGATCGACTTACCGCCAGAGAATGAGCAGTCTGTCTACCTTCGTATGATTTCTGAGCGTGAATCAAAAGCACAAGAATATCTTTCAATGGGTGATGCTCAGAAGAACCGAATCATTGCCAAAACAGATCGCGATGTAAAAGAAATGCTCGCGAAAGCTGGGGCGCAAGCTGCTACCATCCGGGCACAAGGGGAACAAAAAGCTGCTCAAACATACAATGAAGCTTTCTCAAAAGACCCAGACTTCTATCATCTTTACCGCACACTTGAATCCTATAAGAAAACAATTGATGGAGAAACAGTTATTCTATTACCTGCTGATTCTTCCTATGCAGAGCTTCTCCAAGGGATAGCTGAATAACGATAACCGCCGCGCATTTTCCTTTCTATTTCAACTCATGATAAAATAGAAAGAGGAAATGGCGGCTTTTTTATAGATTCAAATCAGGAGGTTTTTATGAGTAAAAATAAATTGATTCTGGTGGACGGTAACAGTATTGCTTATCGTGCGTTCTTTGCACTCCCGTTATTAAGCAATGATAAAGGTGTGCATACGAATGCGGTTTACGGCTTTACGACAATGCTTCTAAAAATCTTAGAGGAAGAGAAGCCGACACATATGCTTGTGGCATTTGATGCAGGGAAATCAACGTTCCGTCACGATACATACAAAGAATATAAAGGAACACGTGAAAAGACACCATCTGAGCTGTCGGAGCAGTTTCCATTTATTCGTGAGGTGCTTGATGCTTTTAACATTTCGCGGTATGAACTAGAGAACTACGAGGCAGACGATATTATCGGTACACTTGCAAAGCAAGCGGCAGATGAGGATATCGATGTGAAGGTGATCACTGGGGATAAAGACTTGCTACAGCTTGTCACAGAACGCGTGCAGGTAGCACTAACACGTAAAGGAATTACAGATGTTGATACATATGATTTGAAAGCAATCGATGAGAAATATGGTTTTACACCTGAACGGATTGTTGATATGAAAGCATTGATGGGTGATAAATCAGACAATATTCCAGGTGTGCCTGGTGTCGGCGAAAAAACAGCCTTAAAGCTGTTAAAGCAATTTGGCACGGTAGAAAAAGTGCTTGATTCAATTGATGAAGTAAGCGGGAAGAAACTGAAAGAAAAGCTTGAAGATAATCGTGAACAAGCATTGATGAGCAAAGAACTAGCAACAATTATGTGCGATGCACCAATTGAAGTGAAATTACAGGATGCAGCCTACAGTGATTACAAGGCAGAACAAGTGCGTGCGATTTTCAAAGACTTAGGTTTTAACTCATTGCTTTCACGTATTGGGGATGATGGAGTTGCGGAAAAGAAACCACTTGAGGAAATTGATTATACGGTTGCAGAACAGATAAATGAGGAAATGCTGACAGACGAAGCAGTGCTGATTGTTGAAATGATAGAGGAAAATTATCACGAAGCAGACATTCAAGGTTTTGCGCTGGTTAACGAAAATGGGCGCTTTTTTATCCCGACAGATGTCGCACTCGCATCTGATGACTTAAAAGCATGGGCGGAGGATGAAAGTAAAAAGAAGATTGTCTATGATGCGAAACGAGCAGTTGTAGCACTTAGTTGGCAAGGCCTCACGCTAAAAGGCATCGACATTGATTTATTTATCGCATCTTATTTGCTTAACCCATCTGAATCAAATCATGAAATTTCTGCTATTGCCCGCCGGAACAGTTTAGAGCTTGTACAGGACGATGAAGCGGTCTACGGAAAAGGGGCGAAACGAAAGGTTCCAGAGCGAGACGTTCTTGCACAGCATCTTACTCGTAAGGGCGAGGCACTCTTTCAGCTGCACGAACGGTTAATTGATGAACTAAAGAAAAATGAACAATACGATTTGTTCAAGGACCTAGAGATGCCTCTTTCAATTATTCTCGGAGAAATGGAAGCAACAGGTGTCCAAGTTGACGTTGACCGATTGAAGGAAATGGGAGAAGACTTAAACCAACGATTGGCTGATATGGAAAAAGATATTCACGAGCTGGCAGGTGAGTCATTTAATATTAACTCTCCAAAGCAGCTTGGTGTTATTTTGTTTGAAAAGCTTGAGCTTCCAGTCATTAAAAAGACGAAAACAGGCTATTCAACGTCCGCAGATGTACTTGAAAAGCTGAAGAACAAGCATGAAATTGTAGAAAAAATTCTCCACTACCGTCAATTAGGAAAGTTGAATTCAACTTACATTGAAGGTTTGTTGAAGGTAGTGCATAAAGACAGTCATAAAATTCATACACGTTTTAACCAAGCAATTACGCAGACAGGCCGCTTAAGTTCCACAGAGCCGAACCTGCAAAACATCCCAATCCGTCTTGAAGAAGGAAGGAAGATTCGCCAAGCATTTGTTCCATCTGAAAAGGACTGGGTTATCTTTGCGGCTGACTATTCACAAATTGAGCTGCGCGTCCTGGCACATATTGCACAAGATGAGCGTTTGATAGAAGCTTTCAATCAGGATATGGATATTCATACAAAGACAGCGATGGATGTCTTCCATGTGGAGAAAGAAGATGTGACGTCAAACATGCGTCGCCAAGCAAAGGCTGTGAACTTTGGTATCGTATATGGAATCAGTGATTACGGCTTGTCTCAGAGCTTAGGTATTACCCGAAAGGAAGCGAAGGAATTTATTGAGCGCTATCTTGAAAGCTTTCCGGGTGTGCAGGAGTATATGCATTCAAGCATTCAAGGGGCGAAAGATAAGGGGTTTGTTACAACATTAATGCATCGCCGTCGTTATATTCCTGACATTACGAGCCGTAACTTTAATGTACGCGGATTTGCTGAGCGAACAGCGATGAACACCCCAATTCAAGGGAGTGCAGCTGATATCATTAAGAAGGCAATGATTGATATGGCAGAGCGCTTAGAAAGTGAAGGCTTGCAGGCGCGACTGCTTCTTCAAGTACATGATGAATTAATATTTGAAGCGCCGAAGGATGAAATTGAAACATTAAGTAAGCTGGTACCTGAAGTGATGGAGAATACATTAAAACTAGATGTACCGTTGAAGGTCGATTATTCATACGGTCCGACATGGTTTGATGCAAAATAAGGGAAGAGGAGCGGGATGCCTGCTCCTTTTTCTATTCCGTGATAAAATAGATGGATATGACAATGAAATTGCAGCATTTGAGGTGAAGTGAGATGCCGGAATTACCAGAGGTTGAGACAGTCAGGCGGACTCTGTTGGAGCTCGTGAAAGGGAAAACGATTGAACAAATTGAAGTTCGCTGGCCGAAGCTTGTGAAAGAGCCTGATGATGTGAATCAGTTTTGTGAGAGACTTTGCGGTCAGACGATCCGTCATATCGAACGCCGCGGGAAGTTTTTGAAGTTTATCTTAGATGATGATGTGCTCATTTCTCACCTTCGGATGGAAGGGAAATATGGCTTGCATCAAGCAGATGAAGAAGCGGACAAGCATACACATGTGTTTTTTAAATTTACCGATTCGACTGAATTACGTTATCGGGATGTGCGGAAGTTTGGGACGATGCATGTGTTTCGAAAGGGAGAAGAAGAGAAGCACCCACCGCTGAATAAGCTTGGACCCGAGCCGTTTGCTGAAGGTTTTACGATTGATTATTTAGATGAGCGGCTGAAGAGGACGACACGCAAGGTGAAAACAGCCCTGCTTGACCAAGTGATTGTGACAGGGTTAGGAAACATATACGTTGATGAAGCGTTATTTCGAAGCGGGATTCATCCTGAACGAATTGCCAACACATTAGCGATAAAAGAAACAACGCTGTTACACCGCGAAATCATTGCGACATTAGCTGAAGCCATTGAAAAAGGTGGCAGTACGATTCGCTCGTATGTGAACACCCAAGGCCAAATCGGTATGTTTCAGCTGGAGCTGTATGTGTATGGAAAAAAAGGTCAGCCGTGTCAAAAATGTGGGCAGCAAATTGAAAAGACAGTTGTAGGCGGGAGAGGAACGCATTTCTGTTCGAATTGTCAGAAGTAATCAAGTCACCTCCTAATCGCTAGGTGCATATAGTGGTGTATCGCCTAGGAGGGAGGGGCTTTTTCATAATGGAATACTTTCTTTCCTTACTGTTCTTAGCACTTGCTGTAAGTTTAGATAGTTTTAGTGTTGGATTTACGTATGGGCTTCGTAAAATGTCGCTTCCCATGAAGTCAATTTTCGTAATTGCCTGCTGTTCAATGGTGACAATGCTGATTGCGATGGCGGGAGGTTCTTTAATTGCGGAACTGCTTTCACCGGCAGCGGCTGAACATATGGGAGGCGCTGTGCTGATTGGAATCGGGGCATGGGTGCTGTATCAATTTTTTCGACCTGAGAAAGAAAGGGTCGAGATGAATGAAGAAGCCGTGCTATTTAATCTTGAAATTAAATCGATTGGGCTTGTGATTCGGATCTTACGAAATTCGATGGAAGCGGATATTGACCGTTCTGGAACAATTACAGGGGTCGAAGCGCTTTTGCTCGGTTTGGCCTTATCTTTAGATGCGTTTGGGGCAGGGATTGGAGCTGCATTGCTTGGCTATTCCCCGCTAATAATGGCGGTGGCGACTGCTGTGATGAGCTCTTTATTTGTAACAGCTGGATTGACGGCTGGAAAATTGTTTGCAAATATTGAATGGATGCAGCGTTTTGCATTTTTGCCAGGTGTTTTGCTAATTATCTTAGGGATTTTGAAAATATAACATGAGATTCGGACTGGGGATTTCGGTCTCCCTTGTCCGACATGCATATTTACATAGGGTGGCGATTATAACAATGATAATAGGGTTAACAGGCGGGATAGCTAGTGGAAAGAGCACGGTTTCTTATATGTTAAAAGGGCTGAACTTTCCGGTTATTGACGCCGACGAAGCAGCTCGGAAGGTAGTCGAAGTAGGAGAAGAAGCGTATCGTAAAATTGTCGAAACATTCGGTGAAAGTGTTTTATATGAAGATGGTACGATTAATCGTGAGAAGCTTGGGAGCATTGTTTTTAATGACGAAAATGAACGGATTAAGCTGAATAAGATTGTGCATCCAGCTGTAAGAGCATATATGAATAATCAGAAGGAAGCATACATATCTGCAGGTGAACAAGTAATTGTGATGGATATTCCTCTTCTGTTTGAAAGCAAGCTGACCTACTTGGTTGATAAAACAATTGTTGTCTATGTTGATCAAGACGTTCAATTACAACGCTTAATGGAACGGAATAAGCTTAGTGAGCAGGACGCGAAAGCTCGGATTGCTTCGCAAATGCCGCTTGAGGAGAAAAAATCTTTAGCGGATGAGGTTATTGATAACAATGGAACAGTAGAAGAAACGAAGGAGCAATTAATCGAGATTCTAAAGCAATGGAATATACAAATCGGCTAAATAAATAGCCGATTTTTTCGTGTTATTTAGGCTTTCTCCTATTTTAAGGACATATTATTTGTTGTCTGAATATTACTAATAATAAATCGTATAAAAAAGTATGAAAAAGTTCCCCACAAATATTTTTTATATGTTATACTACTTTTCAGAAAGGGTAGTTAAAGTATAACATATATTCGGAAGGAGATTATCATGAAGGCAAAAGTAGCGATTAATAGTTTCGGACGTATCGGAAGAATGTTTTTCCGTAATGCGATTCATGATGACACATTAGAAGTCGTAGCGGTGAATGCAAGTTATCCTGCGGAGACTATTGCACATATGCTTAAGTATGACAGTGTACATGGCGTATTCCAAGGTGAAGTAAAAGCAGAAGAAGATGCTTTAATTGTAGACGGAAAACGTGTGGCACTTTTAAATAATCGTGATCCAAAACAACTTCCATGGGAAGACATGGGTATTGACATTGTAATCGAAGCAACAGGTAAATTCAATTCAAAAGAAAAAGCAAGCGCACATATCGAAGCTGGTGCGAAAAAGGTTATCATTACAGCACCTGCAAAGAACGAAGACATTACAATCGTAATGGGTGTTAATGAAGGCGACTATGTACATGACGAGCATCATGTTATTTCAAATGCATCATGTACAACAAACTGCTTAGCGCCAGTTGTAAAAGTATTACATGAACAATTTGGAATTGAAAACGGTTTAATGACAACTGTTCATGCGTATACAAACGACCAGAAAAATGTAGATAATCCGCATAAAGACTTGCGCCGTGCACGTGCTTGCGGTCAGTCAATTATTCCGACAACTACAGGTGCTGCGAAAGCGTTATCACTTGTCCTTCCGGAATTAAAAGGTAAGTTACATGGAATGGCCTTGCGTGTGCCAACTCCAAACGTTTCACTCGTTGACTTAGTTATTGACTTAGAGCGTGATGTAACAGCTGAAGAAGTGAATGAAGCGTTCCGTACAGCTGCTGAAGGTCCGCTTAAAGATATCGTTGGCATTACAGATGAGCCGCTTGTATCAATCGACTTTACAAGCAACCAGCTGTCTGCTGTTATCGATGGCCTTTCAACAATGGTAATCGGAGAGAAGAAAGTAAAAGTACTTGCTTGGTACGATAACGAGTGGGGCTATTCAAATCGTGTTGTTGACCTTGCTAAGCTTGTAGCAAAAGGAATTATTGAAGACGCGAAGGTAAAAGTATCATAATGTAAATATGTTTAATCTTGGCCGGTACGAGGGTACATTCCCTGTACCGGTTCATTTATGGTAAAAAACAGGAAAAATATGAATGATTAACAGGCAGGAGCGGCCGTTCATGACGGGGAGAGGCTAACGATAAGGATAGTATAAAGCCATGTAGGATACAGTATGTAAAGAAGTCAAGCGTAATAAGAGATATTATTTGTAAAAAAATAAATTTCCTTATTGCAATTCGTTTCTAAACGAAGTATACTGTTCTCCGTGAAACATATAGCGGAAGATGATGTGGCTACTTAAAGGGTTAGGACCTCTTTGGACTAACTTTCCCCCGTGGTAGTTTGCATTTCGTGCTTCTGTTCTTGTTTAGTTTTGAAATTCCTAAAGGGGGACGATGAATATGGATACAATGGGTCGTCATGTCATTGCAGAGTTATGGGATTGTAACACTGACAAGTTAAATGATATGGATTTAATTGAACGAATTTTTGTGGATGCAGCATTGAAGGCAGGAGCAGAAGTGAGAGAAGTAGCTTTTCATAAATTTGCTCCACATGGTGTTAGTGGGGTAGTTATTATCTCTGAATCTCATTTAACGATTCATAGCTTTCCTGAACACGGTTATGCGTCAATCGATGTGTATACGTGTGGAGACCGAATCGATCCGAATGTTGCAGCGGATTACATTGCAGAAGCACTTGAATCCAAGAAACGCGAGAACATCGAAGTACCGCGCGGAATGGGTCCTGTTCAAGTTGAAAATCGCAGCGTAAAAGCACTGTAAAATAATATTGGAATAGAACCAAAGAGGTGTGAACAGTCACACCTCTTTTTTGATCATTCACGGAAATAGCTTGTGTCTGTTTCGTGTTTTTAATAAGATAAAGTTAAACGGATTAAAGGTTGGAGATGGTTGCATGCGATGCCCAAATTGTCAACATAATGGGACGAGGGTTCTTGACTCACGTCCTGTCGAAGACGGGCGCTCAATTAGAAGAAGACGTGAATGTGAAGCGTGTCATTATCGGTTTACGACATTTGAGAAGGTGGAGGAAATTCCATTAATCGTCGTAAAAAAAGAAGGGGCACGCGAAGAATTTAGTCGTGAAAAGATGCTGCGCGGATTAATTAAAGCGTGCGAAAAGCGCCCAGTACCATTACAGAAGCTAGAGGATATGGTTCAGGATATCGAGAGAACGCTACGTAATCAAGGCACATCAGAGGTTAAGAGTGAGGAAATCGGAGAAATGATTATGGATCGCCTTGCTGAGATTGATGAAGTAGCTTATGTACGTTTCGCTTCAGTCTATCGTCAGTTTAAAGATATAAACGTATTTATTAAAGAACTAAAAGACTTAATTAAGCGGGATGAATAGGAGCTTTGTATAAGCTCCTATTTTAAGTTGGATAGAAGTTGTAGATAAAGGGGGCATAGCATTGACACAGCATTGGAAAGAAGTGCTTCCTGTTGATCGATATATTGTTCGAAAAAATGGCTTACTGCATGCATATGACCGGAATGTCGTCACATTGCTTTATCAACCGCTCATTGGTGCAGTGGCGACGAGTTTGTATATGACACTCTGGACGGAGAGTGACAGGCTTGATGGTTTCACTGAAACAGTTAGTCATCACCGGTTAATGAATAGCATGCAGCTGAATCTGCAAGTGATTTATAACGAAAGGTTGAAGCTAGAAGGCATTGGGCTGTTGAAAACCTATGTGAAAAAAGATGAAGATAATGTGCGGACATTTTTGTACGAACTTCAGCCTCCATTAACGCCGTCACAGTTTTTCTATGACGGTGTGTTGAACGTTTATTTATATAATCGAATTGGAAAAAGTGCTTTTCATCAGTTAAAGCAATATTTTTCTGAGCAGGCGGTTGAAAAGGAACAGTATGAGGATATTACTGGAAGCTTCTATGAGACATTCTCGTCTGTTTCGGCATCTGAGTTAACAGCTAGAAGCAAGGAAGCTTTTGAGCATTTTAAGCCTGAAACAGGAGAAGCCTATTTAGAGCGGGAGAAAGCGAAGCCTGTAAGCATTGAGGAGCGGTCATTTGATTTTGAGTTATTTTATAATGGATTATCGAAATCAATGGTGCCGCGGGAGGTTTTTACGCAAGATGTGAAAGATGTGATTGTTAAGCTTGCGTTTGTGTATCGGATTAGTCCGTTAGAGATGCAGAAGCTAGTCATTCAAGCATTAAATCCAGCCACTGATGAGATTGAAATTGACCAGCTTCGTAAAGCGGCACGTGACTGGTATCAGCTTGAGCACGGCGGTGATCTTCCGACTCTTAGTGAACGGCATCAACCAATTCCGACACAGACGATGCGAGGGAAAGAGCCGCAAACACAAGAAGAGCAGTTAGTGGCACACTTGGAGAATATATCCCCATATGAGTGCATTTATGAGCTGTCAAACGGGGCTGTACCGTCAACGGAGGATTTGCAGCTTGTTGAAGAAGTGATGCTTAAGCAGAACCTGCCTGCTGGAGTAGTGAATGTCTTGCTTCAATATGTTATGTTAAGAAGTGATATGAAGCTGTCAAAGCCGTACGTGAGGAAAATTGCTTCCCATTGGGCGCGAAAGAATGTGAGAACAGTGCCTGAGGCGATGAAGATCGCCAAAGAAGAGCACCAAAAGTATCAAGAGTGGGAAGAGAACAAGTCAAAGCGTTCCTCTTCAGCACCGAAGCGGAAGTTTGTGCGGAAAGAAAAGCTTCCAGATTGGTTTAAGAAGGATGAAACAGATGAGCAATCAGGACAAGCTGATGAGTCCCTTGACCAAATGCGCAAAGAATTAGAAGAAGAATTACGAAAGAAACGTTCTGAACGATAATTAAGCTATAAGAGGGTGGAATGATGGAACCAATTCAACGATCACTCCGCGCTTTCGCAAACCGCCCGGGGTTTAAAGAGCGTTATGATATGTTAAAGCAGACAGTGATGAATGACCCCGATGTACAAGCATTTATCTCTGAGCATGAGCAACAATTAAACCGTGACATGATTGAACGTTCTTTAGTGAAATTATATGAATTTGTCGAACAGAAGAAAGATTGCAGTGAATGTCCGAGTGCAAGAGAGTGCAAAAATATTTTCAAAGGGCATTGGCCACGGCTGTTTATTAGCGGTTCTCGTATTGATATCCAGTATGAAACGTGTCAAAAGCAGCGGCGAGAAGAAGAACGTCAGCGTCAGCAACGGATGTTGCAGAGTATGTACATGCCGAAAGAAGTGCTCAGAGCTTCGTTTGATGATTTTGATTTCAATAACGCGAATAAAGAGAAGATGGAAGCATTTAAAGCGGCATTAAACTTTGCAAGGACTTATCAGAAAGAGCATTTTCAAAAAGGGTTATACTTGTATGGCAAATTTGGTGTAGGGAAAACCTATTTGCTTGGCGCCCTTGCGAATGAATTAGCTGACCGCGATGTGAGTTCAATGCTCGTCTATGTACCTGAATTTTTGCGTGAGATTAAAGGCTCTCTTCAAGACGGCACGTTGGATAAGAAGCTTGAAGTCGTAAAAACTGCTGAAATCTTAATGCTCGATGATATTGGGGCTGAGTCTGTATCAAGCTGGGTAAGGGATGAAGTTCTCGGAACGATTCTTCAATATCGTATGATGGAGAAGCTGCCGACCTTCTTCGCCTCTAATGCCAGCTTTTCAGAGCTTGAGCACCACCTTACGTATACCCAGCGTGGTGAAGTTGAACAGTTGAAGGCAGCCCGGATTATGGAGCGAATTAAGTATTTAGCTAAGCCCATGCCGATCAGCGGCACAAATTATCGCGATTTAATGACTGATTAACGAAAAAATACCGTTAGCTTTCAAAGCTGGCGGTATTTTTTTAGGTTGTCCCCATATAAATGTAAAGAGTAACGGTAACGATGTTTGTTTGTTGGCGAAGGGGGGACTAATGTGATCGCGATTCATTTTCGTAAAGGGGAGGAAGCGGCATCCTTCTACGATGCTTTACGGTTGGTGAAGAAAAAACAAGACTTTGAGATTGAACGGCATTTTTCACCAGAGAATATCATTCGAATCCATTGCGGCGGACAAAGTGTGCGCGGCTTACATACATGGCTTATCCCAATCATGAGAACGTTTATTGTGACAACGGTGGAGAATCGATGGATGCAGCAAATGATTCGCCAGATGTTTTATTTTACAGATGAGGAAGAGCAGGAACAGATTCTTTCGATTGCTCGTTCTTTACTTGATGGTGAGAAGGAGGATGTCATTTATCAGCAGCGAATCAGCAAACAGCGAACACACATTGATTTGATTGAGGAGGCATTGCAAAACTTCTTAACTCCGAATATTTCCTTTTCATTTGAGTCTTTTTTACATTTTCGACTGAAGGAGTATCAGGAGAGGTTGTTTGTCACGGTGGAAGCGGCAATTGATGAATACAAGCTTGAGCAGGAATATCAAGCATTTGTGGAGCATTTACGTCACTACTTAAGTGAGAAGCCGCCGCTTTATTGGGAGCTGCATGTGGTGGATGAGGAGGAGTTTCAAGTGTTTCTTCCATCGGGGTCAGTCATTGAGCGAGAGCGTTTACTGCAGTTAATTGATGAGGAACTGTGGCGGATGAATGACTTAGATGCCGGAGCATCTGTCATTGCACCGCTCATTTCGATTGCACCTGCAAGGTTATACATCTATACAAACGAGCCTGATAGAGGTGTTGTGCGGACATTGCAAAATATCTTTCTTGAGAGAATATCGATTCATGCAAAAAGAAATTGGGGCTCTCTGAAACAAACTCGAATTGATTCTTGATTTTGTGTCAAATTGTGCATATAATATCCTACATAAGTTATTAATCGAGTTTGTTAACAGTGATGATGAGGACATGAGCAATTTTTACGGTTCACAGAGAGGGAAGCCAAGGCTGGGAGCTTCCTAACACGGAAGATCTGCTTACCACCTCTAAACTTCGACGGGGCAACAACCGTCGACGGTCTCCAATGCCGTTATCATTTAATGAAGCTGTACAGGTGAAGTCTATCTGTATGGAAATTTAGGGTGGAACCACGGGTATAACACTCGTCCCTTTTCTAGGGATGGGTGTTTTTTATATGCAAAATTTTATGAAGGAGTGAAAAAGTATGTCTGACGTTCTTAATATTACGTTCCCAGATGGCGCGGTAAAGGAGTTTCCTAAGGGAACGACAACTGAAGATATTGCAGCCAGCATTAGCCCTGGCTTAAAGAAAAAAGCATTCGCAGGTAAGTTAGATGGTGAAATCATTGATTTACGCCGTCCGATTGAAAAGGATGGTGCAATTGAAATTGTGACAGAAGGTACAGATGAAGCACTTGAGATCCTTCGTCATAGTACAGCGCATTTAATGGCACAGGCTATTAAGCGTTTGTATAGCGACGTAAAGCTTGGCGTTGGCCCGGTTATTGAGGGCGGCTTCTACTATGATATCGATACACCTGAACACATTTCAGCAGAAGACCTTCCGAAAATTGAGAAGGAAATGCAGAAGATTGTCGATGAAAACCTAGAGGTTGTGCGTAAGGAAGTTAGCCGTGATGAAGCAAAGCAAATGTATCAGGAAATCAGTGATGACCTGAAGCTTGAATTAATCGATGATATCCCTGAAGGTGATGCGTTGACAATTTATGAGCAAGGCGAATTTTTCGACCTTTGCCGCGGCGTTCACGTTCCGCAAACAAGTAAAATTAAAGTATTCAAGTTAATGAGCGTTGCAGGTGCGTACTGGCGTGGAAACAGTGACAACAAAATGCTGCAACGTATCTATGGAACAGCTTTCTTTAAGAAGAGCGAACTGAACGAACACCTTCGCCTGCTTGAGGAAGCAAAAGAGCGCGACCACCGTAAGCTTGGCAAAGAGCTTAATTTATTTACAGTTTCACAAAAGGTTGGTCAAGGGCTTCCGCTTTGGCTTCCAAAAGGCGCAACAATTCGCCGCATTATCGAACGCTACATCGTTGATAAAGAAGAACGCCTAGGTTATGATCACGTGTATACACCTGTACTTGGAAGTGCTGAGCTGTATAAAACAAGCGGTCACTGGGACCATTATCAAGATGATATGTTCCCAATTATGGAAATGGATAACGAAGACTTAGTGCTTCGTCCGATGAACTGTCCACATCACATGATGGTGTATAAGAACAGCTTGCACAGCTATCGCGAGCTACCAATCCGAATTGCAGAGCTTGGTACAATGCACCGTTATGAAATGTCTGGTGCACTAACTGGCTTACAGCGTGTGCGTGGGATGACATTGAATGATGCTCATATCTTCGCTCGTCACGACCAAATTAAAGAAGAGTTTGTCCGCGTTGTTCACTTAATTCAAGAAGTGTACAAAGATTTCGGCTTAAATGAGTACTATTTCCGCTTATCATATCGTGATCCAGAAGACAAAGAGAAATACTTTGATGACGATGAAATGTGGAACAAGGCTCAGGCAATGCTGAAGGAAGCGATGGACGAGCTTGAGCTAGACTATGTTGAAGCAGACGGAGAAGCGGCATTCTATGGCCCGAAGCTTGATGTCCAGGTCCGCACTGCACTAGGAAAAGACGAAACATTATCAACTGTACAGCTTGACTTCTTGCTGCCAGAGCGTTTCGATCTCACATATAAAGGTGAAGACGGAAAAGATCACCGCCCAGTTGTTATCCACCGCGGTGTCGTTTCAACAATGGAACGCTTTGTGGCCTTCTTAATTGAAGAGTACAAAGGAGCATTCCCAACATGGTTAGCGCCTGTTCAAGCAAAAGTCATTCCAGTTTCAGCAGATGTACACCTTGATTACGCGAAGAAAGTGCAAGAGCAACTGCAGCGTGAAGGTCTCCGTGTTGAAGTGGATGAGCGCGATGAAAAGATTGGCTACAAAATCCGTGAAGCACAAATGCAAAAGATCCCTTATCAGCTTGTTGTTGGGGACAACGAAATTAGTGAAGAAGCGGTTAATGTTCGCAAATATGGCGAAAAAGACTCAGCAACAAAACCACTTAGCGAGTTTGTCTTAGAATTAAAAGACGTCGTAAACAATCATAAATAAAACCGTGTAAAATGGCTGAGGAGTTTTCCTCAGTCATTTTTTGTAGAGCAAAATGTTTCTTAAAAAACTATTGCCAAGTGAATTGATTTCCTGTAAGATAAAAAACGTTGTGAAGCGATCATGGTTTCTTGACATTTGAAATGAAATTATGCTATGCTTACCAAGGTAATCAAATAAATAGACGTTTGCGGCAAGAAGAGGCACCACAGCTTCTCACCTGATTGACGCGCATGGGCGCAGTTGGCGGGTTTTATATTGTTAAACTTAAACTTTGGTTTAGTTTGCGATAGGAGTAGTGTGGGTGCAATGTGTACCGACGCTTTTTTTGTGCGAACAAAATCTTCTCCCAAACGAACGCGTGCAACAAAAGATTTAGGAAATCCTGAATCACGCTGCTGTAATGGCAGCACGAATAAACCTTGGAGGTGGCTGATTATTAGTAAAGACATGATTGTGAATGAGTCGATTCGCGCTCGCGAAGTACGTCTCATCGGTGCTAACGGGGACCAAGTTGGAGTTAAATCTCGCAATGAAGCATTAGAAATGGCACAAAACGCAAACCTTGATCTTGTAATGGTTGCGCCGAATGCTAAACCACCGGTATGCCGTATCATGGATTACGGGAAATACCGTTACGAGCAACAGAAGAAAGACAAAGAAGCTCGTAAAAAACAAAAAATCATCAATATTAAAGAAGTGCGCCTTAGCCCAGGTATTGAGGAGCATGATTTCAATACAAAGCTTCGTAATGCACGTAAATTCTTGGAAAAGGGCGACAAAGTGAAAGCGAGCATTCGCTTCCGTGGTCGTGCCATTACCCATAAAGACCTTGGTCAAAAGGTATTAGAACGCTTTGCTGAAGAGTGTGCCGAACTTGGTACAGTGGAAACAAAGCCGAAAATGGAAGGTCGCAGCATGTTCTTAATGCTTGCACCAAAACCTGATAAGGACAAGTAATTCAGTACTTGTCTGTCGCAGCAATGACAAGGAGGAAACCGATATGCCAAAAATGAAAACGCACAAAGGTTCGCAAAAACGTTTCAAGAAAACTGGTTCTGGTAAACTAAAACGTTCACACGCTTATACAAGCCACTTGTTTGCGAACAAGTCTCAAAAACAAAAGCGTAAGCTTCGTAAGTCTGCAATGGTAAGCGCAGGCGATTACAAACGTATCCGTCAAATGCTTGACAACATGAAGTAAAATCGAAACGGATTGTATGAAATAGGAGGGAATTGCTATGCCACGTGTAAAAGGTGGAACAGTTACGCGTCGTCGTCGTAAACGCGTATTAAAACTAGCTAAAGGTTATTATGGTTCGAAACATGCTTTATTTAAGACTGCTAAGCAGCAAGTAATGAAATCTCTAATGTACGCTTATCGTGACCGTCGCCAGAAGAAGCGCGACTTCCGTAAGCTTTGGATCGCTCGTATCAATGCTGCAGCACGCATGAACGGTATCTCTTACAGCCGTCTTATGTTTGGTCTTAAGCAAGCTGGTATCGAAGTAAACCGCAAAATGCTTGCTGACCTTGCAGTAAACGATGAAAAAGGTTTCGCAGCACTTGCTGAAACTGCAAAACAAAACCTTAAATAAATTTTAAGATAGAGGTCATCCCGAACGAGGGGTGACCTTTTTGCATGCGGGAGGAATGGAAATGGGTTACCTTATTCTTGCTGTCTTAGCGGTTGGCATGAATTTAACTGCCTTCATCGTTGTCTACATTGACAAACAGCGTGCTATCAAAGGAAAGCAAAGGAACCGTATAAGCGAAAAGACATTGTGGCGTTTTGCAGTGCTTGGCGGAGCATTTGGTATTTACGGCGGTATGCAGCAGTTTAGGCATAAAACAAAACACCGCTCATTTGTCGTAGGTGTTCCGTTTTGTATCTTATTGAATCTACTGATTTATGGTGGCGTGCTTTATTTAATGATGCAATAAAAAAAGCCTGGCCGGCGCCAAGCTTAATCAATGTGTTTTAAGGAATTCTTTGACAGGACTTTTCCATTCGATCGTTGCTTCTGGGTACTGAATTAACAGCTCTTTTTCGATAAAATAAAAATCATCACGACTCAAGCCTTGCAGCTTGTCGGGATGAAGCGGCCAAATTGTAATGGACACAACTTCAAATGCTCGTTCTGTTGTGCCTAAATACTTTTCACCTTCAAAAAGCACACCTTTGTACGTAATAAATAAATTTTTGCGCACATTGCTTTTGTCATCAAGGTAATAAAAAGTCCCTCTTTCTTGGGCTAGTTCTAATTTACGTTTCGGATTTAGTAAATACTTTGTAAAGGTGTAAATAAGGGCAATGATCGCCGCTATAATAAATAAGCGGAAGAGTATGACAAACATTTCACTCACCTGCCTGTAGTTCGTCCGTTTTGTACATATACGGATGGGAGGTAAAAAGGTTTCAAAAAAGGAGGATTTTTTTATGATTTCTTTAAAAAAATTATTTGATATGCAACGAACACTGGATGCGCGTATTAAAGAAGAACATCAATTACATAATCGTACTTTGTTTGAGGAAAAAGTTCTGGCGCTGTTTGTTGAGCTTGGTGAGCTGGCAAATGAAACACGATGCTTTAAGTTTTGGAGTAAGAAGCCTTCCGCACCAGAGGACATTGTGTTAGAGGAATACGTTGATGGCCTTCATTTCATTCTATCGATCGGAATTGAGCTTGGATTTGAGGATAAGGTTGTTGCAGAGCAGCCGTTTAAAGAAACGACACTTGTGGAACAATTTCAACAGCTTTACGCTGTTATTCAAGAAATTCGAGAGAAAAAAGATGTCGAAAGTTATCAACAAGTGATGACAGAATTCTTTATATTAGGAAAGCTATTAGGCTTTTCTGTGGAGCAGATTGAATTGGCTTATGATGCGAAAAATGAAGTGAATCATGAGCGGCAGGACAGCGGTTATTAAGCAAACTTTCTGCAATTTGGAAACGCATTTTTTGTGAATAATGCCATAAAAGGGTATAATAATGAAAGTGCTTATTAAAAAACATACTTGAAATGAATGAAGGAGGAAACGGTACATATGACAAAGTGGGATGAAACGTTAACAATGCTGAAAGACTTAACAGATGCGAAAGGGATTCCGGGTCATGAGCGTGAAGCACGCGATGTGATGAGAAAGTATATTGCACCATATGCAGACGAAATTATGCATGATAACTTAGGAAGCATTATTGCTCGCAAAACAGGACTTGAAGGCGGACCGAAAATTATGGTTGCTGGCCACTTAGATGAAGTCGGCTTCATGGTAACAAAAATTACAGATAAAGGCTTCCTTCGCTTCCAAACAGTCGGCGGCTGGTGGTCACAGGTTATGCTGGCACAGCGTGTCACAATCATGACGAAAAAAGGCAATGTAACAGGCATTATCGGCTCAAAGCCACCTCACATCTTGCCTCCAGAAGCGCGCAAAAAGCCGGTTGACATTAAAGATATGTTCATTGATATCGGTGCATCAAGCAAAGAGGAAGCAATGGAATGGGGCGTTCTTCCGGGTGATTCGATCGTTCCTTATTTTGAATTTACAGTAATGAACAACGAGAAGATGCTTCTTGCGAAAGCTTGGGATAACCGTATCGGCTGTGCGATTGCAATTGATGTGTTGAAGAACCTTCAAGGTGCTGACCATCCGAACGAAGTATACGGTGTTGGAACAGTTCAAGAGGAAGTTGGTTTACGCGGTGCGAAAACAGCGACAAACTTCATCAAGCCTGATATCGGCTTTGCTGTTGATGTAGGGATTGCTGGCGACACACCAGGTATCACGGACAAAGAAGCAAACAGTAAAATGGGTGAAGGTCCGCAAATCATCCTTTATGATGCATCCATGGTTTCACATAAAGGCCTGCGCGACTTCGTTGTTGAAACAGCGGAAGAAAACAACATCCCATACCAATTCGATTCAATGGCAGGCGGCGGAACAGATTCAGGCTCCATCCACCTAACAGCAAACGGTGTTCCTGCCCTCTCAATCACAGTAGCAACACGCTACATCCACTCACATGCAGCAATGCTACATCGTGACGACTTTGACAATGCAGTCAAACTAATCGTTGAGGTTATCAAACGCTTAGATGCAGCTAAAGTACAAGAGATTACATTTAATTAAGAAATGCGGAGAAAGCCCGCTTAAATCGATCGGCTGGTGGAGCTTCTGACAGAGAAGGTCGCTCTTTACCTTCGACAGAAGAAGCGAAGCAGCCCGACGATTTGGCTTTCGCAGCTGGTCAAAAGCAAAAACTCCCACAACCATAAGGCTGTGGGAGTTTTCTTATGCTCTTTGCTGAGTGGAAAGAGCGCTTTTTAAAGCATCTAGCATTTCTTCTTGTTCTTTTTCATTCGAGTTTTGCCAAATGAGTTCAAACAATACGCCAAGACCAGGAAGCATCTTTTCTTGATTGCTTTGAATTGCATCGACAATTGTTGCTTCTAGCTGCTGCTTGGAGTTGTCAGCCACATTTGATATGATGGCATTGCGCAAGTTAAGATTCATTACATATCACCTCACTTAAGTTCTGTTGAAGCGTAAACTTAGGTTTAGCAAAAAGTATTTTTTATATGTAAGGAAAGATAGGTGGAGACCTTGAAACATATTCAGTCGGCAAAGAATAACCATGTCAAGCATTGGAAAAGCTTGCATCAAAAGAAACATCGAGAAGACAGTAAGAGCTACTTAATTGAAGGGGCACACCTTGTTGAAGAAGCTGCTACATACAATGTCCCATTTGAAGCGATTTTAGTTCAGGACGATCAAGAGATTCCGTCGTTTTTGCAAAATGTGAATACAGAGGTGTACCTTGTCAGCAAGGACGTCATGAAGGCAGTAAGTGATACAAAAACACCGCAGGGCATCGCAGCTGTTTGTAAAATGAACAGTGATGAAGTGGGTGTGAAGCTAGATGGCACAAAGCTGCTGCTTGTGGATGGGGTGCAAGACCCTGGAAACCTAGGCACACTCATTCGTACAGCAGATGCAGTTGGGCTTGATGGCGTCATTGCGGGTGAAGGCTGTGCTGACCTTTATAACAGCAAAGTCATCCGTTCAACACAGGGCTCGCTCTTTCATCTACCTGTTATAAAAGGAAATCTTAGTGAGTGGGTAGATCGGCTGAGAGAAGCAGATGTACCTGTCTTTGGGAGTGCGCTTGACAACGCTGTTCCTTATGCAGAAATTGAGGCGCCAGAGTCGTTTGCCTTAATCGTCGGCAATGAAGGAAGTGGCGTTCAGCCTGCCTTATTAGAGCAAACGACGCAAAACCTGTACGTGCCGATTCACGGTCATGCGGAGTCATTAAACGTAGCAATTGCTTGCGGTGTTCTGCTCTATCATTTACGCGGCTAATGCCCAAAATTTCGTCTACAGTTGCTGTTCAAGCTGTGTTATACTATAATACGTTAATAATCGAATAGTTCCTTAAAAAGCAGTGATGAAGAGTAGTAAGCTGAAGCTCGCCATTCAGGGAAGAAGCGCCACAGACTGAGAGCGTTTCTATGGAAGAAGCAGCTGAATTCACTTCGGAGCTGGCACTTGGACCTTGATTAACGCAAGTAAAGGTGCCCCGGCTGATACAACAGTCGTTATCGTAATTGAGCGAACAGCAGGTATCCTTTTGCTTGTTGTTAAAAAGGGTGGTACCGCGATACTACACTTCGTCCCTTTCATTAGGGGCGGAGTTTTTTTATTTTCTATGGAAAGTTGGCGGAGCTGCGCTCACACCGCCTGAAATGTTTTTCAAATCAAAGGAGGAATGGCAAAGATGCTAGATCGTTTGAATGAGCTTCGTGATGAAGCGCTGCAAAAAGTAAAAGATGCTGCTGATCTGAAAGCACTGCAGGATATCCGTGTTTCATACTTAGGAAAGAAAGGCCCGATTACGGAAGTGCTTCGGGGTATGGGGAAGCTTTCGAAGGAGGAGCGCCCGAAGATTGGGCAGGCTGCTAATGAGGTGCGTGAAGCAATCGCAACAGCAGTGGATGAGAAGCAAACACAGCTTGAGAAAGAAGCGGTGGAAAAGAAGCTGGCACAAGAAACAATTGATGTGACACTTCCAGGACGTCCTGTTGAGCAAGGGAATCATCATCCATTAACAGCGGTTATCGAAGAGATTGAAGACTTGTTCTTGAATATGGGCTATGAGGTTGCTGAAGGCCCAGAGGTTGAGCAGGACTATTACAACTTCGAGGCGTTGAATCTGCCGAAAGGTCACCCTGCGCGTGATATGCAGGATTCCTTTTACATAACGGAAGAGCTGTTAATGCGCACGCATACGTCTCCTGTCCAGGCACGTACAATGGAAAAGAATCAAGGTAAAGGTCCTGTGAAAATCATTTGCCCTGGTAAGGTATATCGCCGTGATACAGATGACGCAACACATTCTCATCAGTTTACACAGATTGAAGGCTTAGTTGTTGATGAAAATGTACGAATGAGTGACTTGAAAGGAACATTAGATGCGTTCGCGAAGCACATGTTCGGTTCTGAGCGTGAAATTCGCTTACGCCCGAGCTTCTTCCCATTTACAGAGCCGTCTGTTGAAGTTGACGTATCTTGTGGAATGTGCGGAGGGAAAGGCTGTAACGTATGTAAAGGCACAGGCTGGATTGAAATTCTCGGCGCTGGTATGGTTCATCCAAATGTATTGGAGATGGCCGGCTACGATTCGAAGAAATATACAGGCTTTGCGTTCGGAATGGGTCCGGAGCGGATTGCGATGTTAAAGTACGGTATTGATGATATTCGTCATTTCTATACAAATGATGTTCGTTTCTTAAAACAATTTAAACGCGCGTAATAGGAGGGTGTCGAAGTGTACGTATCTTATAACTGGCTGCAGCAATATGTCGAATTAGACGGCATTTCTGCAGAAGACTTAGCTGAGAAAATTACTCGAACTGGTATTGAAGTAGAAGCGGTTGAAGCATTAAACAAAGGTATTAAAAATGTCGTCATCGGTTATGTGAAAGAATGTAACCAGCATCCAAATGCGGATAAATTAAATGTCTGCACAGTCGATATTGGTGAAGAAGAACCTGTACAAATCATTTGTGGTGCACCGAACGTAGCGGCAGGTCAGCACGTTGCTGTTGCTAAGGTTGGCGCTGTCTTACCAGGCAACTTCAAAATCAAAAAAGCAAAACTACGCGGTGAAGCGTCGCACGGCATGATCTGTTCACTTCAGGAGCTTGGCATCGAAAGCAAGCTTGTTGCAAAAGAATTCGCAGACGGAATCTTCGTCTTCCCGGGTGATGTAGAAGTTGGTTCTGATGCACTTGAATACTTAAACCTTCATGATCAGGTGCTTGAGCTTGGCTTAACACCAAACCGTGCAGACTGCTTAAGCATGCTTGGTGTTGCGTATGAAGTAGCGGCAATCCTAGGCAAAGACGTAAAGCTTCCAAACACAGCTGTCGAAGAGCAGAGCGAGCCTGCTTCTGACTACATTGAGGTAAAAATTGAAGCACCTGAAGATAACCCGTATTATGCAGCACGTATCGTGAAAAACGTGAAAATCGGTCCATCACCAATGTGGCTGCAAAACTACTTGATGGCTGCGGGCATTCGTCCAAACAGCAACATCGTTGATATTACGAACTTCATTTTACTTGAGTACGGTCAGCCGCTTCATGCATTCGATTATGATCGTTTCGATTCAAAGGAAGTTGTCGTCCGCCGCGCGAAACAAGGTGAGAAGCTGACAACGCTTGATGATGAAGAACGTACATTAACAGATGAGCATTTAGTGATTACGAACGGCAAAGAACCTGTTGCACTTGCTGGTGTAATGGGCGGTGCTGATTCAGAGGTTGGCAGTGACACGGTAAATGTATTAATTGAGTCAGCAATCTTTGACGCACAGCGTATCCGTACGGCTTCGAAAGACCATGGCTTACGAAGTGAAGCGAGCGCACGTTATGAAAAAGGTGTGGATGTAAATCGTGCTCCACTAGCCGCTGACCGCGCTGCGCAATTAATGGCAGAGCTTGCCGGCGGTGAAGTGCTTCAAGGACGTGTGGAAGTGAACCACCTACAACAAACGACGACAACGGTTTCGATTACTGTTGAACGTATTAATAAAGTGCTTGGTACAGCGTTAAGCACATCAGAGGTAGCGGCAATCTTTGACCGTCTACAATTTGAATACAACGAAGATAACGGTACTTTTACGGTAACTGTTCCGTCGCGTCGTTGGGACATTACAATTGAAGAAGATTTAATTGAAGAAGTGGCTCGTCTGTATGGCTATGATAACTTGCCAATCACACTGCCTGTTAGTGAATTCACACCAGGCCGCCTGACACCTTATCAGCAAAATCGCCGCAAAGTACGACGTTACCTTGAAGGTGCAGGACTCTATGAAACGATTACGTACTCACTTACAAGTGAAGAAAAAGTTCATCAATACAAGGATGAAACAATTACAGCTGAGCCTGTCCGCTTAGCAATGCCGATGAGTGAAGAACGCAGCACGCTTCGCTTAAGCGTTGTACCGCACTTGCTTGAAGTATTAAGCTATAACAAAGCACGTCGGATTGACAGTGTGTCTGTATTTGAAATCGGCGGTGTGTACTTGTCAGGTGAGAAGGAAGTAACGAAACAGCCGACGGAAACAGAGCGCCTCGCTGGTGCATTCACGGGTATCTGGCATATGAACCAATGGCAAGGAGAGAAGAAGGTAGTTGATTTCTTCGTTGCAAAAGGTGTGCTTGAAGGCTTATTCGCTGAGCTTGGTGTGAACGAACGTATTACGTTTAAAGCAATGAACAAGGACGGAATGCACCCTGGCCGCACAGCGGAAATCTTACTTGACAATGAATACCTTGGCTTTGTTGGTCAAGTTCATCCACAGGCACAAAATGAACTTGATTTGAATGAAACATATGTATTCGAACTGTCACTTGAGAAGCTGTTGAACGCTGATACGGAAGAGGTTCATTACGAACCAATCCCGCGTTTCCCATCAATTTCACGCGATATTGCGCTTGTTTTAGATGAAAACGTACCAGCAGATGACGTCAAAGCTGTCATTAAAGAAGCAGGCGGTAAGCTGTTGAAGGAAGTATCAATCTTTGACTTATACAAAGGCGAACACTTAGAAGCAGGCAAGAAATCACTTGCATTCTCACTTCGCTACTTTGACCCGGAAAAAACATTAACAGACGAAGAAGTAACAAAAGTCCACGAAGGTGTGCTAAAAGCTGTAGAAGAAAAGCTTGGTGCACAATTGCGCGGTTAAATATTGAAAAAAAGCAGGTGCACCCACATTCGGGAGCACCTGCTTTCTTTATAGTGGACACTAGATCAACGTAGCTTACGAATAGTGTTAGAAACCTCTTAACGAACTAACCGCCTTGCTTTTTCAGTGTTAGCAAAGTGGACTTTTGTAAATTTTGAAAGCGCTTTTTCCCCATGCTGCTTGATTAGGCGTGCAGCTGCTTTGTCTACTTGTGGGCCGGCTCCTTTTGGAAGCGTGAAGCCTGCTTGGAGGCTGAGCTTTTCGAATTCCTTCACAAATACATAGCGGGCAATAATCGATGCGGCTGCGACAGATAGATGTACACCCTCTGCTTGTGTGCTGAAATAAATCGGATCACGCCATTCACGCTTTTTCCCTGTGATATGTTTGAAATACGTATCAGGCTGTACAAACTGATCGATAAGGATGCCGTCCAGCGAGGCATCGCCGATTTTTTTGACGACATGGTTGATCGCTTGGTTGTGAAGCAGCGCCTTCATTTTGCCCTGAGTCATTCCTGTTGCTTGCAGCTCATTGTATTTTTCATTATGAAGAATGAGCAGGCTGTGCGGGATAAGCGGCATAATCACCTTGGCGATCTCTTCAATTTGTGTATCATTAAGGTGCTTAGAATCACGGACACCGAGCTTCTTTAGCCAGTCCATATTGTCAGTGGAAATGTAGGCAGCGACCACTGTCATCGGTCCGAAATAATCACCAGTGCCCACTTCATCAGAGCCGATAATTGATTGACTCGCAATGTCAGATGGCGGAGCATATTGTGACGTTGCTTTCGGCTTTTTTGTTTTCTTCTCAAGCGCTGTACCCCACTTGGCAGATTCCGCTTCAGCATTTTGTCCTTGAAACAGTACTTTTCCTGATTTGTAGGCGGTAATTGTACAGCCAGGTGGCTTTGCAGTGAAGACACTTCCTTGAGGTTGTTTCGGTTGTATGTATTTAGCGTAATGTGCCTGCATTTTTGTGAGCACACTTGTTGATGCTTGAATAACGGCATTCGACATAATTAGACATCCTTTCTTAATGACCCGGACAGCTGAACGAAACAGGAAAAAGCGTCCGTTCCTTTTCTATCTAAATGTTTTGAAAAGCAGATGCTTCATGTTATCATAAATAATAGGATTCTTATGCGTTGTTCAAAAAGAAATTCGACAGAGATATTTATCTTTAGTCCTCTTTTAATCGATCTTTTTGAACGGTATCTTAAGAACAAGGGGGCTTTCTTAGGTGTCAGGGGATAAAAAAACGCGAACTACGGTTGATATATATGGTCAACAATATACAATAGTTGGGGATGAGGATTCAAGCCGGGTCCGCATGGTTGCAAGCATGGTGGACGGCAAAATGCGAGAGATTAATGAAATGAACCCTTACCTCGATACAAACAAGCTTGCAGTATTGACTGCTGTGAATATTGTACATGATTATGTGAAATTACAAAATGATTATGAGAAATTAAAGGCGAAATACGAGAAAGAAAAGGAAAACTAATACAATGGTTGATTTGATTATTTTGATTTTATTAGCAGGCGGTTTTTTTGTCGGGTTTCAGCGCGGCTTTGTCCTGCAAATTGTACATATCGTTGGTTTCATCTTATCGTTCGTTGTGGCGTATATGTATTTTGACGATTTAACGCCGCACGTTCGTTTGTGGATTCCGTACCCGAATTTGCCTGAAGATACATCGCTAACGTTATTATTAGATACAGTGAATGCAGAGATGGCGTATTATCGTGCTATTTCATTTGCGATTCTTTTCTTCGGGACTAAGATTGTGATGCAGATTATCGGCACGATGCTTGATTTCCTTGCTGACTTGCCGCTGCTAAGTACAGTCAACGGCTGGCTTGGTGGAGCACTTGGCCTTGTTGAAGTCTATTTATTTTTATTCTTTTTGCTATACGTAGGGGCGTTAGTGCCGCTTGAATCTGTGCAGACAGCATTGAATCAATCAGTGCTGGCACAAGGGATGGTCGAGCATACACCAGTCTTTTCCGAGAAACTAAAAGACTTATGGTTTGAGCACTACGGTGTGACGAGCTTTACGAAGCAAACATGATAAGCAATTTAGCAAAACTTCTCCAATCGATAGGAGAAGTTTTTTAACCGTTAGGATGGTGGTGTAAAAGATGAAAGCGAACAAGAAAGACGTTATTAAAGTACTGGAAACAATCGCAGTTTACATGGAGATAAAAGGTGAAAATCCTTTCAAAACGTCAGCCTATCGGAAAGCAGCGCAGGCGTTAGAAAATGATGACCGGAGCCTGTCTGATATTGATGATTTCTCAAAAATGAAAGGCATTGGTAAAGGAACAGCTGCTGTCATTCAAGAAGTAGTCGAAACAGGCACATCTGAGACGTTAGAAGACCTTGTTGAGGAACTGCCGAAAGGACTGTTGCAGCTGTTAAAGCTTCCTGGTCTCGGGGGGAAGAAAATTGCCAAGCTCTATCAACAGCTCGGCGTGACCGATATGGAAAGCTTGAAGAAGGCGTGTGAAGACAATCAAGTGCAGACACTAGCTGGCTTCGGAAAGAAAACAGAGGAAAAGATTCTAGCTGCGATCGAAGATATCGGCAGCCGCCCAGACCGTTTGCCAATCGCGTTTATGCTGCCGGTTGCACAGAAGATTGAAGCACAGCTTGAGGAAATGACAGGTATTGAACAGTTTTCACGGGCAGGAAGCTTGCGTAGGGTTCGGGAAACGATTAAGGATTTAGATTTTATTATTGCAACAACAAAACCTGCAGATGTTCGGGAACAAATACTAGCGCTTGATCGTATTTCAGATGTGATCGCTTCTGGAGATACAAAGGTGTCTGTTGTAATGGATTGGGATTATGACATTTCGGTTGATTTTCGTTTGATTGAACCAGAAGCATTTGCGACAACACTTCATCATTTCACAGGTTCAAAAGACCATAATGTGAAAATGCGTCAGCTGGCGAAATCGCGTGGCGAGAAGATTAGTGAGTATGGCGTTGAAGTGGACGAGACAGGGGAAGTGCTTACTTTTGCATCTGAGGAAGAATTCTTTGCGCATTTTGGGCTTGCATTTATTCCGCCGGAAATGAGAGAAGGAACAGATGAGCTTGATGTGTTCAAAGAGCCATATGAAGCTGTACAGTTAGAAGATATTCGCGGTGATTTGCATATGCATACAGCCTGGAGTGATGGCGCATATTCGATTGAAGAGATGGCAGAAGCGGCACGGGAAAGAGGTTATTCCTATATTGCGATTACCGACCATTCGAAATACTTGAAAGTCGCGAATGGGCTGACAGCAGAACGGCTTCGTAAACAAAAGAAAGAAATCGAGCAAGTGAATGAGAAATAT
This sequence comes from Bacillus tianshenii, assembly GCA_020524525.2. Classification (NCBI taxonomy): domain Bacteria; kingdom Bacillati; phylum Bacillota; class Bacilli; order Caryophanales; family Bacillaceae; genus Sutcliffiella; species Sutcliffiella tianshenii. The sequence continues at coordinate 2,519,194 of CP129018.1, read as the reverse complement.
GATGATTTTACGATTTTATCAGGAGTTGAGATGGATATTTTGCCTGATGGGACGTTGGATTATGATGATGAGATGCTAGGTGAGCTTGATATCGTCATTGCGTCGATTCATTCGAGCTTTTCACAGCCGCGGGAAACGATTATGGAGCGGTTAACAAATGCACTAGAAAGTCATCATGTCGATATTATTGCTCATCCGACAGGCCGGTTAATTGGACGTCGTGAGGGCTATGATGTAGATTTAGAGATGTTAATTGAAGTAGCGGCAAAGACAGATACAGCACTTGAGTTGAATGCCAATCCGAACCGCCTGGATTTAGCTGCAGAATGGCTGAAGAAGGCGCAGGATGCAGGCGTGAAGCTCGTTATTAATACAGATGCTCATCGAATCGATATGCTCGGGCATATGGAAATCGGGACAGCTGCAGCCCGCCGCGGGTGGGTGAAGAAGGAGTCTGTGATCAATACGTGGGAACTTGAAGAACTGCGCGGCTTTTTGAAGCGGCATGAGCAGTCGTAAAGTGAACGAACAAGGAGGATTATGCCGTGTTTAAGCGTGTGATGCGCGTCTTAGAATACGATAAAATAAAAGAAAAGCTTCAAACGTATGCTGCCTCATCTCTTGGAAAAGAAAAGGCAGAACGGTTGAAGCCTGCATATGAGTTAGAAGAAGTGATTGATGCCCAAGCCAAGACAGATGAAGCGGCGAAGGTTTTACGGTTGAAAGGAAGTTTTCCGCTTGGTGGAATCTTTGATGTTCGCCCTAGTGTCAAACGGGCGGAAATCGGGGGGATTTTGAATGCGCGGGAGCTGTTGGATATTTCGAGTACGATCTATGCCTCTCGCCAAGCGAAGCAGTATGTATTGAATATGCTTGAAGAGGAAATTGAGCTTCCGATTATGGAAGGCTATATTGATGAGCTGCAAACACTTGTTGAACTAGAGCGGAGCATTAACAATTGCATTGATGACAACGGCGGCGTAATGGACGGTGCAAGTGACCGTCTGCGTTCGATTCGTTCGAAGCTGCGTACAACGGAATCGCGTATCCGGGAAAAGCTTGAAAACATTACACGCTCGTCATCAACGCAAAAGATGCTGTCTGACAGCATTGTAACGATTCGAAATGACCGCTATGTTGTGCCGGTTAAGCAGGAATATCGCACAGCGTTCGGTGGGATGGTGCATGACCAGTCATCTTCAGGTGCGACATTATTCATTGAGCCACAGTCAGTGGTGACGTTAAACAATCAACTGATGGAAGCACGAGTGCAGGAGAAGCAGGAAATCGAGAAAATCCTCCAAGAATTAACAGTGCTTGTTGCCGAAGATGCTTATGCGTTGCGTGTAAATGTTGATATTTTAGCTGAGCTTGACTTTATGTTCACGAAGGCGCGTTTCGGTCAGAGTATGAAGGCATCGAAACCGGAAATGAACAATGATGGGGTAATTGATTTGAAGAAGGCGCGCCACCCGTTGATTCCGGTGGATGAAGTGGTGCCGAATGATATTGAGCTTGGCGAAGATTTTACGACAATTGTCATTACAGGACCGAACACAGGTGGTAAAACGGTTACGCTGAAAACACTTGGCTTATTGACGTTAATGGCACAGTCAGGCTTGCAGGTTCCTGCTCTTGATGGCTCGAAAATGACCGTCTTTAAAGCAGTTTACGCTGATATTGGTGATGAACAGTCGATTGAGCAGAGCTTAAGTACGTTTTCCTCCCACATGACGAACATTGTAGATATTTTAGAAAAAGTGGATCACGAGTCGTTAGTGCTGTTTGATGAATTAGGGGCAGGGACGGACCCGCAGGAAGGTGCTGCACTGGCGATTGCACTTCTTGATGAAGTGTATAACCGTGGTGCGAGAGTAGTTGCGACGACCCATTATCCTGAGCTGAAGGCATATGGTTATAACCGAGAAGGCGTTATGAATGCGAGTGTCGAGTTTAATGTAGAAACATTGAGCCCAACGTACCGTCTGCTTCTAGGCGTTCCAGGTCGCAGTAATGCATTCGAGATTTCGAAACGGTTAGGCCTTGCTGATACGATTATTGACAAAGCGAAGAGCCATATGAGCGCCGAATCAAATAAAGTGGAGAATATGATTGCATCGCTAGAAGAAAGCAAGAAGCGCGCCGAAGCGGAAATGGAAGATACCGTTCGTCTCCGTGAAGAAGCGGAAACGATTCGCCACGACTTAGAAGAAAAATTTGCTGCCTTTCAAGATGAGCGCGATGAGATGTATGAGAAAGCACAGCAAGAAGCGAAGCAGGCCGTTAAGAAGGCGAAAGCCGAAGCAGACGAGATTATTAAGAACTTAAGAAAGCTTCAGCAAGAAAAGCATGCCGATGTGAAAGAGCATGAACTAATCGAAGCCCGTAAGCAGCTAGAGGATGCTGCTCCTGAACTGAAGAAATCAAAGAAAAAAGCACAGCCGAAAGCGAAGCAGCAGAAAGAGTTGATGCCTGGTGATGAAGTGAAAGTGTTAACCTTTAATCAGAAAGGTCATATCATTTCTAAGACAGGAAACAACGAATACGAAGTACAAATCGGGATTATGAAAATGAAGGTGAAAACAGAGGACCTTCAATTCATCAACACGCCGAAGCAGGTTGAGAAGAAGCCGCTTGCTTCTGTAAAAGGGAAAAACTATCACGTTAAGCCTGAGTTAGATTTGCGCGGTGAGCGTTATGAAGATGCACAGCTTCGTCTGGAAAAATATATCGATGACGCGCTGTTAGCAGGCTATCCGAGTGTGACGATTATTCACGGTAAAGGAACAGGAGCGCTTCGTAAAGGGGTGCATGACTACTTGAATGGTCACCGCTCAGTAAAAAATATTCGTCTCGGCGGTATGAATGAAGGCGGAAGCGGTGCGACGGTTGCTGACTTAAAATAAACACGGAATCCAACATGTGGGGAGAGCGTGTGTAATGACGAACTTTTGGGAAAATATTTATGTGGAAACCGCAGCACAGTACAGTGTCGCTGTGCTGTGTATGATCGTTTTTTTAGCGATCTTTGAACTGGTAACCCGGTATCGCAACTGGGAGGAAATTAAGAAGGGGAACCTTGCAGTAGCGCTGGCCACAGGGGGGAAAATCTTTGGAATTGCGAATATTTTTCGTTATTCCATTGAACATAATGATACCCTTATTCAAATGATGAAATCAGGAATATTTGGCTTTTTGCTCTTATTATTTGGTTATTTCATGTACGAATTTCTTACGCCAAAGTTCAATATTGATGTGGAAATTGAAAATGACAACCGTGCTGTCGGCTTTATCTCAATGATGATTTCAATTGGGCTGAGCTATGTCATCGGTTCAGGAATTGGGTAAGGAGAGACTAGGATGGAAAGACTCGCAAAAATTTTGATGATAGTGTGTGCTGGATTTCTCTTATTTGGCGTCATATGGTGGATTTTATTTGCATAAACGAAAGAGCTGGCAGTAGTGTCGGCTCTTTTCTTATGTGAAAAATACATGAACAGTATTTTTCCAATAATTATTTAAACAAAATATTCAAAATTGCCACAATAATCATATATAATAGAAATAGGCAAGAAAATATAAGTGGATGGAAGGAGCTGGAGCATGGAGAAAATGTTAGAGAAGCCATGGTTGTCTCATTATCCAACAGAAATAACGGCTGAGATTGAACAGGACGGAAAGGCGCTTCATCATTATTTACAGGACACGGCAGAAGCTTTTCCAAAAAAGAAAGCGCTTTATTTCTTTGGTTTTGAAATGACGTATAAGGATCTGTACAGCCAAGTCCGTAAATTCGCTGATTATTTGCGAAATCTCGGTTTGAAGAAAGGTGACCGAGCTGCTATTATGCTTCCGAATTGTCCTCAAGGTGTGATCAGTTATTACGCTGTTCTAATGGCTGGCGGAACTGTTGTGCAGATGAACCCGATGTACACAGCCCGCGAAATGCGTTATCAGCTGAATGACGCAGGTGCTGAATTTCTCATTTGCCTTGATTTATTTTACCCGAATGCTGCAAAAATCAAGAAGCACACAGATGTAAGACATACGATTGTGACAAGCGTCAAAGATTATCTCCCCTTTCCGAAGAATCGACTCTACCCCTTAGTCCAGAAGAAGCAGGCAAAGCTGCTTGTGAATGTTGAAGCGAGCGAATATGTGCATCTTTTCAAGCAGGCAATTCAGCATGGGAAGGATGTCGACCTGGAGATTGAAATTGACCCGAACAAAGACTTGGCATTGCTGCAGTATACAGGCGGTACGACGGGCGAACCGAAAGGTGTGATGCTCACTCATCGCAATATTTCCGCAAACGCTTTGATGTGTCGGAAATGGCTGTATCATTGCAAAGAAGGTGAAGAGCGGATACTGGCCATTTTACCGTTTTTCCACGTGTTTGGGCTGACAACTGTTTTGAATTATTCAGTGCTAATCGGGGCAAAAATGATTATGCTTCCGAAGTTCAATCCAAATGAAGTGCTTAAGACAATTCAGTCGCAGAAGCCGACGCTGTTTCCAGGCACACCGACGATGTATATCGCCCTGCTCAATCATCCGAAACTAAAGCAGTATGATCTATCTTCAATTAAGGCGTGTATTAGTGGCTCTGCCCCGCTTCCAGTCGAAGTACAAGAACGCTTTGAAGCGGCTACTGGTGGAAAGCTTGTAGAAGGGTACGGTTTAACAGAAGCATCCCCTGTTACACATGCAAATTTTGTTTGGGAAAAGCGAGTCAAAGGAAGTATCGGCATTCCGTGGCCTGAAACTGACAGCTATGTACATTCAATGGAAACCGGACAGCCAGCAAAGCCTGGTGAAGTAGGCGAAATTGTTGTGAAAGGACCACAGGTGATGCAAGGCTATTGGAAACGCCCAGAGGAAACGGAAGCAGCGTTTCTTGATGATGAGTGGCTTTTAACAGGTGATTTAGGCTACATGGATGAAGAGGGCTGGTTTTATGTAGTGGACCGGAAGAAGGATATGATTATTGCTGGCGGGTTTAACATTTATCCACGAGAAATTGAAGAAGTGCTCTATGAACACCCGCAAATTCAAGAGGCCGTCGTAGTCGGCATTCCAGATGAATATCGCGGTGAAAGCGTGAAAGCATTTATCGTTTTGAAAGAAGGTGCAAGCTTAACAGAAACAGAATTTGAGGCCTATTGTCGAGAAAATCTTGCAGCCTATAAAGTGCCAAGGGCAGTCGAATTCCGTCAAGAACTGCCAAAGACAGCTGTCGGTAAAATATTACGCCGAACATTGTCAGAAGAAGCAAAGAAACAAGCATTAGGAAAGAAGAAATAACAAACCCTATATTGACATTTTTCACTCTATTCAGTAGAATAACAAATGAATGAACAATCATTCATTTCAGAAAAAATGAACCTCCCTCACATCAGTTGCAGATTTTCTGTTGCGAGGGAGGAGATTATATGGTTATGATAAATAGTGAGAGGTAGATCATCCTCTTTTGCTAGAAAGGAAGAAATGAAACTTGAAGAAAAATAAGCCAAAATACAGACAGATTCTAGATGCAGCAGTGATTGTGATTGCAGAGAATGGCTATCATCATGCACAAGTTTCAAAGATTGCTAAGCAAGCAGGTGTTGCTGACGGTACGATTTATCTGTATTTTAAGAACAAAGAAGATATTCTCATTTCGTTGTTCCAAGAAAAAATGGGGCAATTTGTCGAAAAAATCAATCAAAAAATAGCAGGAAAATCGACAGCAACCGAGAAGTTAATAACATTAGTGGAAATGCACTTTTCTCATTTTGCGACAGAACCGCATTGGGCTGTTGTCACGCAGTTGGAATTACGTCAATCAAATAAGCAGCTTCGTTTGAAAATTAATAACATTTTGAAAGCCTATTTGAATTTGATTGATCAAGTACTTTCAGAAGGTAAGCAAGAAGGGGTGTTTAAGCCGAATTTAGATGTCCGTCTTGCAAGGCAGATGGTGTTCGGTACGATGGATGAAATCGTGACAAGCTGGATTATGAAAGAAGAGCGATATGATTTAACTGCCAATACGGCCATCGTTTCTGATATGCTTGTAAATGGGATCAGTGTAGATCATACATAAAATTCGGCAAGGGGGCTGAGTGAGTGGAATTTTTAACCATTCAAAAAAATGAAAATATTGCTACAATATTATTAAATCGTCCACCAGCTAACGCGCTAGCACAAGCAGTGTTAGATGAATATTCAGAAGCTTTGGATCTTTTAGAAGAGGATGATAATATTCGCGCGATTATTTTCCGCGGCGAAGGTAAGTTCTTCTCTGCTGGTGCAGACATTAAAGAATTTACAACCTTGGAGAAAGAAGAAGATTATGAGAAGCTTGCAAACAAAGGTCAAGCGTTGTTCAACCGAATTGAGACATTTGCTAAGCCGATTATCGCTGCTATTCACGGTGCTGCACTTGGTGGTGGATTAGAGCTGGCGATGTCATGTCACGTTCGCCTTGCAACAAAGAATGCAAAGCTTGGTTTACCAGAACTTCAGCTAGGAATCATCCCTGGATTTGCAGGAACACAGCGCCTTCCGCGTTATGTAGGCTCTGCAAAAGCATGCGAGATGATGCTGACTAGTGAGCCGATTAGCGGTGAAGATGCTTTGAAATGGGGTCTAGTGAATGCCGCTTACGACGAAGAGCAGTTGTTTGAAGAAGCGGAAAAGCTAGCAGCAAAATTCGCTTCAAAGAGTCCGCTGTCTGTCAAATATGTCATTGATTTGCTTAACCATGCCAAGAATAACACATTCGATTCGGGCGTGGAACGTGAAGCACAATTATTTGGGAAGGTCTTCATGTCTGAAGATGGCAAAGAAGGAGTCAATGCCTTCATCGAAAAACGCAAGCCTAACTTTACAGGGCGTTAATTTTTTTCAACCCAAATTGAGCGTATGCTCGACAAGATGAAAGCGATTTTATAGGAGGGGAAAATATGAATATCTATGTAATTATGAAACGTACTTTCGACACGGAAGAAAAAATTGTTATTGAAAACGGTGTCATTGAAGAGGAAGGCGCAGAGTTCATCATCAACCCGTACGATGAGTATGCAATTGAAGAAGCAATTCAATTGAAGGACGAGCACGGTGGTGAAGTATCTGTTATTACTGTCGGTGGCGAAGAAGCTGAGAAAGAGCTTCGCACAGCGCTAGCAATGGGTGCTGACAAAGCTGTATTAGTGAATACAGAAGATGACCTTGAAGATGGCGATGAGTACTCAACTGCGAAGATCCTTGCACAATACTTCAAGGAAAATGAATACGATATCATCCTTGGTGGTAACGTTGCAATTGACGGAGGTTCTGGTCAAGTAGGTCCTCGTCTGGCTGAACTGCTTGAAATTCCTTACGTAACAACAATTACAAAGCTTGATGTAGACGGCGATTCTGCAACAATCGAGCGCGATGTTGAAGGGGACAGCGAAGTTATCGAAACATCACTTCCTGTACTTGTAACAGCACAACAAGGCTTGAACGAGCCGCGTTATCCTTCACTTCCAGGTATCATGAAAGCGAAGAAGAAGCCACTTGAAGAGCTTGAATTAGATGATCTTGATCTAGATGAAGATGATGTTGAGGCAAAAACAAAAGTCGTTGAAATTTATCTGCCACCGAAGAAAGAAGCAGGTAAGGTGCTTGAAGGCGAATTGAACGACCAAGTAAAAGAATTAGTGAACTTGCTGCAAACAGAAGCAAAAGTAATATAAACGGAGGGGAGATAAATTATGGGACGCAAAGTATTAGTATTAGGAGAAGTTCGTGACGGAGCATTACGTAATGTATCTTTTGAAGCAGTAGCTGCTGGTAAAACAATCGCAGAAGGCGGCGAAGTTGTCGGCGTTCTTTGCGGCGATAACGTAAGCGGAGTTGCAAATGAGTTAATCGCATATGGTGCAGACCGTGTGCTTACAGTAGAAGATGAGCAATTAAAGAACTACACATCTGACGGTTTCGCACAAGCAATGATGGCTGTTATTGATCAAGAAAGCCCAGAAGGCATTGTAATGGGTCATACAGCACAAGGGAAAGACTTGTCACCACGTCTTGCAAGCAAGCTTGATTCAGGCTTGATCTCTGATGCAGTTGACGTAGCGGCTGAGGACGGAAACATTGTCTTCACGCGTCCGATCTATTCAGGGAAAGCATTCGAAAAGAAAGTTATCACAGATGGCATCGTGTTTGCGACAATTCGTCCAAACAACGTTCCTGCCCTTGAAAAAGACGATTCACGCTCAGGTGATGTGCAATCAGTAAGCGCTGAAATTAAAGACTTACGCACAGTGATTAAAGAAGTTGTTCGTAAGACATCTGAAGGCGTTGATCTATCTGAAGCAAAAGTAATCGTTGCCGGCGGACGTGGCGTTAAGAGTGCAGAAGGCTTCAAGATTCTTGATGAGCTTGCTGAGCTTCTTGGCGGTGCAGTTGGTGCCTCTCGTGGTGCGTGTGACGCTGAATACTGCGATTATTCACTGCAAATCGGTCAAACAGGTAAAGTTGTAACACCTGACCTATACATTGCTGCTGGTATTTCTGGCGCAATTCAGCATTTAGCTGGTATGTCAAACTCAAAAATTATCGTTGCGATTAACAAAGATCCAGAAGCGAGCATTTTCCAAGTTGCTGATTATGGTATCGTTGGCGACCTGTTTGAAGTGATTCCAATGTTAACGGAAGAGCTTAAAAACGCAAAAGTAAACGCATAATTTGAAAAACGTGCGGGCAGCCAGCCTGCACGTTTTTGTTCTTTCGGTTGTGTTTCTAAGCATGATGTTCGAACAAGTAGAGCAGGTTTGCTAAGATAAGCATAAGAAATTCTTTTGCTTCTACAAAACAGGATGTGTTACATACGATAAAAATGGGTACATTTTAAATATAAGCAAAAGATTAGCTAACTTATTCACTGCAGTGTTATAATGTGAACTGAATTCCATTAAGCAGTATTAGTTAAGAGGAGGATTTTACACATGGCAATTGTAAATGCTAATGACCAAAATTTCGCATCAGAAACAGGTTCAGGTATTGTTCTAGCAGACTTCTGGGCACCTTGGTGTGGACCTTGTAAAATGATCGCACCAGTACTTGAAGAACTTGATTCTGAAATGGGCGACAAAGTAAAAATCGTTAAGCTTGACGTTGATGAGAACCAAGAAACAGCAGGTAAGTTCGGCGTAATGAGCATTCCAACACTTCTTGTTATGAAAGACGGAGAAGTTGTGGATCAAGTTGTTGGCTTCCAACCGAAGGACGCGCTTGTTGAGCTTCTTAACAAACATCAATAATAAGTAAAGAAATTAACGTGTAGGGACTAGGTTCCTTCGACATCATCGAGGTGGTGTTGAGGGACTTGGTCCCTTTTTATTGTTGGAAAAATTATTTCTAGGAAAAAAGTTGTTGACACTGAGAATCATTCTTAATATAATCATAATTGTTATTGAAAATCATTATCAGCACTTATTACTTATACATATAAAAAGGGGAGTACTGAACAGATGGAGAAAAAGAGAGCTTTTAAACTATTTGGAACAATGCTATTAGCAGGTGGAATTCTTGCAGGTTGTAACAGCGGCGGTGGAGAAGCAACAGAAGAGCCGAAACAAGAAGAACAGCCAGCAGAAAACCAAGAACAAGAAAGCAATGAGCAAGCAGAGCAAAGCGCAGTAACAGAGCAAATTACGACATACCAAGCAATGATGGACGAGCTTGGCAAAGCAAAAGAAGACCAAGAAGTAGATTGGGACAAAGTTTTAGAAGAGTATAAAGGTGGCCTGCAAACGGCTGTAACAGAAGTGAATGGAGAGTTTGACCAAGCGATTACAGCAGCGCTTGAAGGCGGCAAGAGCGGTGACCTTAAGCCAAACATTGCACGTCAATTAGTCGACAAAACAACACAATCATACTTCTATCAAAAGCAAAAAGGTCTTCATGGCCAAGTTGCAGAGGCGATGGAAGCTGACAAATCAGATGAAGCAAAAGCATTATTTGCAGACATTAAAACATTAGCAGAAGACGTGTTCATCCCAACAGCTGTGAAGCGTGATTCTTATTATGAATTAAGTGGTGAGAACAGCATGGAAGAAAGCATCAATGCTGGACTGTCTGCTCAAGAAGAAGCACTTAACAGTGGAAATGTAGACGACTACAAAGTATATAAGCAAATTACAGATAAATCGATTTACCGTAGCTACTACTTAGCAGCACAATCTTACGCTGAAAAGATTGAAAAAGCTGTTGCAGAAGGTAATGAAGAAGAACTACAAATTATGCAAGCTGAAGGCTGGGGCTTCTATCAAGCAATTAAAGGTTCTCTTAGCGGTGGAGATGAAGAAGCTGCGAACAAGCTGAATACATTGTTCAGCTTGAACGAAACAGAGCCAGCTTCAATTAAAGCAGCTGAAGTGAAAGACCTATTTGCGAACGCCTTCGTTGGTAAAATTAAGAGCTACCATGAAAAGGTGCCAACAAAGCTTGAAGCTGGTGAAGTAACAGATGCTCGTGGTGCAGCACTTGAAGGAAATGTCTTCATGAAGGATATCGAAATGTACTTGAATGAAAAGCTTGGCGAAGAGAAAACAAAGCAAGCAATGGAAAACGGTGAAAAATGGTTTGAAGCTGTTTCGAACGAGAATACAGAAGAAGCAGCAAAGTATAGCGAACAAATTATTTCAACGTTAAATGAATTACAATAATCGTTTGAAGTCAGAGCCGCTGATATCCAGCGGCTTTTCGACTGTCTCGCGGTGCTGTTCTGTATGCTATAATGGTTGCTTGAGTGAATGCTATCGAAAAGGAAGAGAAAGATGCTATCATTCTTAAAGCGCAGTGTCGCCTTTCTGCTTATCGGCTTGTTCGTTTATATCACGATGCAGTTCTTTTCATTTGAACGCCTCGTTACATATTTGCAGCCATTCCTAGACAGTCCTCTGTTATTGCTCGTTGTCGTTCTGCTTTATGCTGGTGCCTTTTATTTGCGGGCAGTGGCTTGGCATCTTTATGTGGCCCGGAAGCTGTCGGTGCGGGAAGCCTTTTATGGGGTTGGGCTTAGCTTGTTCTTTAATCATTTACTACCGTTTAAAGCAGGTGAGGCGGTACGGGTTATGACAGCTGTGAGAAGGAAAGCATTAAGCTGGGAAGAGAGCACACATTCGGTCGTTGTACTACGGCTTCTTGATTTGCTATTCCTTGGACTAATTGCTGGAAGTGGCGCTGTATTCTTGGCAGTGAACGTTTCGATTGGGCTTTTAGGCTGGATACTTGCAGTTAGTGTTGCATGCTTTTTCATCGTATCTTTGCCGTTTGTGCGGAAACAGCTGCCACGGCTTGAGAAGCATTGGCGGACACTAAGGGAAGGGCTGACTGGTAAGAAAGGTGTAGCGGTGCTTAGCTTGACGTTTGTCAGCTGGGTGCTTGAAGCAGTTGTACTGTATCTTTTTGCAAATGGACTGCTTGGTCCGCTCGGTGCGATTTGGGTGAACAGTATGTCTGTTGCCGGCGGTGTCTTTCAAATTACGCCAGGCGGAATTGGTACATATGAAAGCGTAATGAGTGCGTCGCTTGCGGTGCTGCATATTCCGCTTTCAGAAGGCTATCATATCGCCGTTGTAGTACATGCATTTAAGTTTTTCTTTTCATTTATTGTTGGTGCGATTTTATTATTAATTGCGCCTTTTCATGTATCATGGCAAGAATTGAAGTGGAAGGGAGGAGGAAAACGATGAAAAAAGCATCACGCTTTGAAAAGTTCGCGGCACGGTGCTGGAACCTGCTGAATGAAGGAAAGCCATTTACGCCGATTTTTACAATTGGGGCGATGATGATCTTTGCACTGTTTGCGTCGGTTGATTGGCCGGCACTGTTGGTAAGCTTCGTTGTGATTGTGCCGTTGCTTGCTCTTTATTTTATCTATGATTTTCCTTTGTTTTTGCGGAACTTTCTTTGGCTTCCGCTGATTGCATATTTGTTAATGTGGGATAGTGTGAACTTAAGCTTGTGGCTGTTTGCGGCAGGGCTTTATTTCTTCTTCACAGTATTCTTCTGGGGAACGCTCTATTATCATTTGCGGATTGGCACGACGTGGTGGAATTTCACGCGTTTTTGGAAGCTTGTCTTGAAAAATAGTGATTCAACGAGCGGAAATGCACAGGAGCAGCTGCCGAAATTTTTACTCCTGCTTTCACTTTGGTGGACTCATTATGAGGCAGTTGCACGTGGGGACAGCCTGCAGTGGACGACAGTAGGCGTGTTTTTCCTCGGAATTTGGCTGTTTGCATGGGTTCTGCATCGTTATTTATTTGACTGGAAGCCTAATGTGATTCCAAATTATACGCAAAATGTACAGCCGCCAAGTACACCTGTGAATGAGAAGGTTATTGTCATTGTAATCGATGGAATGCGGAAAGAGCGGTTTGAAGAAGCGAATACACCGTTTCTTGATAAACTCCGTCTCGAAGGAACCGAATATGCCAATATGGAAACGGTCTATCCAGCGCGGACGGTCGTATGCTTTTCCTCGATGTTTACAGGGACGTATCCGTTTGAACATGGAATTACGTCGAACATGGTGTGGAAGCTTGGCATTAAGGTTGAAAGTATTTTCGATTCATTGCGAAAAGTAGGGAAAAAAGGACGCCTGCTCGGGATTGCTCATCTTGTTGATGCGATGGGTTCAGATGTGGAGACGGTTACAGCTGTGATGCACAATGATGAGGCAGACCCGAACATCATGAAACGCGCAAAGCATATTATCGCAGAACAGGACCCAGATTTGTTCATTGTGCAGTTGATCAGCACAGACCAAACTGGGCACAGTCGCGGCGTGCTGTATGATGAATACATTCAAAAGATTCAAGAAGCAGATGCATTAGTGGAAGACTTTGTCTGCTGGCTTGAAGCGGAAGGTAAAATGGAAAACACAACACTAATGATTTGCGCAGACCATGGACAAGCTGACGGTATCGGGGGCCACGGCCATTTAGATGAAGGCGAGCGCTATGTGCCGTTTATTATGCACGGACCAACGATTAAGCAGAACCATCTTGTGAAAGAAAAGCATAGCCTTGTATCGGTTGCGCCGACAATAGCGTACTTGCTTGGAGCGCCATATCCGAGCCATAGCAGAGGTCCTGTATTGACAGAAGCAATGAAGGAGGACGGCAAACATGAATAAACAGCGCATCATTGTTTTTCTTCCTGCCTACAACGAAGAAGATTCGATTTCAGAGGTGATAAAGCTCGTTCCTCGTCACTTTCATGAGCAGGTGGAGGTAAAGGTGCTTGTCATCGATGACGGCTCATCTGACCGCACCATCGAAGTTGCCAAGCAAGCAGGTGCTGATTACATTGTACAGCATGAGAAAAATAAAGGACTTGGTGCAGCGGTTCGAACTGGCTTGCAAGAAAGCGTCCGACTCAGCGGTGACCTGGCCGTGATGATTGATGCGGATAACGAATATCCAGCATGGCAGATTCCTGAGCTTGTCGCACCAATATTGAATGGGGAAGCCGATTATGTAATGGGCTCACGCTTCCTTGGCACAATTAAAGGCATGAAGCTCCACCGTCGTCTTGGTAATTATTGCTTTACGATGCTCCAGTCCCTCCTGCTTCGAAAATGGATTTATGATGGGCAGTCAGGAATGCGTGCTTTCTCAAAGCAAGCAGCAGAGCATGCGGAAATTATTCATGATTACAACTATGCCCAAGTTGTTACGTTAAATTTAGTCCGCAAAGGGTTCCGTGTGCAGGAGATTCCAATTGAATATAAAGTGCGCACGAAAGGTGAGTCATTTATCAAATTCAAGTCCTATATGACATCTGTGCTTCCAGCAATCACGACGGAAATGTTCCGACCAGTTGAAAAGGTAAATATTGATAAAGATGCACATATCGTACCCGATAACCAGTTAAGTCATAAAAGGTAAGCAAAATTGCTTATCTTTTATTGACAATTTCGTTGATAATTATTATCATTTTCAGTAGGAGGAAGTTAAAGATGCGAAAATTACTGTTACCCTTTTTAATGACAATGATTCTCATTTTTACTGGTGTTTCACAAGTGTATGCGTATTCATACGGAGACCCTGGTGAAGAGCAATTGGCTGAAGCGTATAAAGAATTGAAAACACATCTTGAAAATGACGACTGGGAAAGTGCGCGTAAAGTATACGATACATACAAAAAAGAATTCGATCTATACTTTACGAAAACCGTTCCGCTCATTGAAGAAGGCTTCGAGAAAAAGGATAAAGAATTAATCCTTGAGTCTTATCAAGCGGCGATGCGTTTGAATATTGAGCGCAGGCTACATTTCGCAGTTGAGCAATTTGATGATTATGGGCAGGCAAAGCTTCTGCTTGCAAAAGCACGCGGGACTTTCAATGTACTTGCGCCATACGTGAAAGAAGAAAAAGATGAAGCGTATGTAAATGACATTTATGCTTCCTTCGATACCTCATTAGAATCCCTTGGGAATCCTGGCCTGTTCGGCATTGGAAACCAAGAAAGTGATAAAGAAACATTTGAGAAAGAAATCGAATCAATTATAGACCGTGTCGCTCCAATCTTCCCTGTTCCTGAGACAAAAGAAGACGGAGAATCACATTTAACTGAAGAGAATTTGAATCTATTTGGAGATGAAAATGGTGAAAGCAGTCCGTTCTGGCTCTGGTTTTCACTTGGATTATTTGGAATTTTAGTGATTTTAATCATTATGAATAAACGAAAGAAAAGACAGCAATAAACAGACAGACTGAAAAAAGGCGCTTATAAAACAGTCTGCATCATACACAGAGGGAAGGGGATTTTCAAATGGACTTTCAAGCGTTTTTGATTACGCTTCGTGAAGCATTGGAAGCCATCTTAATTGTCGGGTTGATTCTATCATACTTAACACGGTTAAATGCTGAGAAATATCATAAATGGGTGTACGCAGGTGTCGGGCTTGCGCTTGTCACAAGCTTTCTTGTAGCACTTGTCTTCCAGGTTGTTTTCACTGGGTTTGCAAGCTTTGGTTCAGAGGTTTATATGAAAGTGACGATTATGTTTGCTTCCGTATTATTGCTGACCCATATGGTTGTGTGGATGTCCAAGGAATCAGCCAATATAAATGGTGAACTGCAAAAGAAATTGAATGCGGCGATTACAGCCGGAAGTGTTTCCGCACTGATTATTCACACGTATCTTGTCGTTGTGCGTGAAGGTGTGGAAACAGTGTTCTTCTTCGCAGCAATCGGCGGCGGAGATATCGAGAAGGCAGTAACAAACTACGGTGCCTTGAGTGGCTTGATGCTTGCGTTAATTCTTGGCTATCTGTTCTTTACAGGTACGATGAAGATTTCATTGAAGGCGTTCTTCCAAATCACAAGCATTATGATTATGTTCATCGCAGCCGGCTTGCTTGTCCAAGGTGTCGGTACGCTGCAGGATTTAGGCAAAATGGGTTCTGTATTTGAGCAAGCAGATGGTACGCCGACAGAAATGTACAACATCGTTCATGTGATGCCAGAGCATTACCAGGATGAAGCGCACTATGAACGTGACACAGGCAACGAAGTGATGGTTAGTGGACAAATCGGCTTGTTCATGGCAGCAATGTTCGGCTACAGTCACAACCCGTCATTTGAACAAATTGCTATTTATTGGCTCTACTTTGCATTTGTCTTCGCGTGGATGAAACTCATTCACAGTGGAAGAGTCCCTTTCCGTTTGCGAAAAAAGGAAAAAAGTAGTGTAAAGACAAATACAAGTAACGTTTCGAATTTATAATCCCCTTCCGAAAAGACCCGTCAGCGCTGCGGGTCTTTTGTCGTTTTTGGAAAAGGGGCGGAGGTACGCACACGAAATGAGCGGTTGTTTTGGAGAAGGAGCTTTCTTTGGGAAGAAGAGGTTTTCGTTTATGAGAGGAGGCTTCGCTCCCACCACCTTGATTGAGTGGCAGGGTTTTGGCTTGAGAGAAATTGTGATGCGGAGGTTTGGTGGTTGAGGAATCGACATTATTTTCAGGGAAATAATTTGATGTTTTGGTTTGTCTGGGGGCTGGTGGTGGCTGTGTCGCTGCTACGCCTCGTATTTCTAACAGATTATGCGGCGTCGTGGGATGCGGTTGATTTTGCGCTTGGAGTGGAGCGGTTTGATTTGCTTGAGATGCGTCCTCATTTTCCCGGCTATCCGTATTTTATTTTAGGCGGGATGCTGCTAAAGTCGTTTGTGGCTGACCCGGTGGAAGCGCTTGTGCTCTTTAATATGGTCTTAACCTGGTCGTCGGTAGTGCCGGTTTTTCTAATTAGCAGACGGTATTTGTTGCCTGTAAAAGCTGTGCTCGTTGTGCTCGTTGTACAGTCACTTCCTTTTTTCAATGTGCTTACTGTTCAGCCAATGTCAGAGACAGCGGCTATTGCGGTGCTGTGGTGGTATATTTGGTCGCTTTTTGTTGCTCTTGAAACGGGGAAATGGCGCTGGATTTGGCTACCGGGATTTTTCTTTGGGGTGCTAATGGGTATTCGCTTATCTTATCTTGGTTTCGGGATTGGCTTGGTCTGGCTTTTTATAAAAGATGTGAGCGGGTATGAAGGAAATAAGTGGTTCAGATTTGCGGTGCATGTGAGCGTCAATGTGTTCTTTCAGTTCATCTGGGTTGCAGGGCTTGTCGCTTCACTTGGAGGCTTTCACTCATTTTGGCGGATTGCGCTATCATTTACGGAAGGCCATTTTGAAGATTGGGGCGGAACTGCGGCGGCTGATGATGGTTCTGTGATAACGAGGTTTGCGGTACTTGTGACGAAGCAGTGGCTATGGAGTGCGTTGTTTGCTCATTCATGGTTAATGGCCGGAGCTGTTGTAGTCGTTGTGCTTGGGCTGATTGGGGCACGGAAGCATTTTATACAGAAACATTTTCTGCTGCTCTTTACGATGGCAGGCAGTTATTTTCTTTGGGTGCTTTTTGCACAAAATATTGATAAACCAAGGCATATTGCCCCGTTTGCTCTGCTTATTGTATTTCTGTTAATGATTGTGATACTGAAGCGAAAGACAGAGCTGATGGTCGTTGTGCTCGTTGGGGTGCAGCTGTTTACGAGTGTGTCGTTGATGCATGAGCGGAGTGAAGAACTGCCCGCAACCTATCAGCTGGCACATTATTTACAGGAGCAGTCAGGTAATTTCATCGTGTACACGTGGGAAGAGACACGGGTGATGGGATACCTGCAGGCGGATTATCCGCATAAGCGGCTGTGGACATATCATTATTTTGAAGAAGAAATGAAGGATTCAGATACGGAGACGGTATATGTGACTGACCATCTATTGAAAGGTTTTCAGCAGCAAGGAATGGAAATTAGCGGTCAGGTTGAGAAGGTGGCGGAATTTCATTCGAACGAGCTGTTTGACCCTGTGTACGGTGAAATTAAGCTTTATAAGTGGAAAAAGAACTAGACATATGGCAGACTTAAAAAGTGCGAACATATGTTATGATAAAGGCAGTACGTGAAGGAAGTGGTTTTTATGAAGAGCCATTTGAAAGAGAAATTGGCCATTTTGCCTGACCAGCCAGGCTGTTATCTTATGAAGGATAAGCATGGCACGATTATTTACGTCGGGAAGGCAAAGGTATTGAAAAACCGTGTGCGTTCTTATTTTACTGGCTCACATGATGGGAAAACATTGCGTCTTGTCAATGAAATACAAGACTTTGAATATATCGTTACATCGTCAAACATTGAAGCCTTGATTCTCGAGCTTCATCTCATAAAAAAGTATGACCCAAAATATAACGTCATGCTGAAGGATGATAAGAGTTATCCGTATATTAAAATCACTAATGAGCGTCATCCTCGCTTAATTACGACCCGGAAGGTGAAAAAGGATGGCGGCAAATATTTCGGGCCATATCCGAATGTCCAGGCGGCGAATGAAACGAAGAAGCTGTTGGACCGATTGTATCCACTGCGCAAATGCTCGAAGCTACCTGACCGAGTGTGCTTGTACTATCATATGGGTCAGTGCTTGGCTCCGTGTGTGAAAGAGGTGGAGGCTGAAGAGAACAATGAAATTGTCCAAAATATTACTCGTTTTCTAAAAGGCGGCTATCAGGACATCAAGAAAGAGTTAGCTGGGAAGATGCAGCAAGCATCTGAAGCGTTGGAATTTGAGCGCGCGAAAGAGTACCGCGACCAAATTGCCCATATTGAAGCGGTAATGGAAAAGCAGAAGATGACGCTTAAGGAGCTGAAAGACCGTGATGTGTTCGGTTTTGCTTATGATAAAGGCTGGATGTGTGTGCAAGTCTTTTTCGTTCGGCAAGGTAAGTTGATTGAACGGGATGTGTCGCTGTTTCCGTTCTATGATGAAGCCGAAGAGGACTTCCTCACATTTCTCGGGCAATTTTATGAAAGTAAAAATCATCTGAAGCCGAAGGAGATTTTTCTACCTCCAGAGGTGAATCGTGAATATGCAGAGCAGCTGATTGGTGTAAAAGTAAGCCAGCCTATGCGTGGACAGAAGAAAGACCTCGTAAAGCTAGCCACGAAAAATGCGTCGATTGCTCTTCAGGAGAAATTCGCGCTCATTGAGCGGGATGAAGAGCGGACGATTAAAGCGGTTGAAAATCTCGGAAAGCAGCTGAACATTGAAACACCGCTGCGAATTGAGGCGTTTGATAACTCAAATATTCAAGGTACCGACCCAGTTTCAGCGCTGGTGACATTTATTGATGGAAAGCCGTCGAAGAAGGATTACAGAAAGTATAAGGTGAAATCTGTCGAGGGTCCTGATGATTATGCATCCATGCGTGAGGTCGTTAGGCGTCGCTATACGCGCGTATTGAAAGACGGGTTGCCGTTGCCTGATTTAATTATCGTTGATGGCGGAAAAGCGCATATGCAAGGAGCAATTGATGTGCTAGAAAATGAGCTTGGGCTCGATATTCCGTTATGTGGCTTAGCGAAGGATGACAAGCATCGCACGTCAGAATTGCTGTTTGGCAGTCCGCCTGAGCCGGTTGAGCTTCCAAGAAACAGTCAGGAATTTTATCTCTTACAGCGGATTCAAGACGAGGTGCACCGTTTTGCGATTACGTTTCATCGTCAAATTCGCGGGAAGGGTGCTTTTCGTTCGGTGCTTGATGACATTCCAGGAATCGGGGAGAAAAGGCGCAGAGCACTGCTCCGAAAGTTCGGTTCTGTTGCAAAGCTGAAGGAAGTAACGGTAGATGAGCTGAAGGAAGCAAGTCTGCCGCAGCACGTAGCGGAAGAAGTGGTACGCTATTTACAAGATGAGAAGAAAAAATAAAAATCCGGAAACAGCCTAATGCTGTTTCCGGATTTTTGGCGTTAAATAGCTTGCTTTTCTTCGACTAACTCAACTTCAAAGCCCATATCCTCGATCATTTGGTGATCGCTTGTGTGCTCTTGGCCGCTTGTTGTTAAGTAGTCGCCGATGAAGATCGAGTTCGCTGCATATAAGCCTAATGGCTGAAGCCCTCGTAGGTTTACTTCACGGCCGCCTGAAATGCGGATTTCTTTCGTTGGGTTAATGAAGCGGAATAGAGCAAGGACACGTAAGCAATAACGCGGGTCAAGCTCGCTCGTTCCTTCTAGCGGTGTGCCGTCAATTGCATGCAGGAAGTTAACTGGAATGGAGTCTGCATCAAGCGCTTTCAAACTATGCGCCATGTCGACAACATCTTGTCTTGATTCCTTCATGCCGACAATAACACCAGAACAAGGTGACATGCCTGCATCTTTCGCTGTATTCACAGTGTTTACGCGGTCATCATAGTTATGAGATGTTGTGATGTTTTCGTGATGGCTTTCTGATGTGTTGACGTTATGATTGTAACGGTCAACGCCTGCTGCTTTTAACAGCTTTGCTTGTTCAGGTTTTAAAATTCCAAGACATGCACAAATTTTCATGCCGAAGCGGTCTTTAATTTCTTTTACTGTTTCCGCAACAGTTTCAACTTCACGGTTTGTAGGCCCGCGTCCGCTGGCAACGATACAGTATGTACCTGCCTTTAAGTTGTATGCATGTTCGGCACCTTTCATTAACTGCTCTTTATCAAGCAAATTGTATGTATCAACATTCGCTTCTGACACAATTGATTGTGAACAGTATCCACAGTTTTCAGGACAAAGGCCTGATTTTGCATTCATAATCATATTTAATTTTACTTTTTTTCCGTAATAGTGCTTTCGTACTTGAAAAGCTGCGTGCATTAAAGGTAGAAGTTCGTCATCTGGAGCGTCCAATACGCTTAATGCCTCTTCGTTTGTTAATCCTTCACCGCTTATACTTTTCTCAGCTAATAAATTCCAATTCAAAGTAAAACCCCCTTATGTTAACTTAATTACATTATAAGTTAACAAAAAGAGGATGCAAGGAATTTATTGAAAATTTTTCGAATTAGGTACAATCATCTATGCGTTCAATCAGAAAAATCGCTATTTTTCTGATTGAACGGTGATGACCGCTTTCTTTTGGCGTGGCTTTAATTCGACAGATGATTCGGTGAGTGTACCGTTGATTTGCTGGATTTGTTCTGCAAGAAAGCCGGCTTCTAAATGAAAAGATGGTGCTTTATCATAATTGAAGCGCTTTTCAATAAGCGGGCTTGTCAGCTCATATGTGAGTGTTATTTTTTTATCTTTAATTAGTTGCAGCGTTCCCCAACCTGCAGTTTCGAAAAATTCATTAAGCTCTTGGACTGTTTCGAGCGGGAACTTGCGTGCAAGTCTTTTTCCAGCAAAATAACTAATCTCCTCATAATCTTCACTTAGAAGATCAGGAAGAAGCACTTCGCGCATCAGTTCATACGCAAATGCTGGACATTGAAGTTCTTCTGTTGCCTGTTTTATCGAAAATAGATTTGAAGATTTCATGGTGGTGCATCCCCTTTCCACAAAATAATTATTACGCTTTTAAATAAGATAGGCAATGATATTTTATAAAATTATGTGAGATTTTTAACAAATTACTATTTTTGAAAAGTAGAACAAGGGAATAAAAAAAGTATGTCGAAAGGGGATATTAAATAGATGAAGCGATGCTCATTAGAGTGGCAGGTCAAGAATTTATAACACACTTTCAAAATATTGTAATAAACCGAATATTTTGAAAAAATAATGTACGCGTTTTCTTGACGGAGGTTGTGCACAAGAGTACAATAAACTTGTCACAAATTATTCATAGGAGCCTTAATGTTAGTCGGCTTCTGGGGCATAAACTTTCATTAAATGGGGGAGGGTGTAACAAGCCGAATATAGAAAGATTAAAAGGGTTGCAGATTTTGTTTTTTTTTACGTAAATTGTCGAAAATTATAAGGGGGGATTTCCATGGCAGGTAATAAAGAATTTGCGAACAGACGATTGCACTCGTTGCTTGGTGTTATACCAGTCGGTTTATTCTTACTTGAGCATCTTATTACGAACTTCATGGCAACACAGGGAGCAGAGAAATTTAATTCAGCGGTACACTTTTTAGAAGAATTACCTTTCCGATATTTTCTAGAAATATTCGTTATTTTCTTACCGTTATTGTATCATGCGATCTATGGACTATATATTGCTTTCACAGCAAAAAATAATGTAAGTAACTATGGATATTTCCGTAACTGGATGTTTTTGTTGCAACGTGTCTCAGGTGTTGTAACATTGATTTTTATCGCATGGCATGTATGGGAAACACGTATCGCTGCGTTATTTGGAACGCCAGTTAACTTCGAAATGATGCAAAATATTTTAAATAACCCTGCAATGATCGTCTTCTATATCGTCGGTGTTGTATCAACTGTTTTCCATTTTGCTAATGGTTTATGGTCTTTCTTTGTGAGCTGGGGTATCACTGTAACACCTCGTTCTCAACGTATTTCTACTTATGTCACAATGGCTGTATTCGTTGGTCTAACATATGTTGGGATGCGTGCCCTATTTGCATTTGTAAGCCCTGAGCTAGCAGGAATGTAAGAAACGAGTTCGGATAAACATTTAAGTAAACATTTGTAGGGAGTGGGTCATATTGAGTAAAGGAAATCTTGTTGTTGTCGGTGGCGGTCTTGCCGGTTTGATGGCAACTATTAAAGCAGCAGAAGCAGGGGTTCATGTTGACCTGTTATCATTAGTGCCTGTTAAGCGTTCTCACTCTGTATGTGCACAAGGCGGTATTAATGGTGCCGTTAATACAAAGGGTGAAGGGGATTCACCTTGGGAGCACTTTGATGATACGGTTTATGGTGGGGACTTCTTAGCGAACCAACCTCCAGTAAAAGCAATGACAGAAGCAGCGCCTGGAATCATTCACTTGCTTGACCGTATGGGTGTTATGTTCAACCGTACACCTGAAGGATTGCTTGACTTCCGCCGCTTTGGTGGAACACAGCATCACCGTACTGCATTTGCTGGTGCAACAACTGGTCAGCAGCTTTTATATGCATTGGACGAGCAAGTACGTCGTCACGAAGTAGCAGGTCTTGTAACGAAATATGAAGGCTGGGAAATGCTTTCACTTGTACTAGATGATGATGGTGTTTGTCGTGGTGTAGTTGGACAGAACCTTCATTCTATGGAAACGCAAGTCTTCAAAGGTGATGCCGTTATTATGGCAACTGGTGGTCCTGGTATTATCTTTGGTAAGTCAACGAACTCTGTTATCAACACTGGTTCAGCGGCTTCAGCTGCATACCAGCAAGGTGTTAAATATGCAAATGGTGAGTTCATTCAGATTCACCCAACTGCAATCCCTGGTGATGACAAGCTTCGTCTAATGAGTGAATCAGCACGTGGTGAAGGTGGCCGCGTATGGACATATAAAGATGGTAAGCCATGGTACTTCCTAGAGGAAAAATATCCTGCATACGGAAACCTTGTACCTCGTGATATCGCTACACGGGAAATATTCCACGTTTGTGTCGATTTGAAACTTGGTATTAACGGTGAAAACATGGTGTACTTGGATCTATCGCATAAAGATCCGAAAGAACTTGACATTAAGCTTGGCGGTATCATTGAAATCTATGAGAAATTCATGGGTGATGATCCACGTAAAGTACCAATGAAAATCTTCCCAGCTGTTCACTATTCAATGGGTGGTATGTGGGTTGATTACAATCAACAAACGAACATTCCTGGCCTATTTGCAGCTGGTGAGTGTGACTATTCTCAGCACGGTGCGAACCGCTTAGGTGCAAACTCATTACTATCTGCGATCTACGGTGGTATGGTTGCCGGCCCGAATGCTGTTGAATATATGAACGGCCTTGAAAAATCAGCTGACGCGATTCCAGAAGCAGTATTTGAGCGTCAATTGAAGGTTGAAGAAGATAAGAACAATGAAATCATGGGCTTAAATGGTACAGAAAATGCGTACGTTCTTCATAAAGAGCTAGGTGAATGGATGAACAATAACGTAACGGTTGTTCGTACAAATGATAAGCTTCAGCAAACTGATGAGAAGATCCAAGAGCTGATGGAGCGCTGGAAGAACATCAATATTAATGACACGGCTCAATGGTCGAACCAAGGTGTTATGTTTACACGTCAATTACAAAACATGTTCCACCTTGCTCGTGTAATCACACTTGGTGCATATAACCGTAATGAAAGCCGTGGTGCACATTACAAGCCAGAATTCCCAGAACGTAATGATGAAGAATGGTTGAAAACAACGATTGCTCGGTTTAATCCAGCAACAAATTCACCAGAATTTTCTTATGAAGAAGTGGATATTGGACTTATCGAGCCACGTAAACGTGACTACTCTAAGAAGAAAGCGAATGAAAAGAAAGGGGAGGCTAAATAATGAGTGAGAACAAATTGGTTAAATTCATTATTACTCGCCAAGATAAACCTGAATCTGCCCCTTACCAAGAAGAGTTCGAGGTACCATATCGTAAAAATATGAACGTAATTTCTGCTTTAATGGAAATTCGTCGTAATCCAGTAAACACAAAAGGTGAAACAACAGCACCTGTTAACTGGGATATGAACTGTTTGGAAGAGGTATGTGGCGCTTGTTCAATGGTTATCAACGGCAAACCACGTCAATCTTGTACGGCACTTATTGATCAGCTTGAGCAGCCGATTCGTCTTGAGCCAATGCGTACATTCCCGGTTGTTCGTGACTTAGTTATCGACCGAAGCCGTATGTTTGATTCTTTGAAGAAGGTAAAAGCATGGATTCCGATTGATGGTACGTATGATCTTGGGCCTGGTCCAAGAATGCCAGAGAAGAAGCGTCAATGGGCATATGAGTTGTCTAAATGTATGACATGTGGCGTATGTTTGGAAGCTTGTCCAAACGTAAACAGCAATGCAAACTTTATCGGTCCAGCACCGCTTTCTCAAGTGCGCTTGTTCAATGCACATCCAACAGGTGAAATGAACAAAGAAGAGCGTCTTGAATCATTAATGGGCGATGGCGGACTTGCAAACTGTGGTAACTCACAAAACTGTGTCCAATCATGTCCAAAGGGTATTCCTTTGACAACATCGATTGCTGCATTAAACCGCGACACAGCGATTCAGTCATTCAAGAACTTCTTCGGAAGCGACAAATAATCGATTAAAAATAGGTTGAATCACAGGGGTCTGATTCCCTCCGCTTAATAGCGAGGGATCTGACCCTTTTCTTTTAGCGAGGAGGGGCTCATATGGGGAAAATTTCATATATTGATGATTTCAAAACATGGTCAGAAGGGTTTCAGTATTATTCACCGACACAAGTACGTTTCTCAGAAACAGATCTATTTGGCCATTTAAATAATACGGTTGCGTTTGTGTATTTTGAGCAGGCTCGTGTGTCATTTTTCAAAGATCTTGGGTTTATGGATGAGTGGATGAAGGAGAACAGTGAATCATTGATTGTAACAGCCGATTTGCAATGTGATTTCTTAAAGCAAATCTATGTCTACAATGACCTGAAGATCTATGTAAAGGTTCATCAATTAGGTAACACGTCACTCGATTTGCACTACAAAGCAGAAGATGAGAATGGCGAAGCATGCTTAGCAGGCCGGGGTCGAATTGTACATATTTCCAAAGCTGAAGGGAAGCCATTAGCCTGGACGGACAGTATGAAAGCAAAGCTGCAAGAATATGTAGGATAAGAAAATGGTTGTCCGAAATAGTCAGATGTAATGACTCCTCGGACAACCATTTTTTCGATGCACAGGACGTGGCATTCTTAGCCAGCGTTCCTTTGATTTAGCTGCGGCGAATAGAAATCACCTTCCCGCTCCGAGGCAAAGAACGCCTCTATGCGTGAAGGAGTATGCAAAAAAGGTTTCTGAGCGATTCGCCTCCGCTTTTCGGTATATTAAGCGATTTTTTTGCATTGTTCGGCGCATTTGAAGCAGGCGTCGGCGCATTTTTTGCAGTGGTCGTGGTCGTGTTTTTTACATTCATTTCCGCATGCTTCACAAATTGTTGCACAGACGCTAGCTAGTTCTGCTGCGAATGGGGTGCCGCGTCCTAGTGCTTGTTCAAGGAATGAACAGATATCTCCACATTCACGGTCTAAACGGATACACTCGGCTAGCATTTTTACATTGTCTTCTTTTAAACAAGCGTCATAGCAATGGTTACAAGCTTCCATACATTCATGTAGGGTGTCAATAAGGGTTTGGTATTGGCTGTGTGCCATCATTAGCCTCCTTTAGTGTAAGCTTATAAATAGTCATAGCCCGTAATGTATTTTGTAAAACATTATTTTTGATGAAACCTTCATTTTAGGAAATTTAACCCAAAATAAAAAAGAAGGTGTCCATACGATAATTGGACACCTTCTTTTTATGAAGCTGGTGGAATGACAAGGTAATAGACACTTGTGAAAAAGGTGAAGACAGCGATAACCGCTATATACGCCTTCCATGCTGCTAAGTTTTGTGAGACGATTAATGACTTAACAGCAAGCATGTAAATCCAAACAAGCGCAAAGATCATAGCAATAAGTGCGATAACAGAAGGTGTACTGCCTTTTGAGAAGTGAACAAAGGCTGGTAATGCGAATACACCAGGGATTAAAATGAAGCCCGTCATTCGATTTAATACACGCATGAGACCTGGACCGCCGAATGCACGGCTTCCGGCCCAAAGTAAAAACATAAAGCCGACTTTTGTAATAAACATCATAATAATGCCAGAGGTAATGAAGAATAATGGTATAAAAATGGTCCGTAGCATTTCTGTTTGAAAGCTTTGAATATAATCATAGTTGATAAGAATAGTAAAAAGGCCGTACGCCACACCGAGTGCTAGGTTAGCAAGGTTTGAAAGGGTGTTAAATTTTTCGTTTTGTGCAATGTTCTGAAGAGATGCATCTTTTAATAGAATTGCTTGTAGGACGTTCTGAATGAGATTCATAGGTCACCTCCGACTTAGATGAACAAAATAGGACAGATTCAGACGTATAATACGCCTGAATCTGTGGGAAAGTTAGATATTCCAAGGCATTAAGGACCACACAATTGTTGCGACACTAAGAATCACAACTGTTGCAGCACCGATTTTGCTGTTGTAGCGAAGTGGGTTCACGTCACTCCAGCCATGGATGCGCTCTACTAGTTTCGCATCAGCATCAGTTGTTAAGCTGTTGCGAAGAGCTGGCATGTTGTTTGTAATCATTGAAACAACAATGTGTAGTAAGAATGCGATTGGTACACAAAGCATTGCGCCAGACAATCCAAGAGAATCTGTTAATGCATGGCCACTTACTGTAATGGATGGGAATACGAATGGTGAAACGACAACATAGATTGCACCAGCGATAACTGTTGATGTAATCGCACCGTATTTGTTTGCACCTTTCCACCAAACGCCCAACAGGATAATTGGAGCATTTGTTACAGCCGCAAGACCGAATGCCCAAAGAATACTTACAACTAGGAATGCTGGTGGCTTAATTCCAAGCAGGACACTGATAATACCACCAATACAGATTGAGATGTAACCAAGACGAACTTTTGCTTTTGAGCTGATATTTGGTTTTAAAGTTGTAATAATGTCTTGTGAAAGAAGGGCACCGATTGCAAGTAGGTTACCACTTAATGTAGAGATACCTGCAGAGATTGCACCTGCGATTACAAGAGCTGTTACCCATTCAGGGTTGTATACAAGGTTCAAGATGATTGTTAGTTTGTCTGCATCTTCTGGAGCGATAATGCCGCCGTTTGTACTGTTGAAGTATACGCCAGCAAAGCCCATTGCATATGTTGCAGAGAAAACAAGACCAAGAACAAGTGCGAACCAAATCATTGCTTGACGAGCACTCTTAAGGCTTGATGCTGTGTAGATACGCATCGCTAAGTGAGGCAGGCCAAGTGAGCCAAGAGTAATGGCAGGAATAATTGAGAAATACCACTTTGAATCAAATTGATAATCAAAGAAGGTTGGTAATGTTTCTAACATTTGTGGAACCATGTCAGAGTATAAAAGCGGTGGGAAGTACCATCCAGTAGCACCCATTGCTTTCATAATTGCGCCTAAAGGAAGAATAAACATTAGAGCAATGATAACCATTTGAACAGCGGCATTGTTTGTTGCACCACTCATACCACCAATTGTTACATAGCCAGTGATTAGAATTCCACCGATGAATAAGCTAGTCAAGTAAGGGATACCGAATAACATTTCAAATGTTTTCGCAACACCGATCATTTGTCCTAATGCGTACATGATAGAGATAAGAATCATCCAAAGTGCTACGATAATCGCTGCTTTGTTTCCGTAACGCTCTTTCACAAAGTGAGCCGGAGAGAATGCGCCCATACGGCGTAGGCTCGTACCATAAATAATTGTGATTAATGGAATAGCAAGAATCATTTGAATCCATAAGAATACGAAAGGTGCTTGTAGTTTAAGGATAAGACCTGTAACCCCAAGGAATGTTGCAAGACTCATATAAGTTGAAGCCATTGCTAAACCGTTTGTAATAGGACCAACGCCGCCGCCTGCTACGTATAAATCTTCAACTGACTTACTCGCACGGTTTGAGAACCAGCTGATTAGATAGAAAGCTAGGAAGAAGGCACCGAGTACGACTAACCCGATCATTGGATTTTCTAATTGCCAATTTTGCGCTTCCATTAAATAACCTCCTTCGAACCTTCAGAAGAACGATTCTTCGAGTTAAGTTTATTTTCTTCTTCAATTGCGACATCAATTTTATTTGCAATTTTTCCTGTGATAATTGTTAGGGCAAGTACACCGAACCAACCCATAAGAATCGGGATAATATAGTCAATTGGAAAGCCCATAAATGTGCCTTCAACTGGGAAAATTGAAAAGATAAAACCCATGTGACCAGAAATCAAAAACAGAATTGACATAATGGCAGTAAACCATACTTCTTTCTTGTAAGCGTTCACAATAATTGTCCCCCTTTTGCTTAGTTGGAAATAAACTGAGTGGTCGTTCAGTTTGTAGGTACAACCTCCTCTCAATCATTTTTTCTTATCAGATTGAATAAAAACTGATATATAACACTTAAGATTATACTGTAAAAATCCCATAAATACCTTACAATATTTTGCTGTAAAAATATAAAATATTTTTATTTTTCTAAAAATTAATGCGATTTCGCATGATTAATAGGTGGCTTTTGTCCTTTTTTGTCGAAAGAAAAAAGGTGAGCTCTGAACGAACGCTCACCTTTGTCCCATTTTAAAATTAATCATTAACTGTAATGATATGGGATTCTCGGTATTCACTTGGAGACACACCAACGTGCTTTTTGAAAATGGAGCTAAAGTAGTTTGGTGTATTGAACCCGACTTGGGCTGCGATGGCTTCAATCGTGTCGTTGGTATGACTTAACAGCCACTTTGCTCGTTTGATTCGAACATTTGTGACATATTCAACGAATGAAATGCCTAATTCTTTCTTAAATAATCTTGAGAAATACGTATGGCTTAAATGAACTTTGTTCGCCACTTTCTTGATAGATAAATCTTCATGATAATTGCTTGAAATATATTCGATGCACTTCTGTAAGTTCTCATCTTTTGTTAATTCTTCATAGAAGCACAGCAGCTTGTTTTCATTTAATGAGTAGGTAAGTGCTTTCTTCGCTTCTTGGTACGGCTGATACAAGTTCAATGGGTCATTGTAGACAGAGCCAACCCCCACGTGCAGTGTAATGCCGTATTCTTTATGAATCTCGTTTATTAATTTGAACAGATGATGGTTAAGCTGGTCCCATTCTCGGATTGATTTGTAGATAAACGGAATATGAAATAAGACGGCTAAATATTTTCTGAATGATACATAGGACACATCTTTTACCCAGTGTGATAAATGGTTCTTGATGACAGAGCGTACGTGGGAACGAAGAATTCTTTGGCCTTCTTCATTTTCAATAAACTCCTGTGCACGGTCATTTCCTTGTAGTATACAGACGACGTTTGGAATGTTGGTCATTTTTGCAAAGCGCTTATATTGTTCGAGCTCATCGAATGTTTTGATTTCCCCATATAGTAGTCTGCGTAAAAATGTTTCTCTCACAATCGGCAAGTCTTTCAATTCTTCTGAAGCAGACTGGATAGCCCGAATAAGCGAATTTCTTCTTAATGGCGTAATTTGGAGAGAATGGACATTTAATTCGACAGCAATTGGTGCAGTGTGAACCATGTCTTGATTCATCACGACAATGATCTTGGATTGAAGGTGCTTCTTTCTTAACCGGTTTACTTTAACCCAGTCGAAAGTGGAGAGCACTTGAACAATCACCATATCAACTTGGGCGTGCTGTTCATCATGCGTGATGATGGTCGCTTGTTCTGATAAGCTTTCTTTCACCCAACTTGTGATATACTCCTTATGTGTTGCTTCTAAATCGACTAACTTAATGTTATACATGAAGTTTTTCCTCCCTGTTTCCCCGTTCGCCACACTAATCTCTATAAAAATTTTAAAAGGTTTGAATTATTGCTATTATACAATAAAAAGAGTTACCTTAGGAGGTTTTAGTCAAAAAACCTTAAGTGTTTTATGGGATTATTTGATAGAGGTGCAGCTTACCGCTTTTACTAATATCTTTCGGTAGAGCAGGTAAGATTTTGGACAAAATAAAAAGCGAAGGCAGCTAGTCACCTTCACTTTTATTCTTAAGTCCAAACCAACTTTTTAAGTTTTTGACAAATCTCTCTTTTTGTTCAGTTGTTAACTGTTCATAATGATTAATCTTTAATGGGAGGTTATATTTTTTACATACAGCTTTTAGGCGTTCTTTCTCTGGATCCGCTTGAACTTTCTGATTCAGAGCTTTAAAGAATTGGGAGCCTGCGATTTCTTTTTCAAACTCTTCATAGCGTTCTTTTGCCAATGAAATTGGGACATTGAATGTGTCAGCGATATGGTGAATGGCTTTGTTTTTATGATTTGGAAGATTTAATTTTGTCAGCATGAAAGTCGGGATACAGAAGTGCATAGCCAATTGCTTTGATTTCGTATGAGAGAGTGTAACTGCGGAAGAAGGAAGGGACAGCTGCTTTTTGTGATGATGAATGAAATGGCTTAATTCCTTGGCAAAGCCAAACCATTGTTTGTCACTTGTGTCATTCTTATTGAGAAAGATATACAAATCTGAATGTACTGCTTGTAATGACTTTTTCTCAAAATCTATAAAGGAAAGCCAGATATTTAATTTTTGGGCGATTTGGGACATATCAATTTGCGACGGACTTACAATTCCGAAAAACTGATACAGTGTCATAATCTCCCTTTCTAGGGAAGTGTAGATATAATCTTGTAATTTCAAGTGAAAACCACCTCTATCTCCTATTATAAGAACGAATGTACGAGAGTTCAACTAATGTGCTTTTTTTGGAACCATTTTTACTAAATGATAATAAGATGTAGTACGAATATATTCCCTTCTGAATCTAACTTTAGGATCCAGTAAGGAGGGAGCAATTGATTGAAGGACAATAACTACCAGCCAAAGCCGTTACTCACCAAAAGAGAAAGAGAAGTTTTTGAGTTGCTCGTTCAAGACAAAACAACAAAAGAAATTGCCGCGGAGTTATTTATTAGTGAAAAAACTGTGCGGAATCATATTTCAAATGTGATGTGTAGTCTTTGCAAATATCGTTTTTAAATTAGGCTAGGGTGGAATTGTAACAAAGGAGTCGAATGATGTGAACCTTATAAATAATAAAATTGATAAACGTAAAACATTTCTTTTCATCGTATTGGTTTTCTCTTTGTTTACCTCAGTCTACGGGTTAATAAAACCACTTCCAAATGATATTTCTGTGAACGGGCCTTATCATCGCGTTTCTGATGTGGAATTTTTATATGACCTCACTTATGAAAAGAACGGGGATTTGGTGCAGGAGCAGGAGATCTTTGAGCGTGTGTTCCGATTAATTGATGAAGCGGAGCAGTATATTGTCGTTGATATGTTTCTGTTTAATGATGAATATGAGCGTAAGACGGAGGGGGAGGGGCGCTATCCTGAAATCTCAGAACAGCTGACGAAAAAACTGATTGCGAAGAAGAAAGCATCACCAGAGATGGAGATCACGTTTATAACGGACCCAATTAATACATTTTATTCCTCTTATGAATCACAGTTTGTTCAGAAGCTTGAAGATAACGGGATTAATGTGATTTATACAAATTTAAGTGCACTGCGTGATTCGAATCCCCTGTATTCGGGGTTTTGGCGTGCCTATTTGCAATGGATGGACCCGTGGGGGAACGGCTATTTGCCAAATCCATTTAGTCCTGATTCGCCAGATGTCTCGTTGGTTTCCTATTTGAAACTCGTAAACTTTAAAGCTAATCACCGTAAAGTTGTGCTTACAGAGAAGCAAGCGCTCGTTACGTCGGCAAATCCGCATGATGCGAGTGGCCGTCATTCCAATATTGCGTTTGTTGTGGAAGGCAATCTTTTAGCTGACATCTATCAATCTGAAAAAGCGGTGTCAGATTTCTCAGACGGTTCACTAGAAACAAAATCATTTGCCAAACAACCGGAAACAGGTGCCATCAAAGCGAAATTAATCACTGAGGGAGCGATCCGTGATGAAATACTCGCTTCGTTGGACCGGATGAAAGCGGGCGACGAAGTGTTTGTGGGGGCCTTCTACTTATCTGACCGAAAAGTGATCAAAAAACTCGTTGAAGCAGCTGAACGAGACGTGCTCATAAAGCTTGTGCTTGACCCCAATAAGGATGCATTCGGGCGAACGAAAAATGGTATTCCGACAAGGCCTGTCGCAAGTGAATTAATCGCAAAAGGGGCCGGCAATATTGCTGTGCGCTGGTACAACACACATGGTGAGCAGTTCCATACGAAAATGATGCTTTTTAAAGGGGAAGAAGAAACGGAAATTATCGGTGGATCAGCTAATTATACGAAGCGAAACATTGGTGATTTTAACTTGGAGACAGATGTGAAGCTTGTTGTGCCAACAGGTCATCGCTTGGAGAAAGACGTTTCCAGTTATTTTGAGCGCATTTGGACGAATGAAGGTGGAAGCTACACAGCTGATTATGCAGCGTATGAAGATAATTCAATTTGGAAAAAAGTGATTTATCGAGTTCAAGAGTATACAGGATGGTCAACATTTTAAGAGAAATGCGGCGTTAGTGTTCGCCGCATTTCTTAGTTAGAAGGAGAGGGGATGTATTCGGGTTGTTTGCTTTGGAATTTCATCGCGTACATATGATGATCAGCGACCTTTAATAAATCTTCAAAGCTTTCGCCATCATCCGGGTAAAGGGCTGTTCCAATGGAAACGGTTACATCGAGGTCTGCTGCAGAGAGGTTGTAATGGATTCGCTGGACAATGAGCTCAATGTTTTCTCTCATTTTCAGATCAGGGGAAAGGATGACAAATTCATCTCCGCCCCACCGTGCTACAATATCGGCATCTCGTACACTTTTCACTAATTCTTGAGCAACAGTTTTCAGTACACGGTCCCCTTCTTTATGGCCGAGACGATCATTAATCATTTTGAAATCATTAATATCGATGACGAGAACGGCAAATTTTTGGCCATTTCGCTTTGTCATAGCTTTAATCTTCGGAAAACAAGCCTCCAAGAAACGTCGATTGTAAATTCCTGTTAGAGTATCCTTCTCGGAATAATACTTTGCCTTGTCATACTGGTTCCCGAACCACCATGCGAGCGCTAACATCATTGGGAGACCAATGATTTCGATTGGGCTGACCGCACCATCTCGAGCAAAGTAATACAAGATATATGTTGTATTAATCGATAGCACCATAAGAAATGTAACGATTCTGCCGGTGTACTTCATTTTCCCTCACCAACTTTTATACAAAATAACAATCACAATATCTAATTTTACATAAATATTCAAAAAATTCATTGGGAATTTGGATTAATTTAGGTGATGTACTCATTATTATTATAATCTTTATGATGTTAAGTTGTCAGCGAGTACACAGAATGTTCATAAATTTGGGGGTACAAAAAAGACTGCCTCCCCGCAGTCTAATCCATGCCTCTTATTGATTTGCAACGACACGTTTTAATAATGTGACGTCTGTTGTTAAGCCATTAACTTTTGTGTGGAGGTCGCTTATGACAGCTTTGCTTTCTGTATTTTCGGCAATTTGCTTAGAAACGGCATTCAATTTTGCGTCAAGCTGGGCGATATCGTCTTTTGTAGCCATGTTTTCTTCAATATATGTGATGCGGTTTTCTAGTGAATCCATACGAGATTCCATTGAATTCATACAAGATTCCATTGAATCCATACGAGTTTCAATTGCAGTCATTCGCTTGTCCATCGAGACCATCTGTTCTTTCATCTCGTCCATGCTGTCGTTTAGGTGATCGAGCTTCTCTAAAACGAGTTTGAACATCTCTTCCATGTGCTCTTCCTCCTTTCTTGAAAAATTTCTTAAATCTATCTGTCGGAAATTCCTCTTCTACTCATCTTCTTTAATTTTAACATATTCCTGCTTATTTAACGTGCTGAAAATCCCCAGGGTCGTCCGCATCCTCACGTTGCATAGATTGGCAGTGAGGTGGTGTGGATGAAGAAGCAGAAAGCTAGTCCGTTGAAGCTTGGTAAGGAAACGTATGGGGAGAAGCGGCTGGAAAAGCTGTTATATCAGGCGTTATTTCCTTATTTTTCTAAAGGGAAGAAACGGTCACTACGGAACTTTGAGTGAATTTTTGAAATTGGATGCGCCTTTAGGTCGTTTTTAGATATATAAAATAGAAAAAAAGGTTCTTATCCATGGAGATGATGAACATGACCTATGCTGTATATGTGAGGGTGTCGACGGACCGAGATGAGCAGGTGTCTTCAGTTGAAAACCAGATTGATATATGCCGCAATTGGCTGGAGCGCAGTGGATTTACGTGGGATGATGAGGCTGTTTATAAGGATGAAGGGATCACCGGAACATTGCTTGTGCAGCGACCGGCAATCCAGTTGATTCTACAAAAGGCGAAGAAGAAAGAGATTGAGATGATCGTGTTCAAGTCGATTTCCAGGCTGGCGCGTGATCTGAAGGATTCACTGGAGATTCGCGAGGTGCTTACGGGGCATGGCGTGCGGATTATTTCGATTGAGGAAGGCTATGATTCACATAAGGCTGGGAAAAATGATATGGCGTTCGAGCTCTGGTCTTTGTTCTCTGCGCAGTACAGCCGCACCTTATCAAGCGGCATAACGGCTGCACTTGCGGCGAAAGTGAGGCGCGGCGAGCATATCGGAAAGGTTCCTTACGGCTATGACCGTATCGAACAGAAGCTTGTCATTAACGAATCAGAAGCCGAAGTCGTCAGGCAGATCTATCAGTGGTACACATTCGATAAGTTCGGCTACAAGGCAATTACGCATAAGCTGAATGAGCGTGGCATCCCGTCTAAGCAAAAAGGAAAATGGCAGCTTACGACGATCCAGCGCATATTGAAAAACCCGCTCTACTATGGGACGTTTATTTTAAATAAATATGGCTCTGTGAAGGTGGCAGGGCGCAAGAAGCAGGTGCAGAACCCGCCTGAGAAGTGGCTGATTTTCGAAAATCACCACCCAGCGATTATTTCAAAAGAGCTGTTTGAGCAAGCGAACGATAAAGAGAACATCCGCACTCGAAAGAAAGTGTCCGCCTGGAATGAGTTTCGCGGATTGCTAAAGTGCGGTAGCTGTGGCGCGAATATTGTGATTCTCCAGTCAGGGAGAAAGCAACGAAACGGCCGGCGTGCATGGAATTACTTAAAATGCAGTGCATACCGCAGAGGAGGAACGCATGCGTGCGTTAACCACGCCCCGATTCAGTACGACGATTTTCGCTCCTTTATCATTGAACGGATCATTGAAAAAGCAAATCATGTCGCACTTCAGCTTGAAAATGAAAGCGAGCAAGAGCGTGAAGGCCAGCTGAGTGCGTTGCGGAAGAAAGCTGACGCACTGCAAGCGAAGAAAAACGATGCACTCGATTTGTACCTCGATAAAATCATTTCAAAGGATGAATTCGAAGCAAAGCGCACGGAGCTGGAAGAAGAGATACAAGGGCTTGGTGAGCAAATCACTATGCTCGGGCAGACAGCAACCACTGATGCGAGTGTGAAAGATGTGAGGGAAGCTTTTGTGCAACTGAACGGGAGTGATTTGTACAGCGTTTTTCAAACACTAATCAAAGCCATTGTCATCTACCCAGATGGAACGGTTGACATTCATTACGAGTTTGAAAGAAACTGAGTGTAGGGTAGGTCAAAAAAGGTACGTATTTTGCAATGACTACGCATCGCAAATGCCATGCAGAAACTAGGAGTCAAAGGACGTTCACAAGCTGTCGTGGAACTGCTGCGCATGGGCGAATTAGAGTTGTAACGAGCAGACCGGCTTTCGCTTGAAAGCCGGTTGCTATTTTTTGTTTTTCGAGAAAAAATGATGGCGCATAAGAATTGTGAGGCGTAAAATATACGAGTGGTACGAATAGTTTTTTTGTCCAATACAGCAATAGAATTTACATACTAAACACCAAGAAAAATGAGGCGATCTTTTGAATAGACCAATAGGCGTAATTGATTCGGGAGTCGGCGGATTGACAGTTGCAAAGGAAATCATGCGTCAGCTTCCGAAAGAGGAAATTATCTATCTTGGCGACACGATGCGCTGTCCATATGGCCCGCGCCCTCGTCAGGAAGTGAAAGCTTATACGTGGCAGATGGTGAATTATTTGATGAAGCATCATATTAAGATGCTTGTGATTGCGTGCAACACCGCCACAGCACTCGTGCTGAAAGAAATTCGCGACAAGCTGAGCATTCCGGTGATCGGCGTTATCCACCCTGGAGCTCGTGCGGCGTTGAAAATAACGAAAAATAACCATGTTGGTGTAATCGGCACAGAAAATACGATCAAAAGTGGCAGCTATAAGCAGGCGCTGCAAAGTATTAATAGTCAGGCGGAAGTGGAGATGCTTGCCTGTCCAAAATTCGTGCCGATTGTTGAGAGCGGTGAGTTTGAAGGCTTGGAAGCTTACGAGATTGTAAAGGAATCCTTACAGCCATTGCGAGATACAAAGATTGATACATTAATTCTCGGCTGTACGCATTATCCGATTCTAGAACCGCTTATCCAAGAAGTGGTCGGTGCAGATGTGTCGATTATTTGCTCCGGCGATGAAACGGCACGTGAAGTCAGTACCATCCTCGACCATAGCGGCCTGCTTGTTACAGATGACGTCACACCGAACCACCTCTTTCTCACAACAGGCTCAAAAGAAATGTTCCAAAAAATCGCATCTAAGTGGTTTGAACAAAATGTTGAAAACGTCCATGCAATTGAGCTGTAGCCCATCCGAAACCGGAGGGCTTTTGTTGCGCACCTTACCACAAGAAGAGGAGGAAGCTGTTATGAAGATTGAAACATCTTGGCATAAGAAAGGGAGAGAAGAAGGAAGGCAAGAAGTAGTGCGTAAGATGTTGCAAAAGGGTTTGACAGTAGAAGAAATTAAGGAATTTATTGATTTGTCGGAAGAAGAGATTGAGAAGCTTAAGGGGGAGTAACGCTTAACAGCTAAGAAAAAATAAAAAAACTGAAATAAGAGGGGAGACGCTTGGGCGATAGTGAAGCTCAAGCGTTTTTTTATGATTTGGTTGGTCTATTTTTTTTTACAGCTCGTATACATGGTAGTACAAACTGCCTTAGGAGGGAATGACATGCCGACTTTGAAAATTTCTCGTGCAGGCGTCATTGGCGCGGCGTTCGTGCTTTTATTATCGGGGTGTGGAATGTTTCAAGGAGAGCGAGCTGCGAAGGAAGTGGAGCCTTCACAAGATGTAACATATGTAAGCGAGGAGAAGCTGAAAGAACAGCCTGAAGAGCAGAAGAGTGAGGAGCAGGCTGAATCAGCGAGCCGCGAGCTTTACTTTATTGATCAAAATGGATATGTGGTGCCGCAGTCGTTAGCGCTTCCGAAGACGAAGGAAGTGGCGAAGCAGTCACTGGAATACCTTGTACAGGAAGGACCTGTAACGGAATTGCTGCCAAATGGCTTTAAAGCTGTACTTCCGCCGGGGACGCAGATTTTAGGTGTGAACATTCCAGAGGAAGGCACGGTCGTTGCAGACTTTTCACAAGAGTTTGCGAACTATGCGCCAGAGGATGAGATGAAGATTCTGCAATCTATTACGTGGACATTGACGCAGTTTGATAACATTGATCGCGTGAAAATTCGCATCAATGGGCATGAACAGCCGTTTATGCCGGTGAATGGCACGCCGATTAATGAAGGAATGAGCCGTGCGAATGGCATAAACTTTGATGATGGTGATGTGGTGGACGTACAGAATAGTAAAGCGATGACGCTTTACTTTCTTGCACAAAACGATGAGGATATGTATTACGTGCCTGTAACAAGACGTGTGGAAGCGAAAGCGTCAGAAGATATCGTCGCAACGACGGTCCAGGAGTTGATTGAAGGTCCTGCCCGTGATTCGAAATTGCTCAGTGAATTCCACCCTGATATGACGTTGGTGAATGAGCCGAAGCGTGAAGATGGGGTCGTGACGTTGAACTTTAATGAAGCATTGCTTGGTAGTCTGCAGGGGACAGCTGTTTCTGAGCATTTGCTAAATTCATTGGTGTTATCACTGACCGAACAGCCTGATGTTGAAAAGGTAGCGCTGCAGGTGAATGGGGAGTCTGTCCTTTATAATGAAGAAGGAAATGAAATAGCAGAACCTGTCTCACGTCCGCAAAGCGTCAATACAGGTAGTTTTTAGAGAGAGATTTTTGTTATAATAGGAACCGAGTGATTAGGCTGGCATATTATCTGCCGCCTTTTTTCGTATGTTTGCATGAAAAAGATCATAAGATAATAGCTATGAACTGTAGCAAGTGAATGAACGAGGAGGACGTAGTAGTGAGAAATGACGGACGACAAGCCGATCAACTGAGAAATATACATATTGAAAATAATTATTTAAAGCATCCAGAAGGGTCTGTGCTCATTTCGGTTGGTGAAACGAAAGTGATTTGCACAGCAAGCATTGAAGAACGTGTGCCGCCTTTTTTGCGTGGGCAAGGAAAAGGCTGGATTACCGCTGAATACTCGATGCTTCCGCGTGCGACACAGCAGCGCAACATTCGCGAGTCAAGCAAAGGAAAGGTGTCAGGCCGAACAATGGAAATTCAGCGTCTGATCGGGCGTGCGCTTCGTTCTGTTATTGACCTTGACAGCATTGGCGAGCGGACGGTTTGGGTTGATTGTGACGTCATTCAAGCGGACGGCGGAACGAGAACGGCTTCCATTACAGGGGCATTTGTTGCGGTCGCGGTTGCAGTCGGCAAGCTTGTTGAGAAGCATAAGCTTGAAAAGTTTCCGATCAAAGACTTTCTAGCGGCAACTTCTGTCGGCGTGCTTGCAGAACAAGGCGCCGTGCTTGATTTGTGCTATGAGGAAGATTCGAAGGCAGATGTTGATATGAACATTGTTATGACAGGTGCCGGTGAATTTGTGGAGCTTCAGGGCACGGGGGAAGAAGCAACATTTTCAGCACAGCAGCTGAATGAGATGCTTACACTTGCGAATAAAGGGGTAAGTGAATTAATTGATGTACAAAAAGAAATCATCGGAGACGAGCTGACAGAGAAAATTTTAAATGCGTAAATAGGGAGCGGCGAAAAAATGAAATCAGTCATTATCGCAACGAAAAATAAAGGCAAAGTGCGAGAGTTTCAATATCTCATTGGAAAGTTCGGTATCAAAGTTACATCCTTGCTCGATTACAGCGATATTCCTGATGTTGTCGAAGACGGCGACACATTTGCTGCTAATGCACGCAAGAAGGCGGAAACAATTGCGGAGCGTTTTCAAACACCTGTCATTTCAGATGATTCCGGCTTGATTGTAGATGCAATCGACGGTCGCCCAGGTGTCTATTCAGCCCGCTATGCAGGTGAGGACAAGGATGACGCGGCGAACTTAGCGAAGGTGCTTGAAGAAATGAGCGCAGTGCCTGATGAGAAGCGCACTGCTCGTTTTTTCTGCGCGTTAGCTGTGGCGGTACCGGGGAAAGAAACAGTCATTGTCGAAGGAACATGTGAAGGGAAAATCACGACCGCACCGCAGGGTGAGAACGGCTTCGGCTATGACCCGATCTTTTATGTAGAAGATAAACAGCGCACAATGGCACAGCTGACAAAAGAAGAGAAGAATGAAATTAGTCACCGTGCGAATGCGTTAAAGAAGCTGAGTGTTATGCTGGAGAACGATGAGATCCTTTTTAAGGGAGAGGATTCTTAATGAAAGTGCTGATTGTCAGTGATAATCACGGCGATGCGGACATTTTAAAGGTAATCCACGAGCGTCATGAGGAAGAGGTGGATGCCTTCATTCATTGCGGTGATTCCGAGCTTGCGCAAGATTGTGCAGAGATGGCGCCGTTTACAGGTGTAAGGGGAAATTGCGACTACGACGACAGCTACCCGAATGATGTCACTGTACCAATCGCGGATGTGAACTGTTACGTCACGCACGGCCACCTCTACAATGTGAAAATGTCGTTAATGAACTTACAATACCGTGCTGAAGAAGTCGGCGCGAAGATTGTTTGCTACGGCCATTCCCATATTGCAGGAGCTGAATATACAAATGGCGTATTATTCATTAATCCAGGCAGCATCCGCTTACCGCGCCTGCGCAGAGAGAAAACATACGCCATCTTAGATGTCAAGCACAACGAAGCAGTTGTGTCATTCTATACAGATGCAGGAGAAGAAGTGAAAGAACTAAGCGTAACGACTACGTTATAAAGGAGGAAAACGGGGTCAACACCAGGCCCCGAAATCCTCTTGACAAACGCAATGAAATTTTATATATTAGACTATGTCGCAAATAAATGCTGTGCGGGTGTAGTTTAGTGGTAAAACCTCAGCCTTCCAAGCTGATGTCGTGGGTTCGATTCCCATCACCCGCTCCATACATATACTTGTCCCAGTAGCTCAGCAGGATAGAGCAACGGCCTTCTAAGCCGTCGGTCGGGAGTTCGAATCTCTCCTGGGACGTTCCAAAACCGGTGAACATTTGTTCAACGGTTTTTTATTTTTCTCTAAAAACCCTCCATACACCGCTATACAAATATCATAACTTTCCTGTAAAAAAACACCTTCTTTTCGCTCACCACTCAGCTTGGAACCGCCCGCCTAAATGATCCAGCTTCAAGAAAACTAACCCAAAAATATTATTATCAAAAAATGTTTGATGAAGTCTGATTAAGGGAAAATAGTTGATTTTTCAATTATGTAAGCGAATACAATTTGTAGAACAAATCTAAATTATCTAATAATTTTAAAAAAAGGTGTTGACGCAACATTGAATTCGGCGTAAGATAGTCCTCAAATAAAGCGAACAACACTTGTTGGTACTCGAATTAACCGCAATGAAAGATTCGCTTCACTCATGTTCAGAATTATCGTACAGATAATATTCTACTTACGAACTGATCCTTTAAATCTAGCACTAGTAATGGCAACAGTCATTTCAATTCGAATGGAGCGTGACGGTATGAGCGAACAATGGATTTATCTCGATGGCGAATTTGTAAAGAAAGAAGACGCGAAAATTTCCGTCTACGACCATGGTTTTCTATATGGAGATGGTGTTTTCGAAGGGATTCGAGTATACGGCGGGAATATTTTTCGCCTGAAAGACCATGTTGACCGTTTATATAACTCAGCAAAGTCAATTATGCTGAATATTCCCTATACAAAAGAGGAATTAACGGATATCATGGTAGAAACAGTCGCAAAGAATGAACTAAAAGATGCATACATTCGCCTCGTTATTTCAAGAGGTGTCGGCGATTTAGGTCTTGATCCTTATAAGTGTAAACGACCTTCCGTCGTCGTAATCTGTGAGCCGCTTTCGATTTTTCCGAAGCACTTGTATGACACAGGTCTTGAAATTGTCACAGTGGCAAGCCGCCGCAACCGACCAGACGTATTAAGTCCAATGGTTAAGTCATTAAACTATTTGAACAATGTCCTCGTTAAGATTGAGGCACATCTTGCAAATGTAAGTGAAGCATTAATGCTGAATGACCAAGGTTATGTGGCAGAAGGTTCCGCAGATAACATCTTTATCATTAAAGACAACAAAATTCTTACACCACCTGGTCACGTAGGGGCCCTTGAAGGTGTAACGAGAAATGTTATTATCGAATTAGCGAAGGAACATGGCTATGAAGTCGTTGAAACACCATTTACACGACACGAAGTCTACATTGCAGATGAAGTGTTCTTAACAGGAACGGCAGCAGAAGTAATTGCCGTCGTCAAAGTAGATGGTCGCCAAGTTGGAGACGGTAAGCCAGGTGAACATACACAAACATTATTAAAAGCATTCCGTGAGCGAGTCTTATCAGACGGAGTTCAAGTATATAAAAATGCAAAAATGAGTTCATAAATAAATAACCAAAAGCGCAGAAGAGGATAAGTAGTTGCAGCTGGATATCTCCAGAGAGCCGGTATACGCTGAGAGCCGGTGTTATCCCTGTAATGAAGCTCACCTCAGAGCGCCAATCTGAAACAGTAGGATTAGGATTGGCCGGGCAGTGTTGACACAGGTCATTGCTCGTTAACAAAAAAGAACAGTCTGATGGCTGTTCTCGAGGCGGTAT
This sequence comes from Bacillus tianshenii, assembly GCA_020524525.2. Classification (NCBI taxonomy): domain Bacteria; kingdom Bacillati; phylum Bacillota; class Bacilli; order Caryophanales; family Bacillaceae; genus Sutcliffiella; species Sutcliffiella tianshenii. The sequence goes on along the minus strand of CP129018.1, from coordinate 2,477,080 downwards.
TCGAAAGAATCCCGCGAAAAAGGGTGGTACCGTGGAAAGGAAGACCTTTTCACCCCTTTAAGCCAACGGGGCTTGTATGGGGTGAGAAGGTCTTCTGTTTTTTTTGGCTGCATGACAGGTGAAGACCCACCGCCTGCAGCGGAAATCACCCCAAAAAAAGTTAACGTAGCTATTTTTAAATAACAAAAAAACGAAATATTCAGCTAATAGTCAAGTTCAGAATATTTCATAACCACATAACATTCAGTCTTTAGGAGATTAGGAGAAAACAAACCGAGGAGGAGTTCGAATGGGTGCAGAGCTAAAAGAGAAGGAGATGCAAATGTCAGGTACAAAAATGAATGGGGCTAATATGTTTGTCGAATCATTAAAGGCTGAGAATGTAGAGGTGCTTTTCGGCTATCCGGGCGGCGCAGTTCTACCAATCTATGATGCCTTATATGATGCAGGTATTGACCACGTGTTAACACGTCACGAGCAAGGCGGCATTCATGCTGCTGAAGGATATGCAAGAGTATCAGGTAAGCCTGGTGTTGTCATTGCAACTTCTGGCCCTGGAGCGACAAATATCGTCACAGGTTTAACAGATGCAATGATGGACTCTCTCCCACTCGTTGTTTTTACAGGACAGGTAAACTCAAGCGTCATCGGGTCAGATGCCTTCCAAGAAGCAGATGTGATTGGAATTACAATGCCAATTACAAAGCATAGCTATCAAGTCCGTGATATCAAAGACTTGCCAAAAACAATTAAAGAAGCGTTCCATATTGCGACAACTGGCCGTCCTGGTCCAGTCCTAATCGATATTCCGAAAGACATTGCGATTCTTGAAGGGGAATTTGATTACAGTCAGCCAGTGAACATTCCGAGCTATCAGCCGACGGTTATGCCAAATCATCTGCAAATCCGTAAGCTGACAGAAGCCGTAAGCCAAGCGAAGAAGCCGTTGATTCTAGCAGGAGCTGGCGTTCTTCATGCCGATGCACACGAAGAGCTGTTAGCATACGCTGAGCAACAGCAAATTCCAGTAACAAACACGTTGCTCGGTCTCGGTTCATTCCCAGGCGACCATAAGCTGTTCCTTGGAATGGCTGGTATGCACGGTACGTATACAGCAAACATGGCGATTACAGAATCAGACCTGTTGATTAGTATCGGCGCCCGTTTCGATGACCGTGTAACAGGCAACCTTGAAGAATTTGCACCAAATGCAAAAGTGGCACACATCGACATCGACCCAGCGGAAATCGGCAAAAATGTACCGACAGATATCCCGGTTGTTGGGGATGCACGTGAAGCGTTAAAACAGCTTGTCGCTGAAAACGGAACACCTGCAGATACGACAATTTGGCGCAAGAAGCTGTACAACTGGAAGGAAGAATATCCGCTCGTTTACAAGAAGGCAACACCAGAAATCAAGCCGCAGCGCTTAATCCAATTAGTGCATGAGCTGACAAATGGTGAGGCAGTTGTTACAACAGATGTTGGACAGCATCAAATGTGGGCGGCGCAATATTATTCCTTTACAAAGCCGAATCGTTGGGTTACATCCGGCGGACTTGGCACAATGGGCTTCGGCCTCCCGTCAGCAATCGGCGCACAACTAGCTGAAAAAGACTCAACAGTTGTTGCAGTTCTTGGAGATGGCGGCTTCCAAATGACGGCGCAAGAATTAACCGTTATGGCAGAGCGCAACCTTCCGGTAAAAGTTGTTATTTTAAATAACCAATCACTTGGAATGGTTCGTCAATGGCAGGAGCTATTCTTTGAAAAGCGCTATTCTCAATCACTTATCCCTGGTCAGCCTGATTTCGTTAAGCTGGCAGACGCTTACGGTGTGAAAGGTCTTCGTGCTGAAACAGAAGAAGAAGCAGAGCAAGCATTGAAAGACGCGCTTGCGATTGATGGTCCAGTGTTAATTGATTTTAGAGTAACGCCTGAAGAAAATGTCTATCCAATGGTAGCGCCAGGCAAAGGCTTGAGTGAAATGGTGGGGGTGAAACTATGAAGCGTATTGTAACTGCAACAGTAAATAACCGTTCAGGTGTACTAAACCGTATTACTGGCCTATTCTCTCGCCGTAACTACAATATCGAGAGCATTACAGTTGGCCATACTGAAACACCAGATATTTCAAGAATGACATTCGTCGTTAATGTTGATGATGCCCGCAAGGCTGAACAGCTGACGAAGCAATTAAACAAGCAAATTGATGTGATTAAAGTTCAAGACATTACAGACCAGCCGATGGTTTCACGTGAACTGGCGCTGATTAAGGTCATCACAACACCACAGACACGCAGTGAAATCTCAGGGTTAATCGACCCGTTCCGTGCGACAGTGGTAGATGTTAGCCGGACGACAACCGTCGTTCAAGTCACTGGTGATTCCGCTAAGGTCGAAGCATTAATTGAGCTGCTTCGTCCGTATGGCATCAAAGAAGTTGCTCGCACAGGTACAACAGCCTTTGCGCGAGGAACAGGCGTGAAGCCAAACCAAGATAATCGTTCCATTAGTTTAATTCAATAATTTTAAAATAAAAACTTAACTATTAAAGGGAGATGTTTAATATGGCAAAAGTATATTACAATGGCGATGCAAATGAGGCAGTACTTAATGGAAAGAAAGTAGCAATCATCGGTTACGGTTCACAAGGTCACGCACATGCGTTGAACTTGAAAGAGAGCGGCGTTGATGTAATTGTTGGTCTTCGTCAAGGTAAGTCTTGGGATCAAGCAGTAGAAGATGGCCACGAAGTAATGTCAGTGAAAGACGCATCTGCTGCAGCAGATATCGTTATGGTTCTTCTACCAGATGAGTATCAACCGAAAGTATACGAAAACGAAATCAAGCCAGGTCTTGAAGCAGGCAACTCACTTGTATTCGCACACGGCTTTAACATTCATTTCAACCAAGTTGTTCCTCCAGCAGATGTTGATGTATTCCTAGTGGCTCCGAAAGGCCCTGGTCATCTAGTACGTCGTACGTACACTGAAGGCGCTGGTGTACCTGCACTTATCGGTATCTATCAAGATACAACAGGTAACGCGAAAGAAACAGCTCTTGCATATGCGAAGCAAATCGGCTCAGCACGTGCTGGCGTTCTTGAAACATCTTTCCAAGAAGAAACAGAAACAGACTTGTTCGGTGAGCAAGCAGTTCTTTGCGGCGGCTTATCTTCACTAGTAAAAGCAGGCTTCGAAACACTTGTTGAAGCTGGTTACCAACCAGAAGTTGCATACTTCGAGTGCTTACATGAATTAAAATTAATCGTTGACCTTATGTATGAAGGCGGCTTAGAAGGTATGCGCTATTCAATCTCTGACACAGCACAATGGGGTGACTTCGTATCAGGCCCACGCGTTGTAGATGAGCGTGTGAAAGAGAACATGAAAGAAGTATTGAAAGACATCCAAACTGGTAAATTCGCGAAAGGCTGGATCCTTGAGAACCAAGCAAACCGTCCAGAGTTCTACGCAATTAATTCACGTGAAAACAAACATCTAATCGAAGAAGTTGGTCGTGAGCTACGTGAAATGATGCCATTCGTAAAAGCGAAAAAACCAAAGGAAGTGGTCAGCAGTGCGAAAAATTAACATCTTTGATACGACACTAAGAGACGGCGAACAATCCGCTGGTGTAAACCTTAACTTCTCTGAAAAAATGGAAGTAGCGAAGCAGCTTGAACGTCTTGGAGTGGATATTATGGAGGCTGGCTTTCCGGCCGCTTCCAAAGGTGATTTCCGTGCTGTACAAGAAATCGCTGAACAAATCAAAGGATGTTCTGTTACAGGTCTTTCACGTTCAAACATGCGTGATATCGATATCTCTTGGGAGGCTTTGAAAGGAGGCGCTGAACCGCGCCTCCACCTCTTTATAGCGACATCACCAATCCACATGACACACAAGCTTCGCAAAACACCTGAAGAAGTCATTGAAACAGCTGTTGAATCAGTAAAATATGCAGCGCGCAAATTCCCAATTGTCCAATTTTCCGCAGAGGATGCGTGTCGCACAGACCTTCCTTTCCTAGCGAAAATTGTGAAGGAAGTCATCGATGCAGGTGCGAGCGTTGTTAATATTCCTGATACAGTCGGCTATATTACACCAATTGAATACGGCAAAGTGTTCACATATCTGAAGGAAAACGTTCCGAACATTGATAAGGTTGAACTATCTGCTCACTGCCACGATGACTTAGGCATGGCAGTTGCCAACTCTCTTGCTGCAGTGGAGCATGGTGCAGACCAAATCGAATGTACGATTAACGGAATCGGTGAACGTGCTGGTAATGCAGCCCTTGAAGAAATCGCTGTTGCCCTTCACATTCGCAAAGATTACTACAATGCCAACACAGGCCTTACATTGAATGAAATTATGCGTACGAGCACACTTGTTAAGAAGCTAACAGGCATGGTCGTACCAGCAAATAAAGCGGTTGTCGGAAAGAATGCTTTTGCACACGAATCAGGCATTCACCAAGACGGCGTGCTGAAGGAAAAATCAACGTACGAAATCATTTCACCAGATCTTGTCGGTGTTGCATCCAATTCAATGGTTCTTGGCAAGCACTCTGGCCGCCATGCGTTCCGTACACATATGGAAGCACTTGGCTATCAGATGTCAGATGAAGAATCAAACCGTGTCTTCATCGCGTTTAAAGAGCTGGCAGATAAGAAGAAGGAAATCACAGATGATGACCTAATGGCATTAATGACAGAAGAGCGTCTTGGCGCCTCCGCTTCTTACTATGAATTGACAGCACTGCAAGTACAATTTGGTACAAATAACATTCCAACAGCGACAATTACACTGACAGACCCAGAAGGTAATGAACTGCAGGAAGCAAGCACTGGAGCAGGTAGTGTTGAAGCGATTTATAACACGTTAGAGCGAATGATTGAGTCACCAGTTCAATTGGATGATTACCGCATTCAATCAAACACAGGCGGGCGCGATGCATTGGCTGAAGTATACGTACGAGTGAACTTCCATAATAAATCATCACGCGGACGCGGAACAGCACAAGACGTCCTAGAAGCATCTGCGAAAGCCTACCTAAGTGCGATAAATCGTGTATTGCTTCAAGAACAATGGCAGGAAGAGAAGCAAAAAGTCGTAAAAGGATAAGTGGAACAAGGGGGCAATTCGATGAAGAAACAAATCGCAGTCATGCCTGGCGATGGCATTGGCACAGAGATTGTACAAAGCGCCATTTCAGTGCTTGAAAGAACAGCAGATTACTATGGACATGACTTTTCATTTCAGTTTGCAAGAATCGGTGGAGAGGCGATTGATAAGGACGGAACACCTCTTCCTGATGAAACAGTCGAGATTTGCCGCAATAGTGATGCGATCCTATTAGGCGCAGTCGGTGGTCCGAAATGGGATAACAACCCATCAGACCTTCGTCCAGAACGTGGCTTGCTTGGTATCCGCAAAGCACTTGGCTTATTTGCGAACCTTCGTCCAGTGATGGCTTTTAACAGCTTAAGTGATGCATCAACCTTGAAGCCTTCTGTATTAGAGGGAATCGACTTAATGATTGTACGTGAGCTAACAGGCGGCATTTATTTCGGCCAGCCAAGTGAGCGGACGAAGACAGAAGACGGAGAAGATGCAGCTGTTGATACGCTTTTCTACAGCCGTTCAGAAATCGAGCGCATCGTGCGCAAAGGCTTTGAGCTTGCGACACTTCGTGGGAAAAAGCTCCTTTCCGTTGATAAGGCGAACGTGCTTGAATCAAGCAAATTCTGGCGCGAAATTGTTGAAGAAGTGGCAAAGGATTATCCTGAGGTTGAATACAGCCATATGCTCGTGGACAACGCGGCAATGCAGCTTGTACGCAATCCGAAGGCACTTGATGTCATTGTAACGGAAAACATGTTTGGTGATATCTTAAGTGATGAAGCTGCAATGCTGACAGGTTCGCTTGGAATGCTTCCTTCAGCAAGCCTTTCAGCAGAGGGGCCTGGCTTGTTCGAGCCTGTACATGGTTCAGCACCAGATATTGCAGGACAGAACAAAGCGAACCCACTTGCAACTATTCTTTCAGCAGCAATGATGTTAAAGTACTCATTTGAAATGTCTGAAGAAGGATCGTTAATTGAAGCAGCAGTTGAGCGTGTCCTTGAACAAGGTCACCGCACAGCAGATATTGCTGAAGATCCGAGCAAGGCTCTTTCTACAAATGAAATGACGGAAAAAGTGCTTGAAGCGCTAGCGCACATTCACCAAGCCAAACAAGTGTCAGCGAACTAATCCGGCTGACTCCAAATAGAACACACAGGATGTCAGCCAATCATTTGGCTGACATCGTTATTACTAGAAGTATAGGGGGAGAAAAGCATGTCGAAACCGAGAACGATAATCGAAAAAATCTGGGACAAACACGCGGTCATGGAAGAGCCAGGGAAGCCTGCATTGCTCTACATTGATTTGCATCTCGTTCATGAGGTTACGTCACCTCAAGCATTTGAAGGTCTTCGCTTGAAGAACCGTCCTGTCCGTCGTCCGGATTTAACATTTGCGACAATGGACCATAACGTGCCGACAGACGATCGTTTTAATATTAAAGACGAAATTGCGAAGAAGCAAATCGATACACTAAGCAAAAACTGTGAAGAATTTGGCGTTGAGATTGCCGACTTAAACAGCCCTGAACAAGGGATTGTCCACGTCATCGGACCTGAGCTTGGCTTAACACAGCCTGGTAAAACGATTGTCTGTGGTGACAGCCATACATCCACACACGGTGCGTTTGGTGCCCTTGCATTCGGGATTGGAACAAGTGAGGTTGAACATGTGCTTGCAACGCAAACACTATGGCAATCCAAGCCGAAAACGATGAAAGTTCACGTGAGCGGCGAGCTGCAAACAGGTGTTACTGCAAAGGACGTTATCCTTGCCGTAATCGGTAAGCACGGCGTTGATTTCGGTACAGGCCATGTTATCGAATATACAGGCGATGTATTCAAGAATATGAGCATGGAAGAGCGGATGACTGTCTGTAACATGTCGATTGAAGGCGGCGCGAAAGCTGGTCTAATCAGCCCTGATGAGAAAACATTCGAATATATCCGCGGTCGTCGCTTAGCACCTCAGGATGAAGCATTTGATGCGGCAGTTGAAGAGTGGAAAGCTCTTGCAACAGATGAAGGTGCAGAATATGATACTGTGATTGAAATGAAAGGCGAACAAATTGCGCCGCAAGTAACATGGGGAACGAACCCTTCAATGTGTGCTGCAATTGATGAAAATGTACCTGGCCCAGCTGATTTTACATCGGAAACGGATCAGAAGGCGACAGAACAAGCACTTGCTTACATGGACCTTAAGGCTGGCACACCGATCAGCGAAATTGAAATCCAGCACGTGTTCATCGGCTCCTGTACGAACTCCCGCATGAGTGACTTGCGTGCGGCAGCTGAAGTTGTAAAAGGACGCAAAGTTGCTCAAGGTGTTCGTGCCCTTGTTGTACCAGGCTCGCAAAAAATAAAGCTGCAAGCTGAGCAGGAAGGCCTTGATGCTATCTTTACAGAAGCTGGCTTTGAATGGCGCGAATCAGGCTGCAGTATGTGTCTTGGTATGAACCCAGACACCGTTCCTGAAGGAGAGCGCTGTGCATCAACTTCCAATCGTAACTTTGAAGGACGCCAAGGAAAAGGCGCCCGCACACACCTTGTCAGCCCGGCAATGGCAGCCGCAGCGGCAATTGAAGGACGCTTCGTCGACGTCCGCAAATACCAAACAGAACTAGTAAAATAAGGGGTGGAACAATGGAACCAATTATCGTGCACAAAGGAAAAGCAGCGGCAATGCCAAGAGTCAATGTCGATACAGACCAAATTATCCCGAAACAGTTCTTAAAGCGTGTTGAGCGCACAGGCTTTGGTCAATTTTTATTTTTCGACTGGCGCTTTAACGCAGACGGCAGCGACAATGAAAACTTTGAATTAAATAAGCCGGAAAATAAAGGGGCAACAGTACTTGTTGCAGGCCCTAACTTCGGTTGCGGCTCTTCACGTGAGCATGCGCCGTGGTCTCTGCAAGACTATGGATTCAAAGTGATTATCGCCCCATCATTTGCGGATATCTTCTATAATAACTGCTTGAAAAATGGGATTCTCCCAATTCGTCTTGACAGCGATGCGGTCAAAGAACTACAAGCGAAGGCAGAAGCAGCAGACTATGAGCTGAAGGTTGATTTGAAACAACAGACAATCGCAGACAGCAGCGGCTTTGAGCAATCCTTTGAAATCGACCCATACTGGAAAGAGATGCTTATGAACGGCTGGGATGAAATCGACGTCACTTTAACATACGAAGAAAAAATCTCAGCATACGAAGCTGCTAAATAATCAAACAAACCTTGGCGCAATGTTGCCAAGGTTTGTTTGTGTCATTATGTCGTCTTGTGTTTTATTTTATGAATTGCTACACTGTAAGCTACATATGGGCTGAGCAAAAGAGGCGATGCTATGAAGGAAGAGAAGAAATCGAAGGTTGTACCGTTTCCGCGTTTGGATGAGCGGCTGCTGAAGCTTGGGATGGAGGAGCTGGACAGAAAGGGTTATGAGAAGGCGCTTGAGTACTTCACCCAGCTGCAGCAGCATTCGTACATCGCAGAAGCGGAGATTGGAATTGTTCTATGTTTACTAGAGTTAGGCAGGCTTTATGAGGCGAAAGAGCGGTGTCAGCAGCTTCTGAATGAAGGTGTTGATAACTATTTTGAAGTGTTGCAAATTTATACAACAATTTTGATGCAGTTGAAGGAATACAGCGAGGTTGTTACAACAATTGAAGCGGTGCTGGAGGAACAGAAGCCGCCTGCTGAGTATGCAGAGGCAATCTATCAAGTTCTCCACGTCTGCAGACGGATTAGTGAAGAACCAGAAGTCGAGCCGCAGGAACCGAAGGAAGAAGGGACTGAAGAGCAACTGCAGCAATTGCTACAGGCTGAGAACCTTAGTGAACAGTTGGCGATTATTCAAGCGTTACAGCAAGCAAACCTCCGCCCGCACTTGAAAGAGATTGAGCACTTTCTCGGAGACAGCAGTTACCATCCGTTTATTCAGTCGTTACTGCTTCAAATGTTGAAAGAACAAGAGATTGACCGTGACGTAACCGTTCGAAAGTTTGCGAGAGCGATCACCGTCAACCCGACTCGCATTCTATATGCGAATGAACAGCCGTTTGAGCAGGAGGTCGACACAGTGCTTGAAAGTGTGCTCGGCCATGAAAATCCTGTTCTATATGAACTGACGCTAGACTTATGGCGAAGGACTGTGCTTATGCATTATCCTCTGCCATTTATACCAGAAGAAGCGGCAGTGTGGGCGGCGGCGCTTCATAAGATCGGCTTTGATATGCAAGGGACAGGCGTCAATTTGCACGAGCTTGCACAGCGCTATGAAATCGAACTAGAATCGATCATGCCGGTAGTGAAATTCCTGTGGGAAGTCGAGCAGGTTGAAATGTTTGAATAGTAGCCTGCTTACAATCTGCCGTATCTATTGAAACCATGCGAATTCGTGTTATAATGTAATGGTTGTAAGTGTGTGTACCTATCAAAGTCATCTACGAAAACAGTGACAAAGGTATCGTATCCAGCTGACAAAACAGCTGTTGAACAAAAGACATGAAGCTCCCAGATAGGGAAATGTCATTAAATTAAATGGATAATAATAGATGTTGGAGGGAAAAGGAACATGGCTGCTAAGTGGGAAAAACTAGAAGGCAACCAAGGTAAGTTAACTGTAGAGGTGGACGCTGCACAAGTCGATCAAGCACTTGATCAAGCGTTCAAAAAGGTTGTTAAACAAATTAATGTACCAGGCTTCCGTAAAGGGAAAATGCCTCGCTTTATGTTTGAAAAACGTTTTGGTGTAGAGGCACTTTATCAAGATGCAGTAGATATTATGCTTCCACAAGCATATGCTGGTGCAATTGATGAAGCTGGAATCGATCCAGTTGCACAACCAGAAGATATCGATGTAGAACAAATCGAAAAAGGCAAAAACTTCATTTTCACAGCAACAGTTACTGTGAAGCCAGAGGTTGAGCTTGGCGAGTACAAAGGTCTTGAAGTTGAAGAGCAAGACGCAACTGTAACAGACGAAGATGTACAAGAAGAATTAAAACGCATGCAAGAACAACATGCAGAGCTAGTTGTGAAAGAGGATGGGAAAATTGAGAATGGCGATACAGTTGTCATGGATTTCAAAGGTTTCGTAGATGGCGAAGCATTTGAAGGCGGCGAAGCTGAGAACTATTCACTTGAAATTGGCTCAGGTCAATTCATTCCTGGTTTCGAAGAGCAGCTAGTAGGTCTTGCGGCTGGCGAAGAAAAAGACGTAGAAGTTAGCTTCCCAGAAGAATACCATGCAACAGAGCTTGCAGGTAAGCCAGCAACATTCAAAGTAACAGTTCACGAAATCAAAAATAAACAGCTTCCAGAGCTTGATGACGAGTTCGCAAAAGACGTAAATGACGAAGTTGAAACATTAGAAGGTTTAAAAAGCACGCTACAAGAGCAAATTAAAGAACGTAAAGAGCGTGAGGCAGATACGAACCTGCGTGACCAGCTAGTTGAAAAAGCTGCTGAAAATGCAACAATCGACATTCCAGAAGCAATGGTTGAAGCTGAAATGGACCAAATGCTTCGTGAATTCGAACAACGCCTGCAAATGCAAGGCATGAATCTTGACATGTACTACCAATTCTCAGGTCAAGACGAAAGTGCACTTCGCGGCCAAATGAAAGAAGACGCTGAGAAGCGCGTACGTACAAACCTAACACTTGAAGCAATCGCTGCTGCTGAAAACATCGAAGCAACTGATGAAGAAGTAGATGCAGAGCTTGAAAACATGGCAAGCATGTACCAAACATCTGCAGACGAGCTTAAGAAAATGCTAGGCGGCTCAACAGATCGCGTGAAAGAAGATCTAAAAGTTCGCAAAGCAATCGATTTTCTTGTAGAGAATCGCAAAAGTGTTGCATAATAATAAATAAGACGAACAAGGCGCGAGTTCCTCGTGCCTTGTTTTATACACATAACTTTCAGCCTCATATTAATCTTCCTGAAAGTCAGCATGTTTAGAAGTCCTGCATTTATGGAAAGTAACGTTAATAACAACAGCTTTTCGTAGCAGTCGCTGGCCGCATCCGTTCATACATAATTTGCGCTCGAGATTTATAATTAACGCTCTCTACGTTTCGTATGGTACAATGCAATACATAATCAGTTTTGAGAAGACATAAGATGGCAATTTGGGGACAAGGGTAGTTCATACCACCTCAAATCACCTAGGTTTTCGGCTTTCCCAGTTAATTTTTGCAAGGGGTGATTTCATGTTTAAATTTAACGATGAAAAAGGTCAATTAAAGTGTTCGTTTTGCGGTAAAACCCAAGACCAAGTTCGTAAGTTGGTTGCTGGTCCTGGCGTTTATATATGTGACGAGTGCATCGAGCTTTGCACTGAAATCGTAGAAGAAGAACTGGGTACTGAAGAAGAAGTTGAGTTTAAGGACGTGCCGAAACCACGTGAAATTCGTGAAATCCTTGATGACTATGTTATCGGGCAGGATCAAGCGAAGAAGAACCTCTCAGTTGCTGTCTATAACCACTATAAAAGGATTAACTCAAACAGCAAGGTAGACGATGTTGAGCTTTCAAAGAGTAACATCGCAATGATTGGACCGACAGGAAGCGGTAAAACATTGCTTGCTCAGACACTTGCTCGCATCTTAAATGTACCATTTGCCATTGCTGATGCCACTTCACTTACAGAAGCAGGTTATGTCGGTGAAGACGTAGAGAATATTTTACTAAAACTAATCCAAGCTGCGGATTACGATGTTGAAAAGGCTGAGAAAGGGATTATCTATATCGACGAAATCGATAAAGTTGCCCGTAAGTCTGAAAACCCTTCGATTACGCGTGACGTATCTGGTGAAGGTGTTCAGCAAGCGTTGCTGAAGATTCTTGAAGGAACAGTTGCAAGCGTTCCGCCTCAAGGTGGCCGTAAGCATCCACATCAAGAATTCATTCAAATCGATACGACAAACGTCTTGTTTATTTGTGGTGGTGCCTTTGATGGGATCGACCAAATTATTAAACGCCGTCTAGGTAACAAAGTCATCGGATTCGGTTCCGAAGCTTCTCAAGCTGATCTAGATAAAGGCGAACTTCTGGCAAAAGTTTTACCAGAAGATTTACTACGCTACGGTTTAATCCCAGAATTCATCGGTCGTCTTCCAGTAATCGGTGCACTAGAGCCGCTTGATGAAGACGCACTTGTTGAAATTCTAACAAAACCGAAGAATGCACTTGTTAAGCAATATGAAAAATTGCTTGAACTTGATGATGTGGAACTTGACTTCGAAGAGGATGCATTGCTTGAAATTGCGAAGAAGGCAATTGAGCGTAAGACAGGTGCACGTGGTCTTCGTTCTATCATTGAAGGCATTATGCTTGATGTCATGTACGATCTGCCATCACGTGATGACATCGAAAAATGTGTCATTACAGCAGAATCGATTACAAAAGATGCGAAGCCAAAGCTAATCTTAAATGACGGCACTGTGCTTGACCAAGAAACACCACGTGAAAGTGCATAACAATTCATTAATTTGAGGCTGACTTATCGGAGTCTAACTCCTTTTTGCTCTACTCTTTAGAGCAAGGGGGTGACTCCGTTTTTTTGTGCTTAAGTGCAGTATGATTTTTCCAAGGTTCATTCCTTCTGTTCCTGTTTATCTATGGCAAGTCGGGGAGATAATAGGATGTAACGAGTACATATTGCAGGAGGTTTGTTATGGAGTGGACACAAATTGCACTTGTGGTGCAGCTGTTTTTTGGAATTGTTATTGGGCTGTATTTCTGGAATTTATTACGCAATCAGCGTACACAGAAGGTTTCGATTGATAAAGAATCACGCAAAGAAATGGAGCAGCTGCGGAAGATGCGGGCGATCTCCTTAACCGAGCCGCTCGCTGAAAAGGTACGTCCTAAATCATTTGCTGACATTGTCGGCCAAGAGGACGGCATTCGCACATTGAAAGCGGCGCTGTGCGGACCAAACCCACAGCACGTTATCATCTACGGTCCCCGAGGGGTCGGAAAAACAGCCGCAGCACGCCTTGTCTTAGAAGAAGCAAAGAAAAATGCACGCTCACCTTTTAAAAATGACGCTGTGTTTGTGGAGCTTGATGCCACGACAGCACGATTTGATGAACGCGGAATTGCCGACCCGCTTATCGGTTCTGTACATGATCCGATTTATCAAGGCGCTGGTGCGATGGGGCAGGCTGGTATCCCGCAGCCGAAGCAAGGTGCTGTCACCCATGCGCATGGCGGAGTGCTCTTTATCGATGAGATTGGAGAGCTTCATCCGATTCAGATGAACAAGATGCTCAAGGTGCTTGAAGATAGAAAGGTTTTCCTAGAAAGTGCGTATTATAACGAAGAAAATACGCAAATCCCGTCCCACATTCACGATATTTTTCAAAATGGTCTGCCGGCTGATTTTCGCATGGTTGGTGCGACAACACGCACACCTGATGAGATTCCACCAGCGATTCGTTCCCGTTGCTTAGAAGTGTTCTTCCGTTCCCTAGAGCGTGACGAGGTGAAACAAATTGCCCGCCGCTCTGTTAAGAGGATTGGGCTGTCGATTACAGAAGACAGCTTGAACCTGCTTGCCAAATATGCAACAAATGGGCGGGAAGCAGTCAACTTAATGCAAATCGCAGGTGGTTTGGCAATCAATGAAAAAAGGGAAGAGATCATAGAGAAGGACCTCGAATGGGTCATCCAATCAAGCCAATTAACTCCACGCTGGGAGAAAATGATTCACGAAGAAGCAAAGCCAGGTCTTGTTAACGGCTTAGCAGTTTCGGGCCCGAATACAGGCGCACTGCTTGAGCTTGAAGTGACAGCTATCCCAGCTTTCAAAGAAGGAAAAATCACAATCACAGGCATTGTGGAGGAAGAAAGCATCGGCGACCGCGCAAAATCAATCCGCCGCAAAAGTATGGTCAAAGGCTCCGTTGAAAATGTGATGACCGTTCTAAAATCAATGGGCTACATTAAGCGCGATTATGATATTCATATTAATTTCCCTGGCGGCGTTCCAGTCGACGGTCCATCAGCCGGTATTGCAATTGCAACAGGCGTTTACTCCGCCATTTATCAAGTTCCTGTTAAACATACAGTCGCGATGACAGGCGAAATCAGTATTCATGGCAACGTCAAGCCAGTTGGCGGTGTTCCAGCTAAGATTAAAGCAGCTCTGCAGGCAGGTGCAGAAATGGTCATCATCCCGAAAGACAACTACCAACAGATGTTTGGTGACATTAAGAACATCGAGATCAAATCCGTCACCCACTTAAGTGACGTCTTCCAAGCCGCACTGACAGAAGAAGTTAAAGAAGTCAAAGAAGGCGAAGACATTCTCCCGGCTACAGGCACAACATTCCCGCCGTCACAATCACTGTAAAAACGTCATACGAAGACTTGGTTTGTATAAGCCAAGTTTTCTCTGTTTTTTGGAAAAAGGGCGGAGCTCCACGCCTAGTGGATCGGCTTATCCGTAATAGGAGCGTTCACTAAGAGAAAGCGCAGCCCCATGAAAGAGGATGTTCCGCTCGCACCGCTTTAATTGAAGGTGCACGGAGGTTATTCGGATGAAGGGAAAAAGGGCGGAGCTCCACACCAAATGGATCGACTTACCCGTATCAGGAGATTTCACTGAGTGAAAACCCAGTCTCATGAAAGAAGATGTTCCGCTCACACCACTTTAATTGAAGGTGCACGGATGTTGTTCGATGAAGGGAAAAAGGGCGGAGCTCCAGGCCTAGTGGATCGACTTATCCGTAATAGGAGCGTTCACTAAGAGAAAGTTCAGCCTCATGAAAGAGGATGTTCCGCTCACACCGCTTTAATTGAAGGATTCGCTGGCATGGGAGCGCCTTTATGTGCAATTCAAATGTTTTTTAGTGAATTCTTCCTATCCAGCAGGCACTTCTGGTATCCTTACTAATAGACAAACGGAGAAGTAATAAGATAGAATTGTACAAAGGTTTAAATAGTTTTTGGTCCGTTTTAGACTTTGGAGGTGTAGTTTTTCATGGCAAACAAGACGCAGATGCAAGTCCCGCTTCTGCCGCTTCGTGGGCTGCTTGTGTACCCATCTATGGTATTGCACTTAGATGTCGGACGCGATAAGTCTGTTCAAGCATTGGAAAAGGCAATGGTGGACGAGCACATTATCTTCCTCGTAACTCAGAAGGAAGTTGGGGTTAACGAGCCAAGCAAAGAGGACATTTACGAAGTAGGTACGCTTGCGAAAGTAAAACAAATGCTGAAGCTGCCGAACGGTACAATCCGTGTACTAGTAGAAGGATTAGACCGGGCGCGCGTCATCGAATATACAAATGAAGACGATCTATATGAAGTACAAGTTGAAAAAATCGAAGAAGAAAGAGAAGACGATGTCGAAGAAGAAGCACTCACTCGCACATTGTTGGACCAGTTCGAGCAATACATAAAGCTATCGAAGAAGATCTCAGCTGAAACCTTCGCTTCAGTCGCAGATATTGATGATGCAGGCAGAATGGCAGATTTAATTGCATCACATCTATCATTGAAAATAAAAGAAAAGCAAGAGATTCTCGAGATTTTCAACGTGCAGGAACGTCTCAAAAGCTTAATCTCGATTATTAATAATGAAAAAGAAGTTTTAAACCTTGAGAAGAAAATTAGCAAACGTGTGAAGCGTTCAATGGAACGTACACAAAAAGAATACTACCTTCGCGAACAAATGAAGGCCATTCAAAAAGAGCTTGGTGACAAAGACGGCAAAACAGGTGAAGTTGCCGAGCTGAAGAAGAAAATTGAAGAGAAACAAATGCCTGAAAAGGTAGAAGAAGCGGCATTCAAAGAATTAGACCGTTACGAGAAAGTCCCAGCAAGCTCCGCGGAAAGCTCTGTTATTCGCAATTATATTGATTGGTTATTAGTCCTTCCGTGGAATGAAGAAACAACAGACAACTTAAACATTAAGAACGCCGAAAATGTACTTGACGAAGACCATTACGGCCTTGAGAAAGTAAAAGAACGTGTTCTTGAATATTTAGCTGTTCAGCAGCTGACGAATTCACTGAAAGGTCCGATTCTATGTCTTGCAGGGCCTCCAGGTGTCGGGAAAACATCGCTGGCCCGTTCAATTGCACGCTCATTGAACCGTAATTTCGTCCGCATTTCATTAGGTGGCGTTCGTGATGAAGCAGAAATCCGCGGTCATCGCCGCACCTATGTCGGGGCGATGCCAGGTCGTATCATCCAAGGCATGAAGAAAGCGGGCACGAATAACCCTGTCTTCCTGATGGATGAAATTGATAAGATGTCAAGCGACTTCCGTGGTGATCCGTCTTCTGCAATGCTTGAAGTGTTAGACCCAGAGCAGAACTCGACGTTTAGTGATCATTACATTGATGAAACATTTGATCTATCAAGCGTCATGTTCATCGCAACAGCCAACAATATCGGTACAATTCCAGCGCCACTGCTTGACCGGATGGAAATCATCACAATCGCAGGCTATACGGAAATTGAAAAAATGCATATCGCCCGCGATCACTTACTGCCGAAGCAAGTGAAAGATCACGGTCTTGAAAAAGGAAAAATCCAAATCCGTGATGATGCGTTATTGAAGCTGATTCGCCGCTATACACGCGAAGCAGGCGTCCGCAGTCTAGAGCGACAAATTGCTAAGCTGTGCCGCAAAGCAGCGAAAATTATCGTTTCCGAAGAGCGCAAACGTGTTGTCTTCACCGAAAACAACTTAGAAGATTACTTAGGCAAGCCGACATTCCGTTATGGCCGCGCTGAAATCGAAGACCAAGTTGGTGCCGCAACTGGCCTGGCATATACCTCAGCAGGCGGTGATACGCTTTCGATTGAAGTATCGTTATATCCTGGTAAAGGTAAGCTGACGCTGACTGGTAAGCTTGGTGATGTTATGAAGGAATCGGCACAAGCAGCCTTCAGTTATATTCGCTCACGTGCGGATGAGCTTGAAATCGATCCAGATTTCGTTGAGAAAAATGACATCCACATCCACGTTCCAGAAGGTGCCGTTCCGAAAGATGGTCCATCAGCAGGGATTACGATTGCAACAGCGCTTATTTCAGCGCTCACGAAGCGACCTGTTCGCAAGGAAGTCGGCATGACAGGTGAAATCACCTTAAGAGGTCGAGTTCTGCCAATCGGCGGCTTAAAAGAAAAATCATTAAGTGCACACCGAGCAGGCTTACGTGATATCATTATTCCGAAAGAGAACGAGAAGGACTTAGAAGATGTTCCAGAAAGTGTGCGTAAAGATTTAAATTACATTCTTGTTTCACATCTAGATGACGTATTGAAACATGCATTAGCAGGTGAAAAGTAATGAAAGTAACAAAGTCTGAATTTATTAAGAGTGCGGTCTATCCAGAGCATTATCCTGAAGAGGATTATCCGGAAGTCGCACTAGCGGGCCGCTCTAATGTCGGCAAGTCGTCGCTTATCAATAAGCTGACGAACCGCAAAAACTTAGCCCGTATTTCCTCCAAGCCAGGTAAGACGCAAACATTAAACTATTTTTTAATTAACGAGATGCTCTATTTCGTTGATGTCCCTGGCTACGGATTCGCGAAGGTTTCCAAGAAGGAACGCGAAACATGGGGCAAGATGATGGAGATTTATTTTACATCGTCAGAGCGTTTGCGGGTCGTCGTTCAAATCGTTGACCTGCGACATCCGCCATCCAACGATGACATCGTCATGTACGACTTTCTCAAGCATTACGAGATTCCAGTTATCGTTGCTGCTACAAAAGCGGATAAAGTGAAGAAAAGTCAAATCCAGAAGCACTTGAAAATCGTCAAACAAACTTTAGAAATGGAACCAGATGACGACCTTATCCTCTTCTCCTCTCAAACAGGACAAGGGAAAGATGAAGTGTGGAAGGCCATTCAATCAAGGTTATAAGCAAAAAAAGCCGGCAGAGCGCCGGCTTTTTGCATGAGGAGGAGAGAAAAACTGATGAGGAAATTCCTCATTGCAGTATACTGTTTTCCGTTTGTCTATTTTGCGATGTATCAAGACTTCGCAAATCGTTCAATGATTGGGTACCTAATTATGATTATCACAACATCGCTTCTCGCTCTCAATGGCAGAACAACAGTCATACTCGCTGGGAATGTGGCATCTGCCTTGATTTCTTCTTTTTTCATTAGCAGGATGACTGGAGATCCACGTTGGGGCGGTTATTTTAAGCCGTTGTCTCCGAACCAATTATTGATCGTGGTTACCTTGTTAAATCTTATCCCGCAGTTCATTGCAATGAAACTCGCAAAGAAGAGGAAGCCGCCTACTTCTTCATAAACAATAAATAAAATCCAATCGCAATCAGTGCGGCAGGCCAGAGGGTCATGAACCATTTGCCAAGGACGCCTGTTTGGTTGACTACTTGCGTCGTTTCAGTGTCAAAGATGCCAATCACCGAGATTAAGAGAAAGAGGATGCCTGGAAGGATGCCGCGTTTCATCTTTTGGTGCTGCAGTAAGAACGCGATGCCGAGGAGCAGGGTGTACACGCCCCAATGCACAGGCCATGCCTCAAACATGTTCTGTCCGTGAAAGTGAACGCCAATACCAGTGAACATCACACCGGAAAAAATACTCGCAGGGTCCTTTCCTATGTATGCTTGAAGTAGAAAAGCAAAGCCGATAATTAACAAAAATGTCGGCCAAGAGAAAAATTGCTGCCCATTTTGAAACGTATCCATTCGATAAAGAAAAAAATACAAACCTGTACCAATTAAGATCGTGCCTGGCAGGATTCCATATTTTTTCATTCGATTGCCTCACTCCTTCACCCGAAAGGTACTTGATTCGTACGTTTTTAGTTTGGTATGATTAAAGGTAGGTATATGACAAACGTCGCATTTCTCCTGCATAATTTATTGGAAAACATTTATTTTGTGGTGGGGGAAGGTTGTCATATTCTGTTCACACTTTTTAACAAGTAAGCGAACAGGGTATGTTATTATTATGTATAGTTGAATTTTCGGATTGGCGATTTTTTTGTGGGGGTGTATGAAAGATGCACATTCTTGTTGTTGGCTTAAATTATAAAACGGCCCCTGTTGAAATACGCGAAAAGCTTACTTTTAACGAGGCAAGCTTATCAGAAGCGCACCAAACGCTTCGTCAGCAGAAAAGCATTCTTGAGAATGTTATTATCTCGACTTGTAACCGTACAGAGCTTTATGTCGTGGCTGATCAGCTTCATACAGGGCGTTACTATACAAAAGCATTTTTAGCAGAATGGTTCGGACTCGAAATTGAGGAGTTTTCTCCTTATTTAAAAATATATGAAAATGAGCATGCAGTGGAGCATTTGTTCCGTGTTGCGTGTGGCTTAGACTCAATGGTGCTTGGGGAAACCCAAATCCTTGGGCAAGTTCGTGATGCGTTTCTTCTTGCGCAAGCAGAACAAACGACAGGCACGCTGTTTAACCAGCTTTTCAAGCAAGCTGTTACACTTGCAAAGCGCGGCCATTCAGAAACAGAGATCGGTGAAAATGCAGTTTCGGTCAGCTATGCAGCAGTTGAGCTGGCAAAGAAGATTTTTGGAAGTCTAGAAGATAAGCATGTTGTCATCGTCGGCGCAGGTAAGATGGGTGAACTAGCAGCGAAAAACTTGCACGGAAGCGGTGCTGCGAAAATTACTGTCATCAACCGTACGATCGAGAAAGCAACGGAATTAGCGATGCGTTTCTCCGGACAAGCTTACTCATTTGATAATCTTGAAAAGGCTTTACTAGAAGGCGATATTCTCATCAGCTCCACAGGCAAAAAGGGGTATGTCATTACGAAGGATATGATGAAAAATATTGACAAAAAACGCAAAGGCCGTCCACTGTTCATGATGGACATTGCCGTACCGCGTGATTTAGATCCTGCCCTTGATGACCTTGAAGGTGTCTTCTTATATGATATTGATGATCTTGAAGGCATTGTTGAAGCAAACTTAGCTGAGCGCAAGCAGGCTGCTGAGCAAATCGGCTTGATGATTGAAGCGGACATCATCGCCTTCCAACAATGGATGGATACACTTGGCGTTGTGCCGATTATTTCATCACTGCGCAAGCGTGCACTTTCCGTTCAAGCAGAAACGATGGAAAGCATCGAACGCAAGATGCCGAACTTAACAGACCGTGAGAAAAAGGTGCTTAACAAGCATACGAAGAGCATCATTAATCAATTGCTGCGCGAGCCGATTACACGCGTCAAAGAGCTTGCAGCAGAGCCTGAAGCTGAAGAATCATTAAAGCTATTTATGAAAATCTTTGATTTAGAAGAACAAGTCCAGCAAGAGATTGAGTTACAGAAAGCTCAAAACAAAGTAGTCGTACCAATTGAAAAGGAAAAGAGATGGACGTTAGCGCACCAGACATCGAAACAATCCTAAAATTAGAGCTTGTAGCAATAGAGAAGCTTAGGCAGGCTGAATGGACACGGAGACCGGCAGTCTGACAATCCTAAGAGAGGATTAGGTATATGTTTACGTTTGGCTGGATTTACGATATTACAATTATCCTGTATGCCTTAAGTGTGCTTGGATATTTCATTGATTTCTTGCAAAACAACCGGAAGGCAAATAAGTACGCCTTCTGGTTGCTTTCTATTGTTTGGGGTTTGCAAACAACATTTCTAGCTTCCCGTATGATCGAAATGTGGCGCTTTCCGATTTTGAACATGGCGGAGGGGCTTTACTTTTATACATGGGTGCTTGTCACATTTTCACTCGTCATTAACCGCATTTTTCGAGTGGATTTTTTTGTTTTCTTTACAAATGTACTCGGTTTCATTATTATGGCATTGCATTTGTTTGCACCAGTGGAATATAAATCAGATATTTTGTCAGAACAATTAGTGTCTGAGTTGTTAGTGATTCACATTACGATTGCATTGTTGTCTTACGGTGCATTCTCTCTTTCGTTCATTTTCTCGGCGATGTATCAGCTGCAATATACGTTAATTAAGAAGAAGAAATGGGGCACAAGGTTAAGACGGCTCGGTAACCTTTCAACGCTGGAGAAGATGTCGTTTAGCTTAAGCATGATCGGTGTGCCGCTGTTGCTTGTCTCATTAATCTTAGGAATCGTATGGGCATACATCAGCCTCGACCCATTTCATTGGTATGACGCAAAGGTGCTTGGCTCATTCTTAGTCCTGCTTGCTTACAGCACCTATCTTTACTTGCGAGTAGGAAAAGGATTTCAAGGAAAAGTGCTTGCTTATTGGAATATCGGCGCTTTCCTCGTACTGCTGTCGAATTTCTTCCTATTTGGCACACTTTCAAATTTTCATTTTTGGGTATAAATCATAGACATAAGACGGAGGGTTTCTCATGCGAAAAATTGTCATCGGTTCAAGAAAAAGTAATTTAGCTCTTACACAAACAGACTGGTTCATTAACAAAATGAAAGAAGCAGGCCTGCCATTTGAATTTGAAGTAAAGAAAATCGTGACAAAAGGTGACCAAATCTTAAACGTCACACTTTCCAAAGTAGGCGGAAAAGGCTTATTCGTAAAAGAAATCGAACAGGCAATGGAAAACAAAGAAATCGACATGGCTGTTCACAGCATGAAAGATATGCCTTCAAAGCTGCCTGAAGGATTTGTTATCGGTTGTATTCCTGAGCGTGAGGACCACCGTGATGCGTTCATTTCCAAGGATCATGTGAAATTAGCTGATCTTCCAGCAGGTTCAGTAGTCGGAACAAGTAGTCTGCGCCGTGGTGCGCAAATTTTAGCAGCACGCCCTGACCTTGAAATCAAATGGATTCGCGGAAACATTGACACACGTTTATCAAAGCTTGAAACAGAAGAATTTGATGCAATTATTTTAGCAGCTGCAGGGTTAGCACGTATGGGCTGGTCTGATAATGTTGTAACAGAATTCCTTGATGCGGATATTAGTGTTCCTGCTGTCGGTCAAGGTGCGCTTGCGATTGAGTGCCGTGAAGACGACAAGGAATTATTGGACGCCCTTGCGAAGCTGACGGATAAAACAGTCGAAGCAACCGTAACTGCTGAGCGTGCATTTCTTTACCAAATGGAAGGAAGCTGCCAAGTACCTGTTGCAGGCTACGCAATCTTTACGGATGAAAACGAAATTAAGCTAACAGCACTTGTGGCAACACCAGACGGAAAGACCGTACTGCGTGAAGACCTATATGGAACAGACCCTGTCCAGCTTGGTGAAGAAGCGGCAAGACGCTTGAAAGAGCGCGGTGCACAAGAAATTCTCGATCAAGTGAAAGAGGAGCTCGACCAGTAATGACGAACACCTTGACTGAGCTTCAAGGTGTCCGTTTGCTTGTGACGAGAGCTGCCCATCAAGTCGAGTCTTTCGCCAAGCAGATTGAGCAATATGGCGGCATTCCGGTCAATGTCCCGCTCATCACGATTGCACCTCCGCATGATGAAGCACCGATAGAAGCGGTCCTGACTGCGCTTAGTGATTATGATTGGCTTGTGTTAACGAGCTCAAACGGCGTCGATGCTTTCGTCCACTATGCAGAAAGGTATGCCGCTCCAACCTGGAAGAACAGTCTTCCGAAAGTGGCAGCAGTTGGCAAGAAAACATTGCGTGCCCTTGAAGCTCAGCACATTGCGGTGGATTTCGTCCCAACCGAATACACGGCTGATGTGCTGTTTGATGAACTAGCCCCTTCATTAGCGGCTGGAACAAATTTGTTGCTTGCACGCGGAAATCTTGCGAGAATGGACTTACCAGAGCAGTTAAAGGGAATAAATTGTAACGTGGATGATGTTGTCATCTACCGCACAGCCCGCAATGATGCAGCGAAAGCGCATCTGAAGGAAATTATTTTTCAGCATCAAGTTGATGTGATTACGTTTACAAGCCCTTCAACCGTCAGACACTTTGCTGAGCTCTTAGACGGAGAGGCATGGCACGATGCGATTGCCCGCCTGCCAGTTGCCTGCATCGGTCCAATTACTGCCCAAGAAGCGGAGAAGTACCATTACCCGAACATTCTGACTGCAGAGGAATACACGATTGAAGGGCTGCTACATACGATTGCAACGTTTTTTAACTCAGGGAGGTTTTAAAAGCATGAAAGACCTACAATTCAAGCGTCATCGTCGCCTTCGTTCATCGAAAACGATGCGTGCGATGGTACAAGAAACACATTTACATACAGAAGATTTAATTTATCCATTATTCGTGGCAGAAGGTGTGGGCATTCGTAAGGAAGTTCCGTCGATGCCAGGCGTCTTCCAATTGTCACTGGACCGTTTGAATGAGGAAATTGAAGAAGTTCAAAGCTTAGGCATCCCAGCGGTTGTCCTATTCGGCATTCCGCATGATAAAGATGATGTCGGCTCTGAAGCATATCATTCGCATGGTATTGTGCAAAAGGCGATTACACAAATTAAACAGCATTTCCCTGAGCTGCTTGTCATTGCAGATACATGCCTTTGTGAATTCACAGACCACGGCCATTGTGGTGTCATTTCAAATGGTGATGTTGAAAATGACCCGTCACTTGAACTGCTTGCAAAGACAGCTGTAAGCCAGGCGGAAGCGGGAGCAGATATTATTGCTCCTTCAAACATGATGGATGGCTTCGTAGCCGCGATTCGTAAAGGCTTAGATGAAGCAGGATATACACACATTCCAATTATGTCATATGCAGTGAAATATTCTTCTGCATTCTACGGCCCGTTCCGTGATGCAGCGGACAGCACGCCGCAATTTGGTGATCGTAAAACATATCAAATGAACCCAGCAAACCGCCTTGAAGCACTTCGTGAAGCACAATCTGACCTTGAAGAAGGTGCAGATTTCTTAATGGTCAAGCCGGCGCTTGCGTACTTAGATATCATCCGTGAAGTGAAAGACCGCTTCAACGCGCCGATGGTTGCCTATAATGTGAGCGGCGAATATGCGATGATTAAAGCAGCTGCCCAAAACGGCTGGCTTGATGAAAAAGCAGTTGTCCTTGAGAAGTTAACAGCGATGAAGCGTGCTGGCGCAGACTTGATTATTACGTATTTTGCAAAAGATGCAGCGAAATGGTTGAATGAAGGTAAGTAAAACATTGCGATAAGGGGAGTTCCACATGCGCAGTTTTGATAAATCAAAAGCACATTACAAATCAGCAACAAAGCTCATGCCAGGCGGTGTAAACAGCCCTGTGCGTGCATTCAAATCCGTAAACATGGACCCAATCTTCATGGACCACGGCAAAGGTTCAAAGATCTATGACGTTGACGGAAACGAGTATCTTGATTACGTTCTTTCATGGGGTCCGCTTATTTTAGGTCATGCCCATGATGAAGTTGTTGAGCAATTGAAGAAAGTTACGGAAAAAGGGACAAGCTTCGGTGCTTCAACTGAGATTGAGAACAAGCTTGCTGAGCTTGTCATTGAGCGTGTTCCATCAATCGAGGTTGTTCGAATGGTGAACTCTGGGACAGAAGCGACAATGAGCGCACTGCGTCTTGCTCGCGGCTACACAGGACGTAATATCATTATGAAATTCGAAGGCTGCTATCACGGTCATGGCGATTCTCTTCTTATTAAAGCAGGCTCAGGTGTTGCGACACTTGGTCTCCCAGACAGTCCTGGTGTCCCTGAATCAGTTGCGAAGAACACGATTACAGTGCCATACAATGATATTGAAAGCGTACGCTATGCATTCAAAGAATTTGGTGACGATCTTGCTGGTGTTATCGTTGAGCCTGTTGCTGGGAACATGGGCGTTGTTCCACCACAGCCAGGTTTCCTTGAAGAGCTTCGTGAACTAACAGAGAAAAACGGAACTGTATTAATTTTTGATGAAGTTATGACAGGCTTCCGTACAGGTTACAATTGTGCACAAGGTTATTTCGATGTCACACCTGACTTAACGTGTCTTGGTAAAGTAATCGGTGGCGGCCTTCCAGTCGGCGCATACGGCGGTAAAGAAGAAATTATGCGCCGCATTGCACCAGACGGACCGATCTATCAAGCAGGTACACTTTCAGGTAACCCGCTTGCAATGACTGCAGGCTATGAAACACTGTCACGCCTGACCCCTGTTAAATACGAAGAATTTGAACAGAAAGCGATGCGCTTAGAAGAAGGCTTAAGCGAAGCAGCTAAGAAGCACGGTATTCCACATTCGATTAACCGTGCAGGCTCGATGGTCGGCTTCTTCTTTACAGATAAAGATGTCGTCAATTTCGAAGCGGCTTCTTCATCAGACTTAGACATGTTTGCAGCATATTATCGTGAAATGATTGAAGAAGGCATCTTCCTGCCACCTTCCCAATTTGAAGGCATGTTCTTATCAACAGAACATACAGATGAAGATATCGAATACACAATCGCAGCCGCAGAACGCGTCTTTGCGAAAATTAAAAAATAAGTCACTTCAAGCCGTACGATCTCAAGCCGAAGATCGTGCGGCTTTTTCGTTCCACAAAAAATTTCTTCATAATACTCTTCCTTCGCACATACACCTTTAATGTCATAGCTATTTTTATGAAATTCCCTCAACAATGAGTTTACTGTGGATAATGAAATATGTGTGAGAGCTGAAAGGAGGATGTACATTGGCAGACGTTCGTTCTTCAAACCTGCGTTTTCATGTACAAGAATCAGTTGGATTTCATAGAGGTCAAGAGGTAGATGATTTAGTATCGATTGCGTTAGAGCCAGAAATTTCAATTAAGGAAAATGCGAAGTATGTTTCAATTGTCGGCAGCTTGCTTCTCTCAGCAGAATATCGTGGTGCTGAAGAAGTTGAAAATGACGCGTCCATTGATTCATTCCGCGATACGGCGATGGGCCGGACCGTCGATGAAGTGAACGAAACAGAAGATGGCATCTATGCGATGGAGCATCGTTTTCCAATTGATATCACAATTCCAATTGAACGGATTGCAGATTTAAATGATGTCTATGTATCGATTGAGTCATTTGATTATGAGCTTCCCCAGTCAAACCGCTTACAGCTGAGCGCTGATATTGAAATTAGCGGCATTTTAAACGAAGACCGTGAAGAAGAAGTCGAAACGGATGAAGAAGCTGAAACAGTGATGGAAGAGGAAGAGCTTGAGGAGGTCGAGCAAGAGGAGCAGGAAGAGGATTTAGAGGAAGTGCCATCGTTTGAAGTGGAAGTACGCAAAGAGCCTGAATTGGAAGAGGAAGAAGCTGACGACTGGGAAGAAGAAGAAAAGGAGCCAGAACGCGACGAACCGCAAATTGAAGTAAAAGCTCGTCCAGAAGAAACAGAGCTCTCCGTCTTCCGCGAAGCTGAAACGTACGATGACGTAGAAGAAATCGAAGAAATCGAAGAAGAAGCTGAGCCAATTGCACAAGAGCCAGCCTATGAGGAGCCAGTGATAGAGCGTGAAGAAGAACTGAATGAGCCGGTCTACGAAGAGCCTGCTGAAGAGCAAGAAGAAAAAGGCGTTGAAAATGTGAAAACACATACACGTGATGACAACGCCCTGTACTTAACAAAAATGCTGACAAACGAGCGGGAAGCTTTCACAAAGGTGAAGATGCGAATTATTCAAGAGGGTGAGTCACTCGATGAAATTGCTGATAACTATGAAGTACCTGTAACCCAAATTTTACGAGTTAATAAGCTAGAAAGCAGTAATGAAATCGAACAAGGCCAAATTCTTTATATCCCAACCGCCGCCGGCAGAATCGAATAACACATAGAAAACATGCTCGTATCGGCACAATTGTGGTTGATGCGAGCATTTTTCGCTTCTACTGTCTTTTTTGAAAGGTAGGGAGGCTGTTTCAAAGAGGAAGGTGTGGGGCTTTTATTGAAAGACAGGAGGTGTTTGGATGAAAGAGTTACAGTCGGTGCTTGGGCAGTATAAGCTGAAGCCGCATTATATTGAGGAGCAAGGGCGGCTCTATAAGCTGTATACATGGGACGGTGTCTATGCGCTCAAAAAACTTGGAAGCGACGCGATGCATGCAAATCATCTGTCGCAAATATCGCTACTGCTACAGCAAAGTAATATCCATCATGCTGTGCCAATTATTCCGACGCGGCATAAGCACTATTTCAGTTATGACGGCACATCCTATTATTATTTAATGCCGTGGGTTGAAACGAAGGAAGTAAGTGCACGCGAGCGGGTGGTGGACCTTTTCAAAGCAACAGCTAGTCTGCATCAACGCACAACACAGCAGCAAACAATTACACAAGAGGCACGTAAGCAGTTTTATGAATATAGTTTGAAAGAGTGGGATGAGCGGCGTCAGAAGCTGGAGAAGTATTTGGAATACTGTGAGAGACAAGTGTATATGTCGCCTTATGAGCTGAATTATTGCCTTCACTATACCGAGTTAATGAAGGTCGATGAGGTTGCCAAGCAAAAGCTCGAAGCGTGGTATGAGCAGACAGAAGAGAAGGAGAAAGAGCGCACATGCTTATGCCACGGAAACTTGCGACTCGAGCATCTCGTCTATCACCGTAATGAGAAGCCCTATTTACTTAACTTCGAACGCGCATATATCGGCCCGCCGATTTTAGATTTGAAGTTTTTGATTGAGCATCAATTTTATAAAATGCCATACGGCCGAAAATCAATCCTGACCGCAATGCAGACGTATCAGCGCTTATTTCCACTGTCAGAAGAAGAAAAGCTGCTGCTAAGCTGGGAACTGCTCTCGATGCGTGTGATCGAGCATGACATTCAGCTCGCCCAAGCTCACCGTGAACAAAAAAACGAGCTGAAGCAGGTTAAGCGACTTCAGCGGGCTGTTTGGTTAAAACAAAATATTTCTCATTTTGTGTTTGACACACTTGAAAAGAAACCTGCTTCAAATGAACCGCCTAAATCCACTTCATCATAAAGCAAACATAAAGAAAAATTAAAAAGCCGGACAGCAAAATATCAAATGTGGTCGGAATAAATAATGTTCTTAACAGCTGAAATGCCGCCAGCGGAAGCGTGATCTGTTCAATGACAATCACACATTGGCGAAGCCATGGCGGTAAGCGATGACGATAAAAACGACTCATTCATCTTCCTCCTTTTCTGTGTGCTACTTGTGGTTATGATAATGTATGCCATACACCCAATAATTGTGCCTATACGTTTAAAACATGCAAATTTTGACGAAACTTATTGACGATTCATTTCGAATTTATGTAAAATTGGACTGTATGAATACTTTTTTTAAAATAATGTTAAGATGCGCAGACAGGGAAGAGTACACCCATAGCCCCTTTCAGAGAGAAGAAGCAGCAGCTGAGAGCTTCTTTAGGTGTTCGTTATGTGTGGAAGGTCGCCCTCGAGCAGCTTTTTTGAACAGCGGTATGCTAAGTAGAAAGAGCCGGTGAAAAGCCGTTATCCTGAAACTAAGAGCACTACAGGTGTGTGTAGATTCAGTCTGCACGTAGTGAAAAAAGGTGGTACCGCGAAATCAACTCCTTTCGTCCTTTTATAGGAACGGAAGGAGTTTTTTGTTTTTAAAAGCTAGCTTGAGGCAATCGCCTTTCGCTTTTATCAAAAGAACTGGAGGACGAATGATGAGTAATCAAGAAGTAAATTTACCAACGAAATACGACCCACAAGGGGTTGAAAGTAAATGGTATGAGTATTGGGTAAACGGAAAGTTTTTCGAAGCGAAAAATGATGAAACGAAACAGCCGTACACGATCGTTATCCCGCCGCCAAACGTAACAGGTAAGCTGCATTTAGGCCACGCATGGGATACAACGCTTCAAGATATGTTAACGCGCATTAAGCGGATGCAAGGCTATGATGTGCTATGGCTTCCAGGGATGGACCATGCTGGGATTGCGACACAAGCAAAGGTTGAAGCAAAGCTTCGTGAAGAAGGAAAATCCCGCTATGACCTTGGCCGTGAGAAATTTCTTGAGCAAGTATGGGCATGGAAAGAGGAATATGCAGACTTTATCCGTAACCAATGGTCAAAGCTTGGCCTTGGCTTAGACTATTCACGCGAACGTTTTACAATGGATGAAGGCTTGTCTAAAGCAGTCCGTGAAGTTTTCGTTAAGCTGTATGAAAAAGGCTTAATCTACCGCGGTGAGTATATTATCAACTGGGACCCAGCGACGAAAACAGCGCTTTCTGACATCGAGGTTATTTATAAGGATGTTCAAGGTCATTTCTATCATATGCGCTACCCGCTTGCGGACGGTTCTGGTCATATCGAAATCGCAACAACTCGTCCAGAAACGATGCTTGGTGATACAGCCGTTGCCGTTCACCCTGAAGATGAGCGCTATAAGGACCTAATCGGCAAAACGGTTAAGCTTCCGATTACAGGCCGCGAAATCCCGATTGTTGCGGACGATTATGTAGACATGGAATTCGGTTCAGGTGCGGTGAAAATTACGCCTGCACATGATCCGAATGACTTTGAAATCGGGAACCGCCACAACCTTGAGCGCATTCTTGTTATGAATGAAGATGGCACAATGAATGACAAAGCTGGCAAGTATGAAGGCATGGACCGTTTTGAGTGCCGTAAGCAGCTTGTAAAGGACCTTCAAGAAGAAGGCATTCTGTTCGAAATCGAAGACCATATGCACTCAGTTGGTCACTCTGAGCGCAGCGGAGCGGTTGTCGAGCCATACCTTTCAACGCAATGGTTTGTAAAAATGCAGCCGCTTGCTGACCAAGCAA
This sequence comes from Bacillus tianshenii, assembly GCA_020524525.2. Classification (NCBI taxonomy): domain Bacteria; kingdom Bacillati; phylum Bacillota; class Bacilli; order Caryophanales; family Bacillaceae; genus Sutcliffiella; species Sutcliffiella tianshenii. The sequence continues at coordinate 2,447,320 of CP129018.1, read as the reverse complement.
TTGAGCTTCAAAAGAAAGAAGAGAAGGTCAACTTCGTACCTGACCGTTTCGAAAAAACATACTTACACTGGATGGAAAATATCCGCGACTGGTGTATCTCTCGTCAGCTATGGTGGGGTCACCGTATTCCAGCTTGGTATCACAAGGAAACAGGTGAAGTGTATGTCGGGCATGAAGCCCCTGCTGATATTGAAAACTGGGAGCAGGATTCGGATGTACTTGATACGTGGTTCTCAAGTGCGCTATGGCCGTTCTCGACAATGGGCTGGCCTGAAGAGGATTCCATTGACTTCAAGCGCTACTATCCAACGTCAGCACTTGTAACAGGCTATGACATCATCTTCTTCTGGGTATCACGGATGATTTTCCAAGGGCTTGAATTCACAGGTGAGCGTCCATTCAAAGACGTGTTAATCCACGGTCTTGTTCGTGATGCGGAAGGCCGTAAGATGAGTAAGTCACTAGGCAACGGGGTTGACCCGATGGATGTTATCGACAAGTACGGGGCAGATTCCCTTCGTTATCTGCTTGCGACAGGCAGTACGCCAGGTCAGGACTTACGCTTTATGTGGGAAAAGGTTGAGTCGACTTGGAACTTTGCGAATAAAATTTGGAACGCATCTCGCTTTGCAATGATGAACATGGGCGGTATCACGCATGATGAGCTTGACCTATCAGGTGAAAAATCAGTTGCTGATAAGTGGGTACTGACACGTTTGAACGAAACAATCGAAGGCGTTACAACCATGGTTGAAAAGTACGAATTCGGTGAAGCAGGCCGTCTGCTTTACAACTTCATCTGGGATGATGTGTGTGACTGGTATATCGAAATGGCGAAGCTTCCGCTGTATGGTGAAGACGAAGCTGCTAAGAAAACGACACGTTCAGTGCTTGCATATGTGCTTGATAACACGATGCGTCTTTTGCATCCATTCATGCCGTTTATTACCGAGGAAATTTGGCAGCACCTTCCGACAAAAGGCGAGTCAATTACAGTCGCAGATTGGCCGCAAGTACAAGCTGATCATACAGACGAGGAAGCATCAGCAGAAATGCGCCTGCTCGTTGATATCATCCGTTCCGTTCGTAATATCCGTGCTGAGGTGAACACACCAATGAGCAAGCAAATCAAGCTCTACATTCAGCCAAAGGATGAAGCAACACAAGCTAAGCTTGCGAAAAACAGAAACTACTTAGAGCGCTTCTGTAACACAAGCGAACTGAAGCTTGAAACAAACCTAGAAGCTCCAGAAAAAGCAATGACAGCTGTTGTCACAGGTGCTGATCTGTACCTGCCGATCGAAGGCTTAATCAACATCGAAGAAGAAATTGCTCGCCTTGAAAAAGAGCTGGACAAGCTCAACAAAGAAGTTGACCGCGTACAGAAAAAGCTAAACAACGAAAAATTCGTTGGCAAAGCACCTGCACACGTTGTTGAAGAAGAGCGTGCAAAAGAAAAAGACTACGTTGAAAAACGTGAAAAAGTCCAAGCACGTATTGGAGAGTTGAAAGGGTAACTAGGCAAGTCGATAACGTCCGCAGCTAGACAACTAGAAGAGCGAATCCTGATTAATGGGGTTCGCTCTTCTTTTTAGCGAAAAAAAGCGGAATATAGTACAATTTTAGTGGATAAAAAAACGATTGATGCAGGGGGAATTATGATGATTACAACAATCGAAGAAGCAATGAATTGGATTCATAGCAGAGAGAAATTCGGTATGAAGCCGGGCTTAGAGCGGATGGAATGGATGCTAGAGGAGCTTGGCAACCCAGAGCGCCGTTTGAAAACGATTCATATCGCAGGAACGAACGGCAAAGGGTCTGTCGTCAGCTTTCTTCGTCATATGTTCCAGCAGTCTAACCTTGTTGTGGGGACATTCACTTCTCCGTACATCGAGTCATTTCATGAGCGGATTAGTGTGAATGGCGAGCCGATTAGTGATGATGACCTGCTTAAAGCGGTCAATGATGTGAAGCCGCTCGTCGAACAGCTCGATAACAATGCGGAATTAGGCGCACCGACTGAATTTGAAGTCGTTACCGTAATGGCAATTCAATATTTTGCCCGCACGGCTTATCCAGACCTTGTTCTATTTGAAACAGGGCTTGGCGGCCGTCTAGATTCAACCAATATCATTCATCCACTCGTCTCGATTATTACAAATATCGGTCATGACCACTTAAATATATTAGGCGACACAATCGAAGAAATTGCCCGTGAAAAAGCCGGCATCATCAAATCAGGTGTTCCAGTCATCACAGGCGTCACACAGCCTGAAGCCCTAGAAGTTATCGAAGACGAAATGAAAGGCAAACGCACAAAGATCTATCGTGCCAACAAGGAATTTATGACGCTGAACGAGCAACGCACAGAAACAGGTGAAACATTCAGCTTCCAGTCACCATTTATGAACGTAGACAACCTGGAAATCACCATGAAAGGCTTGCACCAAGTGAAAAATGCGTCCCTTGCGCTAATGACTGTTGATTACTTGAAACGCTTTTATTCCTTAATTGTAGACGAAGAGGAAATGCGCGAAGGCCTAAAGAAAGCAAGCTGGCCTGCCCGATTTGAGGTTGTCCAACAGAACCCAACCGTCATAATCGACGGTGCCCACAACCCAGAAGGCATGCAGACACTACAGCAAACAGTGGAACGCTACTACCCTGGTAAAAACGTACACGTTATTTTTGCAGCTCTTCACGATAAAAAGTTAGATGAAATGCTAAACGTGCTGGACGACTTTGCAGAAAGCCTTTCATTTGTCGATTTCGACTTCCCTCGCGCAGCCAAAGCAGAAGACTTATACGAAATCTCCAAAGCTGAAAAAAAAGCCGTGTATGAAAGCTGGCAGGAAGCATATGAAACAGTGAAGGGATATGCTGGTGAGGGAGATGTGATTCTCTTTGCTGGGTCGTTGTATTTTGTGGCTGGGGTGCGTGCTGAATTAATTTAATTTGAAATCACCTATGTATGTAGAGTGAAAATCGTTTATTTTCTGGTATAATAGTAATAAAATAGATTGAAAATATTGGTCAAATAATTAACTTATGTAAATTTATTGAGAGGGGGATGAAAGAATGACTCGGAAATTTAATCTAAAACGTTTGTCTGTCATCATTGTGTTAATTGGTTTTCTGTCAGCCTTAGGCTATATCGCATTCGCCTCTGCAGCAGAGCCTTCTTTAGAAGTGTCAGTATCTCCCTCTCAATCTGCTATTTTGAAGCCTTCTTCAGGGCCAGCATTAGGGAACTTAAATGTTGAGTTAATCCCAAAAGGAGAAACAGACCAAGGAGTGCGACAGCCGATTGATGTCGTATTTGTATTTGACGTGTCTGGGTCAATGGATGAGAAGGTAAGAGGAGAGAAGAAAATTGATTCAGCGAAAGAAGCTTTGAAGGAAGCAGTTGATTACTTTAAAGTAAATAACCATAATGGAGATAAATTCGCTCTTATTCCTTTCTCAAGTGAAGTAGGAAAATCGGTTGATTCATATAATAATGATGGAAGCTTTCAACCCCTTACTTCAGATTTGAATAAAATTGAAAACTTCGGACAAAGTTTATCTGCATATGGAGGTACAAATTATACCCAAGCACTAGAAAAAGCAAATAAATTATTAAAGGATTCGGAGAGAAATAAATATATAATCTTTTTAACAGATGGAGAACCAACGTTTTCTGAAGCTCAAGAAGAAGTTGTAACTGACAAGGTATTTATTAGGTATGAAAGAAAATGTGTAACAAATTATAGATATAAATGGGTTGGTGGCTGGGGTGGACATTGGGAACGAGTAGAGTATGAAGAATGTTGGAATAACCCGATCTATGATGAAACGTTAGAAACAATAGAAGTATTTTATCGAATAGTCGGTAATAGTGCCTATGCTTATTATAAGAAGAATGGATTCGAGTATAATTTAGGTTACTCATATGCTCAAATTGTCAACCAAATAAAACAGCACGGTAGAGATACGGCAACACAGATTGCAAATAATGATATTAAACTATATTCAATTGGTTTTGGCTCGAAAAACGATTTAGATATGCCATATTTAACTGAATTATCTTCCGTTACAGGCGGTCAAGCTAAAAATGCTTCAACAGATGATATTAATACAATTTTTACAGAATTTAGCGAAACAATCGATCGATTGCAAATGACTGAAGTAAAACTAAAAGTTAAATTGCCAGCCAATGTCGGTTTACAGGCTGATGCAAATGTAACAGAAGATGAAGATGGTTATACGGTCATTAGTTTAAGTGATGTACCATACGAGGTCGGGAAAGGTACCCCAGTACTCAGTGAGGAAGATAAGCTAAAGAGTCTACCACTAACATTCAGTAAAACTGGTGAGTATACCTTTGACGATATGAAGCTTGTGTATAAAGATTTAGAAGGAAATGAGATTACAGCAACATCAATCGAACCTATAATAATCAATGTTCACGATAAGACAGCACCAATTTTTAACGGCATAGCAAGCTTTGCAGACCCTGACAAGGTTACAAACCTGTATAAACGAAGAGATGAGCAAAATGTTGAAGATAACAAAAACACATTTGTAGTAAATTATGATTTAACCCCAGGTGGTGGAAATAAAACAGGGACCTTAACTGGTATTAAAATAAAGCAGCCATTACCTGATGGTGTTGATTTAGTTGGTACCGAATACTCAATCGAAACTGATGCAAACGGACAAAGAATTGCGGTCATTCCTTTGAACGATGTTAGTTATGAAGGAAGTGATACGGATAATCTTGGTATCAAAGAAACGGTTATCAATCTTCCAATTGAAAAGTCAGGAGCAAATAAATATAACGGAGCAGAAGGAATTACTGAAATACAGGTAAACAGTAATAAAAACTGGAAGCTAACGATTCGAACTGATGAGAACTTTGAAGAGACGACTACTGTATTGGTTACGTATGTAGACGGTACTGAAAAGTATTTGCAATTGTCTCCAAACAATAAATTTGACGACAATAATACTGGAAAACAACCTAAAAAAATAACAATTTTTTCAAAAGTGGAGAATGTTGAAGAGAAAGAAACAACATTTACACCTTCAACGTTAACTGCCCAAATCGAATTACAGGCAAATTGGGCAATGGACCAACTGTTACCACCTGCCACTGTTTTTTATGAAGATAGTAATTATCAAGGAACGTTATCAAACACTCTAATAGCTCCAACTGAACCAATACATTTAGATGTACAATTAACAGAAACGAATAGTACTGGAATTGTACTTTATGAGGGAGCGGCGGATGGAAATATAACAAAAAACAAAGGAAACAGTCTCGCTAATTTAAATGAAACGACTGCTGTAACATTATCAAATAAAGCAGTTCAAGATTTGCGTTTTATTGATAATCAAGCAGCAATCGAAGTTACGTATAACGACGGAAGTAAGGACATCATTTATCTTCTTCCATACGTAAAAATAAAAAAAGAAGATAATAGCATGATTGAAGTGCCTTATACAAACATTACGGAAACATATAAAATTGACTCAGATACTGCACGTATTGGATTAAATGTTAATAAGTTAATTCCACCTTTCAATGGTGAGGTTCGTTACTATCTAACACAAGAAGGGGAAGCCGAGGTTGAATTAACCGAAGCTAGCCTTTATACCTCAATATTAGACCAACAGTTTACAGAGTTTACGGTCAGAGCATCAGGTGGGTTTGCTAAAGAAAATAGTGTACTTCGATTCATAATTGAAATCGACCAAATCCCAATAACATCTATTTCTTTAGGTGATTCCTATACCTTAGCAGAAGGAAAGACGCTAAACTTATTTGATAAGCTTGAGGTAAATCCTAGTAATACAGCACTCAACCCACAAGACCTAACTTGGAGTTCTAGTGACTCATCTGCTGTAACCGTTGACAGCAATGGCATCGTGACAGCTGTGAAAGAAGGCGGCTATGCCGTTATTACAGTGACCTATACGAAGCCAGATGGGGAAGTAATCACAGCAACGACTGTCATTTATGTGAAAGTGAATAAAACAATTGAAGGCAGTGATGGTCGCTGGTAATACAAAAAAGGTATCCTACATTGGATACCTTTTTTACTTTACTTCTTTAATACCTTCTGTGAAAACATATAGCTTATCAACAAAAGGAAGCTCGTTTGCCCCAGCGTTAAAGATCATCTTTGGGTCATGCTTTACAATTAAGCGAGGTTTGCCACTTGTCATACCAATTCCGTTTCCGTCAACACTTGTAACATTCCCTCTAGCTGCATTAATGGTAAAGGTTTGCTCGGAAAAAATCCCTCCAATAATATGAATAAAGGAGCCGACCGCGTATAAATCAATGTCTTTTGAGCTGTAAAGAAAAGCTTTAATTTCGCCATTTGATGGCTCAGGTGCTTCATATTCATTAATCCTTGATAAAATTAATTTCCCATCTGTAAATAAGGCGAGTTGTTCACCACTATTCCCTTGAATATTTGCATCATGAATTTCCGCATCTCCTAAGGCATAAATCGTCGACTCAAGTGTGACATTTCCCGTGATATAAATATCACCATCAACGAGAAAGTTTGCTTTTATCGCGGTCTCTGAAGCACTGCCATCTGGCACGCCGACGATATTTAAATCACCATCAACGATAATCCATTCATTCTCGTAGCTATCCGGCAAATTGTACACAGAAAACTCATTAACATCCAAGGTTACACCATTCTCATCAACCGGATTGTCTGGACATGTATGGCTTAAGAGAAAAGGACTATTCGTTGCCGTCGGTGAAGTCGGTACATTCCCATTTGCGTCAAAGGCAAGACAGTCATCCGGGGTTAATTCACCCTGCTTCTTCTCATATAATTCATTCCGTTTCTTCTCATATGTTTCCTGTACATTGATAGCTTGGTATTTTTCGGGTGCCATGTATTCAACTGCAAGCTCATCATCCTCTAGGCTTAATCCTTTTACATAATTCATAACCGTTTCATCAGTCAGTGTAAGAACAGCTTTTTCAGAAGGGTTTAAGCCTTTAAATTTGGTGAATTGAGGGGTCTTAAATGGCTGCTGTGCACCTGAATAAATATAATATCCATTTTTATCCATGATAAGATTTTGTGTGAACACGTCTCCATGAATTTCCGGACTACCGTTTAGAATTAGCTTTTGCCCGGCGCCGACAGCATGCTGAAGGGCAGTTGGTGTTGCTGATAAAATAACCTTCTGGCTGAAGGTACGTTTATGACTTGTGTCTGAATCGGTTGCAGGTGAAGTAATTTTAAACACCCTTGTATAGTCGGTCTTTGTGTCGATGTTACCGTAATCTCCAGTAATATTCTTAATTGTGTAAGTAATATCTTTATGGTTATTTCCATCGCCTGGCTTTTCGTATGTCAACTCTAGATTGTTGAATTTTGCAATATCTGTATTTTCGTAAGTATCAATAGATTTTAACGACTTTTCTTCAAAATAAGCTTGCAGTAATGCAGTGCCTTGTTGGACGGCTTTCTGAGCTTCATGAACACTGCGGATATCCTCTTCCTTTGTTTCTGTTCTGACTGCTCCAGATAGGGAAGCTTTCAGTACAGCTAATCCTAAGATTGAAAAGATCGTCATCATCAGTATGACCATAAGCAGGGCTGAACCTTTTTCATTTTGCAATAATTTTTTCATATAATAACCTCGCTTAAAATCCAAAGGTACTTTCCATGAGCATGCTTTCTACCGGATTTTTCGTAAGTGATAATTGTAAAGAAAGTTGACCACTTTCTTTGTAGGTGTCACCTTGTGAGAATTTCACAGTTAATTTTGAACTCTCTTCGATTGTAATACCATTCTCATTCAATATTTTTACAGGCTCGGCTGTGGTGCTATAGACGAAAGGTCCGATCACTTTTAAGTCGGAGCTACCAGCTGCATTTTCCTCTAAGAAAATCTCTAATTGCTGTGCAGGCTCTTTTCCTTTCGGTGAGAGAAGAACACCTTCGTCATTTATTGTATAGCCAGAGAACTTATAAGCGATAATGCCAGTCTTTCCCGTCTCATTCAATTCTTCCACATAATCAGGTGAAAACTCATAAATTTCCTTCATCACCATCGATGCTAAATAATCAGCTTCATCCCGAATCTCACCTTCAACCATTGTTTTGTTAAATGTATTCACACCCATGATTAACACAGTGGAAATACCGCCGATAATGAAAGCGGAAATTGTAATCGTTGCTAGCAGCTCAATCAACGTCAAGCCGCGGTCGTTTCGTATATATTTATCGAAGTGATTCATGAACAACCACTCCTTCCACAGATGTTCGTTCGCGATTATTTTTATCTTCTTTCCATTTAATCTTTGCAGAGGTGTGAACGAGCAATGATTGTAATTTGGTTTCATCTACAGTTGGAAGGTTGCCGGATGAATCTAGATCACCATTTTCATATTCAGAGATTGTTAGTGCCACTTCATAGTGAACATTATTAATCTTTGGATTTAAAATACTCTCACATAATGCGGCGTCTGTGAATAAGTCACTGTACGTTGTACTTGCACAATCGGCAGTAGAAATTGTCGCACCTATATGATTCTTCACATCAGCAAACGACTGATTTTCTAAGTAAATGACAGCATTACGAGCCGCATGTATGCCGACGGTCTTACTTTGATTTTCCTTCGTATATTGATAGGCATTTGTGAAAAAATAGAAGAAAGAAACAAAAATAACTGAAAGAATTGTAATTGCCAGTAACACCTCAACAAGTGTGTAGCCCCGTTGTTGGAGAGGGAAGCTTTTCAATTTAGCGAAAAAAGTATAAAGCATATGTGCTCACCACCTGCCATAAATTCGAAAAAAGTGTAGAATAAAGGTATCTTCCTATTATAATATAAAAATGGATAGACATGTGAGGTTATTGACATTGTTTTCAAGAATATGAAGCATAAGGTTGTGATAAAATGCCGAAGCTTAATATGAAAATTTTATATATTTTACTTGCTCAAGTAGTATTGATTTTCGCTTTATCTCAGACTGGAAGTTTTGTTATGGCAAATGTTTTGACAACAGAGGAACGCTTTCAAGAAGGGACACTTGTCGGGCCGATTAATATTAGCGGCATGACTGTGAATGAAGCGAGGGAGCATGTGCTGACAGAAGTGGATACATGGAAGCAAGAGACAGACTATGTGATGTCATACTTAGATAAGAAGATTCAAGTCGACGATCAAATATACATCGTTGATTTAAAAGAAACAGTAAACATGAGCCATGACGGTAAAGTTTCGCCTGTTACCTTTAATCTGAATGGTGAAATATTTGAAAAATTTATATTGCAGCTTATGCCGGATGAGCTGTTAGGTGAGGTTAATGAAGAGTTGTTGCAAGAAGTGATGCTAGCTAGGGCGAACAGCTTTCAAACGGGTGAAGAGGTTTTTCAGCTTGAAAATTTTTTGAAAGAGCGGGAACTGTATGAGCGAGAGTTTGTAACAATGCAAACCGCTTCACTTGATGCTGAAGTAGCCCCCGCTAGCGCAGCATTGGGTAGAGAAATTAGGAACCGTGACGGTAAATGCGAACAGTTCATTTTCTCTGCTAGAAATAGCAGAATACGAGAAAGATATTATCGTAGATGAAGAGTTGAGAGGCCTTAGTGTGCTTGCTTCAGGGCTTTATAAAGCGGTACTAAAGACAAATTTCTTAATAAAAGAACGTTTTATCGGTACAACTAATCCGCCTTATGTGGAGCTTGGATTTGAAGCGAAGGTGAATGATGAAGGTATGGATTTTGCATTTTACAACCCAAATGCGGTGCCTTATGACGTAACTTTCTCACTTGTAAACGGTGTACTTGTGACAACGATAAAAGGGTTGCCTTTGCAATATCGCTATGATTGGAATACTTACAATGAAGAAACGTATGAACCTCGAACAGTTGTGCAATATACTCCAATGCTGCGGCCGTGGGAAACAAGCGTAGATTTTGAAGGGAAAGATGGAGCTGCTATTGATGTTTATCAAACGGTTTCGAATCAATTCGGTGAACAAATTAGCAAACAGCTTGTCTCTGATGATTTCTATCCCCCACAACCGAAAATTGTTAAATCAGGCCTGGCCTCTGAAGCAACCGGTTCGAACGGTGCTGATGGGAATGCAGGCAATAATACAGACAGTAATAGTAACACAAGCAATCAGGAAGGCTCGGATGAAACAACCGATGATAACGGGGAACAGCCAGAACAAAATGAAGATTCCGAAGCACCAACTGACAACAGTAACACACCTGTTCTTCCACCAACTGATGAACAATTTTGGGGTGATGAAGAAGGTCCTCAAAAAGGAAAATAGAGAGAATCATAGCTGAAGCGAGGTGAGAACGTGATTTTTTTACCGATAGCGCTCGTCAGTGCACTGATTTTTTATTTTGTACTGCAGCAACGGCCATTTCAATATTCAAAGTTTCATGCATTGCTGTTCTCAGGCGCTTCACTTCTAATTGTTATTATTACAAAGCTATTCTTTGCCCTCTATCCATGGTTTGTAGCGATGCCGGTGGCGTTGGTTTTGCTTGTAATCGCCGCTTTCTATCTACAGCAGCAAATAATACGGGCTGAGGAGTTTGAGGAACAAACAGAAGAAAGCATAGTAGAACCAGAAGCTGATAAGCCGGTTTCGACTCCACAGCCTGCGCCAAAGTCAATTAAGATGGAACAAGAAGAGATTGACAGGATGCTTGGTTTCAAGACAGAACCATTGCCAGCTGAGGATGTAAGTGTTGAGCCTGAAGAAGAACACGTTGAAGAATTAGCACCGACTGACCAATTAGCAGCCACTTCGTTAGAGGAAAGTGGAGTGGAAGAACTTCATGACTTTGAACCTTTCGAGCCCGAAGAGGAACCACAAGAAGAACCGTCTTTCATTGCGGAAGTTGATGAAGCACTGATTACTGATATTGAAATTGGACAAAAGGAAGAAGAATCGCCTGTGCGGGATGAGCCTGAAGTTGAAATCGAATTAGAAGAGCTTGGCTGGAATATTGGACAAGAAGAAGGAGAAGAACCGCAATCACAGCCGGAATCTCCTGCACTTGAAATCGAACTCTTTGACATAGGTGAAGAGCCTGAGCAAGAGCGTACTGAAAGCGAGCCTGTAGAAGAAATTGAGGTTGAGGACGACTTTTTCGAAAAACGGCTGCAGGTAGAGGAAGAGAAACCAACGGAACAGAACCGTACCAATGAAGATAAACGGCGGTCAACGCTGGCAGAATTGGAAAATGACTTATTTTAAATAAGGAGTATGTCTGATGGCAGAACAGCGCAAACGTTTAGGTGAATTGCTTGTTGAAGCAGGAATTATTAGTGACGAGCAGTTAAGTCATACATTGCAAACAAAAGAAAAAGGACAAAAGCTCGGTGATGCGCTTTTAGCGAATGGCTATATTACTGAGGACCAATTAATTGAAGTGCTGGAATATCAGTTAGGTATTCCGCACATTAGTTTGTATCGTTATCCGGTTGATACGAGCTTGCTGAAAATTGTGCCGAAGGAGTTTGCTGAACGTAACTTAGTTATCCCGCTTCGTAAAGAAGGCAACACATTGTATGTGGCGATGAACGACCCGATGGATTATTTTGCGATTGATGACTTGCGGTTAACGACAGGGTTTGAAATTTCGCCCGCAATTGCTACAAAAGATGACATCGTGAACGCCCTGCAAAAGAATTATCGCCTTCAACAATCAATGGCAGATGATATTGGTGGAGCGGCAGCACTTGATGAGGATGATGCGCCGATCGTTCGGCTTGTGAACGATATGCTCGCATGGGGTGCACAGCAGAAGGCAAGTGATATTCATATTGACCCACAGGAAAACCGCATACTTATTCGCTATCGTGTAGATGGGATCTTACATACAGAGCGAGCGTTATCGAAAGACATCCAAAACCAGCTAACAGCAAGAATTAAAATTATGGCAAACTTGAACATTACTGAAGTTCGGCTGCCACAGGATGGTCGGATTAAAATAACGATTAAAGAAAAGCCAGTTGATTTACGGATATCGACATTGCCGACTGTCTTTGGTGAAAAGATTGTTATCCGGATTCTCGACTTAAGCAGTGCGTTGAATAAGCTGTCAGAGCTTGGCTTCAATAAAATCAATTATCAGCGCTTCTTGAAGTTAATTGAACAGCCGACGGGAATGGTGCTGATTACCGGCCCGACAGGCTCAGGGAAATCTTCCACGTTATATGCAGCACTTAACCATCTTAACAGTGAAGGGGTTAATATCGTAACAGTTGAAGACCCTGTTGAGTATCAAATCGAAGGGATTAACCAAGTGCAAGTAAAAGCAGGCATCGGTTTAACCTTCGCAAAAGGGTTGCGATCAATTTTACGCCAAGACCCGGATATCGTAATGGTCGGCGAGATTCGTGATACGGAAACAGCAGAAATTGCAATTCGTGCATCATTAACAGGGCACTTAGTATTCAGCACGCTTCATACGAACAGCTCGCTTGCAACAATTCCGCGCTTAATTGACATGGGGGTTGAGCCGTTTCTCGTTGTATCATCCTTAACAGGTATTGTTGCTCAGCGCTTATTACGCAGAGTATGCAAAGACTGTCGAACCGAATACGAACCGACTGAAATGGAGGAGAAATTATTCCGAAAACGCGGCTTAACACCTGGTGTGCTCTACCGCGGAAAGGGATGTAGTAAATGCAATGAAACAGGCTATAAGGGCCGAGTTGCAATTCACGAAATTCTAGTGCTTGATGATGAATTGCGAAACAGGCTGATGAACAACCGCTCTTTTGCGAATTTGAAGGAATATGCGATGAAAAGCGGGATGATTTTCTTAATTGATGACGGCTTGCTGAAGGCGAAGCAAGGGATTACGACAATTGAGGAAGTGCTGCGCGTCGCAGTAGATGACTAGTGAGGTGAAAATGAATGAAGGAACAGCTTGATACATTGTTGCGCACATCACATGACATTGGCGCATCAGATTTGCATCTAACCGTTGGTGTACCACCGGTTCTTCGTTTGCATGGGGAACTAAAGCAATATGGTAAAAACACGCTTAAGCCTGCAGATACAGAAGGAATGGCCAAAGCGATTATTCCGAAAGACTTATGGGAGACCTTCAAAGAAAAGGGTGAGCTCGACTTTTCCTACGGCATTCCTGGTGTGTCGCGCTTTCGGGTGAACACCTATATGCAGCGTTCGTGTGTAAGCCTTGCGATCAGGGTTGTACCGACGAAAGTTCCGACATTAGACGAGCTTTCCATGCCAGACGTGTTAAAGAAAGTTGCCGCTCGTAACCAAGGGCTGGTGCTTGTTACAGGACCGACAGGAAGCGGAAAATCGACGACTCTTGCGGCGATGATTGATTACATGAATCATCAGATGAAGCGCCATATCATTACGTTAGAAGACCCGATTGAGTATTTGCATAAGCATCGCTATTGCATCATTGACCAGCGAGAAATCGGCTTTGATACGCAAAACTTTGCGAACGGGCTTCGTGCATGCCTCCGCCAAGACCCAGATGTTATTCTTGTCGGCGAGATGCGTGACCTAGAAACCATTTCGACTGCTATTACAGCGGCTGAAACAGGTCACTTAGTGCTTGGGACGTTACATACGACAAATGCACCGTCAACCATTGACCGGATTATTGACGTATTCCCTCCAAGTCAGCAAATGCAAGTCCGCATCCAGCTTGCGTCCGTCCTAGAATCAATTATTTCCCAACGTTTATTTCAAACAGCCGACAAGAAAAGCCGTGTCGCCGCAACTGAAATTTTAATTAATAACGCCGCGATTAAAAACTTAATTCGCAATGAAAAAATTCATCAAATTACAAGTGTTATGCAGACAAGCAAATCAGTCGGCATGCATACACTAACAATGTCGGTGAAGGAATTACTTGAAAAGAAACGGATTTCAGAAGAGACGGCTGAACCATACTTGTTAGAAGGGCAAATGTAATGGCTGTTTTCCGCTACCAAGGACGAGACAGAAAAGGTCGAAAAACAACAGGACGGATAAAAGCGGACTCTCGAAAAGAAGCGTTAGTGGAATTACGAAACAAAGGGACAAGGGTTATCAAAATTGACGAAATCAACAGTATCCTTTATAAGGACCTGCAGTTTTTCGAAGCAAAAGTAAAGCTCAAAGACTTCGTCATCTACATCCGTCAATTTTCAACGCTATTAAAAGCCGGGCTGTCTGTCGTAAATTCTACAAAAGTGCTTGCAGAACAAACGAGCAGCAAAACGTTAAAAAAAGCGCTCGAAGATATTGCAGAGAACTTAGAGGAAGGTACGACTTTTTCAGAATCTGCTGACAAGCACCGCAAAGTTTTTCCTGCTTTATTTGTAAATTTAATAAAAGCAGGTGAAACTGGCGGTAACTTGGACGATATACTAGATCGGTTGGCCATTTACTATGAAAAGCAGCACGCCACACGTCAAAAGGTTAAATCCGCATTAGCTTATCCAGCCTTCGTCGGTATCGTTTCAATCGGTATTGTCATCTTCTTATTATCTACCGTCGTTCCGACATTCGCTAGTATGTTCGAGTCCTTTGATGCAGAACTGCCGGCAATCACAAAGTTTGTTATGAGCTTAGGAGGGTGGTTTCAGTCATTTTGGTGGGTCGTCGTTCTGTTTTTTATCGTAACCACAGTAATATTGGCCTATATTAGAAAAAATAAACATTTAAAATATTATTTGGATATTCTAGTTTTAAAGTCCCCTATTTTCGGGAATCTAATCCAAAAGGCCATTTTAGCACGGATGACTCGGACCTTAAGCTCATTGTTCGCAAGCTCAGTTCCGATCTTACAAGCTGTCACCATTGTAGAGCGGGTTGTCAACAACGAAGTCATCGGAAGGGTGCTGCAAGAATCGCGAAACTCACTCGAAAATGGTCAATCCATCGCTACGCCGATGAAAAAACATTGGGCTTTTCCGCCGCTTGTCACACAAATGATTGCCGTCGGAGAAGAAGCTGGGGCTCTTGACACGATGCTTGATAAAGTGGCTGATTTCTATGAATCAGAAGTCGATACGGCTACAGAGCAGATCAAATCATTAATCGAACCATTAATGATTGTCATTCTGTCTGTCATCGTTGGTGGAATCGTCGCCTCTATCGCCGTTCCAATGTTTGCGATCTTTGATAATATAGGTATGTAGGTATACTTTGTGAAAAAATAACTTAAATACTAGAAATTTCTTGTTAACCTATATATAATAAGATTAATAGTTTGCTATGTGGTAAAAAGTTCATAAGGAAAGCGTTGAAAAACCGTCTGTATATGGGCACTTGGGCGGTTTGGAGCTACTAGTGCAACCGGCCAATTTTCTTGCTTCAGGGAAAATTGGCTTTATTATTTCATAAATCAAATCAACAAAAGGGGAGAGTACACATGGTCAAAAAGTTCAAAGCGCTTTTGAAAAACAACCGTGGTTTAACATTAATCGAACTGTTGGCAGTTATCGTGATTTTGGGCATCATCGCAGCAATCGCTGTACCGAGTATCGGTAATATTATCGATAACAGTAAAAGAGATGCACACATCGCAAATGCCGAGCAGATGGTTTCAGCCGCTAGGTTAGCTAAGGCTGCTAATGTTATGAGTGCAGATGGGGATAGCGATGCCACTAATGATGTAGTTGGTACTTATACCATGAAAGGTTTAGTGAAAGAAGGTTTTCTAGAAAATGTACCTGAAGCACCTGGTAACGCCGGGGCTTACGTTGAAGCTTCTTCTAAAGTAGTTGTGAGTGAAGAAACATCAAGCAATAAAGATGTTTATACGGTGTCTTTAGATTCTGAGGATAAAGATTATTATATAAAAGAAAAAACAATTTCTGATTTACGTGCTGATGGTGGAAGAGATGAAGTGAAACTTGATGGAAGTGCAAAATAACATATTTAATTGGAGGAACTTTGAATGCTTAATAGATTATTACGCAACCAAAAGGGTTTAACGTTAATTGAATTACTAGCTGTTATCGTCATCCTAGGCATCATCGCAGCAATCGCAGTACCAAGCATCGGGAACATCATTGAAAACAGCAAGAAGGATGCCCATATTGCAAATGCTGAGCAGATGGTTTCAGCAGCTAGATTAGCGAAAGCAGCTAATGTAGATGGTGATATTGCTACAAACACATATTCTATGGAACATTTAGTTTCAGAAGGGTTTTTAGAAAGTGTTCCTGAATCACCAGGAAATGCTGGTGGATATAATAAAGCAACTTCCAGAGTCGTGTATAATCCAGGAGATTCAACTAATGATCCGTCTTATACAATATCGCTAACTACAGGAAGCAAATTCTATATTAATAGTCAGCCAATCACTAAGCTTCGTTCTGATACAGATGGTGAGGGGAGAGATTTAGTTGGGTTGGATGCTGATAAATAAATAAGAAGAGTAATGGGGTATGGGGGTGTGCAAATTGCTCAAAAGGTTATCCCGCAATGAAAAGGGATTAACACTTATTGAATTGCTAGCAGTTATCGTAATACTGGGAATTATCGCAGCAATTGCGGTCCCAAGCATCGGCAATATTATTGAAAACAGCAAGAAAGATGCACACATCGCCAATGCAGAACAACTCGTTTCAGCAGCAAGGTTAGCAATGGCTTCAGATATGGAAGGCAATAATGGGGACTTGCCTGGTACAACAACAAATCCAGCACATGCTGCTTATTTTGATTATGGGTATTCGTTAGGTTATCTAGTTGAAGAAGGCTATCTAGAAAGCTTACCAGAAATTCCGGGAGCTGAAGGGTCGTACAGTGAAGACAAATCAACTCGGGTTGTCATTAGACTTGATGATAATCGTAACCCTAATTATTATGTGAAACTTATTCGCAAAGAAGGCACTGAACACTTCGCTTATATCGGTGGAGCAGATAATAATAATTTAAAAGATGAAATTAATTCAGGCACAAAGAATACAGGCTTAATTAACATTGAAGCTCTGCGCTCAGATAAGAGAAGAGATTATGTTGATTTAAAACCAATCGGTAAATAAGATTAACCAATTCTTACCGCACCAATGTTATACTATTGGTGCGGTTTTTATAATAATGACAAAGGTTGATGAAAATGGAAATTTGGCTGTGTGTTGTATTGTTTCTTCTAGGCTTACTTTTCGGTTCGTTCTACAATGTTGTTGGTCTTCGGGTTCCTCAAAAGAAATCGATTGTTTTTCCTCGTTCACATTGTCCTTCCTGCTCACGTACACTTTCCGAGCGTGATTTAATTCCAGTTCTTTCTTATTTATTATTAAAAGGCAAATGCCGGGCGTGCGGGTATAAGATTTCACCGATTTATCCGTTGATGGAGCTGTTAACAGGGGTTTTATTTGCGGTTTCGCCTGTTTTTGTTGGTTGGAATCCAGAATTAATCATTTCGCTGTTGTTTATTTCATTGTTAATAATTATAACGGTTTCTGATTTGGCGTATATGATTATTCCGAACAAAGTTTTGCTTGTATTTGGGATTTTATTTGCGCTATTAAGGGTATTTATTCCAATAGGTTCAATTGTAAATGCATATATTGGGAGTGTGGTAGGGTTTGGGCTGCTGCTTTTCATTGCGATTATCAGTCGTGGCGGTATGGGCGGTGGTGATGTGAAGTTATTTGCGGTTCTTGGGCTTGTGCTTGGCTGGAAGCTTGTCTTGCTTGCGTTCTTTTTTGCCACATTTTTAGGGATGATTTATGGTATCATTGGGTTATTAACTGGAATTGTAAAGCGTGGTGAACCAATTCCTTTTGGACCACATATTGCATTAGGAGCGCTGATGGCTTATTTTATCGGAGAGTCTGTCTTGCGTGCGTATTTTTCATTATATTAATTCAGTTTACTACGATGATTGGGTGATAGTATATGAGTTGGTTTTCAAAACAGGATAAACGAATTGCATTGGTCATCAAAGACTATGTGATTCGCTATGTCGAAGCAAAGCAAACAAACCTTCGCTCAATCGTTTCGTATGGAGAGCGTTATTTGCCGCCGGGTGTTATACATAATGGTAAGATTATTGACCGAGAAACCTTACTTTTTACATTAGAAGAATGTATTGAAACATGGAAGCTGAAGCGAAAGAAAATCTTTTTCCTCGTTCCTGAAAGCTCTGTCATTGTGAGGACAAACGAGGTGGAACCGCAAATACCAGCAGATGAAATCAAAGGTCATCTATACTTGGAGCTTGGGGAAACAATTCATCTGCCGTTTGAAAATCCAGTGATTGATTTTTCGTTAATCGAAGAAACGGACCAAGGGAAAAAGGTAATTCTTGTAGCGGCGCCTGAAGCGACTGTGCAGCAATATATTGAGCTGTTAGAAGAGGTGAAGCTACGACCAGTGGTGGCGGACATTGCCTCTTTATCGCTTTGCCGGTTATTAAATAAAGTCGGTTTTGAGTATGAGCAAGAGCATTTGCTTGTCTTAAACGTTGACTTGAATCATGTGAACACGACGATCTTTCACAAAGATATACCAATCTTTTCACGGAACATAAAGATGAAAACAAATTATGAGCAATGGGAAGTACAAGCTGGAGAGGAAGGCGAGAAGCTCGTTTGGGCAGCAGATGAAGACATTGACGTTCATTTGCGAGAAGCTGTTAATGAGATTGTTAGAGTTGCAGATTTCTATCGTTTTTCCTTACAGCAGGGCGGCGAGGCTGTTACGAGAGTGCTGATTACTGGCGATTACCCGCAACTAGAGAAAATCGAAACGATGTTAAAATCAAGGTTTGAAATTCCCGTGGAAATACTTAACCGAGAGCTGTTTGTATCAAGAGGCAAAAAGGGGCTGTCCATCAATTACTTTGAGCTTATTGGCTTGGCGATGAAAAAAGAGGTGCAATGATGGTTGAAATTAACTTAATACCAGACCGGGAAAGGCGAAACTTAGCCCCATTGCTTCTTATTGTCCTCATTATTGCGCTGGTAAGTTTGGCTTCCTTTTGGCTGTATAGCGATTATCAGAAACAGGCGGCTCAGCTAGACAAGCAGGAAGACCAGCTGCGTGTCACTGAACAGTTAGTGAAAATTGAAAAAGAAAAACAAGCGAAAGTGGAAAGTTCCCAAACATTTCAACAGTTAGAGAATGCGGTCGTTTGGACGGAAAAGAAATCATATTCGACAGTGTCGTTGATTAAGCACTTAGCTGAACTGCTTCCACAGCGAGGTTTTTTTCTTAGCGTTAATATTACAAACGATGAAAAAGTCTCACTCAATGTGCAGTTTGATACATCCCGTGAAGCGGCTTTTTATTTACAGCGTTTGAAGGATTCAGAAGCGATTACAGAAGCGAAGCTATTATCGTTATCAACTGCACCGATTGCTGAAGAGAATTCAAATGTTGAAACAGTTCCGCGTTATACCGCGCAGTATGACTTAACCTTTGATGCTACAGCGTTCCCAAGGCTGCAGGAGGAAACAGAATGAAAGTACAGCTTACAAAAAGGCAAACCATTGTTTTTGCGATTAGTTTAGGGATAATTGTTCTTGCGGCAAGTTTGACGTATTTCTTTCTTATTCGACCTATTCATAAAGAACTGACAAGTATCGAACGGCAAATTGAAGTAAACGAGAATACATTGGAAGCAATGCAGCGAAATGAACGAAAAGAAAACATTCTAGAAGATATCGAAGTGACCAAGCTGCAAAAGAAACTTCCAACAGAGGGTCGGGTTGAAGAACTTATCTTAAATTTTGAAAAAGCTGAAGTAGTCAGTGACAGTCATATTACAACGATGAGCTTCCAAGAAAACGAAGTTGAGCAAGCTGAACAGGCTTCGCCACAAGGTCCGTTAGAGCGCTCAGGTGAAGCCGCGGGAACACCTCAAGAAGAAGTACCTATGCCGGAAGGGTTGCAGAAAGTTCAGATTAGTATTTCGGTAGAGTCAAATGACTATCAATCATTGCAGCAGTTTTTAACGACGATTGAAGAGATGGACCGTTTACTGCTTATTGAAAATCTGGCGTTCTCTGGGGTTCCTGAGAAGGTAATGGTTCCGCAATCGGAAGAAGTACTTACTTATCAAGTAAACCTGTCTGCTTATTCGATGCCTGAGCTTGCGACGTTAATTGAAAAGCTTCCTTCAATCGACACACCTCCGCCAAGTAACAAAGATAACCCGCTCGCGGTGCCGTATGAACGGGAAGCAGAGCCTCAAATCGAAGAGGAGCCGCCGAAGCCTCAAGCACCTGAACCTAATAATCAGTCTGCACAGAAACAGCCGGCACCTAAGCCGAAGCCGCAAGTACAGGCTGTTAAGGCCAAAGTGATCAAGCATACTGTCCAAGAGAATGAAAATCTGTACCGAATTTCATTAAAATATTACGGTTCGCGAAAGGGAGAAGCAATTATTCGGCGTGCGAACAATTTAGAAGGGAATCGAGTTGAGGTCGGTCAAGTATTGAAAATCCCTTTGTCGTAAGCTGAGATAGCACCCCGTTTTTTGCCGCAAATCGTTGAGAACAAGACGACAAATGTCTTGTTCTTTTTTTTTGGAACTGTGCTAGCATTGAGCGCATAAGTGAATGTTTTTAACAAAAGCGGGGTGAAGAAATGGACAAGCAGAGTGGAAAAAAGATTTCAGTTCGAGTGAATGGCAGCGAAAAAGACTTTAAGCATGAAGAGTCCCTTTCTCATACAGAAGAGCAAGATTCTTCTTTTCCATGGGTTCTTCCAGAGAATGAGACAAGACCGAAAGAAGAAAAAAATATTGTAGATTTCCAAGAGTTCCGCAACCGAACGAAGAAACCGAGAATGAAGATGAAAAGTATGAAAGTGAATGCATTGAAGAAGCGAACAATGCCGACACCACCGTCGTTACGAAAAATGCTAATACCAGCAATCGCCATTCTTGTCGGGTTAGGATTGGGGTTGTCTGTTCTTTCTTTTATGACGAGTGAAAATGGTGGTTTTGTGAAGCAACAAGCAGCTCAGCCTGCACAAGAAGAAGCGGTCAAAGCATCTGCACCAGCAAGTGTGGCAACGACACAGAAGACAACAGCTATTCCAGAATTATCGCTGTATATGGTTCAAGGTGGTGCTTTTTCAACAGAAAAATCAGCAGAGAAAATGGCTGAAACGTTCCAAGCAAAAGGACAGCCTGCTGTCGTGTTTACAGATGCAAGTCCGATGCTTCTATTTGTTGGTGCGGCGATGAATGAAGCGGAAGCAAAAGCACTCGGCCAGAAGATTAAGGACGGGGGTGCAGACGTTTATGTGAAGGCATTTACGGTAAGTGGAAGTGAAGAAGCGAATGTTGCCAAAGAAGATGTGACCGCAATTCACGACACCTTTACATCCTTTATTACTCTGTCCTCCAACGTATTAACGAGCGAGACGGTTTCTTCAGAAGAAATTAAGCAGGCTTCCGCTTTGCTTGAAAAATGGAAAGACAACGCTCAAAAGTATCCTTTTTATAAAAATGTTCAATCCGCCTCCACATATCTAGAGAAGTTCGCCAAGCAGCAGTCTCCGTATGATGCATATGCTGCACAGCAGGAGCTTATTCAAGGGATTAAGTCGTATGAAAAGTGGGTTGCCGAGCAAAATAACAAAAAAGCGTAAATGAAAAGCAGAAATGAAAAATTGAAACAGAGGAAAAGGATCCGTATACCGACGTAAAGGAATTTTCAAGAAACGAACCATTTTATTGCCTGCAAAAATGTAAATTTCGTCAATTGTCGAAGCATCTTCCTTTTGCTATGCTGAGTAGTGATAAAACCGTATTGAGGTGTAAAATTTATGAAACGATTTGTCCTTGCTTCATCTTCCCCGCGCAGAAGAGAATTGCTTGAGAAATTTGGCTTTTCATTTGTCGTCGCGCCGAGCATGGTAGACGAAGAAGTCGATGAAAGCGCATCCGCTGAAGCTGTGGTGATGCAGTTAGCAGAGCAAAAGGCTGAAGATATCGCCAATGCTTTTCCAGAAGGCATTGTCTTAGGTGCAGATACAGTCGTCGTGTTTGAAGGTAATATTTTAGGTAAACCGAAAGATAGGCAGGAAGCGAAAGAAATGCTTCAGATGCTTTCAAACAACACACATATCGTCTATACAGGGGTTGCGCTTATCACTAACGCAGGCACAGAAACATTCTATGAATCGACGAACGTCACGTTCCGCGAATTAACTGATGAAGAAATCGACGCTTATATTCAAACAGGAGAGCCGTTTGATAAAGCAGGCAGTTACGGAATTCAAGATTTAGGCGGTGCTTTTGTACAAGAAATTAGCGGCGATTACTTTAATGTCGTCGGCCTGCCTATCATGCGCGTTATCCAGGAATTACGTGCACTTGGTGTAAAAGGTGTGCTCGGCTAAAGAGGGGAAGTAGAACAACAGCACCGTCGTTTCATTAAAGGAGGTGCGTGTTCGGCATAGCCGGACAGACAATTGACTGACACACTTATGATTCGTGATTTTCCAAAGAGTGAAAAGCCCCGCGAACGCCTTATTTCAGAAGGACCAGAACGGTTAACAAACCAAGAGCTACTGGCGATTATCTTAAGAACCGGTTCAAAAAGCGACTCCGTTATGCAGCTTTCCTCAAGGCTGCTTCAGCACTTTGACGGGCTACGGCTCTTGAAGAACGCATCACTTCAAGAGCTGACAGCCTTAAAAGGAATCGGTGAGGTGAAAGCTGTTCAGCTCTTAGCTGTAATTGAGCTAGGAAAACGGTTGGAGCGGCTGAAATTTGAACAAGGCTATACGATTCGTTCACCTGAAGATGGCGCTAACCTTGTTATGGATGAGATGCGCTTTCTATCACAAGAGCATTTCGTTTGCTTATACTAGATGTAAACACAAAGAATTATAAATAGAACTGTACACTGAGCACAGTAGCCTTGCCGTTAGTCTTGCTAAAGTGAATTTCCTTAATAAACGTCTGGATGAACTCTTTCTTTTGAACAGGGTTCAGCTTCCCCCAATTTAACTTAAAGTCATTTACGATAGCTTTTAACTTTTCTCCGTTTAATAGAGCATGTTCTTTTTCTGCAGGCTGTACTTGTTTGAGCTGCATTTGTAGTTCTTCAAGTTCAGCCTGTGTTTCTTTCATTCGTTCTGAAAATTCTTCATCTGTCACCCAATCTTTTGACCATGCCCTTTGGTACTTCTCACGCTGACGTTCAACTCTTTTAATTTCAGATATGATTTTCTCACGTTCATCCGGTTCTGCTGTGGCTGCTGTTTGGTTTGCACTAACATAGAATTGAAAGCTGTTCATGTACTCCAGGAAAGCTTTTTCAATCTTCTTTTCACTCACTGCAGTTGCTTTTCTCTTATTTAGCACGCACGCTTGGCATCTATAATGGTTACTCTCAATGTACTTCTTATCACGCTTGCGGTAGTATTTACTGCGTTCAGAGCTTAATCGATTTCCGCAAGTAGGACAAACAATAGTCATTTGGTAAATAAAAATAGAGTAAGTTTTACGCTTTTTGAAATTCTGTCTGCTGTGAAGCAGTTGCTGGATATGCTCAAATTCCTCTTTTGATACAATTCCCTCGTGAGTTCCTTCTATGATCTCATCACGCCATTTTAATGCTCCATATAGCGCAGGGTTGTGTAAGATGTCTAAGATAGTCGCAATGTGCCATTTGTATCCTCTTATAGGAGGAATACCACTTTCCTCAAGTTCATTTGCTAACTTTCGAATCGAGTCCCCAGATTTAATTTTCTTTATAATATCTAAGATCACTGTTTCTTCCCGTTCGTTAATGATTAATTTGTCATTTTCATCTTTTTCAAAACCATACGGAGCTTTAGCTGCATATTCGCCTTGTCGAGCCTTTTCTATTTGTCCCATACGTACACGTTCACCAAGGTTTTCACGCTCCCACTGAGCCATTGCAGCCACCAGAGTGATAAATAAACGTCCTATGGCCGAGCTTGTGTCATATACTTCTGTAGCTGATTTAAATGCACAATTGTATTTATCGAATGTTTCTAGGAGCTTGTATAAGTCAACGACAGAGCGAGTTAAACGGTCAAGTCGATAAACAAGTACTGTATCGATATGTCCTTCTTCAATATGTTTTAACAAGGCTTGTAATTGTGGGCGGTTCGTATCTTTTGCTGATATGCCTTCATCAACATAGAACTTATAGTTATCCATATCGTGAAGGTGGCAGTATGATTTTAACTTCTCACGCTGGGCTGAGATCGAGAAGCCATCACGGGCTTGTTCTTCAGTTGATACACGAATATATATTGCAGTTTGCATGGTTAACCCATCCTTTGAAATTTATCTTCTAATAATTTTGTTTATGCCTGTATGCTTTGCTCGCCATTAAGATAAGAAGACCCCAAAACAGATATAAAGAATCATGGGTTATAATTCTGAATGCAAAGTTATTATTAGATTTCACTTTTTGAGGGTTACAAAGTACTCTAATAATTACATTGAATAGAATATATGTTCGGTTTTATGGGTAGATAAAAACCCGAATTAACGGGTAAGCTTAAGTAATTATTTTTTTGATTTCATAAAGAATATTTTGGTTGCTGTCGTATAAATATATTGAATCAGATTTAGTTTCATCAGGTGTTTTTGATAATACAGTGTAATTATCTTTTATAGTATAATGAATGAACAATCTATTTTCTTTTAGAAATTCTTCGTCTATTAATTTTAATGTATATTTATAATTATTTCCTTTTTTCTTAAAGTATTTACTTAAACGAAAATATAAGCTTAAAAACAATAAGGGTACTAGAGAAAATATCAAAATTTTTGCCCAGACTATACCATTTAGGTTAAATAAAATACTTGCAAAAAAATATGAATATAGTAATAATAGGATAGCGAAATTTCCTATAAAGATATTTAAATACATATCTTCCGATTTTTTGAAATTAATATGTATTTTAGATATAAAGTTTGAATATTTGCTGAAAAGGATATCTATCCATTTAATCTTATCTTTTGTGGAATAAACTTTTTTTGTAAATACTATTGATAGGAGGAGGAGTAAAGATAAATAATATCCCCATCCTAGAATTTCAACCAAAACTTCCGGTTCTTCAACCTTAGATATTCCATGAAAAATAAAGGAAAGAAAAGTTAGGAATAATATGAAGAAAATATAATCATATATTTTGGTTGTTACAAAATGCCATTTAACTTCATCTTTAGGAAGAAATAATTTTTCTATTTCTGTCTTTTGGCTTGTTTGCGAAATAATATCTTTTCCATATTTAAAGAATAAAGTTATTACTAGTATAATAATTAATGATATAGAGACTTTATTTTGTTGTTCTAGTAATTTTATTATTGCGGTTATAATTTGGTTCATTTCAATCCCTCACAAACAATCCCGTCATTATCATTCCCATCAAGTCGATGCGGATCTTTCGCTGGTCCTCCTGCAGCTTCAAAAAAAAGCCTGTGCTTCAGCTTGAGTTTCAAAATCACTACAGTCTCTATCGGGTCCGAATGGATCATATTGTAGGCCGGAAGCAGAAGGTAGTTCTTCGTTGGTTGGTCATTATTAATCTCAACGTTTGTAATTTCTTGAAACCCATCTTCCGCAACGTAACCATCCAAGCTCCAGATGCCTAGTTGGTCATTCATGGCCTTATTCTGCGCTTTCATAAATGTCTCATAATGTGTATAGGGTGGGTCATAAACATACGCTAACCGAGCCAATCCTTCTTCTAAAAGCATTTGATTAAAGTTCTTTCCATCAACCCATATATAAGCTAATAACCTATCATATTTGTCTCGTTTAGGTCCGTCATACTCAACTTGAACAGTTTGACCCGTTAAGGTGTCTTTAACAAATTCAAAAGCTTCAGGACCAAATGGCTGAACAGGTTTATTAGGGTGTTTGGTTTCAGGTGTATCGACCAATAGAAGACGAACTCTTTCTTCTTTTCCGTTGAGCATAATGTCTATTGTATCTCCATCAACAACATTAGTTACTTTAGCTTCGTTCTCAAGTTTTGTGTCTTGCTCGGCATTAATATTTGAGCTTGTTTCGTCACTCTGGCCAACTATTACACCATCTCCGCATCCAGTTGTTAGTAACATTGCTCCAATTACAAGAGCGAGGAAGGTCTTCTTCAAACTATCCACCACCTAAGAGGAAAGCACGCATTGCTGCGTGCCTCATTTTTTAGTAAGAAATTTTAACTTGTCCATCTTCCCACTTAACAGTTGCTCCCATGGCCTCACTAACAAAGCGAAGAGGGACCATTGTTCTGCCATCGATTACTTGAGCTGCAGCATCAAGATAAGTAGCAGAATTGTTTACTTCTGCATAAGTTGAGCCAACTGTAAGTTCAACTGTACGGTTCTTTTTAGTAGCTACAATCGTTTCAGTAGCAGCATCGAATTGAACAGTTGCTCCTAGTGCTTCAAAAACTGGACGAAGAGGAACCAGAGTACGTCCATCTTTTACTACAGCTGGTTGATCGTAGTCTTGATACACACCATTTAAGTAGACTTTAGCTGTCTGAACTTTAGGCTTTGGTGCTGGCTTAGGAGCAGGAGCTGTATAAGTACTACTACTGCTGCTTGAAGAGCTAGAACCTCCACCGTTGTGATAATGGTATTCTCCATATTGAAGACCCCATTTTTCAGTACAATTAGTCCGGCAATAATGACCTCCACTTGAATCAGTACGTCCAGGATGGGCGTCGACAACAGCTGGAGTTGAACTAAGAATAAGACCAGCTGCAAGAGTAATAGAAGTTAATTTCTTTTTCATGATACAATGCCTCCTTGTTTTTATTAAAATAGAATGGTTATTAAAAACCATATAAAACCACCTGCTAAGAAGAGAAGAAAGATAGTTGCTAAGCATCCAGTGACAACATATTTAGGTTCAGCTTTTTCTTTTGGCTGTGTTCTTTGACTGCTGCTTTTTTTACCACCTTTTTTTCGACCAACACGTTGCTCATACGAAAGTCCGGTTCCAGGTACCGAAGTCGTGATACGTGTACCTGACGGTCCTTTGCTGACACGAGCTCCTTTAGTGCCGACACTCATTCCAATACCTTTCTTGCTTACGTTTACGCGAACTCCTTTGCCAACTTTGAAGCTCTTTCTGAACTTTAAGCCCAAGGTATAACCCCCTAAATTTGGGTGATATGCTTATAGGATGATTTTAACAATTTATGATAAAAGGTCTACGCTTTCGACAAACCTTCTAATATATCGACATTGAAATCACCGACTTTTATTCTAGCCACTCCAGACTATGAATCTGCTTTCTGATTGTGCTAAACCCCTCAACCTTATACCCGAATTCCAGTTTTAAACGATAATGAGCAAATTCTTCTGTGACAAGAAAGTGATCAGCAATATCAGATACAAGTACTGACTGATCGATTGCAGTTACGTAGATATTTTCCAAAAAGTTTTTAGGCATTAAGAGGTAAGCTGCCATTCGTCTAGCCTGTTTCTCATATTTGTTTATTTCAAGAGAAGAAACAGTAAGTTGATTATGGTAGTGCAACTGAATATGACAAAATTCTTCAGCAAGTAGCAGCTTCTTCCTAATAGGGTCCAGATTTGGTTTCAAGAAAATATGCCCACGATTACTATTTGGGAACGGGGAGGCATATGACTCTGTTCCTTCTTCAATTTCAAAAGGATAGAAGGGAGCAGCGAGTGGCTTGATTTTAATGCCAAACTTAAAACAAATCTGATACATATCAATTTCATCAGGATATTTAAAGTTAAATCGTTTGATAATTCTATTAGCATGAGATTCATAATGATCCTGCGATTCATTTAACATAATATTTCTTAGATGCATAAAATATCCACTCCTGTTTAAAGAAAAAGACTGAGTGAGCTCAGTCAATGAACTGGAATGTTTAAATTAATTGGTAACGGAATTCTCTATAATTTGTAATTTTTGAACTGGTTGAAGCCCTTTGGTTTTAAGAAATTTCATGTTGTGCTCAAAGTTGGTCATTGAGTCAGAACAATCGATTCTGTCAAAATTTAATTGAGTTAATGTTGCTTTATCGATTTTTACTGATAACAACGTAATCTTTTCTTTATGACCGGTAGCAGAATTCACTTGTTCATCCATTGCATGAATATAAATTGTCTCTATAGGAAGAAGTGCGAACATATCACGCGCAATTCTTAATACGCAGCTACAAATATAATCTTGTTGCAGGTCGTAGTATTGGCCTTTAGGCATTTTTTTTGTTGAGACTTTTCCAGTCTTGGTTAAGGTTTTCAAACTGCTTGGAACCACTAACTCTGTATGAACATCGAACTCCACTTCCAATAATTCAGGTTTATCTACAAAGAATTCAAAGCCACTACCGAACTCAAGCAAATCATCTAAAGGATTGAGCTCATTAATTACCTCTAAATAAGTATCAATATCTCCAGATAGAATTTTTTCGGCTGTCTCATTCATATATTCCCACTCTTCATAAGCTTGTTGGTCTTCTAATCTAGCTCTATTTACTTGTGCTTCAAGTTCTACTTTTTGCTTTACCTGTTTCTTCAGCAGCTTATCTAAAAATGAAGGCTCATAGTCTTTTAGGGCTTTTAAGGCCTTATACTCGGCTGGTCCTGTTTCATTTTTAATAAATGGGGGAGGAGTTAACTTGACTTTATGCCAGTTAATTGGCTCATCAGATTCCTTGTGAATTGACTTAATCATTTCTAACTTATTTTCAAACAACTTCACTTCGAGTTCATTTCGTCTTATTTGTTCTAACTTTTCCAATTCTCTTTCTTGACGGGCTAACTCTTGCCGTCGTTGATATGCTTGTGAGCTATATGACTTTCCATAACTCGAATAAGATACCCCTGTTCCAGGAATAGATAAGGTAGTTCTTGAACGCCCACTTGAATTAATAGAGTGCCTGAACCCTTTTCCTCCAACGCTGACACCAACTCCTTTTTTTCCGACGTTCATTTTAACGCCAGGAGCTATTTTTATGCTTTTTCTAAATCCAAAGCCCATATGCACCCTCCTTTTGTACTATGAATAGTCAATCAACATTGTAACAAAATGTAAGTTATGTAGGTGCTATTTCGACAATAGTTCTTTTGATTCGACAAATTAAGAACGTGCGTTCTATTTAAGGGTAAATAGAAAGACACGTTAGACTCTAAGGCGTGTCTTATAAAATCTATAGTAATCAATCATCTGCGAACTCTCCAAAACCTTCGCCTTCTTCATCATCATCTTCCATCATTTCGCGTTGGAACTTCCACATTTTAATTAGCTGCTTAACTTTTTTCTCAGGATTTTTAGCTAAGTCATGGAACATAATAGGGTGCTTCTTCATTTCTTCAAAGACTTTATATTCTTCAGAAGAAAGTTCAAACTCTTGCCCAGCAACACGAACTGTTTTGGGTTCTGCGGGGCGAGGTTTATCTGTTCTTCCAAGTAAATAATCAGTAGAAACATTATAAAAATCTGCAATTTTATGGAGGGTTTCATAATCTGGCTGTCGTTTGTTTATTTCATAATGTGCATAGGTGCCTCGAGTCAAATCTAACTTTTTTGCAAGTTCAGTTTGAGTTAAGCCTTTGCTCTGTCTCAAGCGTTTCAGAATATCTCCTAACACTTTTTCCCCTCCTTTTATATTCTCATTATACTGTAGCAATAAGCTACAAATAAACTTTTGTGGCGAAAAGTATCAAAAAAGCATTGACTGTAGCGATTTGCTACTGTATATTTAGGTTAACAAGTCGCATATCGCTACAAAAAGGAAGAGGGTGGTAGCATGAAACGTAATTGGCTTGTTAATCTTCGGAAAGAAAAAGGCTATACACAAGAAGTTGTATCGGAGAAAGTAGGCATTGAAAGACCTTATTATACTCAAATTGAAACAGGTTCTCGTCGCCCGAGCGTCCAAGTAGCACAAAAGATAGCTCAGGAATTGAATTTTGATTGGACTATTTTTTTTGCTAATGAATGTAGCGAAAAGCGACAAGATACTACAACTGCGAGCTAGGGGGTAATATTCATGTCACAAAACGCAACCGCATCTCATGAACAACCACAAGAAAAAAGCCTTTCGCCGGAATTGCAGCTTGAAATTGCAAAGTTTTTCTTAAGGACGTCTGCTCCAATACTTTATGGAGCCCCTTTGAAAAACATCAAATTAACTGTGGAAGAAGGTGAGCAGTTGAAACAAGGTAAGAAGCCAACACGCCGGCAAAAAGAGTTGATTGCTAATGCCGGCTACAACTTCAATAATTGGCTGGTTGTTAAAAGTCTACCGAATGAACTTCAGGTTGTTCATCGTTCTACTGGAACGAATCGAAGTATTAAATTCTAGCTATCTATTATTCTATCGAACAATGATTGGGATAGCGGTAAAGAGAGAGGTGAATTAAGTGAATGTCGGTAAGAGGTTGAAACAACTTCGTGACGACAACAAGAGAACACAACAGCAGATGGCATTTGATTTCAATGTATCAAGAGAATCCTTTTCAGCTTATGAAACAGAACGCGCCAAGCTTCCAGCAGACATTGCACAGCAGCTAACTAATGAATTTAATGACCCCTTTGTGGCTCTTGAAGCAGTAGCTGAATATTACGGGTGGGGAATTGGAAAGCTTGATGGCCAAGCTGTAGACCTACACCGGGCAAGTGTTAAAGCAAAAACAGAGGAAGAGCTGGAAGAAGCATTGGAGGCAATTAAGAAAGTTTGTTTATCGAATAACCCATCATTCATGGAAGCTCATCAACGTGATGAATTAAAGAGGGCCTTAATGGAGGCGATTGATGCAATCGTCGCGTTAAAGCATTTTGTTGCAGTGATTTGCAAAGAGTATGGGTTCAGTTGGATAAAGCTATGGGCTGAACACAAAGTGAAGTTGATAGCTAGGAAGTATAAAAAAGCAGACCGTAAAAATGTAGCTTAAAGCTCATGGAGGATAGAAAAGTGGATTTTTCAGAGATTGTATTACCTGAAGATGTTCAGAAAGCTAGCAAACTATATGACTGTATGATCGAGTGTTTAAAACGTACTTATCATCATGAAGATATCACTGGCGATATGGACAAAGCTGAGTATTGGAAGGCAGAAGCTGAACGTTGTCGTGAGGAACTGCAACGTTTAACGAAAGCTCGAGTAGAGCAGAATCAGGTTTCCGCACTTATTAAGAGTTTAAATAAACGTGGGATTAAGGTGAAGGCGGTGAAGAGTTGTCATCGATTAAACGAACAACAGCCAAGTATTGTGGTGAGTGTTTAGAAGATTTCAAGCCAGATCAACAAGTTTGGTTTACTTGGTTAGAAAACAGTTGCTTCTGCAATATTTGTAAATCGAAGGTAGTTATTCAGGAGTGGGAACCACGCATTGTTATAGGGGGTGAAGTCAGTGACCGCAGGTGAAATGCTTCAATACACCAAACGCTTCAATGAAATTGTTGACTCTAACGCGCCCAAACATATCAAAGGGATTCGTCTTTCAAATCTAATGACCGATTTGGAAATGGCCTACAATATTCCAATGTTAAGAAATAAAGCATTTGAGAAACAGCAACCTTTTGTTATGCAGCTGTATTGCACAGTTTCTTTAGCAAGACCTTTGTAATTAAGAATCTATTAATTTGAAAGGGTGAACAAATGTGAATGGAGTTTTAACTGCTAGTCGTTTAATGACTGCTAAGGAAGTAAAAGAAGAATGCGCCAAAGCGCTTAGCAATCCATGCTTACTAATAGCTGTTGAGTTGGAGGCAAAACGTCAATTGCTCGCACTGAATTGGAAAATGGGAGCACAAATAAAGAGCAGTAAGTGTGCCCACACTCACTGCTCCCAGGTTGGAAAATAACTTACATGCTTAAACACATCTTAACACCACTTAAGTGGTACGGCAAGGACTTCAGTTCTTGTCGTCATAGGTAGGAATTTCAGGTTCACCCCTCCCTGAACTGCCATTCCGATTCCTGCCTATGACGATGGGAATTGACCCATCAAATACATACGAAAGGAGGACAGCAAATGATTGAACCGGCGGTTATTCGTCGCAAGGTTATCCGCTTGTTAGATAACGTTTGTCGAGATTGCAAAATCTTGAATCAAAACAGGAATTTATACGGTCAACATGAGGCACATCGCTATTGTATTGGAACATGCCAAGTCGGTGTGAAAATATCGAAGCTAGGACAACAAATTGGTTCAGATGTTCTTCCGCCTTACACCTTGGATGAAGAGTTTTACCTTCTGGGGCATATGGAGCTTATTGGTGATGGAAAGTTATACAGTTACCGACATATCGCTAGAAAGTTAGCTCGAACAGAAATCTCGATTATTGAGAAATTAGAGCAATTGAAAGAGCTGCAGAATGAGAAAGTGGGGTGAATGTATGACTGGTCATGCTGAGATATCAGGGTTATTGAGTTCGGTTGAGTTAGTAGGTTCAGCTGAATTTAACGAATGGACAAAGAAGAATCCGGACGTTGAGGTAGTTCATTTAAATACCATGCCTGACGAAGACGGAGGTTGCTTTTTGTACAGTGTTATCTATCGAAATGAATAATGGCCCGTGCGGCAACACGGACCATCTAGAGGGCAAGTTCCATAACATTTGCTTTTAGTATATCTGAATTTGCCCTCTGTTTTCAACTAAGGAGGCGAGAAGATTGCGTGAAATTCCTTATAGCAGTGATTTTGCAGCTCAGAAAGCACTAGCGTTAGCTGGCGGACGTATCACAATTAAACCTAACGGAAATCCTGTTTTTCAATTTAAAAGCGGCCAACAATATGAACGTTTTGTTGAGCTGAAAAATAATCAAGTTAAGGGGGCATAAAGGTGAAGGAAATCAAGCTTATAAAACTTTCTTTGCGCGACTTTAAGGGCATTACCCATTTCGTCCTTGATGCTGAAGGTCAAAATGTCCGTATTTTTGGAGATAACGCTACTGGTAAAACGACGTTATTTGATGGATTCGTTTGGTTGCTCTTTGACAAAGATAGCCACAATCAAAAGCAGTTTCAAATCAAACGAGTTGATCAACGCGGCAAAGAACTTTCAGGGTTAGAGCACGAAGTGGAAGGTGTATTCTCTATCAATGGTCAAATGGTGAGCTTGCGCAAAGTTTATTACGAGAAGTGGACGAAAAAGCGCGGTTCAGCCATTAAAAAATTCAGTGGGCACACAACGGATTATTATATCGATGGTGTTCCAGCAAAGAAGAAAGAGTTTGCTGATAAGGTTTCACAAATAATCGATGAAGAAATCTTTAAGCTTCTGACAAACCCTGCATATTTCAATGAACAGTTACATTGGCAGAAACGGCGTGAGATTCTGCTTGAAATTTGCGGTGATATTACAGATGAGGAAGTCATTGCTTCAGATTCATCGCTTAGAAAGTTACCTAGCATCTTAAATGGTAGAAGTATCGATGATCAAAGAAAAGTGATTGCTGCTCGTCGTGCAGAGATTAATAAGGAGTTAGAACGGATTCCTGTTCGAATTGGTGAAGTTAGACGTTCCATTCCAGAGGTGGCTGGCTTAAATGAACAGCAGATCGAGCAACAAATCATATCACTGCAAAGTAAGCGTGAAGCAAAAGAGCAAGAGTTAAATCGAATTCGTTCAGGTGGTCAAGTATCAGAGTTAGAAAAGAAGCTGCGTGAGATTCAATCTGAATTAATGGAGTTGAAGAATCAAGAACGTGAATCAAATTACGGAAAAATCGACCAAAAACGTCAGCTTCTATATCAGACGCAAAGCCGTTTAGACGGGATTAATACAGATATTGTGCGTTGTGAAAACCAAATTCGATTAAACCAGGAGTCCATCCATAACCGTGAGGTAGAAGCAAATAAACTACGTGAACAGTGGCATAAGGTGAATGCAGAAACACATGAGTTCCACCATGATGAGAATTGTCCAACGTGTGGACAAGCTTTACCTGAAGAACAAATAGAGGAAGCTCATAAAAAAGCTCAAGCAGAATTTAACCGTAAGAAAGCCGAACGCCTGGAACGTATTAAGCAACAAGGCTTAGCTGCTAACAGTGTAATTTCAGACTTAAATCAATCAATTGAAACATATCAAGCACAAACTGAGGACTTGAAGAAGAAAGCTGCAGTAGTACAACAAGGACTAACCAAAGTGAAGAGTGACATCGAAACACTCCAATCTAATACAACAGAAATTACTGAAAATCCAGCTTACAATCAGAAGCTTCAAGAGACTGAGGCAGTACGCCATGAGATTCAAGAGTTAAAGGCATCTACTTATGAAGCTGAGAATAAAGTGCACCAAGAAATACGTCAACTGGTCAATGAAATCAATATGATTGAGCAGGACAAAGCTAAATTCGCTCAGATTCGATTATGTGAAAGACGTATTGCTGAACTGGAAAGCCAAGAACAGACGCTTGCTCAAGAATTTGAGCAACTAGAAGAACAGCTTTATCTTACTGAGCAGTTCATACGTCAAAAGGTCAATCTGTTAGAAGAGAAAATCAATAGTAAGTTTAAGTACGCTCGCTTTAAGTTGTTCGATACTCAAATCAACGATGGCTTAAAAGAAACGTGTGAAACGCTATACGAGGGTGTGCCGTATTCAGGTGGTTTGAATAACGCAGCTCGAATCAACATTGGCTTAGACATCATTAATACACTATCAGAGCATTATGGCTTCCAAGCTCCAATTTTCGTAGACAACAGTGAAGCTGTTACAAGGTTGATTGATACGGATGCACAAGTTATCAGCCTTGTTGTTAGTGAACCGGATAAGGAATTGCGAATTGAAGTGTTGCCTGAGCATATGAGGGAGGCTATCTAAATGAGCATATATGACGTTTTTGCAAGTAGATTAGGAGGTGTTTTAGTTGGCTCAAAACAAAAATGAGTTAGCGATGGTTAAAAAAGATACGGTGGATGTTGTAGCTAATAAAGTGAAAGAGTTCCAGGAACGTGGAGAAATCCACTTTCCTGCGAACTACAGCCCTGAGAACGCTATGAAAAGCGCTTGGTTAACACTTCAAAGCACGAAAGCAAAGGTTGGAAAAGATAAGTATGGCCCTGTGTTGGAACACTGTACAAAGGATTCTATTGCAAATAGTTTGTTAGATATGGTTGTGCAGGGCCTTAATCCAGCTAAGAAGCAAGGGTATTTTATTGCATATGGCAATCAACTTACTTTCCAACGTTCTTATTTTGGAACAATGGCCGTAACAAAACGGGTTACGGGTGCTAAAAGCATTGATGCTGCGGTCATTTATGAAGGGGATGAGGTTGAATACGAAATGCAAAATGGCCGAGTTAAGAACCTTGCGCATAAGCAAAAGTTTGGCAATATCAATAAAGATAAAATTCTAGGTGCTTACGCAACGATTGTAATGCAAGATGAGGAGACTTATCACGAGTTAATGACTATAGACGAGATTCGTCAGGCTTGGAGCAAAGCTCAATTTTGGGGCAAGGACCAGAAGGTTGAGAAGAAAGGCAGCACGCATGATGAATTCAAACAGGAAATGGCCAAGAAAACAGTCATTAACCGTGCGTGCAAGAAGTTTTTAAACTCTAGTGATGATGGCAGCCTTGTAATGAAGCATTTCAATCGTTCAGATGATGCAAGAGAAGAAGCAGAACTGCAGGAAGAGCTTCAACAAAATGCTAATCAGGAGATTCTTGATATTGAATATGAGGAAGCGCCGGCAGAGCCTGAAAGATTAGAAAATACCCAATCAAACACGGTGAATATTCCGCAACAAAAAGAACCAGTTACGGCTAGTCACCAGCCAGAAGAACATAAGCAACAGGCGATCCGTTTCGAAGATACCGGAACTGGTGGTCCTGGGTTTTGATTGAGATTACAGCTTTAGCCTCTAGTAGCGCGGGGAACTGCTATCGCATTGATGATGGCAGTACTCCTTTGTTGCTGGAATGTGGGATTAGGTATAGAGATATCCAACGATGTTTTAACTTTCAAATGTCTAAAGTGAAGGGTTGCTTAATAACTCATGAACATGGTGACCACTCTAAGTCTGTCAAAGATGTTCTTAAGGCCGGAATAGATTGTTACATGTCTGCTGGCACTGCAAAAGCTTTAAACCTTGTCCATCATCGAGTAAAGCCAGTTCAGGCTAAGATGCAATTTAAGATAGGCACGTGGACGATTCTTCCCTTTGATGTTCAGCATGATGTATCAGAGCCACTAGGCTTTTTGTTAATGAATGAAAGTGGCGAGAAGGTTTTATTTGCTACGGATACTTACTATATCAAATACAGGTTTAAAGGCTTAACTCACATTATGGTTGAGTGTAATTACAGCATGAGCATCCTAAACGAGAACATTGCAACAGGCAAAGTACACAAGGCTATGAAGAAGCGTCTTATTCGGTCCCATTTTAGCCTTGAGAATGTAAAGGAATTTCTTAAAGTAAATGACTTAACTCGTGTTCAGGAAATTTGGATACTTCATTTAAGCGATACAAACAGTGATGAAGCTGAGTTCAAACGTGAAGTTCAGGAACTAACAGGAAAGGTTGTCTACGTACCTTAGCTCATTCATGAAATGAGGGCAATCTGAATGAAATTAATCGATAATGGTGTGCTTTATAGAGTGAAGATAAAGAAAGAGATTTGGGAGCTGCAATTTACGGATGTTGAAGAGTTCAAGCGCCAGGTAAGGGATTATTTAAAGAAAGGCTACCGGAACTACAAGCCAGTGGAAGCAAGAGACGGCTTCATCTTTTGTGAAAGGATAGATTAACTATTGGGGGTGAATAGATGAGTTACGAACAAACCATTCATGCATTCTATGATCAGCTCGAAACAAATCCACTGACTTCATCCGCCATTGCTCTATGGCACTCCTTAGTGCACATAAGCAATAAACACGGATTGGCAAAAGGATTTACGGTAGCTGCATCGGTGCTATGTATGAAAGCTGGTTTAAAAGAAAGAACCTTCTATAAAGCTCGAAATGAGCTTAAAACAAAAGGCTATATAGATTATAAATCTCGGTCAGGTAATCAAGCAGCAATTTATCAGTTATTATCTCTGTCTGCAAATAATGCAGACAACCATGTAGGTAAAACCCATTTGCCTGCAAATAATGCAGACAGTTGTGCAGACAATCATGCAGGCAGTCATGCAGGCAGTCATGCAGGCAATCGTGCAGACAGTTGTGCAGTATTAAATAGACTGACTGATAGAAAGAATGACAGACTGACTGATCGTGTTCACGAACCTAAGAAACCAACTTGGGGAGACATTGTTGAATTGTGGCGTGAGGTTTTTGATTTTGATTTGCGTCCTAACCATGCTGAAATGCTTGGGTCCTATATTGACCAGGACGGCATGGAGGAATCATTAGTCTTGGAAGCTATAGAGCGTGTGCGTAATTCAGATAAACGGGTTATGCAATATCTTTGGCGGACTCTTTCTAATTGGGCAAAGGCAGGGATAAAAACGATTCCTGATCTTGTTCAGCATGAAAAGCAGCGAGTGCCTGTTCAGCAAAGTTTCTCTAAACAACCCAAAAAGAAAAATGATTCGCTGACTGCCATTGAAGAATATAAACGCAAGCATGGCGTTGGCTAGGGGGGATGAACTGTGAACGAGGAACAAGCTTTTGACATTTTACAACGGATTGCAGCTGCCTATACTCAGTTTGATTTGACTGGAAGCATAGGTGAAAAGCGAATCGAAGTATGGGTAAAGCAGTTGACTCCAATGCCTTATGAACGTGTGCTATTCAACCTTGATGAGCATATGGCTAAAAATAAATTTCCACCAACCATCGCTGAGATTGCAGCCCAGCCAAAACAAGAGAATACACACTTTGAGAATATCAGACAGTGGGAACGGGCCGTCGCAGAAGCTAGAAAAGCAGGACATACGAAAACGTTTGTCGATTTTTTACCAGAAAAGCTAAGGCATAAATATAACAAGTTGCTGAAAGACGAGTGATTTTATGAATACACCTAGACCCTTGATGGAGAACATCGAAGCAGAACAAGCTGTGCTGGGTTCAATTCTATTGGACGGAGAGTTAATTCATGATTGCAGACTTGAACCCAAGCAATTTACACGACCTGGACACCAAAACATCTTTCAGGCCATGCGAAAGCTTGCTGAAGAACGGATAAATATTGATTTGGTTACGGTTGTTACTCAGTTAGGAGAATCAGTCAAGCAGATCGGCGGAGTCGATTACCTGAGTAAGTTGGCTGATTCAGTCCCTTCTACGTCCACAATTCGAACATATGAGCGTATGGTTATCAAAGCTTTTCAGCAAAGAATGAGATACCAGCTCGGTTCAAGGCTAAGTATGGATCCAACAGATGAAAATGCTGTTGAAATATATAATCAGCTTGCCGAGCTGCAGGAAGTAGACATGGCTGCACCACGTTCTAAAAGGGAAGCCCTTATCGAGATATTCGAAGAAATGAATACGCCGCGTGGGGATATTACTGGCGTTGATACTGGATTAAAGGATTTTAATGATATGACGGGTGGACTTCAGGGCGGCGATTTAATTATCGTGGCTGCTCGTCCTTCAATAGGGAAAACGGCTTTTGCATTAAATTTGGGGATGAATCACTCACATAAAGGCGGTGTGTCTAACGTGTTTAGCCTTGAGATGAGTGATGTCCAGCTTATCAAACGAGTTTTGTCAGGCATTTCAAGAGTAGACGGATCCAAGTGGCAGAATCCTTTTAAACGTTTTACTCCTGAAGACCATGAGGCTATCGCTCGAGCTATCGGTATTTTTGAAAAGTGGCTGATGAATATATATGACAAACCAGCTC
This sequence comes from Bacillus tianshenii, assembly GCA_020524525.2. Classification (NCBI taxonomy): domain Bacteria; kingdom Bacillati; phylum Bacillota; class Bacilli; order Caryophanales; family Bacillaceae; genus Sutcliffiella; species Sutcliffiella tianshenii. The sequence continues at coordinate 2,408,589 of CP129018.1, read as the reverse complement.
AAACGGTTTTTGATATTCGGGCTGCAGTTCGAAAATCGATAAAAGAACAACCTGACAAACAACATCTTGTGATTATTGATTATCTCCAGCTTATTACACCAGTTGGAAAATTTGAACGTCATGACCTAGCTATTGGTCATATCTCAAGTGAATTGAAGCATATGGCTAGAGAATTTAATGTGCCGGTTGTATTGCTTTCACAATTGAGCCGTGGCGTAGAGTCTCGTCAAGATAAACGCCCAATGATGTCCGATATTCGCGATTCCGGAAACGTCGAACAAGATGCGGATATTATCACCTTTTTATACCGTGATGACTACTATGACAAGCAGTCTGAAATGAAAAACATTGTAGAAGCGATTATTGCAAAACAGCGTAATGGTCCTGTCGGGACAGTTGAACTCGCATTTTTAAAAGAATATGGGCGGTTTGTTGATTTAAGTAGACAGGGGGCCATGCAATGAGTGCTAATCCAATGTTTCAAAGGTTAGTAGAGCATTATGAGTGTACCGGTAAAGTCTTGCAAAAAGAGGATTTCGAGAGTGAAATGCACGAGCAGCTCAAGTCGATTTCAAAGCTTGAAGTAATCAAGGGACTGATGATGTTTGATGAATACCTTGACCGGTTGAATGAACAGCGAAAGGAGGAAGTTTTATGAATGACCAAGCTGGATTGTTACGAAAAGCAGTAGAATTAAAGCGCCAAGAATATATCGGATTTCTTGCAAGGATTGGAGTCAATAAAATAAACGGCCGTTCCCTAAGTGAGCTTACGTACAGTGAGCTGCAAGAAGAGTTTTTAAATGTCAGAGGTGAAGGGGCATGATTACCTTTACGGTATACGGCGAACCAGTTGCTCAAGGACGCCCAAGAGCCTCCACTATTAACGGTAGAGTGAGAATGTACGACCCTAAAAAGTCGAAAGATTTTAAAACGTACGTGCAGTTGGTCGCCTCTCAACATGCTCCAAGGAAGCTCTTAGAAGGGCCGTTGTATTTGCATGTGAAAGTGTACAAGCCCTCACTCAAGAGCTTCAGCAAGAAAAAGAAAGCAGCTGCTGAGCGTGGGGAACTTAGACCGGTGACAAAGCCGGATGTTGACAATTATGTAAAGGGCATCAAAGATGCCTGCAACAAAGTCATCTGGAAGGATGATAGCCAGGTTGTCGAGCTACAAGTCAGCAAGTGGTACAGCGAAAAACCAAGAGTGGAAATTCTTGTGAAGCCACTGGAAGCACAAGAGCAGCAGTTATCACTGATTCAATAATGAGGAGGACAATACAATGCCATACATCGATTATAAAGCGTTAGTAAAGAATGCGCAGATTAAGAAGGACGGTATCGTTGAGATTAAGCTTGAGGCTCCGGTCAATCTTCTGAAAGGGAAAGTTGATTCTCTTTCTGAAATGGTTGGCGGTAAGGTTGATATCTCAATGGAGTCAGCCATAGTGAACTTTAGTGTGGAAGTGAATACACAGACAGATACACCTATGATCCAGTATAAAGTGGACCAACGAGGGGTTGTGTCAGAAGTGAAACCGGATCAGGAACAGCTTGAAGCTGATTTAGGAATGCCAGCCGAAGACATTCCTACGAAGGAAGAGAAAAAAGAGATTGATCGTGAAGTCATTGACCAGTTTATTAGTGAAGGTTTTTCACCTAACTATGATGACTTACCGGGTGACTTTGCAAACATTGTAAAACGCCGACTAGAAGGAGAAACGTATTTGAAGCTTGCAAATGAGCTAGATATGTCTTCAGGAAAGATAGTGGATCTGATTGATGAGTATCGAGTGCGCGTGGCTCCACTAGCTGAGAAGTGGTGGGAATGGAAACAAGGAGAAAGTTCTTCCTCTGAGGATAAGGAAGAAGAAGTGGGTGCTGATAAAAAAGAGCCGGACAGTAAAGGAGCGGAGGATGACCAGAGTGAGGATGGGGCAGCTTAACGTATTAACCAATGATTTAGTTAAAAGAATGAAATAAATGATAAAAGAGGACAAAAAATGCAGTGTATGCATAGTTGTCCTCTTTTAATCTATCAAGTCTAAAGTATAAATGTTTTGGTGGTTAGGAGAGGGGAATTGAACCCCCGGATCGGGTATCCGACCAGACGATTATCAATCGTCTTAGCATTACCAGCATGCCAACCCCTCCACAAATATTAAAATACTACTAATAATTTACTTTATTCTTCTATTAATGTCAAACTAATTTACCATAATAACCAATAATTTTTGTAGAAATACTACTGTAATAAAAAAGCCAGGTTTCCCCCCCTGACTAAAGACTCGATCAATAACACTATTATTTTTTTAGGAGGAATCCTTATGAAATCAAAAGAGCTAACAATTGGTGAAAGTATGAAGCTGGAAATAGATTTAGAAAAAGAAGGGAATAGGCCGTTTGTTGTCGTATATTGTGGTGGGAAAGCGAAATTTTGTCGATTGCCGGAACATGGGGAGTATAAGATAATTACGCATCAAGGGAAGGTTAAGAGGATGAGGAATGAAGAGGGTGAAGAATTTTAGGGAAAACGGGGAATTATGACTATAATTTATAAGGGAATAAAAAGAGGGGATAAAAATGAATTATGATATTTACTGCGATGAAGCAGGTAACACAGGTGGAAATTATTTAGACCCGAACCAGCCTATTTATGTTTTGTCGGGATGGATGATAGAAAGAAGTATTTCTTATAGAGCAAAAAACAGAATTGAGTATTTAAAAGAAGGTTATTATCCTCAAGCTAAAGAGCTAAAAGGTGCTAAAATATTAAAGAGGAAAAGAGGAGCTGAATTTAGTTCAAAGTTAATCGAAGAAATGGGGGCAGCTCAATGTATGCCTTTTTTTATAATAGCTGAAAAAAGATATTGTGTGGCTGCTAAGATGGTTGAGGCATACTTAGATTCTGAATATAATGATCGAATTACTGAAACCTTTTCTTGGATGAATCAACAGAAAAAAAATATAGCTGAAATAATATATCATATATCGAGTGGTGCAATTGAGAAGTTTGCTGAAGCACATAACAATCCAACCTTAGAAGCTATTAAGGATGCCCAATTACATCTAGTAGAAGATTTGGAGACCAATGGCCTTCATGATCTTGCTTTTGCTATTAAAGGTTCTGATAAGTATATGTCTGAAATTTTAGAGGAAGAAACCCATACAATGAATGCAATGGATAGAAATGCATTGCACACATTGAATCTCCCGGTATTTACCTCTTTCGTTCAGATGATTGAGAGTTTTTCAAAGTATACAGGAATTAAAAAAATCAGAATGTTTCATGATGAAGTTGCACAATTTAGGAAAGCATACCCAGAAACTTTTCAGTTATATTCTCAATCAGCAAATACTGAGGAATTTGTATTGGAGAATGGTGCAAACATCATTTTTTCTATAGATAAGCTAAGTTATTTTCAAATGAGTGATTCAAAGAAAAATCCTTTGATACAAGCAGCAGATGTTTTATCCAGTTCACTTAATGCTTATTGTAATAAAATTGTTTTAGGAGAAGAAATAAATAGTGAATTTAAAAGGATTGGTGAATTTTTAGTTAGTTCATACATAGTTAACGATGATTTTCCAGGTAGAGGTTTTTGTGATTTTATAGGATCAAATATTTTGCTTGCCCAAATATCTCAAAGTGTTGACATTATACAAGACAATATTAAAGTATCGTTGCCTGAAATAGATATCAAACCTTATTTAAAAACATAGCTGGTCTACGGAAGACATTGAATCAAGCAAGTCCTTATGTGTTGTCCGGTTTTAGTTTGATGAATGCTTGTTAGAGGGAGATGTTTAAAATGGAGTTCCAACCAGGATTAGAGCCAGGAGATATTTTAAATAATAGAGAATTAATGAACATTTTTAAATGTGGTGTTTCAGGAGGTATGAGAAAATCAAACACGACAAATAGCTTGGTTCTTGTGTCAGACCATACCAAGTCTCTTTATGAAGATAAATGGATTGATGGACTATTACATTATACTGGTATGGGTCAATTAGGGCAGCAAAGTCTTAATTATATGCAAAATAAAACTTTGGCTGAGTCTACTCATAACGGTGTATCTGTTTTTCTATTTGAAGTTTTTAGAGAAGGGCAATACATTTTTATGGGAGAGGTCCAATTAGTAGGACAACCATATCAAACAATCCAACCAGATGATAGTGGTGAATTGAGAACTGTCTGGGTATTTCCACTAAGTGTAATTAATGGAGAAGGCCCCATTAATATACCTAAAAAGTTGTTAGATGAGAAATCTGAATATCAACAGAAGCAAGTAAAGAGACTTTCCGATGAAGAATTAGCAGAAAGAGCTCGCCATGCAAATAGTAGAGGGGCTAAGAGACGAACTACAACTACAACATATGTACGGGATCCCCTTGTAATAGAATACGCTAAGCGATGGGCCGATGGCGTTTGTCAGTTGTGCGAGAAGTTGGCACCTTTTATTAACTCTAAAGGAGAACCACACCTTCACACTCATCATATTGACTGGTTGTCAAGGGGCGGAGAAGATTCTATTTATAATACAGTAGCACTTTGTCCTAATTGTCATGATAAGATGCATATCTTAGATTTAGAAAGTGACGTCCTAATACTAAAAGGTAGAGTTAGAGAATATTTTAATTCGTAAATTTATTTATTACTTTAGATAAAAAGAGGTAATCAAATGGATTTGAAATTATCAATTACTTTGAATATGCCATTATACGTACAAGGCAAAAATTTAAGGAAAGTTCTCCCCGCAAGCCTTTGGGATAAAATTAGGTATGAAATTTATCGGAGAAACAACAACGAGTGTATGGTATGTGGATATAAGGAAAAGTTGCAAGCTCATGAAGAATGGAAAATTAATAAAGAAAGTCGGGTTTTGATTCTTAAGAACATTAAATGCTTGTGCTACAATTGTCATAGTATTAAACACTTTAATCATTCTGCTTTGAGAAGCAATTCAGAAGAGCGAATAAAAGAGTTAATTAGTCATTTTATGAAGGTGAATGAATGCACTAAGGAAGATTATAGAGCACATGTGAAAGAATTAAATGAGAAAAATCCAAGAAACCCTTTATATTATAAAGGGAGAAATCCGCTAGAAATGATAGAGAAGGTCAAACATCTTGATGCAGAAGAAAGTGCTTTAAAGAAAGAGCATTGGACTTTTCAATTATATCCTGACCTACCTTATTACGAAGACATTTGTCAATTCTTAAAGAAAAAGAACCTTTTAGCCATAAATTAATATTTCTGTTTAAAGTTCTACCAGCCCACTGGAGGACACTGATTAAGCTAGCTGCACACGCAGCACTTAATTAGTGTCCTCTTTTATTTTGCACAAAGAGGTGAATTAAATGAAATACATTATTCGCTGGAAAGTAAACCAGTATCGGCAAGATAAACGCACAGGAGTACTTCAACCTGTTCATCGCTCTAAATATCTGCAGTACTTGTTCAATGTAGAAGAAAAACGATTCAAGTAAGGAGGACAAGCTATGCCAGCTCAGCTTTCATTGTTTCCAGAAATCGATGAGAAAGAAGTCCGTCGTAAAGTTGCTTCAGAACTGAAGCTATTTAAAGCAATTCGTGTGGCCGTGGAGAACCAGAAGGAGCTTGAAGAACAGGGAGTTTCATGTTTATTTCCTTCTATGCGTTCAAAAGATGAAGAAGTTATATGTAAATTAAAATATAGGCAAATGCAACGTGCATTGGAAAAGTCTTTGGACACCTTGGAGCGTGAAGTAATTGAAAGAAAGTACCTCGGTCCAGAAAGAGTCAAAGATATCACAGTTTATATAGAAATGGGTATTGATAAAGATTTATATTACACAGTCAAAAAACAGGCTATATTTCAAATAGCAACAGCACTCGGTATCATATAGGTTTTTCATTTAATTTACTAATGTTCGATAAAACCCCGAGGAATCAAGGGATAAAATGGGGGACTAATATAATTTATGAAAAAAGTAAGCTTTTCTTAGAGGGAAAAACTCTGGGAGAAGCGTCGCCTTCCTTATCAAGACGTACTCGGGTACATCTACGGAACCGGGAAGGCTGTACGGTTTATGGAGGAGCAGCTGGAGTTCTGAGCGCTGAATTGCGGTGGTGGCTACGAGGTGAGAAGGTGAAAGTCCTTCTGAATGTGACTATCTCTTAATAATTTCATAATAATTTATCTAATAACCGCTAATCAATGCAGCTGTGGAAATCCTCCAACGCATTAAGATATGGCGGTATTTTATCATGCATTCATGGTGTAAGGTTGCACGCTTGGGCTAGATAAGCTTTAAGGGGGCTTGGTTTGATTCCGGGTGAATGGAAAAACAACAAATTTTATGGTTGACATAAGTAAATTAAATGAAATTTTTTGTAATATATATAATTTACTTTAATAAGATGTATTAAGAAATGAAAAAAGAACCCCAAATTAGGGGGTTCTAATAAAAAGGGGGCATGGGCCATTTATCAATTATTTCTCTGATTAGTGCCCCCGCCTCATGAAAAAGATACAACCTAATGAAGGACTTATTGCTAATAACTAAAACGAATTCTTTGGAAAATTTACACTTCAATTATATCACCCTCCGATTTTTGGATTAATATATTGATATGAGCAAAGGATCAAGCGTATGCCATAAAAAGTGAGGAGAGTATTAGTTTGTTCATTAGAGGACAAGCTTTATTGGTGTTTGTGAAGGAAAATATCTCCTTTTGTCGAATGTTGGCATAGAAAGGAGATGAACTAAATGTACAAATATAATATTTATCTTGGCTATAAGAGAGAAACTGGAGGTTATCACCATGTAGGGGAAGTCAGTTATGCCTACCCATTACAAAAAGGTGACGTAGTTTTAGTAGCAAATGAACTAATGACTCAAATCGAGAAGGTTTGTGATGATATCGGAAAAAGTAAATTAAAATATAATCAACAATATAGAATTGCTTCAATACATCATGTACTTGGTTTTGATAATGAGGTAATTCCAGACATCTATCTTGTGTCTGAAATTGATTATCTTAATACATATAAGGACTGATTAACAGCACCCATCGTGGTGCTTTTTCTTTGGCTCCAAAGCTAACATAACTCAAGAAATAGCAAAGGGGACTATTGCAGTGCGAATAGAGAATGTAACGTTAAAAAAGCTTCAAAACACTACATGGAACCCAAACACCATGGAGAAGGATATCTATCATTCATTAGTTGAAAGCATCCGAAGGTACGGTGTACTTCAACCTATTTTAGTCCGAAACGATATGACCATTATCAAAGGTGAAAAGCGTTGGCGAGCTGCTAAAGAAGCTGGCTTAAAAGAAATTACTTGTGTCATTGTGGAAACGACTGACGAAGAAGCAAAACTGCTCAATATCAGTCTTAGTCATTTACGTGGTCAAACAAATGAAGAAATGTTAAGTGCGCTGTTAGAAGAACTAACAGCGCACTTTTCTTTGGACGAAATTTCTGTACAGACAGGTTATCAAAAGGATGAACTTGATCAATTACTCAATGGGTTGGAAACAGATACAGAAATTGAGGAACCGGTTGAAGAAGATGAATTTGATGTCCAGGAAGCATTAGATGAAATTCAGGAAGCAGAAACCCAATATGGGGATGTATGGAAGTTGGGCCGGCATCTACTTGTTTGTGGAGACGCGACAAAGCTATCAGATGTAAAACAACTAATGAGAGGGGATAAAGCCAATTTAATTGTTACGGACCCGCCATATAACGTTGCAGTTGAAAGTGAATCTAAAGAGCTTAATTCCTCAGGTAGAGGAAAGATTCAAAATGATGATATGAGTGATGAAGAGTTTAATGATTTTTTGAAAGCAGTCTTTGAAAATTATAAAAGCATCATGGATACAAAAGCAGCTATTTATGTTTTTCATGGTTCCTCTTATCAACGGGAATTTGAGAATAATATGAATGCTGCGAGTATTACTGTAAGAACCCAATGTATTTGGGTGAAAAACGCTGCATCATATGGCTGGGCTCAGTATCGCTTTCAACATGAGCCTGTTTTTTATGCTCATTTAAAGGGCAAGTCGCCAGCTTGGTATGGGGATAGAAAGCAGACCACCGTTTGGAAATCAGGATTGCAGGTTGAAAACCCAGAACCAGCAACAGTATGGGAAGTGTCTCGAGGAGATGTTACGAAGTATGTGCATCCAACTCAAAAACCTTTAGAGCTGTTGGCCATTCCAATTGGAAACAGCAGTAAAAAAGGTGACATTGTAATTGATTTCTTTGGTGGTAGTGGTTCAACGCTAATGACATGTGAACAAATGAATCGAATTTGCCGGACGATGGAATTGGATCTGGTTTTTTGTGATGTCATTAAAAAGCGTTTCTATGAGATGACTGGCGAAGAGCCGGTGCTGATACATCGGAAGCAAGCAGCATAAAACATGCTATAAAAAAGGAGGACGTTGCAACGCCCTCCCAATTGTTTAACCAGACACCCCTGGAAAAAGATAGTGGACTCACCGCGGCCGCTGAATAGGAATGTGCTCCACTATCTTATGACTATTTTAATTCAAGTCAGGGGTGCATACAATGAAAAATAAGAACAAATGTTCCTTT